>JASBTF010000002.1 GCA_030148545.1 Pseudomonadota bacterium
ATATTTTCTAATTGGGCAAGTTCGGCTGCAGTTAGGGTGGTATCGCTCACACGTTGCACCACTGTTGGCACATTGGTAAGGCCATACCAGTCGAGGCTGCTGGCGGTTACGTTAGTTAGGGCTGAACCGTCACCGCTAAAGGCTGTTGCTGTAATGGTGCTTGCTGCTTCTACACCACCGTTGGCAAAAATAACGCCATCAATTGTTTGGGTGCCTGATACATTTAAGCCACCAGTAATAGTGAGCGTACCATCCACCAAGGCATCGCCTGTGGTGTTCAAGGTTGTTACGGTAGCTGCTGCTGGTACGTTAGCACCAATGACAGTGCCATCAATAGCGCCGCCGTTAATGTCCACCGTGGCTGCAGTGAGTGTACCGCCACCAAAACCTGCGTTACCGTTTACAGTGAGGCCGGTTAGCGTGCCAAGGCTGGTCACATTTGGTTGGGCCGCAGTTTGCAGTGTACCAGTAAGGTTGGTAGCTAAAATACTTGGTGCCTGCACGCTGGTGGTTGCTGTAATAGCACCACTTAGCTGCAAGCCTGCAGTGCTCAATGTGCCGTAACGGGCGCCTTCAAGGTCAAACGCTACAACGCCAGCGCCTACACCATTATCAATCACGGTTACACTGCTATCGTCAGCATAAATACTAGTACCATCAAAGGTTTGGCTGCTGCCGGTAATGGCAATACCATCGGCATATATGGTACCACTAATGTTGGCTTGGTCGGCAGCTACGGTGCCTACTACTTGCAATTCAAAGTCGGGCGATTCGGTGCCAATACCTACGTTACCGCCCATAATGGCCATCACATTAGCATCGGAAACTGTGGTGCCTGATTGGTCATCCAGCGCAATACCAAAGCTGTTATTACCACTTACGGTAATGCCCTGGCCAAGTGCCACACTACGTGTGCCTTGTGCACGGTTACTATCACCCAGTGCAATGCCGTAATCACCATCGGCCTGTGTGTCGTAACCTAAACCTATACTATAGTCGCCCATGTTTTCATCATTCCACTGGGCGCCGCTTACAGCACCAGCACGGAACGCTGATTTGTTCGGGAAGAACACCAAGCGTGTACCCGCACCTTCTAAGCTACTTGGTAGGGTGGTTTGCGCCACATCACCAGGGTTAATGGCTGGCAGTACACCAAATACCTTACGAGCTAACACACGCTGGGTGGTCAGCTGCAACATAGAGTCATCATCTACCGCTAGGTTAATCACACCTGTGCCGCTGTCGGTCACACGTACTTCGGAGTCATCCTGCTGAATAACGCTCTCGTTACCAGAAACAGCTAAGCGCTGCCACGCAGCACCGTTACAATATTCAACCCCACCGCCGCTCGACGTGCTGTAGCGAATTGCACCACTGAGGCTTAGGTCGCTACAATCTTCGCCGCCGTCAGCAATCATCAACGTGCCGCTTACTTGCAATGCAGTAACACTGTTTGTAATACCAATACCAACTCTATCGGTTGAAAGGTCGGCAAAGATAACACCGCCGAGGTTCATGTAATTTGTTGTGTTGGCACTTGGTACATCTGCACCAGCACCTAGCAAGATATTATTACCGCCATCATCTAAAGTAAGGCCTGCTTGGTGACCAATAATAACATTGCTGGAACCTGTTGTGAGACCAAAGCCCGAGCCAGCACCAATCAGAATATTATTGCTGTAGCTGTTAGCCGCCGTACCAATACCCGCTGCATTACCAATAACCACGTTGTCGGCACCACTTTGGTTTTGGAAACCAGCTTGATAACCAATACCCACATTACCAGAACCACTACTGTTAGCACCCAAAGCAGCACGACCCAATGCTACGTTGTTAGCACCAGTATTATTAGTAGTAAGCGCCGCATAACCCACAGCGGTGTTCGCGTTACCTGCATTTACAGCACCTGCTGCACCACCAACCAACACGTTTTGCTGACCGTTAGTACTGATACCCACACCAACTTGTAGGTTATTGGTGCCTTCGTTATCTAAAATAGTGTTACCGCCAATGGCGTAGCTGGTGGTGGTATCAATACGACCGGCGACATCCAGCTGGTCGTCCGCAGCGTTGGTACCAATCGCTACATTACCCGTTTGCTTATAAATAAGGTTAGCTGCACCCTTGGTCCAGTTTTGTGCCTCAGATTCCCAGTCACCTGAAACACTATTAAACACAATTACTTCATCATCGTTTGGTGCGGCAGCACTCACATTGCCCAGATCATCCAGCATGATAGGGTCAGCGGCACTACCTGCATCGGCAGTACAGTTCAGGCGGGTGCCATCGAAGGTCAGAACATGGTCGGCGGCACAAGCAACAGTAAGGTTGGTAGAGGCGTCAATCTTGGCCCAGGTTTGCACTTCTGGGTCTAGCTCGTTACCTGGTACCCAAGTAGAACCGTTGTAACGCAAAATACTGGTACCACCGGCACCGGAGGTGTTTACGTCGGTCATGTCGCTCACAACAGGGGCGCGGTCTACCCAGTTGCTGCCATCGTAGTACAAGAAATCTCCACTCGCGGCTGAACTAATGTTCACATCGTTCAGGTCGTTCATTTCAATGTCAAAGCTGTTACTAGAAAGCTCACCATCAATAGCGATATCGCCAGTGATACGTGCATTACCATCTACGTACAAACGGTAACTACCCGGTGTGTTACCAATACCTACGTTACCACCGTCAAAAATTGGGGCACCGTCACAAATCACCTGCGTACCATCGGAGTAACACATGTTGGTAGCCGTTAATGTGCCTACCTCTGGGTCTTTTTCCGCATGAGTTACCCAGCCGCTACCATCGTACATCAGCACGTCATCAACAGCTGGAGCAGTAGTATCTAGGTCTACATCACCAAGCTCACCAAGCAAAATAGCACGGCCTGGACCACCAATATCTGGCTGACATTCCCACACCTCGTCGGTGTCGTTCCACATCAGTTTTTCAGTATCGGTACAGAAAATAGGTGCATCGCGGTTACAAATCACGTTGGTGCCGTCGTTGTAACACCATTTGCCATCTTCACGTACGGTAATGGTTGGGTCTACCTCAACCTCTACCCCTGCATCGTCAGTTACACAGCTAAATTCGTTACCACTTGCCTTTAAAACCTCCTTCAGGCCACAACTTGGTAGCGGGGTTTTAGCAAAATCTTCAACGGTTGGGTCGACTTCTTCCAACAGACCAAGGTCAACGCGACACTCAAACCCATCGCCACTACCATTGGTGGTTAGTACCTGAGCGCCAGTACAGTTAGGGAGAGGTGTTTTAGCAAACTCAAGTACCGTTGGGTCAATCTCCGCGGCAATACCTTCATCTTCCGCACAAATAAAGCGCACACCGTTGGTACGTAGCACCTGCCCCGGTGCACAAACAGGGAGAGAACTTTTTGCAAAGTCCATAACAGTTGGGTCGATCTCGCTATCACAAACCCAGCTATCGCCATCCCAGCGCAGCTTATTGCCACTACCAGTACAGGCGGAAATTTCTTCAAATGCATGGGGTTCAATACGTTCGACTTCTTCTTGGAGAACGCCAATATCGGACTCAGCACGCGTAACGCGCGCATCCTGACGTGCGTTTTGCAACCCACGCCCACCACTCTGGGTGAAAAAAGCCTCCTGCGCAGCGGCACTCTGGCCGAGCAACAAGAGTATAGCGATGATGAGGTTTTTCCTCACTCTCCCTCCGAATATTTAACTGCAGCTTTATTCTTATTGGACGCTGCACGACTTTATACTGACAGGAAACAGTCTATTATAGCCAGTACTTCCCCGCCTCGCTGCCTAGTTGAAAGGCAAAAAAATAGCCACCTGTGCTTTTTGCGCATCTATTTTATGAATACAGCTTGACCCAAAACGCTAAATCCGTTTGAGTGAGCGCTATGCAGCAAAGTGTAAGGAAAGCTCTTGTTATTGTCGGTACACGACCGGAGGCTATTAAGGTCGCACCGGTAATTCGTGCTATGAAGCAAGACCCCCGCTTTAACGTTAAAGTGTGTGCAACAGGGCAACACGATGAGCTGCTCTACCAGGTGCTGGATTGGTTTAATATTTCTCCTGACTACCGCCTGCGGGTGATGGAACACAAACAGCCACTAGCGTTGCTAGCCAGTAAGCTGCTCAACGGTTTGCAACAAGTTATTGAAAAAGAACGCCCAGATGTGGTGATTGTACAAGGTGATACCACCACCACCTTTATTGGCGCGCTTGCCGCCTACTATGGGTTTGACTACTACATTCGCCGTGATATCCCCGCCGGTGCCCGCACCGAAGTAGCGCACATTGAAGCCGGCCTGCGCACCCACGACAACTATGCTCCCTTCCCAGAGGAAGGTAACCGCCGCATTGTAAGCCAAGTAACCGATTGGCACTTTGCCCCCACACAAGATGCAGCGGATGTATTAGCTGAAGAAAAAATTACCAGCGGCGTGCATATTACCGGTAACACTGTGATTGATGCTCTGTTTGAAACTACCAAACTGCTTGCTGAAAAGCCACGCAACCCAGTGCCACAGCTTAACCCTGATAAAAAAATGGTGTTGGTCACTGCCCACCGCCGCGAGAACTATGGCGAAGGGTTTGAACGTGTTTTCCAAGCTATTCGCCACCTTGCCGACACGCAAGATATTGAGTTTGTGTACCCCGTTCACCTTAACCGCCATGTGCGAGACAGCGCCGAACGCTACCTGATGGGTATTGATAATATTCACCTAATTGAGCCGCAGGATTACCCGAATTTTGTATCGCTCATGCAGCAAAGCCATTTGATTTTGAGCGATTCCGGCGGTGTGCAAGAAGAAGCGCCCAGCCTGGGCAAGCCAGTACTGGTACTGCGCGATGTGACCGAGCGCATGGAAGCCGCCAAAGTAGGTACTGTTAAGCTGGTAGGAACCAACACCGATAAAATTATTACCGAAGCTGAAACACTGCTCGCTAGCGATGCGGCGTATCAGGCCATGTCTCAAATCAACAACCCGTATGGGGATGGCCATGCCAGCGAGCGTATTTTGAACATTCTGGCTGGTGATGATGTGAGCAAAAATACCTTTATCTACAAAAAAAGTAAAAAAGCGGCGTAAGGCCTACGATAACCCAAAAAATCACATAGATTGCTTCGCTACACTCGCAATGACGAGATTTACAGCAAACCCTTCAAATACCTAGGTGGGTACTAGGCCACAAAACTGATGTAAACACCAGCGCTGCGGGCCCGGCATCCTAATTGCGGATGCAATTAGTTGCCGCGGATCCAAGGTGTCCTTGGTGCCTTGCGGCAGCTTTGCTGACCGCAAGAGCATTGCAAATTTCTAATTATCTAAGGGGTGCTGTTCAGCAACGAATTTGAACAAACCCGGATCCAACTGCGCATTTTCAGCAATAGCGCTAAAACCTACATGCACACGGCGATCGAGCGGGTCGATGGTTACAAGCTCTTGCAATTGTAATGGTTCACGACGGAACACAAGCAGCATCTCCTTCAGTGGCTGCAACCCGCCCGCACTAGGAAAACTGAGCGCTACCGTGACATGCTTATCTGATGTTGCGATATTACTCACGCGTGTTTTATCGGTCTCTAGGCGCCATTCTTTTTGGCTAAGCAACCCTAAAAACCCAACATTGCGCGGAACCTGAGTAATTTGATGGGTTACTGCATCATAAAAAAACACCCGACTCCCGGTACCAACCAGCGTGGCAGAGGTCGGTTGCGCATACTGCCAACGAAAGCGACCCGGCTTTTGGTAGCTAAACGTACCCGTACGCCATTGGCCACTATGAAAAACGACTTCAGTAAAATCGGCCTGTAAGCTACTCAGGCTGTTCAGGTAACTTTCCACGTGCTGTAACCATTGCTCCGCATCTTCCTGTGCGTGCAGCAATGGTGTGCAAAATAGGCTGAGCAGCAATAAAACTTTTTTCATACTAAGGAGTGTAGCCGAGGACACATAACTTTGCTAGGGTAGGCACATGCTTGAAGGACCTGCACTGACCCCACCAAACCCAAAATATGCTGTTATTTTATTACATGGATACGGCGCTGATGGCCAAAACCTGTTAGATTTAGCCTATTTTTTTGAAAAATTCCTCCCAATGGATATTTTTGGCGATATTGCATGGTTTGCACCTAATGCTCCAGACCCCACGCCGTATAACGAAGGCTACCAGTGGTTTGATATTGAAGAAGGCCGTTTTGCTGATAAACCAGGGTTGGAAGCCAGCCGCGATGAGATTGACCAGCTGGTAGAACACATTAGACAGGAATATGGCATTGAGAAATATATTCTACTAGGTTTTTCCCAAGGTGGTATGACCAGTTTGTTCAGCGCACCACACCTGCAAACAACACCTACCGGTGTGATCAGCTACGCAGGAATGCTGTTGTTTGAAGATAAATACCCACAACAGCCAGCACATATCCCACATTTGCTATTGCATGGCGAGGCCGACCCAGTAGTGGAACCAGAAGGTATTGAATCCGCAAAGGCAGAACTAGAACAGCGCGGGCAAGCTGTTACAGCACACACCTTCCCAGACGTAGAGCACTTTATTGCGCCCGAGGCAATGCCGCTAATGGCCGAATTCATTGAAACTCATTTAACATAATAACTAGCGCTTAATAAAAAAATACCCCCCGCAACATGAGCTACGGGGGGGGGGGGGGTGATCTATGCAGGTTTTACACCTGGAATATATGGCACAATTTGGTTGGTGCCCTGAATGCGATAGCGTGGGTTTTTAACCCAACCAATGTTCGCCGCAAACAAAATCAGGGTACCATTACGGTCCAGCACCCGGTCAACAAACTTGTGCGGGTCACCATGAATGGCCAACCCTTCAAAAGTATGGTGTTCGTTATGCCACGCCTCACCACCAGTGAGCAGGTTCAACCACCACACATCACGTGCTGAGGTGCCTACTCCATCTTTATTGTGAGGCTGTGCGCCCCACAGGTGGTTCCAACTGTTGATGAAGTGCGTCATACCATGTTGGTGTGCACGCCCAGCGTGACAGCCCAACATAAACACCGCAAACCATTCTACAGTAAACAAGCTTACCCCAAACGGCAGTACTACACAGGCAGAAACCAGCCACAACAGCGGTGGAATACCAACTTGCTGCATCAACACCACTTTCCAGTGATTGTCATGGTGATGCTGCAATATTGGGTCATTGGCACGGTTTTTCCACACAGGGTTTGTGGTCAACCACACTTCTGCTTCTGGCGATACTTCACGCGCGCGGGCGTCAAGCATCCAACCCACGTGTGACCACGTAAAGCCGAGAAACTGCTCCCACCGTGTACCCTTATCCGGTTCAAACTGAACCAGCGGGTTATTGTAGGGAGAATAACGGTCAAAGCCCCATTGATCACCAAACTTGTGGTGTAGCCTGTGTTCAGGTGTCCATGTATTTGGGTCCATTTGCAGCGCCATAGCGGCCCAGTTTGCAAAAACACGAGTCATGGTTTTTACATGGGTAAGCTGGAAAGCGTTATGGCTAAAATACCGATGGTGGGCAACGCCCACTGCACCTTCCACCACACCCCATGAGATTACGGCAATAATAGCCGTAACCACCCACTGTGTTGGCGAGAAAAATCCCGACAAAGCAAACCACGTAGCAATACCAGTTATGGAGAGCGGCGCCACAATAAGCACTACAGCTGCAGCCCACTGTACCCGCCCACCTGTGAACAACAGATAAGCAACGTACCCCACGGCCCATAGCGGCAGTATCACTAGGCTCAATAATGCAAATACCAAGTTAACAACTGAGCCCACACAAAGGGAGGTGACCCAGCAAAGTAAGTTATAAACAGCACCCCACATGCGACTAAGCACGGAGGGCTGCGCATGTTGAAGATGAGACATGAAAGTCCTCCTAGAGAATCAGGCCGCAAAGGCCGAGAAACAGAACGCGTGAATTGGCAGATACCATACTGAAAGCCACACCACGACGCAAGCTTGACGTTAAACTGTATGCAGTATATAAGCGTTTCAAACTTTATACCGTTCACCCTCTTCATTGGAGGCAAAGCATGACACACACAACAACCGCTGACTGGGCAAGTTTGAAAGGTGTAGCAGAGCTCTTTAAAGCTCTCACAGCTAAAGGGGCATCACACCCACGTATTGCTGAATATGTTACGCAGCACATCGCTATTACAGAAAATATTCATGTGACTGCTGAACAAATCAGCGCTGCCCTTATTGCTCATTCTCACAAAAAACTGTTTGGTGAGGCTCAGCCATTTGCAAGCCCACCTCAAATCAAGGAACCTCTCAGGTGGATATATCGCGACGAAGTATTAGCCTGTATTTATGCGCTATATCTCCAGCGAACCGACGCTCAACTTGTTGATATTATCAACAAGCGCTATCGTACAGAAGACGATATGGTAATCAGCAAGCATCACATCTCCAATTTACGAACCCATTATGGTTGGAGTAAACAAGGCCTAGCACGAATCAATACAGACTTTAATATACGGCGCATTTCGCGTGATGCGGACTCTCGTAGAGATAACGAGGCTCGCAAAGCAAGTGCGCAAGCGCGCGATAACAACCTCGCACCGCCCAAAGGTGGGGGGCCGTTTGCCTTAGCAAACCTACCTCGTGGCGGGTGTAAACGCATTATTGGCGACCCCAGCAATGTTAAAGTATGGTGCGGAGACCCCCAAAAACCCAACTCTTCTTACTGTGCAGCACATGCGCCACCATGTGGCTAAGACTTAAAATAACTCCACCATTTGGTGGGGTTATTTTTTTGTGCTGGGCTGAGTGTTCAACGCGCGCGCTTCTTCTGGTAACAGTACCGGGATACCATCACGCACCGGGAAGGCCAGCTGTGTGGCAGCACTTATGAGCTCTTGCTTTTTAGCATCGTACGTCAGCGTTGTTTTGGTCAGCGGACATACCAACAGTTCAAGTAGTTTGGCGTTTACTGCTGGCGATTCTTTACGTGGCATGGGCAAAGCTTAACAAACTCAGCACTTTCACGCAAAAAGGTCTCACAAAACCCGCCTAAATATCTAGAACTTTACAGTCTGAGGGTGGGATAATGGGATGGCTGGGTGCTCTTTCAACGCTGAAATAGGCTAAATAGCGCTTGGCCAAAAAGGTTTATGCGAAGTTTAGCGTTAATGGCCCGCTGTCCCAAATCGCCAGCGGCGATTGGTCAGCGCGGGGGGGGTGTCCCCACCAGTGTGTTGCAGCTTAGCTGACAACACACTGTTATATTTCCTCAACCGGCGTAGCTGTTTTCGCGCTTTTCCTGACGCTGCTTCGCCTCGATAGAGAGCGTAGCGATTGGGCGTGCCAGCAAGCGTTTAATGCCAATTGGGTCGCCTGATTCTTCGCAGTAGCCAAACTCACCTTCGGCAATGCGGCCTAGTGCCTCATTAATTTTGTTGATTAGCTTGCGCTCACGATCGCGGGTACGTAGCTCTACAGCTTGCTCGTACTCAATTGTTGCTTGGTCGGCTGGGTCAGCCTCGATACTGCTGAACTCGCGCAGGTCGTTAAGTGTTTCGGCACTTTCTTGCTCTAGGTCTTCACGCCATTTGATGAGCTGATCACGAAAATACGCCAATTGCTTGGGGTTCATGTACTCTTCAGCGTCGGTAGGGATGTAGCCTTCTTCGTACTCTGGTAAGGCTTGGAGTGCATCGGTATTAGTCATTGCAGGCACTTTCATTACTCATATATCTCTACAATTCTAACAAGGGGTACGGCCTACGCCAAGAAAAAGTACGGCTAAAAGGTCACTTTTTGTCATTTTTTTCCAAATTTGGGTCAGTCAACGCCATTAAGTGCTTTAAAAAATGTGGCATTTTGGGCTCAACATCGCGCACCTTAGTATCCAACCAGGTGTTTTGTTGGCGCCAACTACGCACCCAGCGTTGTGCGCGGGTACTTTCCGCAATCAATAGTGCCAAACCACACAAAATGAGCAACCAACCAATAGGCACGGGCAATACAAAAATAGCTAAGCCAAGCACCAAGCACAGCACAGCTAAAATGAGTTTTGACCAACGCAGCAGAAATTTCATGATGCGACACTGTAACGGAGTGCTGTGCAGCATACAAGCTTAGTCAGGCTAATAGGCGTACTTAATGGAGCAGCCGTATGCTGTGGTTTCGGCTGGGTTTGCAGCTTGGCCATTTTTTAAGCTTTCCAGCGCAGCGGTTACATAGTTGGTGGCATTAGGAATATCGGACTGGCGGAAGCTGCGGATATTATCAATCGAGCCTTTATAATAGAGCTCTTGGCTGGGGCTAATCACATACATATGTGGTGTGTTGGTGGCGCCAAACTGGCGACCTACGCTACCATCTTCATCACGCAACACTGCGGTGCCAGCAAAGCTTTCGGCTGCTACTTTTTGCACGGCATCAGCATCGGTAAGGTGGCCTTGTTTACCCGGTGCTGAGGAAATAATGCTCAGCCACACCACATCATTTGCCAGTGCTTCTTGCTGCAGGCGCTGCATTTCGCCCGCATCATAAAACTTACGCACAAATGGGCAGCCGTAGTTGGTCCACTCCAGCACAACGGTTTTACCTTTATAGTCAGACAGCTTATGCACCTTGCCATGCTGGTCGGGCAGAGTGAAATCTGCAACAGGTGCTGCATGTGCCAAAAATGGCAGTAATACGGCAGATACTAGGCTAAAAAAGCGCATTTTATTTCCTCACTATTTATAAAAACTTCAACCGCATTATAACAAACCGCGGCAGCTTGGCCACAGGGTGTGCCAAGGTTTTGTCATAAACAACTGCTAGAGGTGGATTTGACACACGAAGCTCCTAAAATAACCACAACAATAAGGCCAACAACTAAGGAAATTGCTGTGAGCTTGCTTGACGAAATTGTGCAGCTGTTGGGACACCAACAAGATTTTAGCACCGACCGTGTGCTAGACGTTATTTTGGCCAAACTACGCCGCCACACTATGGCCGAAGCCGGTAGCATTTTTATTGCCCGCCCTGCTGGTACCGACTGCCACGAGCTAACCGCCATGGCACTACATAACGATGCTGTGCCGCTAGAACCCGCTCAGTTTACCATGCCGATTGATTTGGTTTCTATTGTTGGTTACGTAGCTTCCACCGCTGAAGTGCTAGAAATTGACGATGTGTATGACCTACCCCTGGATGCACCGTACAGCTTTAACAACGCATTTGACCAAAAACACGGCTACAACACCAAATCTATGGTGGCGTTCCCGTTGCTGAATTTCCAAAACAAGGTGGTTGGTGCTGTACAGCTGATGAACCACATTAAAGAAATGGATGACGGGGTACCACGTTATGGTAGTTTCCCGCTCTCTACCATTGATGACATTAAGAGCGTGATGACAATGTTAGGTGTCATTGTAGAATCGGTTGACTTACGCAACGAGATTCAGCGCTTACGCCAGGAACATGGCGCTGCATAAAAGCCTTTTGGCAGCCAGCGCTGCCCTACTGGTTACCCTGCCCACCCTGGCGCAGGATGTTTCCGCCACCACTGCTGTTGAGCCACTAGCCCCACAAGAGCAACTGGCCGAGCTATTTACCCAAATCCGTGAAAACCCTAAAGACCTTAAGGCTAACTTTGCCTATGGCCAGCTGGCTTACAAAATGGGCAAATACGACGAAGCCATGGCCGCCTATGAGCGGATGCTGATTATTAACTCCGACCTACCACGGGTAAAGCTAGAGCTAGGTTTGGTGCACATGGCACTCAACAACGATGCCAAGGCTGAAGAGCTGTTTAACGAAGTAGCAGCAGGCAACCCACCCGAAAATGTGCAGAAAAATATTGATACCGTTTTAGCCGAGCTACGCAAACGCCAAGTAAAACACAAGCTAGGTGGCGCGGTGATTACAGGTATTAACTTTGACAGCAACGCCAACGCCGCCGCCAGTAGTGGTGAGGTAGACCTACTTGGCGTGAGTATTCCGCTGGGAAGCAACTCCCAAAAGGCGAGTGATGAACACCGCTATGCCGCACTAAGCTTGCACCACAGTTACCGCCTACCACTGCAAGGAAAGCAGGAGTGGGTTACCGATGGATTGCTCTATAAAACAGACCAAAGCAGCATGGGCAACCTAGATACCACGCTGAAAAACATTGGGAGCGGCCCAGTGTTTACCTTACCCACATGGAAAAGTGAGTTTGGGCTAAAATACACCTATACCGATATTAACCTTGCCCGGGCCGACTACCAAATTAGCCGCCGCTACAGTGGCCACTGGAAATACACCCTACACCCCAAAGTGCAAGTACAGTTAGCACTAGGACACGAAGTACGCCGCTACCGCAATACCGATAGTGCCACCACTAACGAACTACGTAACGGACAAGCAACCGACGCCACACTTACCACCCGCTTTGCAATGACTCCTAAAGATATGCTGAGCATTGCGATTGGGCGCACACAGGTAAATACACAAGTTGCCTATTACGATAATACACAAGACGCACTAACCATTAGCTACATGCGGCAGCTCCCTAAAAACGTGATGATGACGCTCAGCATGGGGCACACCGTAACAGGGTATGATGATGTAGAAACACTGGTAAACCCAAACACGGTACGCCAAGACCACCAACGCTCTTACGGGATTAGCTTTATGCGTCCTCTATGGAAAGGCATTGTAGGTTCTGCAGGTTATACATGGCGCGATGTAGACTCTAATATTCAAAATTATACCTACACCAACGAGCGCTGGTCATTCTCGCTGACCAAAGGGTTCTGATGATGCAGTTTTTTACTTTTGCCCACCCCCATAAGCATCAGAACAACGGGACTAAACCCATGCGTAAGCTATTGTTATTTGCACTGCTGATTTTAACCGCCACACCGCTATGGGCGGCAGAGAAAATTGGTATTGTTTCGGCCGTACGCGGTGAAGCTTTTGCCATAAATGATGCTGGCGAAAAACTACCGCTGGAGATTCAATCTCCCGTATTTGCAGGACAAGAAATTATCACCAGCGAAAACACGCGCGTGCAGCTTATTTTGGAAGATGACAGCGTTTATACTATTGGTCATAATGCCGCACTTACGCTTGATGAATTTGTTTACGACCCAAGCACCAATAAAGGTAAGAGTGTGGTGGGCTCGGTACGCGGGGTAATGAAGTTTGTTACCGGTAAAATTGCCAAAGAAAACCCTAAAAACGTAAGCGTTAAAACACCATTTGCCACCATTGGGGTACGTGGCTCTGGTGGTATTGTACAGGTACAACCAAACGGCCAAACTTTGGTTGGGCTTACCCAATGTTGTTTAGATGTTAGCGCCAATGGTAGCGATGCCCCACCGGTACCGCTAGATAATGTAAACAGCTTTACACGCGTGGATAACCCACAACAACCTCCCACACCACCAGCACCCATGACACCTGAAATTACTGCCAACCTAAACGGTGCACTGGGCGAAAGCGAGGGCGACGAGGCCGAAGGTGATGAAGGCGGTGCAAACGAACCAGCTCCTGAAGCAGAACAAGAAGAGCAAGGCGAGCAAGAACAAAAACCTGAACAACCTGCCGCTGAAGAAGGTGACAATGGTGAAGGCAGTGAAGATGGTAATAACCCACCACCAGCCAAACGCGATGAACCCGCTGGCGAACCAAATGACGATGGTGGTAACGAACCTGCTGCCGAACCCCGTGGTGAACCCAAAGGCGAACAAGGTGAACCGCAGCCGCGTGGCCCAGAAAACGCACCTGAAGGTGAACAACAAGCCAATAACCCAGAGCCACAACAACGTGGCGAGGCACCCCAGCCTACTGCGCGTACAGAAGACGGCAACCAGCCACCAGCACCGCGCCGTGCCGCTGCGCCACAACCAAACCAACCACAACAGCCAACTGGTAACGCACCACCGCCGCCACAGCCTGCGGCAAACACACCACCACCGGCTCCTGTAAACACCGCAGCCCCTGCGCCAGCGCCTGTACCTGTGCCACCACCACCGACCGACTTAGGGCTTACCAACGTGCCACTAGCAGCACCAGAACCGGTAATTGCACCCATTACACTGGAGCAACCAGTTGTTTTAGATAGTGCACTTACCAATGTAGACACCAGCCAAGTTAACCAAGACCAAGTTGTTGAAAACAAAGACGATTTTTTGGACCAAAGCGCCAACTTTACCATGAATGGTTTGTATGTACGCCGCTCGGCGGGGGCTAATGCCTCGCAAGATGAGTCGGGCCGTATTGAAGCCGGACGCCTAAGCGGTGGTGGTTTTGCCACCCGCTTTACCCCGCTAGACAGTGGCGGCACCCCCATTACCACCGATGAGTTTAAAGGTGTGCTCCCTAACGCACCTCTCAACGGGCGCTTTAACGTGCAACCATTCCTATTTGAAAACCATACCCTAACCGGCGAAGGGTATGCCGCAGGTAATGGCGATATGTACTTTTACGATCTCACCACCAGTACTGGTGACCAGCTCTCGTTTGTGGTGGGTAACCGCCTAACGGGCAGCCAGCTTCCAACAGCTGGGCAAAGCAACTATGCATGGATACCTGACCCACTGGCCAATAACGCTGGTTTCTTCCAGAGTGGTCAACTAGATGAACTGGCCGATGCCAACGCACGTACCAGTGGCGACCTTGGCTTGCTTATTGATTGGGATTTAGGCGGCTGGATGAGCGCTGACTTATACCTACATGATGATGGCAACCGCATTTTACCACGCTTGAGCGTTGGTTTTGGTGACGTAGATAGCAGCGCCAACAACAGTAACTTGCTCACAGGTGATACCTACCTATGGACCTTAGCCGATGGTGGCGATGCAGGCACTGCTAAAACCGACTTTGTGTTTGGTAGTGGTGGCGATGTAACCGGGCTGACCATGGAACTGGGCAGTGGTACCGATAAAATTATGCAAATTGCTGTAGAGCAAGGCCCAACTGACCGCGGCCAAGATTTGTTAGATGCACCAACAACCAACAGCTCGCTCTCGAGCCACCGTGGTTTTATGGCTGGGCATTTACGTTACGAAGATGCAGGCGGGCATAAATATGCCGCTCTCACAACATCTAACGGTAGTAATAAAATGAACCTCATTCGCAACGCGACCACCGGAGAGGTAGGTGGTTTTGCACAACTAAATGTGGTTGATGCCCCTAACGACAATATTGATCTACACAGCTTAACGCTCTACGCCGGTGAGCACGGCATTAGCGGTAAAGATGAAGGCACAAGCGCCTTGGTAAGCAACCGCGTATTTGTGATGGAAGCAACCGCCGCAAGCTACGATGATTCTGGTGCTGACCCAACTTTCCAAAGTGCTGCTGTTGATGGCTTTGCCATCAGCGAATTTGCAACCGACGCCCTGTGTGCAGACTGTCAACACAGCCAATGGGGTGTATGGGCGGTAGATATCACTCGCGATAGCGGTAATGCCTATATAGATACAGCACTGCTACCGTTTGTAGAAGGCCAGCTTGCCAGCTCTGGCGATGTTGCTGCACGTAATGGTGTAACTGTAAATTATAGTGGTGATATGTTTGGTAGCGTACATAACCGCACCACCAATGCCCTTACCCACCATACTGGCGATTTCACCCTAGATGGCACCTTTGGCACAGGCTTTACCTTTGATGGGGAACTAGGCGGCTACGATATTGATGCCACCATTACCCATGGTAGTGGCACCAACTCCTTTAATGCTACTGGATTTCAGGTAGATAGCCAAACAGCCACAACAAGTGCTATTCATGGTGCCTTCTTTGGTGCGGGTGCAACCGAGGTGGGTGGTAACTTCCACTTTATTGACCCGAACGATGCCAACATTAACGCCACCGGTGTTTTCCATGGTGCTGAATAATAAAAACAATATGTTCACCCCAACATGGCGCAGGGCCAATTAGTACGCACGCTTAGTAGCTGGGTAATGCACGCCTTGCCATGGCTGGTTTTGCTCGGCTTGCTGATGATGCAGCAAAACCCGCCGCACATGGTGCGCATGCTACAGCTTAAAACGTTTGATACCTACCAGCAGCTATGGCCGCGCGAGCTACCAGAAGACCCACCCGTATATGTGGTAGATGCCGATGAAAAAAGCTTGGATGCTTTGGGTCAATGGCCTTGGCCACGCAGCATTTATGCTGAATTGACCGATAAAATTTTGCAAGCTGGCGCCGTAGCTGTTGGTTACGATATTCTGTTTGCCGAGCCCGACCGCACTGCGCCACAACGCATTAGCCAACACTGGCCCACCACACCAGCGCTAGAGCAGCAGTTGCAAGTTTTGCCCGACCCCGATGATGCACTAGAAAACGCCATTCATAACAAACCAGTTGTGCTTGGGTTTACCTTTGCTTTTGGCCATACCGAGGCCGCAGACGACAGTGTGAATTTTCAGCCACCTGTGCCCATGGCATTACCACAGCATGCCTACCCATGGCTGCCCACCGCCAGCCGTGCTATTCGCAACCTCTCAGGGCTAGAAGATAAAGCCACAGGCATGGGTTGGTTTGGTTATATTCCTGACCCTGACAACATTGTGCGCCGCGTACCAACCATGGTGCGTTTTGGTGAACATGCTTTTCCACCGCTATCGCTAGAACTACTGCGCTTAGGGCTCAACAGTCGCCAACTGGCCGGCCGTGCGGATGAAGGCGGTATGCAGGCCGTAAAAGTGGGCAACTACGTATTACCAACCGATGCACATGGGTTGTTCTGGCTAAAATATCGCCCGTTTAGCGACAAGATTTATATTTCCGCAAGCGATGTTATGGATGGCACCGTAGGCGCCGAAACTTTGCAAAACAAACTGGTGCTGATGGGCACCAGCGCCATGGGCTTGCTAGATTTGCGAACCACACCGCTAGAGTCCGCCATTCCGGGGGTGGATGTTCATGTACAAATTATTGAGACTATTTTAGCGCAAGATTTTATCCGCCGGCCAAACTGGCTACCCACTGCTGAACTGTTTTTTGTGCTGCTGGTTGGTGCGCTGATGATTATTACTATTGAGCGCTTTGGCGCTTTTTCCGCAGCGCTTGGTTTTGTGGCTATTACCGCCGCTGTGTTGAGCTCTAGCATTTACTTTTTTATCAATAACGGGTTACTACTAGATGCCACCTACCCCTTGCTGGCCCTACTGGTTATTTATCTGCTGCAAACCGTGCTTAAATACCGCCGTGAGGAAGCGCAACGTCGGCAAATTAAAGGGACGTTCGAGCAATATTTATCACCCACATTGGTTGGCCAGCTGGCCGACCACCCAGAACAGCTTACCCTTGGCGGGGAACAAAAAGAGCTCACACTTTTATTTAGCGATATTCGCGGATTCACCACACTGAGCGAAGGTTTTGCTGCGGAGGAACTCACTAACTTTATTAACGAATACCTCACCCCGATGACAGATATTATCCTTGAGCAGCAGGGGACGATTGATAAATACATGGGCGACGCCATTATGGCGTTTTGGAACGCCCCGCTAGATGTACCCAACCATGCCCAACAGTCCGTTACCGCAGCCCTTATTATGTTAGAAAAACTGGCTGAAATGAACAACACTTGGCAACAAAAAGGGATGCCAAAAATTGACGTGGGTATTGGTATCCACACCGGTGAGAGCTGTGTGGGGAACATGGGGAGCGACCAACGCTTTGACTATACCGTACTGGGCGATGCGGTGAACTTGGCCAGCCGCCTGGAAGGCAGCAGTAAGTATTATGGCCTACCGCTCATTATTAGTAGTGATACTGTGGCCCAGCTGGATGAAAACTTAGTAACGATCCCGATTGACCGCGTGCAAGTGAAAGGCAAAACCGAACCGGTGGATGTGTTTACCGTGCTCAGCCGCACGGCCGACCACAACACCAAAGCCGATGCTGATAGCATGCATAAGGCACTAGAGCTATTCCGCGCCCGCAAGTGGGACGACGCCTTAAGCTGCATTGAACAGCTAGAGCACCTGCCAACAATTCAAGCACTTTACCGCAAGCGCATTGCTGAGTTCAAAAAAAACCCACCACCACCTGAATGGAATGGTACTACCGAACGCAGGTCTAAATAACTGCGTGGTCGGCAAAGCCGCCACTTGTTACCAAGGGCACCTTGGATCCGCGGCAACTAATTGCATCCGCAATTAGGATGCCGACTCACAACACATCACATAAAACAAACCTTACTTTGGATTATAGCTATCTTAAGCTACAGTGCTGGCCATGAAGCTGCCTAAACAACTGCGTCCTCTTGCTACAATGCGTGCTGCGTTGCTCATTTTAGCAGCGTTGGCAATAGCCAGCGTGGCAGGCACGTTTGTTACCCAACAACTACCAACCGAGGAATACATCACCGTTTATGGACCATTTTGGACCGAGGTATTTGGCCTAATTGGCTTGTTTGATGTGTATCGCGCACCATGGTTTGTAGCGTTGCTGGCTATACTGCTTACCTCTGTAACCAGTTGTTTGTTCACCAATGGCCCGGGTATGTGGCGGCAGCTGCAAAAACCCAAACGCGTGCCCGGCGCAAAAGCGCTCAGCAGTTGGGAGCAAACCCTAGCACCCAAAAACTATGCTGAGCAGTTAGCACAGCTTGGCTTCCGTAAAATTATTGATAACGAGGCCGGTGAGCTATGGCGCCAAGGGGCCCCCAACCGTATTGGCTATTACTTTACCCACATAGGTATTGTGCTACTCTGCATTGCAGGGTTGCTCACTGCGGGTATTGGCTGGCAAGGCATGGTGATTTTACGCGAAGGTGAAAGCACCAACACAGCCCATGTGATTCGCAAGGATGCCATGCGCGAAAAAGAGCTGCCGTTTACACTACACAGCGAGGGATTTAGCACCAGGCACTTCCCCAGCGGCATGCCTAGCCAGCACCAAACCGAGCTACGCGCCACCATAGGCGGGCAACAAACCACGCACACTGTAGCGGTAAACCATCCCATTCGCATTGCTGACTACCGCATTTACCAAACCAGCTTTGGCGATGGTGCCAGTGCCGTAACCGTCACCGTGCAGGACCTATTTGCTGGCGAGCACTCTCCTCAACTGCAGGGCAACGTGTACCAAACACTGAGCCATCCGTTTGGAGGTACTATTGAACTCACCGACTACCGGCTTACCACGGTGGAGTCGGTATTTGCTGATGCCGCACAAAAAGCACCTGAGTTCCGCGATTTTGGCCCATCACTAGACTATACCGTGACAGTGCCCGACCGTGCGCCACGCTTGCTGCGCAGCTACCAAAACGTGCCAAACTTGGTAGCAGTGGCCGATGATACAGGAAATTTTGCCCCCCTATACCTAGGGTTACGCTTGGATGAACCACTAGGCTGGGCCACAGTAAGCACCATTTTGCAAAACCTACCCAATGGCAGTAGCCCAACCGAGTTGCTACAACAACATGCCCACCTAGAGCTGAGCCAGCTACCCGAATTGGAACGACTAGACACCGCATTTAAAATCTTACAAGCGGTGCAAGTGTTAAGCACTCATGACCTGCGCACCGTGCTACAGCTGCACAGTAGTGAACAACGCCAATACAGCGCGCTGATGGTGCGCTACGACCCCGGTGCCACGCTATTTTGGGTGGCCAGCGTACTGCTCTCGCTCGGCGTGTTACTAATGGTGTATTTCCACTACCGTCGGATCTGGGTAATCAGCAACACGCTTTACCTGCGCTCTAACCGTGGTAAGAGCGATTGCACCAAGCTTATTAACCAGCTGGGCTAAGTTGTCAGTTTTTCTTTCCTGATCTTTCCATAAGTTTTTGGAAGGAACGGACATGAAACTGCTTATTTTATTCAGCTTTGAGGAATACTTGCTCGCTGCCTATGCACTGGTGGGTATGGTCTCTGCCGTTGGGTATGGTCCACAAATTTGGACGCTGATTGTTTCTACCGGTCGCTCTAAAGGCACACCTATTTCCACTTGGAGCCTATGGGCGATAGAAGCTTGTGTAACTTTTGCCTATGCTATTTTCATTCTCAAAAACACAGCCACAATTATTTTGGTGGGGGTAGACCTGTTAGCAGCTGTAATCATTACCATACTTACGATTTACAACCGCTTTTACCGATTTCGTACCGTGGGAGCAGACCTACCCACACGCCCATTGCAAAACGCGGCCTAGGCTATTCTCCACCCTCAATCACTTGGAGTTTTTCACCAGTGGCCGTGCGCAGCTTAGGGTCGCTGGCTTCTAGTTGAGCAATTTGCTGTAGTGGTTTTTCTAGCATGCGACGGCGCGGGCCGGTGAGCTCATCGTACGCGCGCTGACTTTCATCCAGCTTTTTGCCCACCTTATCCATCGCACCTGTGAATTTATCCCACTGAGATTTAAATGTACCGAGAAGCTTGAGGATTTCCCCCGTATGGCGCTCGAGGTGGAAATTATCCACCGCTTGGCGAATCACCGCCAAAATGGCGTAGAGTGTAAGCGGCGAGCAGAGGATGATTTTTTTGCTCAATGCATCGTCCAGCAAGGTTGGGTCGTGCTCCTGCACAAAGCTATATACTTGCTCGTTTGGAATAAACACCAGTACATAATCCAGCGTTTCATCGTTGGTGTAGGCACGTTTAGAAACATCGGTAATCGCCGTGCGTGCATCCTTCAAGAACTGTTGGCGCTTGGACGCTTTCTCGGATTCATTATCGGAGTTCAGATACGCCAAGTAGTTCTCCAACGGGAATTTTACATCCATATGCACCACCCGCTCGTTAGGCAGGTAGAAAGTATAGTCTGGCCGTGCGGTGGTGCCGCTGGCATCGCTCAAATGGCTTTGCTTGCGGTAGTTAATACCTTCCACAAAGCCAGACAGGCGCAACACATCTTCCGCCATACGCTCACCCCATTGGCCGCGTACACGGCTGTTGGTGAGGGCAGTTTGTAGTTCATGCGTGGTCTCCCGCAAGCGGCGGGTCTCGGTGTTAGATTTTTCCAACTCTTGGCTCAGTTGACCAAATTTAATCTTACGATCTTGCTCCAGCTCGCCAACCATTTTGTTCACCTTTTCCAGCTCACCTTTCATACTGGTGAGGGTTTGGTCAATCAGCTGTTTTTTGCCATCCAATTCGGTTTTGTGGTGCTGACTTTGTTGACCCAAACGCTCCTTAGCAATTTCAAAAAATTGCTCCGTGCTTTTGCCTAAAGCTTCGGCACTCAGCGCGGCAAAACTATCCTTCAGCTGGCTTACTAAATTTTCAGTTTCTTGCTGTTTTTGCTCCAATGCCTGTTGGTGTAGTTGGGCACGGTCCCGCTGGCGTTGGTTCAGCACCCACCATACAACCGCACCACCTGCTGCTGCACCCAATAACAATCCGATAACAAAAAGGCTAAAACTTATCCACATACCCCCTTATAACACAACGTTTAGGAGTTGAATATGCAGTGCTGCCATGGTAAAAACAGACACCGTTAAAGAATTTGATTGGGGAAAGAAACGTTCATGAAATTATCCATCTCGCGCGAGACCTTGTTTAAAAACCTGAAATACGCCCAAGCCGTGGTGGAAAAGCGCACCAGCATTGCTATTTTGAGCAACGTAAAACTGGTTGCCGCCGATAACCAACTCACCATGACCGCTACCGACAACGACATTGCGATTCAAGGTAAATGCGAAGCCTTTGTGGATGACAACGGCGCCACCACCGTGAACGCACAAAAGTTTTTTGAGATTGTAAGCAAAATCCCTGAAGGGGTAATGGTTAACATTGAGCTGACCGATAACGGCAACCGCATGGCGATTACTGCGGGCAAGGCCAAGTTCAGCCTGGCATGCCTAAGTGCCGAAGCCTTCCCCGACATGAGCACTGTGGACGGTGGCACCAGCTTTACCATGAGTGGTAATGAGCTAAAACGCCTGCTCAGCAAATCTGTTTTTGCTGCCAGTACCGACGATACCCGTGCCTACCTCAACGGTATTTATCTGCATATTGCAAACACTGATGATGGCCAAAACCTGCGCGCTGTGGCAACCGATGGCCACCGTTTGGCACAAGTAGATAACACTGTGCCCGAAGGCGCAGCCGACATGCCAAGTGTGATTTTGCCACGTAAAACTGTGGGCGAACTGCGCAAACTGGCCGAGGGTGAAGAGCAAATTAGCCTCACCATTACCGAAAAGAAAATTCAAGCCGAAGCTGGCGACTTGGTGTTCACCAGCAAAGTTGTGGATGGCACCTTCCCTGACTACGACCGCGTGATTCCTAAGGACAACAATGCCAACATGGATGTATCTCGCCGTAGTTTGATGGCCGCGGTGGACCGTGTAGCAATTTTGAGCCACGAGAAATCTCGCTCTGTGCGTTTTGCCCTAAGCAACGACAACTTGCTGATTACTGCCAACAACCCCGACCAAGAAAACGCAGCCGAAGAACTAAAAGTAAACTACGGTAGCGATGGCTTGGAAATTGGCTTTAACGCCCGTTACGTGGCCGACATTGGCCAACAAGCCGAGGGCGATGACCTGCAATTCTGCTTTAAGGACGGTGCTAGCCCCGTAATTGTGACCGACCCAACCGACAACGCGGCATTATTCGTCGTTATGCCAATGCGGATTTAGAATGCTCTTACCTTGGCAAAGCCAAGGTAAGGCACCAAGGACACCTTGGATCCGCGGCAACTAATTGCATCCGCAATTAGGATGCCGAACCCACCAAACTACGAGTTTATTGAAACACATATTGGTGTGCATAAACCATTAAAGGTGACTACTCCCCGGCGAGCTCCAGCACAATTTGCCATTCTTCAGGCGTTACGGGCTGAACACTGAGCCGCATGGAAGTGACCAGCGACATATCCTGCAGGCGTGGATCGGCCTTAACTTGGGCAAGAGTCACTGGGTTTTTGAGTTTGCGCACCGGTTTAATGTCAGGCATCAGCCATGGGTTTTTGAGTTCACCTTTGGCGTTGGGTTTAGGGGTGAACGTGTGGTCGGGGTAGGCTTCCTTCACCACCTCGGCAATACCAACAATGTCTTTGCCTTCATTAGAATGATAAAAGAAGATTTGGTCACCTACCTTCATCTCCGCCAAGTTGTTACGCGCCACATAGTTGCGGATACCGTCCCAGTGTTCCACCTTGTCACGCACCAAATCGTCCCAACTATATTTGTAGGGTTCACTTTTACACAGCCAATATTTCATACTCATAGCATAAAAAGAAACACCCCCAGCCGCAAGGCTGGGGGTGTTTTAATATTCAGAATCATCCAGCTTAAGTCGCTGCTGAATCCTCTTCCGGATAGTTCAAAATTTCAGACAAAACGAAGTTGTCCATCGGGCGTGGTGACACAATATACGCTGCACCATCAGCCACCATGAACGACTGTGGCACAATTGGAATCCAATTTTCAACATCTTCAACAAGCTGGCAAACCTCCAGCTCGCCACAATCCGTAACTTTTATGGTGCCGTCCATGATTTGCTTACCGGTAAACACCCATGAAACTTCCGGTTTATCAGGCCGCGTTACCACCATACGTACAATCGGGCCAATCTGCTCAACATCACGCTGATGTACCACGTTGCCACCCAGAACATCATCTTCCATAAAAGGAAGGCCCACTAAGTACAGGTCACCACATTTTAGCAGATAGCGTTCCGGATCAACAAACACACCAAACATATTGGCAAGTGCCACACTGGCATAACCATCGGTCAAGGTTTCACCAGGAGTGTTGACCGGGAGTGGTGGATAAAGGTTAGAGTTAAGGTGAGATTGCATAGCTAAAACTCCTTTTTGCTATGCAAACCGAATGAGAAAAAGATGTATAATGAATACAGAAAGTACTCCGAGGCGTCAATAGCCGTTAGAGGATATGACTATCAGACTCTTCAACTTTGTAATTAATTTGTGCGCCTTGCTTGCGCAGCTTTTGGTATTTTTTCCACGCGCGCATTTGCTGCACGCGGCTTAGCTTTTCGGGGAACAAAATACCATCTAGGTGATTAATCTCGTGCTGAATGCAGCTGGCCAACCAGTTACCACCTACAGTAATTTCCTGCTTATCGCCTTGTTCATCCAAATACTGCACTGTTACCTTAAATGGGCGTTCCACACTCATGTACAAATTCGGCACGCTTAGGCAGCCTTCCTCCACCACTTGCCATTCAGCATCATCCAACGCGGTAATTTCAGGGTTCACCATCGCCAGTGGCATTTTCACACTAGGGTCGGGGTTATGCTCACCTAAATCAAACACCACCACCCGGCGCAAATCACCAATTTGGGTTGAGGCCAGCGCCACACCGTTGCCGGTAGCACGCAAGGTGTCGAACATATCGGTAATGAGTTGTCGGACACTGTCATCCACTTTTTCCACAGCTGACGCCACACGCTTTAAGCGTGGGTCGGGCGCAATGAGTATTGGTTTAACAGCCATAACTTATTATTTATGGCACTGCTGATTAAAAAGCAAGCAATGGAATTTTGTCATTTCTCTGTCAGGTAACATTTAAAGCTGGCATCATAAATCTGCGCACGAGCGAATAATAAAAACAAAAGTGAGATTTTGGTCATGAGCAACACAATTAAAACCATTGGCGTAATTGGTGCCGGGCAAATGGGTGGCGGTATTGCCCATGTGGCCGCGCAAAACGGGTTTAGCGTTACAGTTATGGATATCTCGGAACCGGGGTTAGAAAAATGCGTGCAAACCATTGCCAAAAACCTTGACCGCCAGGTGAGTAAGGACAAAATCACCGCTAAAGATAAAGAATCCACACTGAGTAACATTAGCACCACTACCAAAATGAGTAGCCTGAAGGATTGCGACTTGGTGATTGAAGCGGCGACCGAGAACGAGGAAGTGAAAAAGAAAATCTTCACCGAGCTGGATGGTATTTTAAAGCCGGAGGGGATGATTGCGTCGAATACCTCATCTATCTCCATTACCCGTTTGGCGGCTGCAACAGAGCGCCCTGAGCAATTTATTGGCATGCACTTTATGAACCCCGTGCCAATGATGAAACTGGTAGAGATTATTCGCGGCCTTGCTACCAGCGAAGCCACTTTTAAAGCTGTCGCAACTCTAGCCGCGCTGATGAACAAAACAGTTGCCACTAGCGAGGATGTACCGGGCTTTATTGTAAACCGCCTACTCCTCCCCATGCTGAACGAGGCCTGTTTTGCGCTACAAAACGGCGTGGCTGATGTAGAAAGTATTGATACCGCTCTACAACTTGGTGCTGGCCACCCAATGGGCCCACTTACCTTGGCCGACTTTATTGGGCTGGACACCTGCCTTGCCATTATGCGCGTGCTACACACCGAACTAGGCGACCCAAAATATCGCCCTTGCCCGCTATTGGTGAAGTATGTAGATGCCGGTTGGTTGGGTAAAAAATCCGGCAAAGGGTTTTACGACTACAGCGCCGCACAGCCTGTGCCGAGCAAACTGCCTAAAGCGGCATAGGTGACATTAATTACAAAAGGCCCTACGGGGCCTTTTTTGTTATAGTACACCCATGTCCAATCGTTTAGAAACCCTTGTTGCTGCCATTCAATCTGCGGATATGGTGTTTTTTCATGCGCCAATTTGGAAGGTAAGTGCTGATGAAAAACTTACAGCTGTAAGCCATGAAATTGGTGCAATGCCTAAACAGCCAGTGGATAACTTAGGTCTTGCTTATACTGAATTGAATGATTCTGCTCAACGCCATGTGCATATTGATTTATTGAAAATATTATTGGATGAATCCAAACGGTTTGCACAACCAAACACCATTAACACCACACCACAAGTATGGAACGATAATAACCTGCACCAGCAGATGTTGGATACGCTGGCAGAATACGCACCAACTCTACAACAGCAGGTTACGCTAGAACTCACCGAACATGACACACTAACCGATAAGGCTTTAGCATTACTTGGAGAGCTAGATTGGCAATGGGCAATTGATGATGTGGGCAGCCTAGCACATGCCGATTGGGGATACTTGGAAACACTATGCCAAGTATTAAAACCCACAAAATTTAAGCTGGATGGCAAGCCCACATGGCATGATAACCACCAACAAATGGAACATGATGTACGTACGTATTTTGACCATTTCACCCCACTGCTACCTGAAAATAGTAGCTTTGTGTTAGAAGGTTTTCCATTTAATGGCGGCACACATAAACAGCCCAACCCCGAAATTGCCCCCCTATTGGCTCAGCTGCAACAACACACTACCAAACCTGTTTACGGACAGGTGTAATAGCACAGGTTTTTTGCTCCAAACAGCAGTTTCCGCTATGCTTTGGCCATGCACAGTAACCCCGGGCTGATTTTTTTAACGTTGTTGGTACTTTTGCTCTACACACTTGTGGGGCGCTTGGTAACCGCACATGCGGGTGACCGTGCCCACAGCACCACGCCATTTATTAGCTTGCTCGCTGGACTAGGTTTATGGAGCTTGTTTTGGCTGTTTTTAGGTGGCTTTGTTGGCGCGAGCTATAACCTAGTATTTCTGCTCTTTGTTGGAGGTGGGTTGGCCTTGGTGTTGGGTATGTTCCGCGTGTTTTATATTGATGCCGAGGCCGAACACTACTTTACCCAACCGTTTATGGGTCTACTAATTTTACTACCACTACTGCTGTGGGCTAGCAGCAGTTTGCCGCATTTACCAAGCGACACCACACTCACACTTAAACATGGCTTAGCTTTACTCACCAACAATGGTTTTACCAACCTGCACAACCTTGGCCAATTTGCCGAGGCACCAAACAGCACGCCATTAGGCCATATTTGGGCACTCACCCCGCTTGCTATTGTGCTGCCAAGCCTGCCGCATGCTATTTGGCCTATTGCACAAGTGGTATTGCTGGTTATTACCGCTGGCGCACTGCTACAGGCTGGTGGCCTTAAGCTGAAGTGGTCTAACCTGCCGTTGCTTACTGGCGCGGCACTGTTGGGTGTACTGGCGCTTAATCCATTTTTTAGTGTAGAGCTATTATTCTCCAGCTCACCCCACCTGTGGGTAGCTGCGGCCGTACTGGCACTTGCCCTACCGGTGATTGACCCACACCCTCTGCCACGCGGCCTTGCCACACTACCTAGTGCACTGGTGGCTTGCTGGCTTACCGTGCTGCACCCTGCTGGGCTGTTTTTGGCAGGAATTATTCTGGCATGGTGGTTGGTGCGTTTGGTGCTAGAGTCCGCCAATACATTACGGTTGAAGGATATTTTTGGCCTTAGCCTACTGGTATGTTTACCGCTTATAACATGGCTGCTGTGGCGTATTACGCTCAGCAACACTGGTGTGGAGCCCCTATGGCCAACTTGGGTTTGGTTTAGTACCACCACAACCAGTGCTGCTGGCCAGCTGATTTACCTGCTGCTGGACCGCCCGCTTGCTAGTGCGCTCACCATTACCATACTCGCCAATGCCGCCCGCCAGCTGATTGCCCATGGGCCTATTGCCTTCTTTACCCGCATGACCCCACAAACCCTGCCAGCCGCACTGGTTGTTGTGTATCTGTTTGGTATTGCAAGCCAGCTGGGTAGTGGCGGTACAGGTAAGGATTTAGAGCTCGGGCTCATCCACCTACAGTTTGTGCTACTACTCCCACTGTGGCAACTGACCCGTACTTTATGGCGCCATTTTGGGTTTGAGCAACAAGGCTTCCGCCACCCGTGGCTCATTGGTGTGGCTCTATTAGCGTTAGTAATTGGCCATGTATGGCTGCAACGTGGCCACTGGCCATTACCACCCACGGCCGAGCAAATTCACGTACAAAAAGTAGGCACGGTGCTACGCCGCCAACTGCCAGGCGGGCAGGCAGTTGCCGTGCTCGACCAACCTCAATCACACG
This sequence comes from Pseudomonadota bacterium, assembly GCA_030148545.1. Lineage (GTDB taxonomy): Bacteria > Pseudomonadota > Alphaproteobacteria > UBA2136 > JASBTF01 > JASBTF01. The sequence continues at coordinate 27,768 of JASBTF010000002.1, forward strand.
GGCAAGCCGCGCATATTCTACGTTATCACTTAGTTGCTCATACACCTGTGGTGGATATTTCCCCCGTATGGCACAGCACCACCCCCACCCGTGGTGGCCTGCACCAAGCCTTGCGTGAAAGTAAGCTGAAATACCTGTGGCTCCACGCGCCAGATGCCCAACAACAACGCTTGCTCAACAGCAGCTTGCAACCCAACCGCAGCTATTTGTTTGAAGTAACCGAGCAAGGCTTACACCTACAAACCACCTACCCACACCCCGCTTACACCACCGTGCAACCCACACAGTGGCGCTACCCGTAAACGAATAAGGAAATTATAATGCAAAAAATTCTACTACTTACACTTATCGCTCTTACCCTCACAGCTTGTGGCCAGCGCGTGCCCGTGCAACCCCCTGCCGACCAAGTTGAAGACAGCAGCGCGTACTAGGTATAACTTCGGAGTCAGCAAAGCTGCTCCTTGCTACTAGGAAGTATCCTGGACCTCCGCCAACCAAGTCACTCCGTGACCTTGGGATGGCGGCCCACTAACCATCAATTTACAAAATTTACCTCGAGCAAACCAACTCTCTGAATAGGTAGATTTGCTGTATTTAGGGAAGTTGTGCGTGCCTTCGTGGTCCCCAGCTCGCGTAAGCGAGTGGGTCCACGCGGTTCCAAGGTGCCCTTGGCAGCAAGGGGTAACTTTGCTAGCCCCGACGCTGTATCAAAATCACTCGAAAAACTCAGCCTTGAATTCAGAAATACGAGAAAGATCTGGGTTGTAGAATCGGGCTTTCCACGCTGTTTCTTGGCCGGGGTCAAGCTCAGTGAGCATAACTTGCGCTGGCCAGAAATCCAGCAGCACGCCACGTTCGTCACGCAGGCTTACGCGTACTTCTGGTACACGTACTTGTACTTGGCTGGTGTTGGTTACTGTACCTTCAAAAATCAATACTGGTAGGGCGCCACCATCATCAATACGACGGGAGATATCACCCATACGCAAACCTGTAGCTGTCACCGGTTGTGGTTGAATGGCCGCCACAGGCAAGCCAACCGTGCGCGCACCTGCCACAGGCAAGCTAGGTAAGCTCACATTACCTTGTAGTACCAAAAAGCCGGCGCTGCCAATCAACATCAATAATACTAGCACACCGCCAAACACCATCATAAAGCGCTGCTTACCGGCTGATTTTTCAGCAGCTACAGCTGCGGCATCGGTGTCTTTGCTTTCTTGCTCGGGTGGTAGTGGTGGTACAGAGCCATCTTCAGATTCTAGCGGTTTTTGGAACCAGCTCTCGCTACAATTGGTGCAACGTACTGTACGCCCCTCGGGCCCAATTTGAGCAGGGGTCAAGTTATAACGGCTATTACAGTTCGGGCACGATACAATCATTCAAGCCGCACTATGCCATAAGCGACTCAAACAAGGCTACAGTTAATTGATTGAAAAGGTGTATCTACTCAAGTTCGATGTAGCGCATACCGCGTGGCGCACCTGGCTTTACCTTAACACGGCGGTTGCCAGTATGTGTGCCAGATGAAGGCACGTTGGTATACGTAGGGCGCGGCGCTACATAGCCTACACCACCAGTTTCGTTCGGTAATTGTGGTGTCACAAAACCTCTGCTCACGCCACCTGACTCATTAGGTAGGCGCGGCGATAGCGTGTGCCGCTCCACACCACGTGTTTCATTTGGCAAACGCGGTGAAGGATCACGCTGATATGGCAAACCATCTAGGCCGGGATTGTTTTTATTACCTGCAGGCAGTGGGCGCTGTACAGGTGTTGGTGGTTTAGTAAACTGATTTGGGTTGGTAACGCGCAGCATTTCTAGCTGAGCAGGTGTGAGCTGGCCACGAAAATCGCGCATGCTCTCATCATCAATACTATTAAATTGCTGTGGCTCTACCGCTTGTGCGGTTAAACTCAGGCCCAACAACAGTAAACATATTCTCATCACCATGATTTATCATATAGGGCGCAGTACTGTTTTTTCAAGTGCCTCTTGCGTGATTTGGTGGTTAATCATACGATGCGGCAATGATCCGCTTCGACAATGTTGTATTTCAATACCCTGGTGCCAGCACACCAGCGGTGGATCGTATCTCGTTTGAGCTTGCACCCGGCACATTCCATTTTTTGTGTGGCCCAAGCGGTGCTGGTAAAACCACTTTATTCCGCATGATGTACCTAGACTTGCAGCCTACGGGTGGCAGCATTACGGCATTTAACAAAAGTGGGCGCCGTTTTTCCCGCACTGAAGTTGCCATTCTGCGCCGTAAGATGGGCATTGTGTTCCAAGATTACCGCCTACTGCCGCACCTTACTGTGCAGGAAAATGTGGAGATTCCGCTCACCCTGCATGGCCAACCAAGCGCTGCACAGCTCAAAGCCGTAAAAGAAATTTTAGAGTGGGTTGGTTTGGGTCATAAACTTAAAGCCATGCCGGCCGAGCTATCGGGCGGAGAACAACAGCGTGTAGCTATTGCTCGTGCGGTGGTGAATCGTCCAAAATTCCTCATTGCTGATGAGCCAACAGGTAACGTGGACGCCCTTATGGGTCGTAAAATTATGCACCTATTTACCGAGCTGCATAAACATGGCACCACCGTGCTGGTTGCCACACACGACCGCGAATTGGTGAAAAACTTTGGGTTCCCAACCCTGTACCTCGAAAATGGGAAGTTAAAAGTATGAGCATTGCAACCGTAGCCCGCAAAGCGCTTTCGCTACAGAAAGACCCGGTTTTCCGCCTACTGGTGGTGATGACCGCACTGCTCGGCTGGGTGACCGCCATGGGCTTGGGCGGGCTAGTCATGCTACAACAAACCTACCAAAGCTGGGAGCTGAACCAAGCGAGCCAATTTAGCGTGTACCTACGTAGCGATGCCAGCGCACAAACCATGGCCAATCTGGTTGTGGATTTGGAGACCCGCCGCGGTGTAGAGAAAGTGGAAAAAATGACCGATGGTGCCGTAACCGCACTGCTTACCCCCTTACTGGGCGACGATGTACAAAAACAGCCACTGCCACAAGTGTTTAACCTAACCCTACACAGCACGGCCGACCGCGACGCCCTACGCAACCGCGTCTTGCAGGATTTTCCTACCGCTGAGTTTGACGATGGCAACCAGCTGGTGGCCGATGTAGGTGCCCTAGTACGTGCCGTACAATGGGCTGCAGCGGCCTTGGTTACTATTTTGCTGCTCATTATGGGATTATTGGTGGCACTCACCGTGCGTGCTGGGTTACGTGGGCAAAAACGTAGTTTGTCTATTATGCAATACGTTGGCGCGACCGACAGCTTTTTGGAGTTGATTGTAGTACGCCAAGTGCTATGGCGTAGCCTGCTTGGTTGGGTGGGGGCGTTGTTGCTTATTGCTGTTTCCTGCGCAGCGTTGTGGAGCAGTGGTATATTAGCTGGTGCACTGTTTAACCCCCTACTGCTTGCCACCGTGGCGCTGGGGCCATTGCTACTTACCCTCACCACGCTGATTGTTTCTTGGACCACCGCCGGTTGGGTCATCCGCAAATAACCTGCTATACTCCACCCGTGTTACGCACAGGATTAAAAATAATAACACTTGCGCTTGGCCTGTATTTGGCTGGTTTTGCTGTGTATTTCTTCACCCTACCAGCTGCTGGTAGCGCGCTACGCCCTGCAGAGGTCAGCAAACTTGCCGTGTTTACTGGCGGCAGTAAACGCATTGGCTATGGGGTGCAGCTGGCGGCACAAACACCGCACACACCACTACTTATTACTGGTATCCACCCTTCTGTAAGCAACAATACACTCGCCCAGCGCTATGGTCTAGTACTAGGCGCATCCCCCGCCGTTACGCTAGACCGCACCGCCACCACCACCCGCGAGAATATTGCCGTGCTACAAAATTGGTCGGCTGATAGCTCGGCCACCATTGGCGTGATTACCGCCCACTACCATGCACCACGTGTGCGCGCCTTATTGCAGCAAGTAGCACCACAGCTGGCGCCTAGCGTGCTTATTCTCCCCGTTGTGCCCGACCATGTGCCGCTACACTTTTATGTACGTGAATATACCAAACTGTTGTTTGCTGCCGCAGGGCTGGTGTAAGCTACAGTTAATAAGCAACCCCATAAGGGTAAAGAACAAGAAACCGGAATGATTTTACGCCATACCATGCCAGCTGCCGCTCCTCTGATTTGTGCTTTATTGCCGCTCCTTAGCGCCTGCCAAAAACCGGCAGAGCCAACCGTGCAGGAGCAACCGCTGGACACTTCCACTTACCTGCGTGCTCGCGTAGCAGAAGCTCGTGGCGATATTGGCCTTGCTGCAACCGGCTACCTTTCCACGCTCAGCAGCATGCCAAACAATGTGGATTTACGCCGCGATGTGTTTGCCACCACACTCTCAGCTGGCGATGTGGAAAATGCCATGCGCATTGCCCGCACTCTCAGCGCTGAAGAAGCGCCAGAAGCACTGGTGCATGTTGTAAAATCCTTAGCAGAACTGCAAGACAGTAACTACGCCACCGCCCGCGAGCATATGCTACGCGCCCGTGCTACAGCACCCAACCTACTCCAGTTTGACCTCTACCGCGCGTATATCGACCTCGCCGACGGTGTGGAGCTGGATAACATTATTACCCGCTTGGTAGAGCTAGACATTCCCCCTATTTTAGAGGCACAGCGCCTGTACCACTTGGGCCGTTTGCGGGAGCAAGCTGGCTACCTTGATAACGCGGCCGAGCTTTACCACGCTGCACTCCAAGCCGAACGTGGTGCATTACTACCCACATTGCGTTTGGCGAATCTATACCGCCACCAAGGGCAGGAAGATTTAGCACTAGAAGTACTCTCTCGGTTTGAGGCCAACAACCCTAACTCTGTGCTTACTCAAAATATTCGCCAACAAATTGCCAGCGGCAAAGCACCAGTGCCATTTAACCCCACATTAAATGATAGCCTGAGCGATGTATCCTTCGGTTTTGCTTTGCTGATGTGGGTGCAGGGCTATCCATCACCCGCACAGCAGTTGTTACAGCTGAGCCACTGGAATGCACCACAGGGCTACATTGCCCAGCTGTTTTTGGCCATGTTGGCCGAAGAACAAGGCTTTACCGAACAAGCGCGTGACATTTACACTAATATTCCACAGCGTGAGTTTACCTACCTTGCGGCACGGTTACGCCTTGCCGAGCTAGAGCATAATCAAGGCCATACCAAACAGGCAATTAACGCACTAAACGAGCTCATAGATGATGGCTACACCCAAAACGCTGTGCGCCAAGTGTTGGGGGATTTACTTTACCGCAGTGGCGATTACCATGCCGCGATTGAGCAGTTCTCCATGTTGCTAGATGATGTGGCTGAGCCAGCTATTCACCATGCACCACTTTATTTTGCACGTGGTGCCAGCTACGAACGCCTAAAAAATATTGAAAACGCCAGTACCGATTTGGAGCAAGCCCTACGTTTGCAGCCAGACAACCCTACTGTGCTCAACTACCTGGGCTACATGTGGGCCGACCATGATAAAAACCTAGACCAAGCGCTAGAGCTTGTGGCCCGTGCACTACTGCTACGCCCTAACGATGGCGCTATTATCGATAGCGTCGGCTGGGTGTATTTTAAACAGGGTGACCATACCCGTGCGCTAAAATACCTAGAACGTGCGGTGGAACTAGAACCAACCGACCCAGTTATTAACCGCCACCTAGGTGATGTGTATCAAGCAAATGGTCGGACCAAAGAGGCGATGCGCCAATGGCGCCGCGCATGGCAGCTAAACCCTGAAGATATGGTAGAGCGCCAAATTCTTAAACAACGCTTAGGCCTTATTGACGCCGCCCGTAAGTAGAGGCTTGCTCTCTTTTCTGTTAAATGGTATCTGTCAGTTACGAATTAACAGAATGGAATAAAAAGCATGTCTGCCCCTAAAATTGCGATCATTAGCGGTTCTCACCGCCCAGAAAGCCAAAGTGAAAAAGTAGCTAACTACCTTGCAGCTCAGCTAAAGGAAAAACACAACGCTGAGCCCTGGGTGTATGCCTTGGGTAAAGAACCTCTACCACTATGGGATGAGGGTATGTGGGGTGTAGAAAACCCAGACTTTGCCTTTTGGGACCAATACTGGCAGCCACTTTCTGCCAAATTGCAGGGCTCTGACGGTGTGGTGATTATTGCCCCAGAATGGAATGGTACTGCACCTGCTGGGCTGAAAAACTTCTTCCACCTTACATCTGGGCAGGATTTGGGGCACAAACCAGGCTTGCTGGTAAGTGTTACCGCCTCGGCACACAATGGTGCCTATCCCATTGCCGAACTACGCATGAGCGGCACCAAAAACAACAAACTGGTCTATGTGCCTGACCACCTGATTATCCGCAACGCTGGTGATATCCTCAACGCTGAACCCACCACAGGTGAACATGCAGGTACCGATAGCTACATGCGCGAACGGATTGATTACACCCTAGGTGTGTTCCGCCAATATGTAGACGCCTTAAAACCCCTGCGCGAGCAAGGCGATTGGATTAACGAAAAATATGCCTACGGAATGTAGAAAAGCGCGGGTTTCCCCGCGCTTTTTTAAGCTTTTACACTATATTTAACAGGTATTTTCACCTGTCCCCGACCAATCATGTTCACAGTAATCATTTTAGGTAACCCATCAAAAGGGTTATCCGTATGCTGAAAACTCAACCTTTCGTAAGGTACTGGGCCATCTCTCAAAGAACTATGTCCAGACTCAAACTCAATAGCACCTGCAGGTTCTTTCAAGAGCTTACAATGAATTTGCCCCCACTGCCTTGTAGAAGCAATACGCAAGTAAGGCTCTGGAACAATCTCAGCATCCGCCAGCAAACTTTTCAGGTTTGGAGCCATATTTGCTAAGGCCGATTTAAAAGTTTCCACACTGTTCGGCTTACCGTTAAACATGTTTTGTAGTTCATTAAAAGTCGCTCGCATGCTTACCTCGCAATCCTATAACGCAACCGCACAGTGACTTCCAGATTATGTGTTGAACAAGTAACGTCAATTTCAGATGGCAATATTTTTTTAAGAGGCGGTTGCCCCACATACATACTCTTCAATACATTTTCACGACCGTCAGGACGATACGGGTTGGCCTGACTAACAATACGTGTCACCAACGTATCTGTAGGAGAACGTGGTAATATTACCTCCAATACACTTCCAATTTTTATTATTGGCCAAATTTGCCAGCGTGGTTTAACACGCAGCTCACTTTTAGCTAAAAGTTCAGAAATTTCATCAGGGTTATCAACAAAGGTTTCTCCATATGTAGACCATTTACCTTGCCATTCGCCCTTAGCAAAATAATCTAACATTCCATTAAAGCAGCACGTATCTGGGGTGTACATCATTTCGAGCTCAGCTCGGGTTGCAGTTTTTATTTTCATGGGAAACTCCATGCAAGAAAAGATAATGTTGCTAACCTTATTGCATACACCCATCTGACTGGCAAGATGTTCGTGGTCCCTAGACCACAGCGTGACTAGGTCCGAGCAGTCTCATGTTGACCCCACCCGTTGCCGCAGCTACAGTGTGGGCAACACAATAAAGAAGCAGGTTCCAAACCCATGAACATCCACGAGTATCAGGCTAAAAAAATTCTTAAAAACTTTGGCGTTGCTGTGCCAAAAGGTGTGTTTTGCACCACAGCGGACGAAGCAGCAAAAGCGTTCGACACACTGGGCACCCCAGTGGTAGCCGCCAAAGCACAAGTACACGCTGGTGGCCGCGGTAAAGCGGGTGGCGTGAAAATTTGCAAATCAGCCGATGAAACCAAGGATTTTGCTAAAAGCCTACTCGGCACCCGATTGGTCACACATCAGACCACTGCAGAAGGCCAACCAATTGCCGGTATTTACGTGGAAGAGGGTACCGACATTGCAAGCGAGCTATATGTAGCAGTGCTGCTGGACCGTGCGCAAAGTAAGCCCATTATTATGGCCAGCACCGAAGGCGGTATGGACATTGAAGAAGTGGCTGAAAGCACGCCAGAGAAAATCATTAAAGAAACTATTGACCCTGCCTTTGGTTTGCAGCCGTTCCAAGCACGTAAAGTGGCTTTTGCACTGGGCCTAAGCCCTGAGCAGGTAAAACACGCAGCTAAGTTCATGATGGCGCTGTACCAAACCTATGTGGAAACCGATGCCGACATGGTGGAGATTAACCCGCTCGTGGTTACAGGTGATGACCGCATTGTAGCGCTGGACGCCAAAATGGGCTTTGACGGTAGCGCACTATACCGCCAACCAGATGTGGAAGCTCTGCGTGACAGCAGCCAAGACGACCCACGTGAAGCCGAGGCCACCAAGCACGACCTAAACTACGTAGCGCTAGATGGCGACATTGGCTGCATGGTAAACGGCGCTGGCCTTGCTATGGCCAGTATGGATATTATTAAGCACTTTGGTGCTGCACCAGCCAACTTCCTCGACGTTGGTGGTACCGCCACTGAAGAACGTATTACGGCCGCGCTGAAGCTGATTCTCTCCGACGAAAATGTAAAAGGTATTTTGGTGAACATTTTTGGCGGCATTGTGAAGTGTGATGTGGTGGCCAGCGGTATTGTTGCCGCCGCGAAGGAAATTAACCTGCACGTGCCATTGGTGGCGCGCTTGGAAGGTACCAATGTGGAAAAAGGTAAGGAAATTCTGGCCAACAGTGGCCTGCCAATTATCCCTGCCGCCACCTTGGCCGAAGCAGCAGAAAAAATCACCACCGAGGTGCAACAAGCCAAGGCAGCTTAGATAAGCCCTCTTTAAAAAACCGCCCTTCGGGGCGGTTTTGTTCTTGTGCACAATTGTAACTTCTATTAGGTTTGCCACCAAGAACCATCAAATTTTTGATTTTATCGCTCAGTAGAGGAGACTCCCCATGAGCACAACTACTACTCGTATTAAAGGTCTTGGTGAAGCTTTTGACCAAGAAGAGTTCATTAAACTTTTAACTGAATTCCTACCAAAATGGTTTCTTTACCGAAGGCAGGGTATCTACTACACACTGGACTCTGAACTTGTTATTCCACTACGTGCGATACGCCTTGCACTACACGAAGTTGCGCACTCTGCCTCCCTTAAAGATTTGGGTAAAATGAGATCAGAAAAAAGCACAACCGTTGAAGCTCGGCACGTTGTTACACAAAAAGCCTTCAAAACCTTGGTTGAGCAAAGCCTTGAAAAACTCAACATCAAGTTTACTGTCAGTAGGCCTGCTGTTAGATATGGCCGAGAATCTGTCACCATTTCCTTTGCAGAGCTCCGTAAATTGTAAAATATCTTCTGAAAAAACCGCCCTTCGGGGCGGTTTTTCTACTATAGGCCAATAACTTTAAAATTTTTCTAACGATATAATGGTAAGAATAAGTAAATTTGCTGTATTTAGGGGTGCCGGTGCCGTGGTGAAGCTGACGACGCGTAGCTAAAACCTACACGAGGAAGCTGAACCACAAAGCGGTGCGCATAAATCAGTAAAGGTGCTTATTCGGAAAGCTTGAGGGCAGCGAGAAATGCCTCCTGCGGCACTTCTACCGAACCAATGGACTTCATGCGTTTTTTACCCTTCTTCTGCGCTTCTAGCAGTTTGCGCTTACGGGTTACGTCCCCGCCATAACACTTAGCGGTCACGTTTTTGCGCAGTGCTTTCACACTCTCACGGGCAATAATTTTACCGCCAATGGTCGCTTGCAGCGCTACTTCAAACATTTGTCGCGGAATCAGCTCCTTCAACTTCACCAACAGTTGGCGGCCGCGTTGTTCAGCAAAGTCGCGGTGGGTAATCATGCTAAACGCATCTACTGGGTCACCGTTGATCAAAATATTCACCTTCACCAAATGGGCATCCTCATACCCTGCTGGTTCGTAGTCGAAACTCGCATAACCACGGGTGAGCGACTTAAGCCGATCGTAAAAGTCCAGCACTACCTCGTTCAATGGCAGTTTATAGGTCAACATCACACGGCTACCGGTGTGCTGCATGTCCACTTGGTGGCCACGTTTTTCCACACACAAGCCAATAACCGCGCCCACATATTCATCTGGCACCATAATGGTGGCTTTAATCAATGGCTCTTGGAACGCACGGATTTTGTTTGGCTCCGGCAAGTCGGCTGGGTTTTCAATTTGCAGCACTTGGTCTTGCGTGGTTTCCACCCGGTACACCACGTTTGGTGCGGTGGTTACCAAGTCTAGGTCAAACTCACGTTCCAAACGTTCTTGCACAATTTCCATATGTAACAACCCAAGGAAACCACAGCGGAACCCGTACCCCAACGCAGCTGAGCTTTCCGCCTGATAGGTAAAACTGGTGTCGTTCACCCGTAGCTTGCCCAACGCATCTTTCAGTTTTTCATAATCTTCTGCCTCGGTTGGGTACAAACCACAGAACACTAGAGGCTGCACTTCCTTAAAGCCGGGTAATGGCTCGGCGGCAGGGTGGTGTACATCAGTAATTGTGTCACCCACATTGGCATCTTCAACCGATTTAATTGCCGCGGTCAGCACACCTACTTCACCTTCATACAAAGCGTCCATCGTTTTTAGCTCTGGGGTCAGCACACCCACACGCTCAATGGTGTAGCTACGGCCGTTGGACATAAACTGAACCTTCTGCCCTTTCTTCAGCTCACCCTTCAGTACACGTACCAACACCACCACGCCTAGGTAGTTATCGTACCAAGCGTCTACCAGCAGGGCTTTTAGCTCTTGTTCAGCGGGTACCACTGGCGCCGGCAGGCGCTCCACCATGGCTTCCAGCAAATTCTCCACACCCAAACCAGTTTTGGCGGATACTTCAACCGCGTCACTGGCATCTAGGCCAATAATTTCTTCAATTTGCTCTTTTACTTTTTCAGGCTCGGCGGCGGGTAAATCTACCTTGTTGAGCACCGGCAATAGCTCCAAATCTTGCTCCAATGCCATGTAAACATTAGCCAGCGTTTGTGCTTCCACCCCTTGGCTGGCATCCACCACCAGTAGCGCGCCTTCACACGCCGCCAAACTACGCGAAACCTCGTAGCTAAAGTCCACGTGGCCCGGGGTATCAATCAGGTTAAACTGATAAGTCTCGCCATTTTTAGCGGTATAATTAAGGCGAATGGCGTTGGCTTTAATGGTAATGCCGCGCTCACGCTCAATATCCATGGTATCAAGCAGCTGGCTTTGCATGTTGCGTGTGTCCACACCTTGGCTCAGCTCAATAATACGATCCGCCAACGTCGACTTCCCATGGTCGATGTGGGCAATAATACAAAAATTGCGAATATGGTCTTTGCGTACAGTCATTACAGGCTATGTAACAAAGTTTACAAGGAAAGTCAGCAAAATCCCTTGATTCAACCAACAACTTTGAGTTTATATACAGTCCATGAGCTCAGCTGCCAATGTTATTCAGGTTAAAACCGTTGCCCTTACGGGGATAGAAGCCACTACGGTGACCGTGCAAGTACAGCTCAGCAAAGGTGTTGTGGCGTTTAATGTGGTTGGGTTGCCCAACAACGCGGTGAAGGAAAGCCGCGAGCGTGTGCGTGGTGCGTTCCATGCGTTAGGGCTATCACTGCCTGCTAAGCGCATTACCGTTAACCTCGCCCCCGCCGATTTACAAAAAGAAGGTAGTCATTTTGACCTCCCCATCGCTATGGGTGTGCTCGCCGCCTTGGGTGTGGTACCTGCCGAGGCAATTGAAAACATTTTCTTCATGGCCGAGTTGGGGCTAGACGGATCATTATTGCCCGTACCCGGCACCCTGCCCAGCGCTATTCATGCTCTTGCGGAAGAAGCCAAAGCCTTTACCGTAGCCAAACCCAACGCACCCGAGGCCGCATGGGCCGCCGGGCTAGATGTTTACGGCTTTACCCACCTGCGCGATATTATTGCCCACTACACAGGCGATACCCCACAACCGGTAACACCACTCCCTCAGCTAGAAGCCCCGTTGGCGCACACTCAAAAAGATTTACGTGATATCCGCGGCCAAGAAAATGCCAAACGCGCGGCCGAAATTGCCGCCGCGGGTGGCCATAATTTACTGCTCATTGGGCCACCTGGCAGCGGTAAAAGTATGCTCGCGCAACGCTTACCAGACCTGCTACCACCGCTCACCCCTGCTGAAGCACTGGATGTAAGCATGGTACACTCTATTGCCGGAACCTTAGGGCGCGAGGGCTTGGTGCGTACCCGCCCTTTCCGCGACCCACACCATAATGCCAGTAGCGCCGCCCTAGCCGGTGGTGGCCCCAAAGCCAAACCAGGAGAAATGAGCTTAGCCCACCACGGCGTGTTGTTTATGGATGAACTACCCGAGTTTAAACGCGACGTACTAGAAACTCTACGCCAACCATTAGAGAGTGGGCAGGTGACCATCAGCCGCGCTAACCACCACTATACCTACCCGGCTAATTTTCAGCTCATTGCGGCGATGAACCCATGCCCTTGCGGTTACTTGGGCGACCCTAAAAAACAATGTCGCCGTGCCCCTGCGTGTGCCGAACAATACCAAAACCGCCTGAGTGGCCCACTGCTGGACCGTTTTGATTTGCATGTACATGTCCCCAAAGTAAATGTGGAAGACCTGAATTTGCCACCTGCAAAGGAAGGGTCGGCCAACGTGGCTGAGCGTGTACATGCCGCCCGCGCCCGCCAAACAGCTCGTTTTGAAGGTACCGAGCTTTCCACCAATGCACAGCTCAGCGGCCAATTGCTCGATGAATACTGTGCGGTAGACGACGCCTCGCGCCAATTACTCAACAGCGCTGCCGAACGGTTTGACCTCTCCGCCCGTGCCTACCACCGTGTACTGAAGGTGGCACGCACCATTGCCGATTTGGCAGGTAACCCCACCATTACCCGCCAACATGTGGCCGAGGCACTCGGCTACCGTAACCTGCAGGACACAAAACAGGCGGCTTAAACAAATAAAATATAGTTGCGCAGCCAGCAAAGCTGCTACGCACTAGTGGGGGAACCTTCCTCCAACTTACCTAAAGATAAGTTTCCGGGACACTCCCTTAAAAAGGATAGTTAATCCTTTTTTGTGACTACACCACACCAGCTCGGTCTCCCGCGCTGACCAACTCGCACTGCGAGCTTGGGACAGCGAATCAACACACCCCACTTAAAAAACCTCAATAATCCGCTATTTCCACTTGCATCCAATATACAGAAGCGCTAAAAACAGCGCCCTGACTTCCGCATTCCTTTTTTCTTGAGATCACACAGGGAGGATATCTCATGAGTTCTACAGCACAATCCCTCGATGCAGAAAAATTGAAAAACGCACAACCACTACACATAGCCCGTCACGAAAATATCAGGCCTCGTGTTGGTGAGTTGGGCAGAAGTATTATCACCACTTTTGGCACCATGCCGGGTGATACAAAAATTTTGTTTTTTTACGATCAAGAACGGAAAATCTTTGCCGCTGCTGCGCCCACTGACTGTTGCGATCATATGCTTAATAGCGATGACTATGAAAAAATTGGTGAGTTCAGTATCGATCAAATACAACAGTCTGAAGGTAATGTTGATTTCAACCATTTTTTCATCAACATTATTCAAACTAACACCTTTGAACGCAGGCCCTACCGAGCGCCTCAATAAAAAAAATACCCCCGTTAGCATAGCGCTAGCGGGGGTATTTTTTTTAATTCACCTTCCCAAAAAATTTCTTAATAAGATAAGTGATTCAGTTTATGAGGATCGTGGAAACTCGAGTGTAGTTAGCTACACGAGTCCCGCGAAAGCCGATAGAAACTGAATAAATCACTTAGTAAGGAATTTTACTTCCTACGCCGTAGGAGTGCATATAATGCCCCACTACCACCATCTTTCGGCTGAGCGCTGTAAAACCCGAGTACCCCGGGGTGAGCAGCCAACCAACCAGCCATTTGCGACTTAATAATGCCCATGTCACCTTTATCGCCATAACCACGGCCTTTGCCACAAATAATCAGCACGCAGCGCAAATCCTGCGCCACACAGTCGTGCAGGTAACCCATTAAAGCTTGCCATGCATCGGCCTCATAATAGCCATGCAGGTCAAACCGACTTTCCCATTCTACTTGGCCTTTGCTGAGTTTGCGACGCACCTTATCGTTAAGGCCACTACGCCAGCCTGCCAAACATTTGGCGGTATTGCTCACAATATTTAGTGGATCATTGGTGGTGCGAATCGCCTCCGGTACCGAAGGGGCTACTTGAGCTTCATCGCGCGGCATCAGCTCCCATGAGACACCGCTTGGTTCAGTTGGAGTATCCATCGCATCCCAACCTTCCACTTCATCAGTATCTAGTTTTTCACTAGGTGTTTCCTCACCAGCACGGGTGTGGCGCTTAATGCGCTTTACCTCTTTAGTGTAGGCACTCCACAGCGGGTCTTTATCCTTAGGCATGGCCGAGTAGCAGGGCGTCGCTTGGCTCTTGCAGTTTTTGCTCACTCACACCGGCAAGGTAAGTGCGTTGCCACTGGCGATATGGTTCCACCCAAGCGGCATCAGGCTGCAATGGCGCAGCATCACGTGCTTGTTGGTGCCAGTTTTCGGCACCAAAGCTTTGCCCTTCCAAACGCGCCAGCATTTCTAGACTTTGTCGGTTAAGGTTGTTTGTAACTAACTCTGCCAAAATCTCCCGTGCACGGGTTTTATCCTGCGTTTTTTCATATACCAATGCCAGCGCATGTTGCGCTAATGGTTGATATTTTACCGATTTAAGCAATTTTTGCGCTTTTTTAACCAATTTATCAGCAGCTATGCGTTGCTGTGTTTGACAACGTAACCATAGCTTAAACAATTCTAAACGTTCTGTTTTTAAAAAGCTTTTTTCTAAATCTTCGCTCAATTTAGCCATATTTTGGTCGCGCCAACGCACTTCCCACGCTGGGGTAAAATCAGGCAATGCTGTTGTGGCCTGTTTTAACAACTCTAAACGTTTTTTAGCCTCTGTTTCGGCATGTGCAGCCTGCAACGCATTAAATGCAATCAACCACGGTTGCTGCTCTGGCGGCATAACCCCATTTTTACTTGCTTTTGGTAGTAAAGTGAGTGTTTTTGCATAGTCGTGCGTGTGTTGCAGCGCCTGCAAACGATCGGCCAGTGCTTGCTTATCATCTGTTTGATTTTTAAGCACTTCTCCCGAATGCCGTGCCACTGCCTGCCAATCCGCCTGGCGCCGCGCTTGCGCCAACAAAACCCGGTGCGCAAACGGCGCGGTTTCTTTTTGTTCGGTCAATAATTGCAAACGTGCTTGGGCGGAATTAATATCGCCAAAACGGCTGTAGACAAGTGCTTCCATCAGTTGAGCAACCGGTTGTGCCTCAGGGATATCTTTCAGTTTTTTAACCGCGCCTTGTGCAACCTTACCTTGGCTTGCCGCCAATGCTTGCAAAGCTGTTGCCGTTGCCTGAAAACCCTCTTTCTCTCGTTTGGCTTGGCGCCAACGTTTAAGCCGTTTTGGCAACCCATGTAACCATGCCCACAACTGGCCAAAAGCAAAAGTAAATACCAACAGTGCCAACAATAAACCCACCGCAATACCCGCCGGTGCAGTAAGGGTATAACCAAAACCACTCACGCTCACACCACCACCATGTTGGGCCAACCAAAGCGAACCCGCCATCATCGCGGCGACAATAACAACAAAACCAATCAGACGAATCGGTGCCATGGGTTATTCTTCCACTTTCTGTAATTTAATAAGGCCACCTAACATTTTTTTAGCTGGTGGTTGTTCTGTTGTAGGTTTTTCCACCACAGTTTTTGGCTCTACGCGTTGTGGTATTGGCTGTGCCTGCGGTGCTGGCTGTTGCTCCACCACCATTATTTTCTTTACCAAATTTTGTTGCTGTTGCTGCATGTAAACCAAACCTTGGTTAAGCTGAATCAGCGCTTGCTCCAATTGGTCAATAACTTGTGTGTTGGACACAACCTGTGCACCCACCCGCGCCATAGCTTGCTGATAGGCAAGGTCATACTCACTTGCTGGTGTTGGCACTGCTGCAGACTGAGTTATTTGAACAGATGCAACCGGCACCACCCCTTGCGGTAAATAAGGTATTATATAAGGCACCGCTAAACCACCAGCCACACCAGCAACCAACGCCACCACAACTGTACCCAAACCTAGGCTGCTAGATTTTTTTGTATTTTGGTCTGCCATGTGTGCCAAAGCTCCTGTTGTGTGGGGTTTGGTGCCACCACAATTTGTTTAAAATCGTTACCTGCTGCGGCAACTTGCTCGCTTAATGCCAGTAGAGAAAGGTTATTAATATCCACCCCTGCTTTTTGTGCACACTGCACAAATGTAGCCACCCCTGCTGCCGAATAACCGACCACCCACTGTAAAACGTTATGTTTTAAAAGGCTAGTTACTGCGCGCGAAAGCTGCGTTACATAGTGGGTGGTGTAGGCTGTTTGCATCAATACCTGTACACCATTTTGTTGTAAGGGCTGCCATGCTGCTGGGTCTGCTTGGTCACCAGCTGTATGTAACAATGGGCCTTGTTTATTTTCTGCCACTAGTGCTGTGGCTAAATCCACCGCATTACCTTGGCCAACCTTAGCAACATTAAACCCCATGCGCTGTGCCCGTGCTGCTGTTGCAGCACCCACACAATACAAAGGAGTCTCTGTTGATGGTATACTTAACAATGCACGAAAGCTCGTAACCAGTATACCTTTTACATGTGTTGGTATGGTTACTGGTTGCAATGTTGTTGTGCTTACCACCATACCTTGAGCAACCACCCCATGTTGGCGCCAAAAACGTACTGTTGCAGCGCAGCCGTGCTGGCTACGCAAAACAAGTACTATTGGTCGGTATTGATTGCTCACAATTGTAGTTTCGCATATCTTCCTACATATGGAAAATTTTGCCCTTATTGACGTTCTGATTATTGCTGGCTTGTTGTTTTTTGTAGCGACTCGCTTTTTTAGCCACAAGTTACCAAAAACAAAATCCAAAAATGTTAAACGTGGTCGTTTAATTGACTTTCCTCAGCCAGAAGCACCAAAGCAAACACAAGCTAAAAAAGCTAAACCTGCAGCAGTTAAACCAAAAACACCTACACAAACAACCGGCTTAGCCGCCATTAAAGAACTAGACCCCACCTTTAACCGCAGCCAGTTTGTGGAAGGCGCTAAACATGCCTATGGCCTGTACCACAAAGCCTATACCGAAGGTGATGAAGAAACACTGGATAACTTGCTCAGCCCACGTTTGTTTGACGAAGTAATGACCGGCCGTGACGAGCTAGAAAAAGCCGGACATACAACTTTATACAATGTAAAATCAGTAGATGATGTAACGCTGGTGGATGCGCATATTAGCGGCCAAACCATGATTATTGATGTGAAGTATACCGCCAAAACCATTATTGCCGTGCTAGACGAAGCTGGCAAAGCGGTAAAAGGCAAAAAGACTGTACCTGTAGATATTACTGAGATTTGGACTTGGGCCCGCAATGCCAGTAGCGAAGACCCCAATTGGGAGTTGGAGCACATTGCTAAGCCATCCTAAACACCACTATGTTGCGTAAATTTTTATGGAGTGGAATAGCGGCAGTAGTGCTCATAAGCTGTAGTGAGCCAAAACCACCTGCCGATATATATACCCCTGTTAGCTATACTGATATTGAAGGTTGGTCCACACAAGTGGTGGATACACTTGCTGTATTCACAACAAACTGTAAGCGTTTTAAAACAACTGAAACACCGCTCCACAACAATGAAAACTATGGTACGCACAGCTGGTGGCGCCAATTTTGTGAAGAGCTAAAAAACACGCCTGTAGAACAACAACAGGCAGTTTTTGAACAACGCTTACAACCTATGCGTATTGAGGCTGAGAGTAGTTTTTTTACCGGATATTACACCCCACAGCTGGAAGGTAGCCGAACAAAATCTGCACTATATAATGTACCCCTACGTGGCAAACCAAAAGACCACATTACCCTTAACCTCAAGGACTTTGGCTTAGAACCACAAACCATTATTGGTAAAGTGCATGGGCAACGGCTTATTCCCTACGATACTCGCGCTGGTATTGAACAAGAAGCAGAGGTAGAGGTATTACTTTGGCTCAAAAACGATATTGATAAGTTCTTTTTACAAATTCAGGGAAGCGGTGTTGTTCAGTTAGATGACGGCACCCTCACCACCGTAGGGTACCTCACCAATAATGGGCACCGTTATGTACCTATTGGCCGTGTACTACGTGACCAAGGTCATTTAGCGCCAGATAATATCAGTATGCAGAGTATTCGTGACTGGCTGCAAAACAACCCACAACAACGCCAGCTGATTTTTAATAGCAACCCACGTTATATTTTCTTCCGTGAACTTGCCGCCCCACAAGGGGCTGCGGGATACGCGCTTACGCCAAACATTAGCCTTGCGATTGACCCCAAATTCCACCCCTATGGGCTACCTGTGTGGGTAAATAGCACGCGCACACAAGATTCATCAACATGGCAGCAGCTGATGCTTACCCACGATACGGGTAGTGCTATTAAAGGTGCTGTTCGTGGTGATATATATTTTGGTCATACCCAACAAGCTGAACTTTATGCTGGGCACCAGCAATCACCAGGTCAGTTCATTGTATTCTGGCCGAAATTATAGCGCTCAATTCTTGTGGATAACTGTTGTGCATAAATAGGGGGAGGTTTGGGCGAGTTATCCCCTTATCCCCAGATAAAGTATTGTGTACTGGCAAGGCTGTGTGTAAGCGATGACTTACCCCCTGCTTACAAACATCAACCAACAATTATAACTTTATAAATATAGAGCTTTTTTTAAAGTTATTCGGCTTATCCACAGCACTAATACAACAACAACCTTTTTATATATTTATATTATTTATTTAGAGGGAAGGATTGGCGTACACGTGCTTTTCGCGTAAAACGTTGAGCATGCTGATGCTAGAAACCTTACAAGGTCATAAAACAAACAGACCACCTTTATGGATGATGCGCCAAGCAGGACGCTACTTGCCTGAATATCACCAAGTACGTAACCAAGCAGGGGGTTTTTTACAGGCGTGTTACACACCTGATGTTGCTACTGAAATCACCTTACAACCCCTACAGCGTTTTCCGTTAGATGCAGCAATTATCTTCTCCGACATTTTAGTAATTCCTGATGCGTTAGGTATCGACGTTCAGTTTAAAAAAGGATACGGCCCGCGGGTTGAACACGTACATGATGCAAAACGTCGTCAAAAGCTATTACAGACCGATCCTGCGCAGGTTATTGAACAGCTCTCTGCTGTGTATCAGGCAATTGGGCAAACACGTGGTGAACTAAACGCAGATAAAACACTCATTGGCTTTAGTGGTGCACCGTGGACCCTAGCAGCTTACTTGTTTGATGAAGGCCCCAGTAAAGACACACCAAACCTGCGTGCCTTTGCTTATCAAGAACCTCAACAATTTGAAGAGTTATTAACACATTTAGCTCAAGCAATTGCACACCACTTAAAAGCTCAGGCCGATGCCGGCGCAAATGTACTAATGTTGTTCGATAGCTGGGCTGGTTTGGTACCACCAAACCTGATAAATCAAGCTTTGCTAAAACCTTATAAACTTATTTATCAACAACTTAGTGATTGGGGTATAGAAACAGGACAAGTCCTGTTTTCGAGGAATGTGCGTGGTGAAACTTATACGTTGTTAGATAAAGAGCTACCGCAAAATGTAGCTTTTGGTGTGGGTCACACCACCAATTTGGTGCAACTACGCCAGCAATTACCAAACCGTGTATTGCAAGGGAACTTAGACCCAGCAGTGCTTATGACCAATGTGGATACTGCACTTGCACATGTGGATAATTTACTTACACATATGAAAAATAACGACGGTACGTACAGCAACTGGGTGTTTAACCTTGGCCATGGCATTATGCCACAAGCCAAGCCAGAAGTGGTTGCCGCAGTGGTAGATAGGATTACATTATAATGCAACAGCAAAAACATTTAGTTCTTATTGATGGATATCACTTTTTCTTCCGCGCTTTTCATGCTGTACGCGCGCTGAACCGTAGCGATGGTTTGCCGACCAATGCGTTGTATGGTTTTGCTCAGATGCTGATTCGGGTAGTGCGCGACCTGCAACCCACCCACTGTGCCGTAGCACTAGACAGTAAAGAGCCAAGTTTTCGTCATGAAATGTTCCCAGCATATAAGGCCAACCGCCCCGAGCCACATGAGGACTTGAAGGCGCAGTTTCCATATGTGCAAGAATTGATTGAAGGGTTTGATATTCCAGCGCTGAAGCAACCCGGTGTGGAGGCAGATGATATTATTGCGACCTTAGCTACCCAGTATAAAGGTGAGTATAAGGTTACCATTGTTTCTTCCGATAAGGATTTATATCAGCTAATTGATGATGCCAGCGTAACCCTGCGCGATACCATGAAGCAAAAAACAATAGACAGCGCCGCGGTGATGGAAAAATTTGGCGTAACACCAGAGCAAGTGGGCGATTTGTTGGCGTTGGTGGGCGATAGCTCCGATAATATTCCTGGTGTGCCTGGTGTGGGGCCAAAAACGGCAGCAACCCTTTTACAGCAGT
Source organism: Pseudomonadota bacterium (assembly GCA_030148545.1). Taxonomy (GTDB): domain Bacteria; phylum Pseudomonadota; class Alphaproteobacteria; order UBA2136; family JASBTF01; genus JASBTF01. Next base: position 48,326 of record JASBTF010000002.1, read on the forward strand.
ACGGCACCATGCAGGAGGTTTTTGCCCATGTGGAAGACATTACCAAACCTAAGTTAAAGCAAAACCTGACCGAACATGTGGAAACGGCAAAGGTTTCGCGCACATTGGTAGAGCTGAAGCGGGATGTAGAACTATCAGTAAATGATCACTCACTTTCCTACGCACCTGATTTTACGAAGGCAGCAGCGGCGTTGGAAAAACTTGAGTTTAACAGCCTTGCAAGCCGTTTGTTGGCCAATGGCACTAAACCACGTGCTGTACACCCGGCGTTTCAGGATGTACCGCCACCTGCAACAGCACCACAGGAAGAACAGCAAGTTGTTGATGTTAAGGCGGAATACCAATGTTTAGATACGGTAGAAAAACTAAAGAGTTTTATTGCTAAATGCCGTGAGGCAGGCGTATGTGCGGTAGATACTGAAACTACCAGTTTGCACCCACGGGAAGCTAAATTGGTGGGTATTGCACTTGCTTATGCAGCGGGTAAAGCGGGGTATGTACCACTGGCACACCAAACTACCGAAGGGTTAGATTTTGGCGATGGTAGTGGTATTCAGCAACTTTCGTTAAAGGAAACTCAGGAACTACTAAACCCCTTGTTAGCCGATACAGCTGTGCGCAAGGTTGGCCATAACTTAAAGTATGATTGGCAAATTTTGAAAGCTGCTGGCTTTGAACTGGCCAATTATGACGACACACTGCTGATGAGTTATGTATTAGATGCTGGTATGCATAACCACGGGCTGGATGATTTGGCCAAGCGCTATTTTGAGCATGAGATGATTCCGTTTAAAGAGGTTTGTGGTACTGGGAAAAAGCAAATTACAATTGACCTTGCGCCGCTAGAAACTGTGGTAAACTATGCAGCTGAAGATGCGGATTATACATGGCGTTTACATGACCTATTAAGTAAACGTTTACATACTGAAGAAAAACAACGTCAGCTTAACCTTTACCAACAAGTAGAATTAAAGTTGTTGCCAGTAATGGCGCAAATGGAATGGACCGGTATTGCGGTGGACCAAGGGGTGCTCAACACCCTTTCTCAAGACTTTGCAGAACGCATAACAGCCTTGGAAAAACAGGTTTTTGAGTTGGCTGGTAAGGAATTTAATGTGAACTCCCCCGCACAGTTGGGTGTGGTGTTGTTTGATGAACTGGAACTAAGCGTTAAAGGTAAAAACAAGGCACGCTCTACCAATGTGCAAGTGTTGGAAGAATTAGCCGAACAAGGCCACGAAATTGCGGCAAAGGTTATTGAATTCCGCCAATTGAGCAAGTTACGCTCCACCTACACGGAAGCATTGGCCGGACAAATTAACAGCCAAACGCAGCGCGTACACACCAGTTTTAATGCTGCAGGGGCGGCAACCGGGCGTTTATCATCTTCTGACCCTAACTTACAGAACATTCCTATCCGTACCGAGGATGGGCGCAAAATTCGCCAAGCGTTTGTCGCTGCACCGGGGCATGTGTTGGTTAGCGCCGATTATTCACAAATTGAACTACGCTTGCTGGCACATTTTGCTGATGTAAAGCCATTGCAAGAAGCGTTTAAGCAAAATGCGGATATTCACAGTTTTACCGCAGCACAGGTATTTAATGTACCACGGGATGAAGTAACCAGCGACCAACGCCGCATGGCTAAGGTGGTGAATTATGGGTTACTATATGGCATGGGGCCGCTGAATTTGGGCCGCCAACTAGGGTTAAAACGCGGGGAAGCACAGGACCTGATTGACCAATACTTTGAACGTATGCCGGGTGTGCGCCAATTTATGCAAGCACAGCAGGAGTTTGCTCGCCAACACGGCTATGTACAAACTTTACTGGGGCGTCGGGTATATTTGCCTGATATTCACTCCAAACAGCCGCAATTTAAAGCTGGTGCTGAGCGGGCGGCGATTAACGCCCCATTGCAAGGTAGTAATGCTGATATTATTAAACTCGCCATGGTGGAGTTGATGCCTAAACTGGTAGGAACAGGTACAAAATTGCTATTACAGGTTCATGATGAACTCATATGTGAGGTGCCAGAAGAACAGCTTTCAGATATGCAAAAACTAATTGTGGATGCTATGGAAAATGTTGTGCAGCTTAGTGTTCCGCTAAAGGTAGATGCAGGCAGCGCCCCAGATTGGGATGCTGCCCATTAATGTATTTATGGGGTTATGCTGCCATTTTTTCGCGTGAATCGAGCATAAGCAGGTGAGCTTGTACCAAGTGTGACAACACATCGTGTTGTTGCGGGTGGTAAAAATGTTGGGTGATCTGCACAATAAGCGTTTCGTCGTCTTGTTGATCTTTGTCCTTATAGGGGTGTAGCGGGTTACCTTCTGGAATTTCGTTATAAATCACAATACCAGGGTTGCGTTTTACCAATTCATCATACACGACCATGCGCGCGGTATTGTATTCTTCCATAAAACGCCCACGCACCATAATGGCGGCATGGTTGTTTGTGGCGTGCATGGTGTCATTCTCCGACATTTTTTGTAGTGCTTTTGCAACAAAGTAGCTTTTAATCGTCAAACTAAGCAGTGTGGTCGAGGCAATGAGAATCCCACCCATCTCTTGTGGTGGTAGGTTAATCATCAGCATATCTGTCATTTCAGCGGCATCTTCTTCGGCAATACGCAGAATATCAATGGCGCGTTCCAGTGCTTGAGCATTAAGCGGGTGACGCATGTTTTGGTGTGAGCGGTTAAGCGTTTTCATGAGCTTGTCCAATATGTTAACTATATCTCTACCCCTTTTGGGATACGTACCCTTATATATACACGCACAGATTGTTCCTGACACCTGACAGGTGATAAAAACTTTGCATACTGTGGTTAATTTATCTACGCTCCTAATATGCCAAAAACAAAAGCTTCTTTCGTACGTAGCCGCTATATTTTGGGGCTAAGTATTATTGGTTTTTTAATGCTGACATTTTTTAGTGTGGTGCAATTTTCCCTCGCCCAGCAGGAAGGTGTATCGGCTGTAATTAATATGAGTGGTCGCCAGCGCATGCTATCGCAGCGTACCGTTATGCTGGTTGAGGAATATATTAACACGCGGTCACCTATGGTTCATGAGTTGGCTGTAGAATCTATTGATTTATTTGAGTTTTCTCACCAAACTTTGCTAAATGGAAACAAAGACGTAGGTGTTAAAAAAATTAATACACCAGCGTTGCAAGAATTATATTTTGGTGAAGAAAAACAGCTGGATAAGCGTGTTAGCCAGCAAATAGTTTTGTTGCGTCAGCTACTAACTGAATTAGAAGCACCTCAGCAAAAAGAACTGCTAAAACGTGTTTTGGCTGAAGCTCATGAACCTCTTTTGCGTGATTTAAACCAAGCGGTAACTTATTATCAAGAATATAGCGATGGATCTCTTGAAAAGCTGAAATGGCTAGAGCTTGGTATTTTGTTGGCCATGATGTCAGCTTTGATTTTGGAGGTTTTATATATTTTCCGCCCTATGGAACGGCAAATTATACAAAACCAAGCTGAAATTGAGCTACAGAAAGAAGAGTTAGAAGTTGCGTATTTACAAGCTAAGAAGTCAGAAGAGTTGAAGAGCCAGTTTTTGGATAACATTAACCATGAATACCGTACACCGCTAAACGCTATTATTGGCTTTAGCCAAACTTTGCAGGATTTGCCGGATATTCAGCCCGCTTATAAAAACTTTGCTGGGCTTATCTATAAAGCTGGGCAGGACCTTATGTTCCTGATGGAGAATATTTTGCAATTCTCCAAATTACAAAACAACCAGCGCACGCTTAAAAAAGCAGACCCTATTATGCTTAACGCATTGGTGTATGACCTAAGAGCTAAATATAAAGACCTAGCGGCAGAAAAAGGGTTAGAACTTGATATTGCCATTAATGAAGAGTTGGAAACACCACGTCTTACCAATGCACTGTTATTGCGCCAAATATTGGTAAACCTGTTGGATAATGCGGTTAAGTTTACCAACGAAGGTAAAGTGTCCTTTGTGATGCAAGGTGGTAGCAATAGTAAGGACATACAGTTTTTGGTGACCGATACAGGTGCTGGCATACCACCTGACCAAAAGAAAAACCTGTTCCAAGAGTTTAAACAAGGTGATGGCACTATGCGCCGCCAACATGGTGGTCTTGGTTTGGGGCTATCACTTGTATCGCGCATTGTAAGCGTGCTTGATGGTACGGTAGATTGTACAGATAATGCCCCACAAGGTACTATTGTTACGGTAACCTTGCCGATGCCAAAAGCAGAATAATTTCAAGAGAGTAGACCAATGGATATTCAACAAGATATTGCACAAAACCCCACCATTTTTGGGAAGATTCTGCGTGGCGAAATTCCAAACAATACGGTGTATGAAGATGACCGTGTATTAGCATTTCATGATATTGCGCCAAAAGCCAAGGTGCATGTGGTTGTTATTCCTAAACTTAACTTTGCCTCCAACATTGGGGAGGTAACAGAAGAACACAAAGAATATTTAGGGTATCTTCTTGTTAAAATTAATGAAATCTCAGAAAAACTAGGTGTTATTGGGGGTGGTTTTCGGGTGCTAACCAACAGTGGGCCAAACAGTGGTCAAGAAGTACCCCACCTCCATTTTCATATTTTGGGTGGAGAGCCTCTTGCTGGTGTAAACGGCTAGTACTTAGCTGTCCGATTCCCCTTGATTTATAGGCGCTTATTGTCTACATATCCCTGTGGATAACTTTGTGATGTGTACAGAGTTACACGTGAAACTGAAGTAGAGCTTTGAAAATGCAGGTAAACGAAACCTTTGATGTGATTATTATTGGTGGTGGCCACGCCGGGAGTGAGGCTGCGGCAGCTTCTGCACGTTTGGGTGCCAACACCCTGCTGGTAACAGGTAACTTGGATACCATTGGCCAAATGAGCTGTAACCCTGCTATTGGTGGGTTGGCTAAAGGTCACCTAGTGCGCGAGATTGATGCGCTAGACGGTATTATGGGCCGTATGACTGACAAAGCTGGTTTGCAGTTCCGTATGCTGAATGCCAGTAAGGGCCCTGCAGTGCGTGGGCCACGTGCTCAGGCCGACCGCAAGCTGTACCGCGAAGCTGTGCAGGAAGAGCTCTTCAACACACCTCGCCTCACTATTAAGCAAGCCACAGTAGAAGATGTACTGCTAGATGAAAATGGTGCCGTAAAGGCAGTGGTAACAGGTGCGGGTTGGGTGTTTGGTGCCAAGGCTGTGGTGGTTACAACAGGTACTTTCCTACGTGGGTTAATCCACATTGGTAATAGTAAGGAGTCAGCCGGTCGTGCTGGTGAGCCAGCGGCAACAGGCCTTAGTGCTACGTTTGAAAAACTGAACTTTAAACTGGGTCGCCTAAAAACAGGCACACCACCACGCTTGGATACCCGTACTATTGATTATAGCAAGCTAGAGGTACAGGATGGCGATACCCCAGCGCTGCCGTTCTCGTTTTTGAGTGAGGGTATTGGGCGCGAACAAATACCTTGCCACATTACCTATACCAACCCAGCCACGCATGAGGTGATTCGTAACAATTTAGACAAGGCCCCTATGTATAGTGGCCAAATTGAAGGTACTGGCCCGCGCTATTGTCCTTCTATTGAAGATAAGGTGGTGCGCTTTGCTGATAAGGAGCGTCACCAGGTGTTTTTGGAGCCAGAAGGGTACGATAGTCTTGAGGTGTACCCTAACGGGATTTCAACCAGTTTGCCGATTGAGGTTCAGCAACAGATTGTGAATAGCATAGAAGGGCTCGAAAACGCGCAGATTTTACGCCCTGGTTATGCCATTGAGTATGACTATATCGATCCAACTGAGCTAACTCATACCTTAGAAACCAAAAAGATTCCTCAGCTGTTCCTCGCTGGTCAAATTAATGGCACCACCGGGTATGAAGAAGCGGCAGCACAGGGGTTAGTAGCTGGTTTGAATGCCGCGCTGAAAGTTGCTGGTAAGCCAAAATTCACGCTAGACCGCGCCGAAGCCTACATTGGTGTACTGGTAGATGATTTGGTCACTAAAGGCACTAGCGAGCCTTACCGTATGTTTACTAGTCGTGCTGAGTACCGTTTGCTACTACGCGCGGATAATGCAGACCTGCGCCTCACCGCTAAGGGGTTAGAAGTAGGTTGTATTGGTGACGTACGCCAACAAGCGTTTAATAGTAAGCTAGAACAACTTCAGCAGGCACAGCAGTTGGCCCAAACCACCAAGGTAAAAGCTAGTGATGCGTTGGCGGATGAGATTCGTGCGGTATCAGGCGGTATGAAGGAAACATTAAGTGTGTTTGAGCTACTTAAGCGCCCGCAGCTAGACTGGAAATGGCTTACTGAACACCTGCCTGAGCTACAAACTGTAACAGCCGAAGTAGCCGAGCAAATTGAGATTGAAGCGCATTATGATGGGTATTTAAGCCGCCAACAGGCCGATGCTGCGCAAATGCGTTTAGATGAAGCAATGGAAATTCCAACTACAACAGATTTTGATGCCATTGCCGGTCTCTCTAACGAGGTGCGTGAAAAATTAAAGCGTTTCACACCTGCTACTTTAGGTGCTGCAGGTCGTATTAGTGGTATTACCCCAGCTGCATTAACCACATTGTGGCTACATATCCGTAAAAACAGCAGTTTATAGGGAAGAACCAACCTTTGCCCTATTTCGCATACGCGCAGGAGAGTGAAAAAGATGAGAAATTTAGTTTTGAAGAAGACGCATAGTTTACCCTACGGGGCTGATGAAAAAGTGAATTTATCGCTTTTTCAACTCCTGTCCGTAGGATGGCGGCTAAATCGGCGTTTGGTTGGGTTATGGCTCAATCAAGTGGGATCCACCACAATCAATCGCCAAAACACCAACCAATCACTGCGTTACGCCGATTTTCCCGGCCACGCGTGCGTGAAATAGGATAAAGGTTGGTTCTATATGATTGATTCTCTACAGCCACAGTTGGCTCAGCTTGGTATTGAATTAACTGATACGCATAAAGAGCAATTACAGCACTATGTAAAATTGCTAATAAAATGGAATAAGGCGTTTAATTTAATTGGTAAAGACACAGAACAGCAAATTTATTTACGCCATATTTTAGATAGTCTCCAATTATTACCTCATATTCAGAATAGTAAAACGGTAGTAGATGTTGGTAGTGGTGCTGGTATTCCTGGTATTCCACTTGCTATTTGCTTGGCACCACAAAGTGTGGTGCTGGTTGAGCCTCGTCAAAACCGGGTAGAGTTTTTAAAAACAGTTAAGCGTGAGTTAAACTTAATTAATTGCGATATTAAAAAAGATTTAATTCAGAATATCCCATTAGAAAACAATACAGATTACCTAGTAACTGCGCGCGCAGTTAAAAAAGTGGATCAAATTTTAGACTGGGTAAAACCTAATAAAAACATCAACTACTTACTCCTAAAAGGTAAAACTTACCAAAAAGAGTTAAAGCAAATTGCTAGTAAATATAGCGTGACAATTAAAGATAGCGCGAGTATAACAAATCCAGAGGCACGAATTATCGCTTTGCAATAGTTCGTTCCACATGAAACAAACAAAATGGATTGAGTTATGACGCGGATTATCGCGCTTTCTAATCAAAAAGGTGGTGTTGGGAAGACAACAACAACGGTAAACCTCTCTACCGCACTTGCAGCGTGTGGTCATAAGGTGTTGGTGGTGGATTTTGACCCGCAAGGAAACACAACAACCGCTTTTGGTGTAGATAAGTTTGACTGCGATCGCAGTGTTTACGATGTAATGGTGAATGAGTCTCCTGTAATGGAGTGTAAAGTGGCGACATCTATCCCTGGGTTAGATGTATTACCTTCTACCATTCACCTTTCAGGTGCTGAGGTCGAGATGGTGAGCATGATCTCTCGCGAATCGCGCCTGAAACAAGCTTTAGACGCTGTGATGGATGAATATGACTTCATCTTTATTGATTGCCCACCTTCTCTTGGGTTGCTCACGGTAAATGCTCTGGTGGCCGCTAAAGAGGTGATGGTGCCGATGCAGTGTGAGTTTTACGCTATGGAAGGTTTAACGCAGTTATTGCAAACTATTTCTATCGTACGCAAACAACTCAACCCAGAGTTGCAGATACTTGGTGTGCTGATGACAATGTACGATAAGCGTAACCGTCTTTCTCAACAGGTGATGGAAGATGTGCGTGCGCACTTAGGTGCTCAAGTTATGCGCACGGTGATTCCACGTAATGTGCGTTTGTCAGAAGCGCCGAGTCATGGTCGCCCAGGGTTGTTGTATGACCGTAATTGTGCGGGTAGTCAGGCTTACATTGGTTTGGCAGCAGAAGTGATGAAAAAAGATATGGCGAGTAAGGAGTTGGCAGCATGAGTGCCGCGCAATCAAACAAAGGTTTAGGTAAAGGGTTGGATGCACTATTGGGTGGTGCGGCCGCTGTGGTAGCAGAAGAGCAAGATGTTGCAGTAACAGAAACTCAGTTGGATGTAGAGCAGCTACAGCCTTCTGATGTGCAGCCTCGCCGTGTTTTTGATGAAGAAAACCTAGCAGCACTTGCGGAATCTATCCGTTCACAAGGGGTTTTACAGCCATTGCTAGTGCGTTTGGTTCAGGGTGAAACCGACAAATACGAGATTATTGCTGGTGAACGCCGTTGGCGCGCTTCTCAACGAGCTGGTCTTACCAAGGTGCCAGTGATTATTCGTGAGTTCACAGACGCCAAGGCGTTAGAGGTTGCATTGGTAGAAAATGTGCAACGTGCAGACCTTAATCCTATCGATGAAGCGGCTGGATATCTACGATTAGTTAATGAATTTGACTATACACACGAAGAAATGGCACGTGTGACCGGTAAAAGTCGCAGTCACATTACAAATTTACTACGTTTACTGGCGTTGCCTGATAAGATCAAAGAAGCTGTAAGTAATAATTTACTTACAATGGGTCATGCGCGCGCTCTGCTTGGTTTAACTGATGATACGCAAACACAACTTCGCGCAGCACAGCAAGTGATAAAAAATCGCCTTTCTGTACGCGAAACTGAAGAATTAGTACGACGCCTGACATCGGGTGAAAAATCTCGTCGTGGTCGCAAGCCGAAAGATCCTCAGCTGTCACGCCAGCAGGAGTATTTGAACACTAAGCTTGGTATGCAGGTACATTTGAAAAAATCGGCACATGGTGAAATTGAATTTAAGCTCACTTGTACCGATGCAAAAGCTTTTGAAGGGTTTGTTGAGAAGTTGAATCTTTCTCTACCTGAATAGTCATTCGAGGAGCGTTACATATATAAAGCTGTAGCCTATGGGTTGCAGCTTTTGTTTTTTGTTGGTGCAGCTATAAGTATCTCTAATAAATTTTGACTATAGATAGTTATGCAGCGCTAGGTTGGTTAGGTAGAAGGGTAAATAAAATCTAAGGCTACGGTTATACTGGCTACGTATCCTAATAAGATTGGGTTGTATGAAAAGTGTGGGTTTCAGCAGGTTGGGTGGGATCACGCAGGTGGATCTTTCATGATTAAGCATATTAAGTTGAATACAAACGCGTGACAGTTGTGACACACCCCCTTAGCTGATTGATTAAAAATTATGCAGTGCCACTTGTATGGCATGTGCGGGCGCTTTAATTTCAGCCTCGACGTGAAAGCGTCTCGCTCATGGAAAGAGTGCGCCACGTTGAGGTTGGTTTTGCTAACCAAAGCGAAACGCACAAATGAAAAACAAGTAAAAGTGCTTTAACGCACTGGGAGATATAAAAATGAAAAAAGCTCTGATGGCTTCTACCGCACTGGTTGCTGCAGGCTTCATCGCTGCGGATGCTGCCGCTGTTGATGTTGAACTGTACGGTCAGGTAAACAAAGCCTTTGTTGCATATGACGATGGTCAAGTTACTGATAGCGCTGTTGTAGATAACGATGTTGCTTCTACACGCTTCGGTTTCATGGGTTCACAAGCCCTAGATAACGGTTTGACCGCTTCTGTACTGATGGAACTAGAGTTGCAAAGCAACCCTTCTAACAACCTAGTACAGTCTAACACTGCTAACCAATCTAGCGCTGCTGCTAGCACTAACGGTGCTAACGTACGTGACCGTCAAAGCCGTGTTGGCTTGGCAGGTGACTGGGGTGCTGTATTCCTAGGTCGTCAATCTACTGCTACCGATGGTACTGCAGAAGCTGACCTAGCTGGTGTTAAAAACCTAATGAACTCTGACGCTTCTGAAATCGGCGGCGACCTACTGTTCACCAACAAGTCTGTAACTCGTAACGCTGCTGGCGGCGATGTTTACACTGGTGCTAACGGTTCTTTGGCTGACCTAGACAGTGGTGCTGGCCAACTGAACGTTACTGTTGACCAAGGTCAAGCTGAACTGAACATGGACGGCCAAGGCATCCAAGATGCTATCCGTTACGACAGCCCAATCTTCAATGGCTTCCAAGGTCGCGTTTCTGTGGCTCAAGGTGGTGACGTTGATGCTGGTGTATTCTACAACGGTAAGTACGACGCTTACGCGATTAAAGGTGCTCTAGGTTACGTACGTTACAACGACGCTGCTACAGCTGCTAACGACATTGTTGAAAGCCAGCTGAGTGCTTCTGTTTCTGTTAAGCACGACAGTGGTATTGCTGGTACCGTTGCTTACGGTAAGCGCAGCCTAGACAACAAGTCTACTGGTGTTGAAGACCCAGACTTCATGTACTTGAAAGCTGGTTACGCTTGGGACGCGTTTGAAGTTGCTGCTGACTACGGTAACTACAGCGACTACATCACCACACAAACTGCAGACCACGAGCTAAAAGCTATGGGTCTGGGTGCTCAGTACAACCTGGGTAATGGTGTGAGTGTTGCTGGTGTGTACCGCAGCTTCGGTTTCGAAATCGACAGCGCTACCCTGGACAATGCTGATGACATCAGCCTGTACGCTCTGAACCTCCGCGTGAAGTTCTAAGCTACTGCTTAGTCTAGACAAAAGGCGCCTTCGGGCGCCTTTTACTTTTATACCTATAGAGCAGCGCGTTGTGGACAGATGCACACATCTTCCTTAAGATGCACTCCTGAACGAGATGAAGAGAAAGTAGATCGATGAAATTTATTCCTGTACTAGCCACCACCGCTTTGGCGCTTACTGTAGCGGCTTGTAGTGGCAAAACCGAGGCTCCAGAAGCTAACCCCCGCCCAGCGGATGCTCCTCAAGGCGAAGGCTTGTTTAGCGGCGCTTCAGGCAATTTGTTGAGTTTTGGTAAGGCAGCACAAGAAGCGGGTATTCGTTTGAGCGTAAATGGCTACTTGTGGCGTGCCAGCTTAGAAACCATTAGCTTTATGCCGTTGGCAGAGGTGGATTCTACCGGTGGTGTTGTTACAACCGATTGGTATGTGGACGAGAAAAAGCCAAACGAGCGCGTGCGTGTGAATGTTCTTGTTTTGGGGACTACACTGCACCCTACTTCATTGAAGGTAAACGTGTTTAAGCAGATGAAAACAGCAAGTGGTTGGGGTGTGGAACAATCTCAGTCAAACGTTTCACGCCAGCTAGAAGATGCTATTTTAACAGCTGCGCGTGATTTACGTGCTGCTGATGCTGCCGCCCGCTAATTTTAAAGATAGGCAGGCTCACCAACCGCTTTGGGCACCTGCCCCTGCGCCAAGCTTTGATGAATAGATTAATTGAGATAATAAACCAATGACCACCTATAACCCTACTGAAACAGAATCTAAATGGCAAAGCCACTGGGCGGAACAGCAAGCTTTTAACAAGCCAGATCAAGATGGCGATAAGCCAAATTACTACGTGCTGGAGATGCTGCCATACCCATCGGGTAAGCTACACATGGGGCATGTGCGTAATTACACACTGGGCGATGTTTTGGCGCGCTTTATGAGTGCTAAGGGGTATAATGTATTGCACCCAATGGGGTGGGATTCTTTTGGCCTTCCAGCTGAGAATGCGGCGCTGAAAAACAAGGTGCACCCAGCAGCGTGGACCAAAGACAACATTGCCTACATGAAGCAGGTGATGAACAAGTTTGGCTGGAGCTACGACTGGAACCGCGAAGTAGCCACCTGCACACCAGAATATTACCAACACCAGCAAGCACTTTTCTTGGATATGTACGCGCAGGACTTAGTGTACCGCAAAGAATCTATGGTGAATTGGGACCCCGTGGAACAAACAGTGCTTGCTAATGAGCAAGTGGTGGATGGCAAGGGTTGGCGTAGCGGTGCGCCTGTGGAACGTAAAACATTAGCGCAATGGTTTTTTAAAATTACGCATTATGCGCAAGAGTTGTTAGATGACCTTGACCAGCTAGAAGGTTGGCCAGAGCGTGTGAAAATTATGCAGGAAAAATGGCTGGGCCGTAGTGAAGGTATAACCTTTGGTATGGATGTAACTGGCCATGACAGCCAATTAACCGTTTATACCACACGCCCAGACACAGTATTTGGTATGACATTTTGTGCCGTGGCGCCCGAACACCCACTAGCTCAAGCTACAGCTGAAAATGATGCCAAGGCCCAAACCTTTATTGCCGAAACGCAGGGTATGGGTACGGCTGAAGATATTATTGAAAAAGCTGAGAAAAAAGGCTACCTCACGCCGTTTAAAGCGGTGCACCCGTTTACAGGTGAAGAGCTACCAATTTACATTGGTAACTTTGTGTTGATGAGCTACGGCAGTGGCGCAGTAATGGCCGTACCAGGTCACGATGAGCGCGATTACGCCTTTGCTACCAAGTATAACTTGCCCATTAAAACTGTGGTGCAGGGTGCAGATATGCCTGCTGATAATGCTTATACAGGCACGGGAACGCTTGTAGACTCTGGTGAGTACACGGGTATGGATAATGTGGCTGCTAAAGCCGCTATTATTGAAGCTTTGGAACAAAAGCAGGTTGGCGCGCGTAAGGTGAATTGGCGCCTGCGTGACTGGGGTGTTTCTCGCCAACGTTATTGGGGTTGCCCTATTCCGTTCATTCACTGTGATGACTGTGGCGTGGTGCCAGTACCAAAGGATCAACTCCCCGTTCAGCTGCCTGATGATGTGAGTTTTGATAAGCCGGGTAACCCCTTAGAACATCACCCAACATGGAAGCAGTGTACCTGCCCTAAATGCGGTAGTGCAGCAACGCGTGAAACCGATACTATGGATACATTTGTAGATAGCTCATGGTATTTTGCGCGTTATACCTGCGCCCAGGCAGAAGCACCTGTTGATGTTGAAGCAGCCAAACAGTGGTTGCCAGTACACCAATACATTGGTGGTATTGAGCATGCGGTGTTGCATTTGCTGTATGCGCGTTTCTTCACCAAAGCATTGCGTGACTGTGGCCATTTACCGGGTGTGGATGAGCCATTTAGTGCGCTGCTATGCCAAGGTATGGTGGTGGGTAATACCTACCAAGCGCCTAATGGAGACTATATTTACCCTAGCCAGGTAGAATGGCGTGGCGACGAGGCTTACCATAAGGAAACAGGCGATAAGCTGACTGTTGGCCGTAACCAAAAGATTTCTAAATCTAAAAACAACGGTGATGATCCCATTAACTTGGTGGAAAAATATGGTGCCGATACGCTGCGCGTGTTCATGATGTTTACCGCCCCACCAGAGCGTGATTTGGAATATACCGATAGTGGAATTGAAGGCGCGTGGCGCTTCCTCAACCGTGTTATTGCATTGGCCGATAAAGTAACTGGCGTTGGTGGTATTGTACCAATGAGCAGCCTACAACGTGCCGAAGCACAGGCTGTGAAACGTAAGATTCACCAAACAATTGCTAAAGTGACTAAGGATTTAGAAAGTTTTAATTACAACACCATGGTGGCGGCTATTATGGAGCTCAGCAACACGTTGGGTAGCTTTACACCGCAGGATGATGTGGAACAACAGTTGCTCCACGAAGGGGTGAGCGCGTTGCTACAGCTGCTTAACCCAGCGGCACCGCACTTAAGTGAAGAGTTGTGGCAACAGCTAGGCCACACCACACCATTATGGCAAACACCGTGGTTGGGTTTTGATGCCGAAGCCGCCAAGGATAATGAAATCACCTTGGTGGTGCAGGTAAATGGCAAGCTGCGTGCGCGTTTGCAGGTGGCAGCAGATATCAGCAAGGAAGATGCGGAACAACAAGCGCTAGACGCAATTTCCGACCAGCTAGATGGCCAAACAATTCGCAAAACTATTGTGGTCCCTGGCCGTCTTGTTAATGTGGTGGCTGCATAATGTTCCGTATAAGTGAGCCAGGGAGTAAAGCATGTTGAAAGTATTGTTGGTTATTCCATTTCTAGCTGGGTGTATGGGGTATAAGCCGTTGTATGAGCAGGCTTCTGCCGCCCGTACCGAGCAAGTACAGCTTGGTGTGGTGGAAATGACCGAGCTGGAAGAAGGTGTGGGTGCACGCCGTGCCGCACAGCAAGTACGGCAAGAGCTATTGCGCGTTTTTCCGCTACAGGGTGGTGACTATACCTTGAATATTGCTATTCGTGAGCGTGTGGGAACACTGGCGGTACGCCGAGATGCAACCGACCAGCGTTTGGAGTTACGTTTACGTGGCCAAGTACGGCTAGAAAATGCAGCTGGTGAAAGATTGTTGGTGTTTAGCGCTTCTACCGAGGCAGCGTATAACGTGGGTACCAGCCCCTACGCGACCGATGCAGGTAAGGTGCAGGCACGCCGCACAGCAAGCCGTGCTTTGAGCGAGGAAGTTGCGCTGCGCGTACGGCGTTATTTGGCGACGGTGGAAGAGTCTAATGATCAGGAGATTAAATGAAATATTTAACCTCCTGTGGGGGGCACCCCCAACCCCGCGCCAACCTTTGTTTCAACATAACAAGTGAGGTTGAAACAAAGGTTGGCGACCAACCCTGTGGTTGGCAGAGTTTTGATGTTAGCAGTGCGTTTATACAAGCTGCCCAAACGTGTGGTTACGATCACGATGCGGGACAAAAGGCAGGCTAGCCTGTGGAGTGGAAAGCTTGGCAAGTTGAAAAGGAATTGGCGGCGGGGCAAGTACCGCCATTCGTTTTGGTGTATGGCGATGATCATGGCGCCGTGCATAACATTGCGCAGCAGGTGGTTGCTGCCAGTGGTGTTGCGCTGGGTGATCCGTTTTTAAGCGACCAGATTGACGGTGCTGAGCTGCAGGAATCGCCTGGACGTTTACTGGAAGCAGCAACTACCATGGGCTTTGGTGGTGGTATGCGTTTGGTGCGTGTACAGGGTGCTGCCGCAGGTCAGGGCAAGAGCATGGCCGATGCTGTTACCAATGCCGCCCTAAGCTGCCTACAAGCCGATTTGGTGGACGTTTGTGTGGTGTTGCCAGTAAGTGGGTTAGATACAAAGAGCAAGCTCGCAAAAGAGGTTGCAAAGCACCCTAGCGCAGTAGCTGTGCGCTGTTTTGCCGCACAGGCGCGAGATGTAGCTACAACCATTCGTAATACCTTCCAACAAGCAGGTAAGCGCTGCAATGCCGAAGCACAGCAATTTTTGCAAGATAACTTGGGGCAGGATGCCGCTATTACTCAGCACGAGCTTAACAAGCTGATTACCTACCTGGGTGACCGAGATGAAGCAACGTTAGATGATGTGTTGGCAGTGTTGGCCAGCGCGCCTTCTCGTAACGTGTTTGCACTGTGCGATGCTGTGGGCAACCGCCAAACAAGTCAGGCTGATAAATTATTGCATTTGCTACTTGGTGAGGGTGAGGATCCATACAGCGTTGCCAATATGGTGCACCGGCACCTTAACCGTTTGAGTCATGCTCAACAGGGTTTGCCTGTAGTACCACCGGTGCCGCCGTTCCAAAAACAGGCGTTTCAGGCGCAGGTAGATCGTTACCCCGCTAAGCGTTTACATAAACTCGCCTCACGCTATTTGGAGCTCCAGCTCCAGCTGCGTGGTGGTGTATTGCCTCCAGAGCTTGCAGTAAGCCGTTGGGTGCTGGGCATGGCGGCGTGACCAAACCAGTGTTGTGTAACAACAAAAAACGATTAAATATCGTTTTTAGGATTGTGTCCCGAAGACTTATATGCGCGCCGTAGGCGCAGGATATAAGTCGCAGGAAAGGAAAAATAGGAAAAGGTAAATGGATACCCCTTTAGAAATCAAACTCAGCAAGGACAAACAAACGCTAAGCGTTGTGTTTGCTGAGGCAACGTATGACCTACCGGCCGAGTTTTTGCGGGTGGAAAGCCCAAGCGCCGAAGTGCGCGGCCACGCCTTTGCTGAGAAAAAGTTGATTAGCGGTAAGCGTGATGTGACCATTACCAACATTTTGCCGCAGGGCAATTATGCGGTGCGCCTCATGTTCTCCGACGGTCATCAAACAGGCATTTACACATGGGAATATTTGCAGGAATTAGGTGCTAACCAGCAGCAAATCTGGCAAACTTATCTCAATAATTTACTCGATAACGATCTACAACGGAGCGCTGCATGAAACAGTTAATTGCCTTTATGGCGTTGGTTTTAGCCACCACAAGCTATGCTGAACTTAATAACCCTAAGCCAAACAATGTGGCTGTGAGCGGTGCTTGGGCGCGTGCTACCCCACCCAATGCTAAGGCCGCAGCGGTGTACTTTACCCTACGCACTGCCGATGGTGATGCGCTGGTAGGTGCCAGTAGCCCAGCAGCTGAGCGCGTGGAAATTCATGAAACAGTGATGTATCCCAACGGTATGATGGAAATGCAGTACCGTGAAACAGTGGAGCTAACGCAAAACACGGTGTATCAGTTTAAGCCGCACAGCTACCACGTTATGTTGCTGGGTCTGTATGAACCACTGCAAGCAGGCTACGAGCTACCACTAACGCTGGAGTTTGCTACCGCCGGCCGCAAAGTAGTGCGTGTACCCATTCAACCCCTAACCTACCAACCGTAATAGGAGCCTGAAAAATGCTTTATGTTTTTGATGTTGACCATACGCTGACGCCAAGTAGCTACCCTATGGAAGATGAAATGCTGCCAGTTATGCTGGAGTTTGTGCAAACACAGCAGGTAATCCTTAACACAGGGTCAGATCACACCAAAATGTGCTGGCAAATTCCTCAGCAAATCCGTGAACATTGCTTAGCGTTGTACCCTCAGCTGGGCGGTGAGTGCTGGAAAGGCGATGAGCAGCTATACAAAAATGACTTTGTGTGGCCACAAGGGTTGCGTGAAGCGCTGGACCAAGAACTTACCAATAGCCAAGCGCCAGATAAAACAGGCGACCATGTGCAAGACCGTGGTTCTATGGCGTGTTTTTCCACCGTGGGTAAAGCGGCAGAAAAACCAGAGCGTGCCCGCTATGCCGCGTTTGACCAGCAAACTCAAGAGCGTGAAGGTATTGCTGCGCGCTTGCGTGCACAGTTCCCTGGTATCGCGTTTGAAATTGGTGGTCAAACAAGTATCAATATTTCGCAAGAAGGGGCGGATAAAAGCCAGATTTTGACCCATATTCGCCAAACATGGCAGGACCCAATCACCCACTTTGGCGATAAAATGCAGCCCGGTGGCACCGACTACCCTTTGGCACAAGCACTGGAGCAAGAAAACCAGCAAACAGGTAAAGGTAATATCAACATTGAGGTTGATGGTTGGCAAGATACCATGGCACACCTCAAACAAGTTTTAGCAAAGGCGGCGTAAATGACCCTCATTCAAGCAACAGGGCTTACCAAAACATACCGCACCACCAATGCGGTAAAAGGGATTGATTTTACTATTGAGGCAGGTGGTTGTGTGGGTCTGTTGGGGCCAAATGGCGCCGGCAAAACCACCACTATGAAAATGCTCGTGGGCCAAACCACCATTACTGATGGTGAGCTAACTTTGTTTGATGTGCCAGTAAGCAAACTGAGCGCGGATGAGCGCGGTCGCCTTGGTTTGGTGAGCCAAGACAACAACTTGGACCCTGACCTGACCGTAGAGCAAAACTTGCAGCTTTATGGGCGCTACTATGGCCTAAGCCGCGATGAAGTAGCACCGCGGGTGGAAGCGTTGTTGGATTTTGTCCAGCTGAAGGAAAAACGTAACGACAGTGTACGCGCGCTGAGCGGTGGTATGCAGCGCCGTTTGGTAATTGCTCGCGCGCTGATTGCCGACCCTGAATTGGTGATTTTAGACGAGCCAACCACGGGGCTAGACCCTCAAGCACGGGTGTTGATTTGGCAGCGTGTATTGGAGCTGAAAAAGCAGGGCAAAACCCTGTTGCTCACCACCCACTACATGGATGAAGCACAACGCCTGTGCGATCGCATTATTGTGATTGATGGTGGCGAGATTTTAGATGATGGCACACCAAAAGAGTTGATTAAACGCCACGTACCAACACAGGTGTATGAGGTAAATAAACCCCTACCAAAAGCACTAGAGGATGATTTGAGCAGTTTTGAAGCGGATGACCTAGGCGACAGCGTGCAAGTGTACGTAAACGACCCAAAACAGTTGTTTGAAAAACTAGATCACCCCGAAACACAGGTGCGCCTGCATCGCCCTGCCAACTTGGAGGATGTGTTCCTCCGGCTCACAGGCCGTAATTTACGGGAGGGTGCGTAAATGAAACTTATATCTGCCTTATTATTGCGCCAGTTTTTGGTGTGGCGCCAGTTGTGGATTGGCTCTACGTTGACCAACTTTGCCAACCCGGCCTTGTTCCTATACGCATTTGGTTTTGGCTTGGGCAGTATGCTGGCCACAGTAGGTGGGGTGGATTACCTCAGTTACATTGTGCCCGGCATGGTGGCGTACAGCATTTTGTTTAGCGCCAACTTTGATACTACCATTAACGCCTACAGCCGTTTTCAGGTACAGCGCACGTACGATGCATTGCTCGCCACACCAGTGCGCTTGCCGCATATTGTCCTGTCCGAAATTTTGTGGGCTGCCCTAAAAGCATTGGTGAATGGTGCTGGTGTGCTGCTGGTAGCCGCATTTTTTGGCGGTGTAGATAGCTTAAGTAATGCCTTACTTACGTTGCCACTGTTCCTGCTGGGTGGGCTAGTTATTGCGTCTATTGGGCTTATGTTTACGTCTCTGGCTAAGGGTTTTGAGTTTTTTAGCTACATCTTCACCCTGTGGGTGACGCCTAACTTTTTGTTCACTGGCGTGTTCTGGGAAATCGACCGTTACCCTTGGTTTATTGAATATATTGCCTACGCCTTGCCGCTACACCACTTGGTGGAAGCCACGCGCCCGCTATTGCTTAATCAACCAGTGGATATGGGTATGTTTGCTATTCATGTGGGTTATTTAGCTGTGCTTACAGCCGTAGCAACCGCTGTAGCGCTGGCTCGTTTTAATAAACGGTTGTTCGACTAATGGCCGCAGCAAGTCGCGCTATTGTTTTTGATACGGAGACCACCGGCCTGAGTCCGGCGGAAGGTCACCGTATTATTGAAATCGGCATGCTAGAGGTGCGCGATGCGGTGCCCACAGGCCGCAAGTTCCATAAATATATCGACCCAGAGCGCGAAGTGTCGCTGGAATCAACCCGTATTACCGGCATTACCAACGAGGCTTTGCAAGGTATGCCCAAGTTTGCCGAGCTGGTGGATGAAATGCTGGAATTTGTCGGCGATGCAGCGTTGGTTGCGCATAATGCCTCGTTCGATATGAACTTTTTGAACCACGAGTTGGGCTTGCTGGGGCGTAATGCATTGAGTAATGAGGTTATTGATACCCTGGCCCTAGCGCGTAAAGCGTTCCCTGGTGCGCGCCACAGTTTGGATGCGTTGTGTCAGCGCTATGGGGTGGATAACACAGGCCGTAACTACCACGGTGCGTTGTTGGATGCTGAGCTACTGGCTGATGTGTACTTGGAGCTTACTGGCGGCCGCCAACGTTCACTAGGTGGTATTGCGGGTAATACAGCGGTTATTGGTGGTGAGCAGACAGCTAAACCAAAGCGAGCACTAGCACAGCTGGGGCGCGACCCACTTATTACCCAGCCAACCGAGGCTGAGCTCTACGCTCACCGCGAGCAAATGAGTCGTCTTGAGAAAAACCTATGGTATTCGGATAATTAATAGATAATATCTATTGACTTTAGAAAACGCATAGGTATAGTGCGTATAGTTTTGTAGAATTTGGACATTCTGAAAAAACTATGCCTGCTGGGGATACAGCAGGCCAAACGTGAAGCGCCGCAATGGCTTTGCCATTGTTAGCTGAGCGATTTGCACAACGCAAAAATAGAAAATTTTTAAGTTGAGACCTTAAAGTTATGAGTACTACTGAACATCGCCAAGTTATTGTTTTAGGCAGCGGCCCTGCGGGCTGTAGCGCCTCTATTTACGCAACCCGTGCTGGACTGCAAACCACTATGATTCACGGCATGCAGCCGGGTGGTCAGCTGACCATCACCACCGATGTGGAGAACTACCCCGGTTATGCCGACCCTGTGCAAGGCCCGTGGATGATGGAGCAAATGCACCAGCAGGCCATTAACGTGGGTACCGAGGTGTTGCAGGATCATATTAAAGCTGCGCACTTGCAGGAGCGCCCATTCCGCTTAGAAGGCGAGAGCGGCACTACCTACACCTGCGATGTGCTGATTATTGCGACCGGCGCCAGCGCCAAATGGCTGGGTATGGAAAGCGAGCAAAAGTTCAACGGCCGCGGTGTATCTGCCTGCGCCACCTGTGATGGTGCGTTTTACAACGGTCAAGATGTAGCGGTAATTGGTGGTGGTAACAGTGCGCTGGAAGAGGCTTTGTACCTTAGCAAAATTGCTAAAAGCGTAACCATGATCCATCGTCGTGACGAGTTCCGTGGTGAAAAAATTCTCCACGAGCGTGTGTTTGATACCGACAATATCAGCGTGAAATGGAACCGCACTGTGGACGAATTTGTTGGTGATGCGACCGGTTTAACGCACCTTAAGCTGAAATCCACTACCGATGGTTCAATTGAAGAAGTACCAGTATTGGGCGCTTTTGTGGCGATTGGCCACAAGCCAAATACCGATTTGTTTAAAGGCCAGTTAGATATGGATGCAACCGGCTACCTAACCACCCCAGCAGGCCAAGTAACCACCAATATTCCAGGTGTGTTCGCTGCTGGTGATGTAGCCGACAGCGTGTACCGCCAAGCGGTAACCGCCGCTGGTTTAGGTTGCATGGCCGCGCTAGACGCCGCCCGCTACTTAGAAGCCGAAGCACACAAGGCTAAAGCTGCTTAAGCCAAGTTAAATGAAAAGCCCCCAACAGGGGGCTTTTTTGTTATGCATATGGTTTTTTTATCACTCTAAATAAAAGAGTGATAATTTTTGCTTGAACGCTATTCTGTAAGGCGGTATATTATCACTCGTTAGCAGAGAGTGCTAACGGTTGAGAAATGAGTAAATTGATAATAAATATAAGGAGATAAGTATCATGACTTGGCTCACAACAACCCGCCGTAACCGCCCATTTAATATGCTGGAGGATATGGATACCATGTTCGATAGTATGTTTGGTAACCTGCGCCCCACCTTGGCGCTGGATACCAGCAATTTCAGCAGTAGCTTTACCCCCGCGGTGGATGTGCAGGAAACCGAAACATCCTACGAGCTGCAGGCCGATTTGCCGGGCATGCAAAAGCAGGATATTACAGTAGACCTGTCGGATAATGTGCTGACTCTGAAAGGCGAGCGCACTGTGGAGCGTGATGAAGAAAGCAATGGCCAGCGCATTTACGAGCGCCGTAGCGGTAGTTTTCAACGCAGCTTTAGCCTGCCGCAGGAAGTTAAAAGCGAAGCGGTAGAGGCCAGCTTCAACAACGGTGTGTTGCACATTAGCTTGCCCAAAGCCGCACCAGCACAACCACAAAAGAAAACCATTGAGGTGAAATAAACACACCTTACCTAACCAAAGAACCCCCGCCACGTGGCGGGGCTTTGCTTTGTACTCGACAAGGACTCTCTTTTTAGGTGGAATGTGGGCATGACCAAACCCACTATTTTGCTGGACCTTGATGGCACGCTGGTAGATACTGAGCGCCTTACCCTCCCCTCCATGTTGGAAAGTATTGAACACCACTACGGCATTAAAATGACCACTGAGGAATATATTAATAACTTTTTGGGTATTGCTGGTAGTGATATTCCGCGCCGTATTGGTGCCCACTATGGGGTGGAGATGGATGACCGCATTATCACCCAGCGTCCGCGCAAACCAATTGATATTCTGCGCGAGCATGGCGCTGCTCCCGTACCGCACATGACCGAGATTTTGCTAGAGTACGCTAACAACGGCTGCACACTAGCTATTGTAAGCAATAGCGACGAACGGCAAATTGGTGCCGCAGTGGGCCACCTTAATCACCCTAACCGTTTTGATTTTATGGAAGCTATTGGGGGGCGTTATTTCTCCTGCTATAGCCGCCCTAAGCCCGACCCATTTGGTTACGAGAACGCTATGATGGCCGTTGGCGCCCTGCCGGAAGAAAGCGTTGCGGTGGAGGATAGCCCCGCCGGTGCAGCCGCAGCGGTGGAAGCTGGTATTGCTACCGTAGTTGGCTATGTTGGTGTGGCTCACCACCCGGACCGCCAGCGCGAGCAATTGCTGCAAGCTGGTGTAAAAGCAGTGATGGATGACTGGCGCGAGTTTAAAGACATCGTCCCGCTTTCATGACTCAGCTCGCTAGCCAGTATCAGCAGCATATTGAGGCTGGAGAAATTCAGCTAGACCCTGCTCAGCAGCAGGTTGTTGAGGCGCTGGACGCCTTACTT
This sequence comes from Pseudomonadota bacterium, assembly GCA_030148545.1. Taxonomy (GTDB): domain Bacteria; phylum Pseudomonadota; class Alphaproteobacteria; order UBA2136; family JASBTF01; genus JASBTF01. The sequence goes on from JASBTF010000002.1 coordinate 70,987, forward strand.
GCAGATCTGCAAGCTGAGCAAAATAGCAAAGGGTTGTACCTGTTTGGCCCTGTTGGGCGTGGTAAATCTATGTTGACCAACATGTTTTTTGCGGCGGTTACGGTGCCCAAGCGCCGCGTGCATTTTCATGCCTTTATGGAGGAGGTGCACCAGCGCTTGCACGAGGCGCCACGCGGCACCGATGTGATGGTGCATATTGCCGAATCCATTCGCCACGAGTGCCAGCTACTGCTGTTTGATGAGTTTTATGTGACCAACATTGCCGATGCCATGCTGCTAGGCCGCTTGTTTGAAAAATTGCTAAAAGCTGGCGTGGTTGTGGTCGCAACCAGCAATTGGCCGCCAGAGGATTTGTTCCAAGGTGGTATTAACCGTCACCAGTTCATGCCGTTTATTCAGTTGATTGAAAACCAGCTCAAAGTGGTGGAGTTAGATGGTGCTCATGACTGGCGCGCCCAGAATAACGACGGTTTACCATTAGTTATTGATGCGGCGCAGCCTAAAGCGTTTTCAGTGCTTTTTGAAGAATATGCCAGCACTGACGCAAAAGAGTGCGAGCTACCTACTGATATTCCGTTCCAGAAGCACGTTGGTGGTGCGGTATGGTATGTGTTTGATGATTTGTGTGCCGCCGCAGTAGGGCGCGAGGATTACTTGCAGCTTACCCAAGCAGCAGACACTGTTTTTGTGGCAGATATCCCCAAAATGAATGCTAACGAAGCTGATGCCACACTACGTTTTATCACGCTGATTGATATTTTGTATGAGAACAAATGCCGGGTGGTGCTTTCTACCGCCTATCCTCTTACCGAGCTATGTGCTGAGGGCCCAGCTGCTTTCCCCTTCCAGCGCTGTGTGTCCCGCCTACTTGAAATGCAAGGTTGGGCATAGGCAGCAGTACACTTAAATACACTAAATTTACCTGCGCCATTTAGTGGTTGGCAAGGTTGTAAATTGCCGTTAAAACAGCCTGAGTTGGACGATTAGCTCAGTGGTAGAGCACTACCTTGACATGGTAGGGGTCACTGGTTCAAACCCAGTATCGTCCACCATTAATTTTTCTTGTTTAGTTCTTGAAAACTCTTTTTTAGAGCCTATATAGCCTTTATAAAACTGCGCTTAGCGCAGTAGTTCCGTTTTTTATTATTGAAGGAATGTTCTAATGCAGGAATATTTGAAAAATTTGAACGAGGCCAAAGAGCTGGTCTCCCAAATTGAAGCTATGCAAGGTCGCATTGGTGAATCAGCTGAAATAGCTGATGCCGTGGCTGAAAACTGCCGAACAGTGATACACATGTTGCGTCGCAAGGTTGATGAAAGTCAGCTAAACATGAGCCGTGAGCAGCTCAGCCGCTTACAAGTGGACTGTTTGCGCCAAGGCGGTTGTGCTGACTATTACGCTGAGTTGTTTAAATTTTGGCGGGAATCAGTTGAGCGTATTCGTTCGGGAGCTATTCCTGAGCCACAATACCAGTTGCGTAGGCTTGAAGACATTGGGATGGAATCTTATGAGCGTGGTGTGGAAAACCTTTTCTACGCTGCCGGTGTAACGCCTGATGAGTGGCGCCAGCTCCAGTTACCAGGTATGAAACAGCAGGCAATTGAAAAAGTGCAATACCTTGCTGCTGGTGGCGTTTTGGAGGCACAGCACATGCTGCATATTGCTGAGGGTATTCTGTTGGATGAAGGTGTTCGTCTTGAAGATTTAGGCGTTGACTTGGAAATGTTACGCCTGGCTCGTGTACAGGACTGCCGTTGCCGGTTGGTGGAGCTTTATCGTTATTTGCGGGAAAGTGCTGAATGGCATGCAGAACATTGGCCTGGCATGGTAGAGCATTGGCTAATGAGCTTTGATGCGGTTTACTACCGCGCCTTGGAGCTTGAGCCAACGTTTTCGCTGGGTTCAATCGCGAATGATGGTGTGCCAGTCATTGACCAGACGGTGCTGGAAAAAGCGTATGAAAAGACTCGGCGTACCACCGCACACCAGTTCAACTTACGTCTCTTGTAGTGAGGATTACCTATTTTCAAACCCCCGCCTAGCGCGGGGGTTTGTTATGTTAAATACACCCCCCCAAAACATAGGTATACATATTTTGGGTATTTTGAACGTTTCACAGTTTGTGGTGTTTGGGTGTATTAGGTGTTTACACAAAAACAACGACTTAAAAGTAAGTGAGTATTTACACTTGTTGGTGTGTAAGGGTTTTTGAATGTGCCCCTAAAAATGTGAAACACCCCATAAAGGGGTGTTATCCACAGATTGTTATGTAAACCCTATTCAGGGCGTATTATTTAGCATTTCGGCACTTGGCGATGATGTCGGTGGTTGATGCTGTGCCATCTGGACGTGGCATGATGTGAATCTCACCACCCAGTTTGTGTACAGTTGGTGTCTCCGGAAGTGTCTCCACGGTGTAGTCACCACCTTTGATATACACATCGGGTTTTACAATCTCAATGAGGTGGTCTGCTGTATCCAAATTTTCCTCAAATGGCAGCACAACATCCACACTGTGCATCTCTGCTAGAATGATCATACGCTCTTCCAGTGGGATAATTGGGCGGCTGTCATTCTTGTTGCGCTTGGCGGAAGAATCGCTATTTACGCCAACAAAAAGCACATCGCAAACACCTTTGGCGCGTTGTAAAGCATCCACATGGCCGGAGTGTAGCATGTCGAACAAACCGTTGGTGAAACCCACTTTTAAGCCGTTTTGGCGGCATTCTTCGGCGTATTTACCTGCGTCTTCACGGCTAACAACGCCGCGACGTGTATTTGAACTCATATAACTCGATTTCCTTTAGTTGTTGTCCATTGGTTGAGGGTTGGGCGCCTCACGCTCTACAGCGTCACCTAACATGCTTTTAGGGGTCGCTACAGAAACCTGAATATAATCGTGTACTTGCTTCACACCTTTCACGGTGCGGGCCACGTGCAGGGCACGGGCTTTTTCTTCTTCAGTTTGTGCTAGGCCGGTCATATAAACATGCCCAAGCACTACATCCACCATGTAGTTTACTGAGTAAACACCATCTGCAGTGAGCAGTTTGGTGCGTAATTGTGTGGCAATAGCGGCGTCTTGTGCGCCTTCTTTAAGGTCGCCTTTGCTACCCACCATAAGCTCGTTATACACAACCGTTACACCAGGGGTGCTTTTGGCAATGTTATTCACGCGCTCAGCATCAGTTTCAGATGTTGTCACACCAGTGAGCAATACGTGTTTGTTCAACACAGTAACACCAATATCAGTAATAAAGTGGTAGTTGGCACTAGCCAAACGGTCGCGAATGTGGGTGGTGATTTTGCTGTCCTCAAGCGCTTGCTGAGCACCGCGTTCCTGCACCGTAAAGTAACCAGCAGTAGCTGCGGCACCAATAACAATACCAGCGCAGCCGCTTAGTAGCGGAGCGCTTGCCAAAAGAAGAAATAAGGATGTTTTACGCATGGCGTTACACTAGCAAAGGGGTTAACCCTCGTCTAGCGCCAACGCGTTTTGATGATGTTCAATAAAGGGAAAATGTGGGTAAACCAGCAGCAAATCACCGCGAATGGTAAGTTCGGGATAACGGCTGCGCAAGCGCTGGGCTTGGTGTTTTAGGCGCTGAGCTTGGTCGGGGCGTAGTGCGTTGTGCGCCAGTAATTGCTCGCGCCGGAACTTAACTTCCACCAGTACAAGGGTGTTTTTTTTCCAGACCAAAATGTCAACTTCTGCACTGCTGCCGCGCCAGTTACGTGCCAAGGGGCGGTAACCTTTAAAGAGCAGTGCCAGCAAGGCAAATTGCTCTCCCCACCAGCCATGGCGCGCTGCGGTGTTGGCAAAGTGCTTCATTATTTTGTGCATATGCCCTAAGCTGCGGCACAAATGTTCACGAAACAAGCTCTTGTTGGTTTTTTATTGCTATGGGTGCTGCAAGCACAGGCGCAAGAGCGCAGTTTGATAGACTGGCAAAGTGCCCAACAGCAAACACAAGAGCCTGATATGGCGGCGTGGGATCTCCCAGCAGTGGAGGTTGCTGAGGAGGTAAGCGAAAGTTTGGCCACGCTGACTGAGCAAGAACTCACTAGTCGCGTTAATGAAGCCGCCCAGTATGGTAATTGGCCATACTTGGAGCACGCTGCCGACCAATTTAGCGCTCGTGAACAAATGGAAAAGGCCGCATTATTACGTGCTGCAGCGGCATTGCAGAAAGGTCAGCCACAGGCGGTGAGCCAGTATTTAGCCATAGTAACTAACCGTGATTTAGAGCAACAAAAACAGCAAATTTTACAGCAAAGCCAGCTAACTCAGGCTGCTTTAAACCTAGAGCTAGGTAAGCCAGGCAATGCGCATAGCGCGTTAGAGCATGCCTATGTGGCAGATGGTAGCTTGTATAAAGATCAGGAATTTAAACGCTTGGCACGCCAACTAAATTGGGCAGGTACACCAAGCCAAACGGTGCCGGTGTTGCGTGTGGGGCTGTTGTTGCCACTTTCAGGTCAGTTTTCTGCAGTAGGTAAGCAGTTGTTGCAGTCAGCACAAATGGCTGTTTTTGAGGCTAAAAACGCACAAATTATGCTCTACCCAGAGGATACGGGTAGCACGCCTGCACAGGCGCGGGTGGCATTTGAAAAGCTATTGCGCTTGGGGGTAGATGTCGCCATTGGCCCGCTTACCAAAGGCTCTACAGAAGCGGTGGCGCCGCTGGCGCGTGGTGCGCGACTGCCGTTGCTGGCGCTTACTACCGACCAAAATGCCGCCAAGCCAGGTATTTACACCATTAACCACCTGCCAGAACAGCAGGTGAAGTCGTTATTGTTGGCGGCTGTAGCGCAAAGCCGTACCGCCATTGCAGCGCTTATTCCAAACGATGCTTATGGCCAGCATACGCAGCAAGCATTGCTAAAATATGCCGCCGATATGGGTATTACCGTGAGCCAAATTGTGCCGTTTGATACCGACAAAAACGACCTAAAAGCCGAGCTAGATATGCTGCTTAATTTGGCTGAGGCGCGCCAAAATTTAAAAGATGAACTGGCGTACTTAGAAAGCGAATACGAGATTTTAGCCAGCGCCATGAGCGATGTTTCTCTCACCCGTCTAAAAGAGCTTCGTCAAGGGGTAACACCAAGTGCAGCTGCGGAATTTAGCGGATTATTTATGCCTGTTACGGCGGAGCAAGCCACATTGGTGGCCTCTCAGTTGGCGTTTTATGATGTAGACCAGCAAGATATTTGGTTGATGGGCACCAGCCGTTGGGATGCGCCAGAACTGCGCCAAAAACGCCCTTCTAGCTTGCGTCATGGTGTGTTGAGCGCCCACCCAACAACACGTTGGAACGACTACCGCAGCCAGTTTAATAACGTATATGGTGCGGCGCCATTGCCTATAGCCGCCGTGGTTTACGATGCTATTCATTGGCTGGCTGAGGCAAATACTGAGCAAGCTTATCACCGTGTGCCATTGGTGCGCAGCCTCACACGCCTGCGTGGCCATGCGGGTGTAGCTGGGCCTATTCGCATTCATGAAGATGGCTCTGCCGAGCGTTGGTACCCCGTGCAGCCGTTGCGTTATTACAGTGCGCCGTTGGTACGTGCCCCTGTTTTGCCACCAGTGCCATTGCCTAATCCGCTGTTGCCAGAATTTGCGCCGGCGCCATCATCGCCACGCTATTACATGCCGTGGTGGAATAATTAAACGAGTTTGATGTGAATAGCGTTTTGGTGAAGCGTTCGCCAAGGTCGTTAGGCGTTATAATCTTCTAAAATTTCGGGAAGGATGCTCTCAAGGAGTGGCCAGCCGCTCTCGCTTAATTTAACGCGATTTGAATCGCTTTGTATGAGTTTGAGGTGCATTAGTCGTTTTAACCTATTCTCATTAATAATATTGCTATTTGTAAACCCTGATTCATCAGCTGAATCGTGCGGTTTTAGCGACACTCCTTCGGCTAATCGTAAACCCAACATCCAGTGCTCTAGTTCCTGTGTGTGGCTATCTAGTTGATTTTCCTCAAAGTGGAAAATTCCTGCCGTTGCTTTATCAATATAGGTAGCAGGCTGTTTGTAGCATCTGGTGGCGATTTTACCACTGTCAACTCCTGAATACCTGCCATGTGCACCAGCGCCAAGGCCGAGGTAGTCACCATATCGCCACACGTGCACATTGTGCTTACAGGCATATCCTGTTTTGGCAAAATTACTAATTTCGTAATTTTTAAACTGATGCGTTTTTAGTTCTTTTCGCGTTGCATCAAAAAAGTCGGCTTCGGTGTCGCCATCTACCGGTTGCCACTGGCCTTTGCGCACTTGGCCAAAAAAAGCGGTGCCGGGTTCAATGGTCAGTTGGTAGGCGCTAATGTGTGTGGTGCCTAGGGCTACAGCCGTGGCTAAGTCTTCCTGCCATTGCGCTAAACTTTGGTTTGGTAGCCCATAAATAAGGTCCAAGTTTACATTGCCAACAGCATCAATCGCTTCTTTAACCACGTCCAGCGCTTCATCTGCACTGTGTTCACGCCCTAAAAATACCAAATGTTCATCATGTAAGTTTTGCACTCCGACCGAAAAACGATTTACCCCCGCCGCGGCAAAAGCTTGGAATTTAGCCGCTTCACTGCTGGTTGGGTTGGCTTCTAGCGTGATTTCACAATCGTCAGCCAGCGTGTAATGCGTACCAATTTCTTCAATGAGTTCGGTAACAATAGCAGGTGGCATCAAGCTTGGTGTACCGCCACCAAAAAAGATACTCACAATCTCGCGCTGGCCAGTTTGTGTACGTTCATGCGCCAATTGCTGCTTAAGCGCATCAACATAAGCGCGCACTGGCGCGTCATCAGTCACATGGCTATTAAAATCGCAATAAGGGCACTTTTTTAAACACCATGGCCAGTGTATGTACACTGCTAGTTGTTTAGGGTTTTGCACTATTTAAGCGCTTCAACCAGTTTGGCAATGGCGCGGCTGCGGTGGCTAAGCGTTTTCTTTTGCTCAGGGTCTTCAGCAAAGCTGTGAGTGCCGCCAGTAGGCAGAAAAACAGGGTCATAGCCAAAGCCGCCTTCACCGCGTGCTTCGTTGAGAATAAACCCATCAACATAGCCATCAAAAAACTGAGTTTTAGCGTTTGGTTCCGCAAGTGCTAATACGCACACAAAACGTGCGCCACGTGCGCCAAAAGCAGTGTCTTTTAGTTTTGTTAACAGTTTTTCATAACCACCATAATTAGCAGTATCCACACCGGGTTCGCCATTTAGTGCGTCTACGCACAGACCACTGTCGTCAGCCAGTGCTGGTTTGCCAGTGTGTGCGGCAATAGCTTCAGCTTTTAAGGTGGCGTTTTCAATAAAGGTTTGGCCGGTTTCAGCCACTTCTGGCAGGTCTACATCGTGGTGCGTTAGTACCGTGATTCCCAACGGCGCCAATTGTTCTTTCAGCTCTGTTATTTTGCCATCGTTATGCGTGGCGAGTACAAGTTCTTGCATCGTAACTTACCCTTGTTGAATCGCTGTATTTTGTGCTTGTACCACCGCTTCAATCCCTTGGCGTGCAAGGTTGTGTAGTGTTTTAAACTGTGCATCGCTAATCGGGCGTTGTTCAGCTGTGCATTGTACTTCAATCAGGCTCAGCTCGCTGGTCATCACAAAGTTAGCATCAGCAATGGCGTTGCTATCTTCAGCATAATCCAAATCCAGTAGCGCGGTATCGGTACCATCAATCCCACAGGAAATCGCCGCAACCTGGTTGTTTAGCGGTAGTAGTTCTAGCTTACGTTCCTGGAACAGCTTTTGAATTGCCAAATGCAGTGCCACATAAGCCCCGCTAATAGCAGCAGTACGGGTGCCACCATCGGCTTGAATCACATCACAGTCCAGCCAAATGGTGCGTTCACCAAGGGCGTTTAGGTCAACCACGCTGCGTAGCGAACGCCCAATCAGGCGGGAAATTTCCACGCTACGGCTGCTTTGTTTACCTTTAGCTGCCTCACGGTCCATACGGGTGTGGGTGGAACGTGGCAGCATGCCGTATTCCGCAGTAACCCAGCCTTGTTTGCTTTTGCTTTTTTGGTTTTGGTGGCGCAACCATGGTGGCACTTTTTCGTCCACGCTGGCTGTGCACAGCACGTGGGTTTGGCCAAATTTGGCCAGGCAACTGCCTTCCGCATAGGGGTTTACATTGGTTTCAAAGCTGACCGAACGTAGCTGAAATGGCGCACGCCCTTCACTACGGCTATTTTTTACAGCGGGATTATTCATGTTAAGCGGCTTTCTCGGCTGATTGTGTAATCCAGCTCAGCACATCATCGTGGTGAGTTTTTGTCTTCACTTTTGGCATGACGTGAGCAACGTTACCTTGTGGGTCAATAATCAACGTCATGCGCACCATACCCATGTATTTTTTGCCGTACATGCTCTTCTCCTGCCAGGCGCCATAGGCATTAGCAGCTTCTTGCTCAGTGTCGGCTAGCAGGGTGAAGTTCAGGCTCTCTTTAGCCTCAAACTTTTTCAGGCTAGCCGGTTTGTCTGGGCTTACGCCAAGCACCACAATGTTGTTGGCCTCTAGCTCGCTTTGGCTATCACGCAGGCTGCAGGCTTGCACAGTGCAACCTGGGGTCATTGCGCGTGGGTAAAAGTACAGCACAACCCAGCTGCCTTTGTGCTGGCTCAGGCTTACCTGTTCTTCATTTTGGTTGAGCAAAGTAAAGTCTGGCGCGGCTTGGCCAACGGTTGGTAACGTCATTTTTGTAGTCCCTAAATTAAATTCATGTAGTAGCTGAAACATAACGAAGCTGCCAATTTGTGGCAACTTTTTCAAATATTCGGCAATTGTTAGTAAGCGCATACTTACATATTTTGTTGTTGTTATATTTCCTAGCGTGACAAAACGCTGCGTAGCCGTTACATTACGCGATATTTTAATTCAGAGGAAGTGAAGATGACCGATAATAAAACGCCTGAAACCAGTGGTAATGAAACACAGGCAACCGAGCAAGCTCCAGCGCAAGCCATGTTCCGCATGGTAAGCCAATATATTCAAGATTTATCTGTAGAATGCCTAACCCCAGCAGCGTTGTTGAAAGACCAACAGCACGAGCTAGAACTGCAAGTGGGTGTGCAAACCAACCCGGTGGAAGGCCACGACAACCTATTTACCACTACTGTAATTCTTAGCGGTACTGGCCGTGCTGAAGGTAAAAACCTGTTTGTGGTGGAGTCTGAGTACACAGGTATGTTCCAAGCCGAGAATATTCCTGCCAACCAGTTGAAAGCTGTGTTGAGTATTGATGGTGCGTCACTAGTGTTCCCGTTTGCGCGCCAAGTTTTCCAAACCGCTATTCAGGAATGCGGCTACCGCCCGCCATTGCTGGAGCCTATTAACTTTGGTGCTATGTTCCAACAGGCCCAGCAACAAGCTGCCGCCCAAGCCGAGCAACTAGCAAAAGAGCCCGCCGCCGGCGCTGCTTGAGCCAAATAAAAAAAGCCCCAGCAGTAAACTGCCGGGGCTTTTTAGTTAAGGTTAGTTGCGTGGAGGGAGCTCTTCTTCACCGCCCGTTTCGCCGTCAGTCCCACCTTCAGCAGGGTCAACAGCTTCAGCTTCACCAGCAGTTACTGGTTCGACTGCGATAGAGCCAGTTTCTTGGTTACCTTTCGGCAATGGAACACCAAGCCGTTCCATCAAGCTACGACCTGCGTCGGTTTGGCCTGCTGCTTCAAGCATAGCACCAAGGTTGGTACCACCTTTTGCAGAGAACAGGTCGAACAGGTTGTTGACGCCACCCATAACATCGCCGCTATTGGCGATAACTTTGAGGTCGGCTTCAACCAGCGCTTTCGCTTGCTCGAGGCCAACACCCTTGAAGGCGGCTACTGCGTCGACCGCGATGAGGTACTGTTGGTAAATCGGGTTGTTACCGATTTCTTTGGCCAACTCGATTTGAGCTTGAATTGGCGCCAGCTCCATCAGCTTTTTGGCTTCAGCTTCGGCTTTACCTTTGACCTTGATGCCTTCAGCTTCACGTCTTTCTTCTTCCAGCTGACCTTCAGCACGGATGACCTGAGCTTCTTTGTCCTCAGTCGCCTTGACGATTTCTTGGTCTTTGGCGATTTCGGCAGCGCGGACTTCTTCCACACGTTTGACAGCCATCAGTTTTTCCGCCGTTTCACGGGCCTCTTCCTGAATTTGCTGTTGGGCTTGCTCGTTGGCGATGCCGACAGCACGCTCTTCTTCAGCCTTGCGTTGGCCGACGACCTTTTCAGCCTCGATCTTACGCTCATCGATCGCTTGTTGAGCAGCGATTTCAGCTTCTTGAGCAGCACGATCGTTGCCGGCGATTACCTCGCGGCTTTCGCGGTTGATGTCAGACTGCTTCTTGGCCATGATATCATGGATTGCCGTGCTGCCCTCGGCATCACGAATATCCATCAGTTCCAGGTTTTTGACTGTTTCAACACCCCAGTCGGCAAGTTGGTCCTTCAATGCTGCAGTGAACTGTTCACCGAAAGTGTCGCGTTCGATCATGATCTCATCAATGTTGCGTGAAGCCAAAATGCTTCGGGCTGAGCCACGCACCATTTCAAGCAGCTGGCTTTCCAGTTCATGGATATTATCGACGCGTTCGGCAGCCTTATTGGTATCAACAATACGGAAGAACGCCGTAATGTCGATCGCCAGTGGCACCCGATCTTTGTCGTAGGCGCTGTAGTTTTCGATCTTTAGGTCGAAGTTCGAGATCGGCAGTTCGATTACGGTAACACCAATCATCGGGACCCACGAAGGCCAGCGATAATAAACGTTACCGTTGTTTGGCGTTGTTACCGCGCTGTCTGCATCAGACGAGCCTTTGCGGGCCTGACGACCACCGTAGGAAGTTGTCTGTGTTTTTGATTGCACGATGTGGACCATGTTGGTTGGCACCACCTTGCGGAAAATCATCGAGATGAAAATCCACAGAGTAACAATGGCAGCAAAAGTAATGCCAAGGGCGAGAATAAGTAGCGAGTTCATTTGATACCCTTCAGATTTGTCGCGGCCGCTTCTCCTGTGCGACAAAATGAAAATGGAGAAGCCGTAGTAGGAGCACTGCACAGCGCAGTGCTTTCATGTCAAGTAAGTGGCTTTAAATAGCCACTTACTGAGAAATGTTGTGATAACAGAGGTTGTATAAGATTGTATTCAGTGTTTGTCAAGGGGTTGAATACAAAAATTGAGAGTATTAAATTATCCCTGCCAGCCGGTGGTGATGGTAAGCAGGCTTGGAATAACCCCAAGGCGAATAAAGCTAATAAGCAGCAAAACAATCAGTGGTGCAAAGTCCATACCGCCAAACACGGTTGGTATTTTTTGGCGTACAGCCTGTATAGCCGGCTGCGTTAGAGTGTGAATAATCCGTACAATAGGGTTGCTTGGGTGGGCTTGTACCCAGCTTAGTACCACAGCTGCAAACAGCACAAAGCTGTAGATCAGCAACAGGTTGTCCAAAATAACAACAACAGCAGTTAGCGCATTTCCAATAATAAACATGGTCTCACCTTTTCTTTTGAGAAAACACCCTATATGATGCAGCAACAAATGAAAAGAGAGGCTATATCCATGCTGACCCTGGCGCGTCGATTTACTGTTACCGCACTCATTGCAACAGCTGTTGCTCCAGCCCTGTGGGCGGAGGTTTTAGCACCCGATACAGTGGGCTGCATTACCCGTAAATCTTATGATCGCTATACTAAGCTTTCAGCCACAAGCCCTGATTTTGCTAAAAAATTGTTCGATAATGCCTCTTGCTACACACAGAAAAAACCTGTGGAAGCCGCAATTTTGAGCCAAGTTGGCGAAGCAACCAAGGTTGAGCTGCTGAATGGTTCTCGCATTTGGGTACCTACCAGCGCACTGCTAGAGAGTTTTCCAGCAGAAACTGACGCTGTAGCACAGTAATCCCCCTTGAAAATTCACACTTTCGCCTCATAATAAAGGGGTATGAAAATTTTGCGCTATAGCCTTTATCTACTGGTGTGTTTAGCGGTGTTACCGCTACAAGCGCAAAACTGGCGTGCGGATATTACACCAAATCAAACCATGCATGTGGAAGAGTGCACAGCACCAGTTAGCCAAAGTGGTGATGGGAACGATTATTGCCCACATAGCCGTGAGGCAAAGTTTGGTTGTTGGTGCCAAGATGTAAAATGTTACCCCAATGGTAAATGTGTGCGCGGTAAGTTAAAGCGTTGTGGCCCAGTAGAATGGCACGAAGTGGCCTATAGTGAGCCAGTAGCAGTTGCCGAAGTAAGCTGTAGTGCGGGGCAAACAGTGTTTAATGACTGGCAAGACCAGCTAGATGATCGTTTAAGTGATGTGCCTGCAGAGGCATTAGAAAACCAAGCCTGTATTGATAATAGCGCTACGTATCGTGAAGCACGTGTGTGGAGTGCTTTGGAGCAGCAAACACGGCAGGACATGGCTACAGCACGTGGTATCCCAGAAGAATTGATGGCAGAGTTATATCAGTGTGGTTATGGCGGTAAATATGGCCGCGATATTATGGATTTACATGGTGCTAAGGGCGGCGAAAATGATCTGCCGGATGGGCTGAAAGGTTTGCTACTAGCGAGCGAGCAAACGGATCTGCGTGAGGTTTGGCGTGGTTTGGGTGGCCAAGCCTCAGCCACTATGCCAGATGGCGCGGTAGACTTGCTACAAAGCCTACTAGGTGAAGGTTATATTACCAGCGAACTCAAACAAAGCTTAGAAGAAGATAATCGCTTTTTAGACGTTGAATGTACGCCGGGAGATGGCCGTGCTGAGTGTATTAAAGCCTGGGGCCAACCTGGCCCAAGTGGTTGGGTTTCTGGTGTAAATAGCACAGTTAATCAGGCACTTATCGGCGCGCGCGGCTACCAAGCTGCCGTGGCAAAAGATGTGGCGGTACGCCACTTACCAGAGCCTGACCCAACTGATTTTGGCGAGCTTATAGAAAAAATTAACGACGAAGCGCTTGGACCACACAACCATCCGGTACTGGCGTTAGTGCCGGCTACAGTGGCTATTCGCCCCGAGTTGGTGCAAAAAGCAACGCAAGAGGTGGCAACATTTGTGCCGGGTGGGCTGGTTAATCCTTTTCCACACCACAATGAGGAACAAAAATTTAACCTTGATTTTCCAAGGCTTTATGGCGGTTCGGCAAATGAGCACCGAGGGTCTAAGTGCTATGAGTTAGGCGCTGGTACCGATGGTGATGACGCTGCTGACTGGTATAATTATAAGGATGAAACTCGCACTGACGGTGTGTTTGGTAGTGTTTTGGAAGAAGCTTTGCGTGACCTATTAAACGTGGGTGGTAGTGGTGATGAAGCTGCCGATTATGCGGCGCCAGCCATGGTGATGACACTATGGAAAGACACCAGCTGCTGTTTGTATAAGTGCCCGGATGATAAGGTAAAAATCAGTTTAGACGGGTCGATTAAGTTTACTTTTGTGGTTTATCCAGAGCCGCCAAATCGTTCTAACAAGTTGTTTTCATTGAAAAATCCTGGCGGTATATTGAGTAAGAAGCAATGGCATATCGATCGATATTATTGATTTTGCTTGGCTTTTTTGCCGGAGCACAAGCGCAGGTGCGGGTGTATGACCCGGCCAGTGGGCAGGATGTTTTTGCCAGTGAAGTAGTGCCACAACCACAAAAAGCAACATCGGCTAAGGTGCCTACGCGCCGTGCTGCTGTTCAGCATAAGTCGGCATCACGTACTGATATGGTGCCGAACCGTGCCGAACCATCGGCATCGCGCGGTAATGGACGCATAGAAATTTTTGTAAACCCGCAAGATTATGGCAGCAAGTTGGCCACATGGCTGCAACCTGTGCAACAATGGGGTATGGATTATGATGTGTACCTTAACGTGCCTAACAAAGCCGCGTGGCAGCAAGCGCAGGCAACGATGAGCGCTGCTACAGGAGTGGGGAAAAGTTACCGTAAAGATTGGCGCAATGCGCAGGCCCAAAAGCGTGGTGTGAGCCGTTACCCAGCACTGTGGTACCAGCCGCCACAGGGTGAGGCGAAGGTATTTAACCCTGATTATGAATGGCAAATGTTGGTAGATCATGCTTTGAAAAATGGAGCAACACGCCGATGAAAGTAGTGCTATTTGCAATGTTGTTTTGTGCGTTGCCAGCTATGGCGCAAGAGCGCTGCTTGGATTACTGGCAAGTAGGTGAGTCTGGCTGCACAGGCCAGCCAGAGCAGGCGAAAGAAGCTGCAACACCAAGCCAAACAGCGCTAACGCTGGATGATCGGATTGATGATTTTATGGATGGCTATAACAAGCCGCCGCGTGAGTTTGTGGCATTTCATTTAGAACCTACGCTGGAAAATGCACTGGCATGGGTGGAAAAATATAACGAGATGAGCGAGCGCAATGTGCGTTTGTCTAAAGCGTGGCAGCAAGCGCAGGAGATTCATGGCAAAGCGGCAGAGCAAGGTGTGGCCTTGCCGGTGAGTATTACCCGTTTGCCCACGGTGCCAGATTTTCGTAGCCAAGTGCCAGCACCTTTGGCGCCAAGTACGCCAGTGTACCGCCAACCGCGCCCGCAAGCGCCGGTGGTGGCACCAGAAGCTGCCGACGGTAGCTTAAACATTCGCCGTAGCCAGCCTGTGGTCGCTGGGCGTGTGGGGGCTATTGGTGAGGAAGATAAGATTGAAATTCGTTATTATTTTTCTATTCAAGGTCCGTATGACCAAGAGTTGATACCGCACCTGGCCCGCGCTCACCAAGAGCTGAAAGCCGTAACGCGGCTGGTTTGTGTGGATGTAACGCCCATAAACCCTCAGCAGGAAAATATTGCTGGCAAGTTAGATTGTGAGTGGCGCCTACCCATACCGGGTGAGCTAGATTTGGTGAATATTCAGGGGACACCAACGCTGGTGATTAACCGCCCAGACAATACGCATGACCGTATTGTGGGGTTGATTGAATCTGAAGAATTGAAACGGCGCATTTTAGGCCGCTAGAACTTGCAAAATGAACAGTATCGCCCTAGGTTAACACCGTGAACCAAAAGATTGATCGCAACTACGAATATGGCCAAATTGCTCGCGAGCGGATGCTGTGGGCGATTAAACCAATTGGCCTTGTGGTATTGATGGTATGGGTAGTACACCCTGCGACAACCAAGCTAGATGTTGTAGACCACAATACGCTACTTGGGTTTTTGCTAGGGGCAGCATTTAGCATTGTGCTGAATATGCGTGTGCTGAAGTATTTTTTGGTAGTACGCCGGCAGAATACGCGTAACCAACGTAACCGTGTGCCAGATGAGTTTTACTTCGGCAAAATTATCGATCGCCTCTTTTCCAAAAACTAACGAAGTACCAGATTTGGCGATTTATAGTCACCGCTTGGCACTTCAGTAAGCTCGTGTATGTTGTTCATATACACGTCGCTCACTTCGGCCCTGCAGCGGCGCCTCTAAATACACCAAATCTGGCACTTCGGAGGGGTTTCGTTGATGTATTATGTTAAAAACGCCCGTGTTTTGCATAAAAATTGTAAGCGCTTACTTACATTTGGTAGGCAAGACTGGGCTTGCATGGTAGCGCCAAAGCCCTATATGTTACGCACAGAGTTTTAAAACAGATAAGGAACAGGTTGGCCTGTGGCTGATATTAATCGCGATGAAAATGATTTGCTGATTTCCAGCAATTTGATGACCCGTCACTGCATGGGTATTGCGGCTACGGGTGGTGGTAAAACCAATTTCCTTAACTTGGTGCTTAAGCAGCAGATGATGCGTGGCGGCGGTGCAATTCATATTGATGGTAAGAACAGTAAAGAGTCTATCTTGGAGTTTCTTAACCTCGCGCGCCAGCACGACCGTTGGCAGGACGTACGTATTATTAACATTGCTGATCCGACGCTTTCTAACACTTACAACCCGCTATTACGTGGTGATGCGGATGAATTGACGAGCCGTATTATGGACTTAATTGCTGGTGGGGGAGATCCATTTTTCCGTGGGCAGGCTAGCCGTGGGATGAAAGCTATTTCTGGCGTGTTAAAGGCGATGAACCTGCCTTTTAACTTTGGTGACTTAAATGCGCTGATGAGTGACGAGCGTGCCATGCGCTGGGTGGTTGATAATGGCCCTAAACATACCAAAGAATACGTGGATTACATGACGTTTTTTAACCAGCTGTTTGCGCCAAACCCGCGCACAGGTACGCTGGAATTAAACGAACGCAAAATGCAGCACACCTTTGGTGACCTGGGGAGCCGTTTGCATAGTTACTATGTGGGTGCTGCCGGCCGCGTACTGAACGACTACACCCCTGAGCTGGACCTATACCAGGCGATGAAGGAAAACCTGCTGGTGTATGTGGCCTTGCCAATGCTGCAAAAGAAAGAAATTGCGGTAGAGTTTGCTAAGTTCTTTATTTCTGACCTACGCACAGCTGTTGGGCAAATTCAGGATGATAATTACAAGCCTTCACCTACTTTTTTGGTGCTGATGGATGAGTTTAGTAGTTACGCCATGCCGAGCTTGGCCGCGCTATTTGAGCAGGCGCGGAGCGCAAATGTGTGTTTGTTCCCGTTTATTCAGACCATTTCGTCACTTTCGGATAAGGAAAACGGCCTGTCGCAAGATTTTGCCAGCAAAATTTTGGGGAATACCTGGAACAAGATTTCGTTTGTGCTGCAAGACCCTGAAAGCTGCGAAGTGATGAGCCGTGTGGCTGGGGAAAGCTTGCAAGAGTCGGTCAGTGAAAGCTTTGGCGATAGTATGAGCTTTGCCGGTGGTGAGGATGATGCCTCGGTATTGCGTACGGGTGGCCGTGGGCGTAGTTATGGCCGTAGTGTGAGCCACAGTTATGAGGCGATTGTGCGCCCAGAAGATTTTAAAAACCTTGATACGGGTGAAGCGGTATTTATTGGTCGCCAAGATGTGATGAAACTTAAAGTACCGCTGGTGAAGCTGGATAACTCGGATAAAAATCTCGATTTCCCTAAATTCCGCCTGCCGCAGCAGCAAGGTGTGGGTTTGGCCGAAAAATTCCACGACAAAGCCAAATAGCCCGTAGGGAGTAGGCACCCTTACTGATTTATGACTATTTTCTGGCGCCTGCGTGCTTCATGTAGCTTGCTACACTCCAGTGCTCGGCGCTGGCGAAAATACCCCTAAATACAGCAAATCTACCTATTCGTAGGGCGGGCTAGTAAATGCTAAAAACGACGAAAGCCCCCGCGAGGGGGCTCCCGAAGTGTAGTTGCTGGTCTAGGCGGCGTCGAGCATGCGGTCCATAGTTTCCGCTTCGAGTGCGCGGTTTTCGCGGTCCCTAGCCTGATAGTAGCTCAGGCGCATCGCCGCATCCCACAGGCCGTTTTCATCGAGGGTAATGTAGTCTTCGATAGGCAGACGTGTGCCTTGCAGATAGTTCATGAAGGCATCGCGCGCTTCGGCAGTGTCACGGGTGTTGAAGCGATGTGCATCATCTTCAATGTCGTAGAACACCGTGATGTAGATGCGGCCGGCGTTGAACTGAGCTCTCACCCAATTGTAGATACCAGTGATGTCCGCGGCGGCAGTGCCGTTAGTGCTTGCGTTAATCATAAGTGAAAACCCTTTGCAGGTAGATGAATCCAGTTTGTAGTTAACATATAGGGCGCTGTGGCGTGTTTACAAGTGGGGGGTGTAAAAAATTCTAGCGCTTTGTCAGTTAGGGTTGCATACGTTTGTGCGCTGGCCTATATGAAAAGGTATGGAACAGTTTGCCTATTTTTATGTGACCTTCTTGGAGCCAGCGCTTAAGTTTTTTGCGTTTTTCATGATTGTAATGGCGGCTATTTGGTTCCTGAACTTTATTCACGATAGCAAAAAATATGGCGACATGGCGGTAAGCGTTTTTCAAGGTACCATTAAAGGTTTTGTGGTTACCGTGCAGTATATTGGCCTAGGTTTGTGGTGGGTCGTTATGTTCTTTGTGCGTATTGTGCGTTTGTTCCTAGCAACCTTGCGCGACTTTTTCACCTCACGGATTTAAGCCGGCATCGCTACTTAAGTGCCTTGTGGTGGCTTTGCCAACTGCATAGCTATAGATTGCGAGCCAGCAGCTTGATTTTATAGTGTAAACCTTTTAAGGTACTGCAAACAGAAAGGTTTTTTGCAGATGCGTATGGGTTACTCAGGTAAGTTTTTGGCGGTTTTAGGCGTTGTAGCAACGCTTGGTGGATGCACGACTATGCAGTCTCAGCCTGTATATGGCACACCACAGCAAGGTGGTTTTGCACAGCCACAACAGCAAGCCCCCTTCCCGTATGCGCAGCCACAAGGTCAGCAGCAAATGCCGCAACAGATGCCATTTGCACAGCAGGGCCAAAACCCGTACGCACAACAAAGTTTTAATGCGCCAGCTCCAAGCACTGTAGAAGAGCTGAATGACCCTCTGATGGGTGAAATGGGCGCCCTGCGTGACCGTGTAACCCGTGTTGAGCGTGCGTTGATCCGTTTGGATCGCCGTGTGCAGCTGCTTGAGCGTAATGAGCTTGGTCGGATGACGGGTGACCAAACCAGTATGGCACCAGCCAGCCAAAATGCGCCACTACAAAGCACCGAAATTGGCCGTGCGGCACCAGCCCCACAGGCAATGAGCACACCACGTGCCGCCCAAAGCTTTGCCATGAAGGCGAGCCCTTATGGCCAGGTGCGTCCGGTAGCTTACCCGCAGGCACAAAGCCAAGGCATTACATCTACCCTGCAGGCGGCACCACGCCCAGCAGCGCGCCAAATGGCAGCCCAACAGCAAAGCGCTTTTCAAGGCCTACCAAGCTTGGCCGACGACACTGAAAAACAAGCACAGCGTGGCGATATTGCCATTTGGACGGTGAGCTACAGCGGTGGCAAAGTGTGGCCTGAGCGCCAAGAGCTTGCTGCCAGCCGCGATGTG
Source organism: Pseudomonadota bacterium (assembly GCA_030148545.1). Lineage (GTDB taxonomy): Bacteria > Pseudomonadota > Alphaproteobacteria > UBA2136 > JASBTF01 > JASBTF01. The sequence goes on from JASBTF010000002.1 coordinate 89,883, forward strand.
GTGGAAGCACTACGCAGTGGCCAGCCAGTAGCTATTTTTGCTCGTGGCCAGCGCCCGAACAGCAAAGAGTTCCGCGACCGTGTGCAGGCACTGAGCCGTTACTTGAGCAAAGTTGCTAACATGGAGCAAGTACCAATTTCTACCCTGCCAGCTGACCACTTGGCTGCTGATACAATCGAGATTGTAACGACGCGTTAATAAGCCTTATTAAAGCAAGAAGCCGGCTCAGTGAGCCGGCTTCTTATATATTTAAAAGGTGTTAACTTAATGTTTCTTCTTCACTATCTTTAAACTCAGTGATGAGCCCCTCATAAAAATAAAAATATGGTAGAGGGTCTGCCCCAATATACAGCAAACATCTCACAAGAATGGGCGTAGCTGTCGGGTAAAAAGGAGCTGCCACATTAGAAAAGAAAGATGATTCCTCGTCCATAATGTCTGAAAGCGCATCAGCCACACTTTCTGGTAGGTCGAGCGAGGGCTCGTCTAACTCAGCGGCTTGTGTTTCATGCTCCTCATCATCTTCTGTACTGAGGATAAAGCTGACAGTAAGTTCTAGGCTGATATGACCTGGGTCAATACCATTTTCCTCTAGCAAGGCCTTGCTTTGTTTGAGGATATCGTCTCCCATCGCAAGTATGGTAGGGTGTAGTTCGGCAGGAATTTCAAGTACATTTGGCATGATCGGCTCCAATGCGGGTGGTCAAAAATAATACATGGTAAGATTTATAATGTTGAAGCTGCCTCTTGTGGGAGGCCGCTTCTTTTATCGGATAATGGGTTGGTTAAAGCGTTTAGGTGTTGGTTGCCGTGAATTGCGTAGTTTTTCGACACTGGGTGTAGCAGCATCAATACGTGCTTGGGCTGTTGCAATCAACTGAGCGCTTTGTTCGGGTGTAGGTACTACACCTCGCAAACCAGCACCAATTTTGGGTGCAGCTATTTTGTGAGGAGGCATTTTTATGTCACCTTTTTATCGAAAGCTTTTGCGCAGTCAATTTCTAGTTTTGTTTCCACACTGCAGCTTTTGTAGTGCTCAATACCGTAGGATTTGGCGAGTGCTAGTACTTCCGCGGCAAAAACTTTTTCAAGCTCATCAAGAGCAAGGTTAAATGCTGCGTTATGTGCATCTTCTTCGGACTTAAACATGCTTTACTCCGTAATTAAGAGGTTCGTTGAGCGAGAAGGTATTCGGTAAGCTCGCCTTGTGACAGGGGTTGGTGGTTATTTTGGGCAAAAATGACGCTGCGTTGCTCAAAGCTGTAGCCAGCGCGTTGGAGTGCCATGTTTTGCTGAGCAATCGCTTTGGCATGCTCCAGTGCGGGTTGGTAAACCTGTTGTGCTGTATTGGCAATGTGGGTTAGCCGGTTCTGAACATCGGTTATATTATCGTTGTCGTTAGCGGCAGGGATACCGCAAATTAAGAGTATATCAGCCATGTGGTGATCTCCGAAGCGGTAAGAAATATGTGTAGCTATTAATACCGTATGCAATAACAGCTCGCAATGGGTTTTTAGGCTTACTGGTTTGTATGGTAGTGGGAACATCGTGGTCCCTAGGTCACGGAGTGACTAGGTCCACGCGGGGGCTGGGGCTGGCCCCAGTGATGAGGGGTGGCTTTGCCAGCCCCGAAATCATCTTAATAATGTATACCTGACGCTTGTGTAGGCGGTAAAATATGTGTTTTTTGCAAATAGGGCTTGTGCAATTTGGGTTGTGCCCTATATCGTTACACGAACACGGTTTTTGCCACAGGTAAAAACCTGACACCTGCGCTAGGCGGCGATCTTCGCTTAGCGATTCGGGCCAGCATGTAGCTGACCTGCTGATAACGGAACGGAAAAGGAACACACCGATGACTGAACAAGCACAGGCTGCACCTCAACAAGAGCAGCAACAAGCGCAACCACAAAAGAAAACCCGTAAATCTCAGTATCAGGCACGTTTGGAGAACCAAAAAGCTCAGCTAGAGCGCCATGGTAACTTTGCTGAGGTGGTGATTCGCACCACACCAGAGGGTACCGACATGATTAATTTTGCGCGACTGTGGGAATATGTGCTGGTTCAGGCCGACCGTAATACACGTGGTTACATTGCTAAGAGCAGTCGTGAAGACTTTGAGCAAACACGTGCTGACTTTGAAGCAAGTGTTGACTTTATGGTGAGTAAAATTAAAGAAGCTGTGGACCGCCATGATATGGACCTAAGCGGTACCAACTTTATTTCACGCGTGGCGCAGCGTTACCACATTGCTGAACGCAAATCTAAGGCGAAACCAGCGCAGCCAAAGCAAGAAACTAGCTCTGCTGCTGAAGCAGCGCCAAAAGCTGCTGAAACACCAGCAGAAGCGCCAGCAGCGGTAGCAACAGATGAGGTAGAGAGCTTTTAAGCTCTTACACAGGGGGAAGGAGTAGAAAATGGGTAATCAAACACTGGATATTGTAACCACTGGGTTTATGTTTTTCTCCATTATTGGGGCAGCATGGTGGGCTGGTTCGGTTATGCAAGCCGATGGTGCTGAAAAACTGGAACAAGCTTGCTACCCTGTAGGCTTTGCAACTGACCAAGTACAGCGTTTAACAACAGCGCTCGTAGGTTTTACACCACGTTGGACAGTAGCCACCAAGCAATACCTAGAGGGTGGTTGTTATTACTTCTTCTCCATTATTCTTAAGCCAGATATTGACCCTGAGACGTTGCCAGATGGGTCACCTGTTGGTGGTGTGAGAACACAATAATTCTATTAAAAAGCGCCCTGCGGGGCGCTTTTTAATTAATCCTTGACACATTGCATACATATATCTAGTTATAGCCTGTAACATCAAGCTTTTCTTGTTTTGGCCCGTAAGGGAGCATCTTATGCCTGTAATTAATATTGTAGCTGGCGTGCTTATTGTTGCGTTAGCTTTATTCTGTAAATTTTGGAGGCCGCGCGAGTTTGTGTGGTTGGAAACTGCTGCTCAAATCGCAGTGCCAGTGGTGTTTGGTGTCATCATTTTATTTGCTACACGTGGCATGCAAATGGTTGATACGGAGATTTGGAATGGTCAAGTTACCGATACACGCCAGGTGCGGGTATCGTGCGAGCACTCTTATGAGTGCTTTTGTACTGAGAGTTGCTCTGGCTCGGGTAGTAATCAGTCGTGTACGCGTATTTGTCAAACTTGTTATGACCACTCTCATGATTATGACTGGCGTGTGTATTCTGATGTTGGTGACTTCAATATCAGCCGTATTGATCGCCAGGGGCGGCGCGAGCCACCGCGTTGGGCGGCTGTTAGACCAGGTGACCCAGTTGCGCGTGAACGTAGTTATATAAACTATGTTCAAGCTAGCCCTGATAGTTTGTTTAATGTTCAGCGTGCTGCTGATCATGAATGGGAAGTGCCTGATTATCCTAGTGTGCATGATTATCAACACGTGGACCGGGTGTTGACCATTGATACTACTCTGTCGGATGAGCAGGTGTGGAATGACGGTTTAGCCAATATGCTGCGTACATTGGGCCCTGACAAACAGGCAAATATCATTTTGTTTGTTGTGCAGGGTATACCAGCTGAATACCGTTATGCGGTAGAAGAAGATGAGGACTGGTTGGGTGGTAACAAAAATGACGTCGTGATCTTTTTGGGTGTGGCTGAGGATGGCCTTACACTCAGTTGGGTCGATGTTATGACCTGGGCACTTAACTATCAGAACTCAGCTTTACAGCTTAACTTGCGCCGTGCTTTGCAAGGTGTGGGTGAGTTGGATGCGGCGCAAATGTTGCCGTTGATTGAAAACCATGTACGCGAAGATTTTAATCGGCCAGAAATGGCAAGCTTTGAATATCTCCGCCATAACATTCAGGTGCCGCTTTGGGTTCAGGTGGTAATGCTGTTAGTACAACTTATTGTTGCCGGTGGATTAGCCGTGTACTTCCACAGTAATGAAATACGAAATTGGTCACCGGCGCCGTTGCGGTGGTAACCAAAGAGTACTGATTATCTCTCTTTCATGCATGAAAAAAGGAGTAGCTCATGCGTAATGTACTGATTGCAATTAGCGTTGTTGTTGGTTTGGTTGTTGTCACCATTATTGGTAACATGTGGCACTATGCCTCTTATGGGGCGCGTATGGATAACCAAATTCCAACATCCTACGAAAACCTTCAGAACGAACGGAGCCAGTTTGGGTTGCAAGTTCGTGAAGCTGTGCAAACAACCAGTATGGCTGCCGATGACGTTGAGCGTGTTGTGACAAGCGCTATTGAAGCACGTTTTGGTGAGGATGGTAGTACAGCTGCTTTTCAGTGGTTTCAGGAGCAAAATCCGGGTTTAGATTCGAGCTTGTACACCAACCTGCAAGACTTGATTGTAACTGGTCGGCGTGATTTTCAGCGTCAGCAAACACGCTTTCTTGATATCAAGCTTAGCTATGACAATCAAATTGATCAACCTTGGTCGGGGTTTTGGCTCCGCCTGGTAGGTAAGCCACAAATCAATTTGGATGATTATAATATTGTCGTTTCGCGTGAAGCTCGCGAGATTTTTGAATCTGGTGAGGATCAGGAAATTCAACTACGGCCGGATAGCAACTAAAGCTGTTATCTCTATAACGAATGAAAAAGCGCCCTGCGGGGCGCTTTTTTTGTGGTGAGTTTATTTTTCGAGCTCGAGTAGCATGTCGTCTACCGCGGCAACTTTACTGCGCATTTCTGCAAGCAAGGTGGCGTCATCGTGCTGGAGTTCTACCACGCCATCAAACGGTGGGTAGCTATCTAGGTGTTGACGCAGGTTGGGGTATTGTGTGCGGGTAAACTGCAATAGCAGGCAGTTGTTGAGCATAATTTCCCCAATGCGGAAGTTGAACAAACCGCTATCGGTGTAAATATCGTCCCACTGTTTGGTGAGAATGCCTAAGCCTTGTTCATCACAAATGTCGACCACCATGTCCCACACGGGGTGTTTGTTTTCGGTGATATCAATCAGGTTGAAAATGAGGCGTAAGTCGTTACTAATTTTGTTGCTAGCAGCGTTAATAAGGGCTGGCAAGCGCAAAACAACTTGGCCGTTACCAAGGTAGAAACCTGGCGCTTTATCGTTGAGGTCTACCGGGTTGAGGTTGAGCTCACGCACGGTGGCCACAAAGAAGTTGGTAAGCTCTTGTTGTAGGCGTGCACGTTCTTCTGGGCTGGCATCGGTTTGTGTTTCGTTATTGTGCTGTTGCAACCATTTTAAGCGTTGTTGCTCAGCTTTAAGCAGCATTTCGTGCAGGTTGCGGGTAATGGGATCGCTGTTGGCTGGCATATGCAGTGGGTCGTTGTGGTAGCGCACAGCGGTGAGCAAAGCACGGCGGATTTGGCGGTTGACATCCTTACCTTGGCTAAGACCCAAAGCACGGAAAGACGGCATTTGCGACAGGACAAAAGCGCTTAGGCCACCATGGTCCTTGCAGCGCTGCACAAATTTAATTTTATCGCGGCGCCAAAACTGCCACATCGGGAAACTGCTGCGTTTTTCTTCGAATGCATAAATTTTGCCTAAGTCAACAGCCAGTGCGGCAGCGCGGTGTAGGGGTGAGGCACCTTCGAGCCGGCGCATGGCCGCCCAGCGCTGTAAGCTGCGCTTGTATAGGGTGTCTTGCAGGTTGTTTAGGTCAGCGGGCCACGTGCGGTAACCGTTGAGGAAGCCCATGAGCTCGGCTTCTAGCGGGCTGAGAGATTCGGCTGCTGGGGTGGCGATAAGGTCGGGCAAAAATTTGGAGAGACTAACCGGGAAGTTAAAGCCGGTACCTGTTTCGTCCACGTGGGTGGCCTCGAACCCGGTTTTGGCATATTGCGCAAGTGTGATGAACTGCGTGCAGAGCCACACAAAGAACACACCACCAAAGGTGGCACCACCAACTTGAACAACGCCACGGAAATAGTGTTGTAGGTTTAAGCCTGTTTCACCTAGCACGTAGGTGTAAATAACTTGAATGCCAGCGCCAAAAATGACCATTAAGGACACCAGAAAGGCGAAGCGGAACTTAGGATCGTACATGGTTTTTTTACCACACCTGTTTTAGTCAATGACCACTTACTGTGCGTGGTCGGGTTGCTGTTGCCTCTAGGCTTGCCGTACAAATAGAGCGCAGTCAAGTTATTGATGACCAATTGCGCGCAAAACGGATAATGTTGATGATGACAAAACACAAAATTTTAAACGTAACCACCCTACTAAGCTCGGTGCTCATAGCGAGTGCTGCCCATGCGGCGCCAGTACCTGGTTACATTCCACCAGTAACGTACAGTACCGCACCGGCTTATGCCGATGATACACGCGGAGTGTTTGTGCCAAGCCACGAACAACATCGCCTGCGTACCAGCCGCGAACTGGAGCTGGCGGCAAACCCGCCACGTGGTAACGACACCCCACTATACGCACAGGAAAATCCAAATGTGGATGCGTATGAAAAGCAGTTGAACATGATTTCTAGCGGTGTGAATAACTATGCGAGCGAGATGGACCGTATTGCAACCAACCCAGGTATGTTGAACGGTGGTGAAGCAAGCGCAGATGCACACCTGTACGATAGCAGCCAGTTTCCTGCTACAATGCCGGCGCAAGCGCCACAGCAAGCCCCAATAATGGCTGTGCCTGTTCAGCAGGTACCACAAGGTTTCCAAATTGCACAAATGCAACCACAACAGCCTTACATGCCTAGCCAAAACATGAACATGCCAGCCGCCGTACCGCTAATGGATGGGGGTGTTGAAATGGCTGTGGGTAAGGTAAATACACACCCGCTGGATATGCACAACAGCTTGGTACGCATTAAGGAAGATCGTATTAGCATTCGCCGCACCCTGCAGCGCATGATGGACCAAATTGGTGCTGGCGACTGGCAAATTGTGTGGGATTTAGCCGAGCATAATGCCGCGTTGCCTGATACTGAAATTGCTATTGAAACCGAAGAGCCATTTGTGAATGTGTTGAACGCAATGCTCGCACGCATGCAGACCCGTAGTGGTCAGCCGCTGCGGGTGATTCGTTACGACCGTACCAAGCGTTTGGTTATTACTGACCGCCAAGGTGGTCACCAACTGGCAGAGAGTGTATCGCCTGTAGGTGTGGAAAAAACCGCTAAGCTGGCTGTAACCGAAGATGTGCTGCGCGAAGCTATGGTGAGCTTGCACTACGATGAAGTGCCACTGGTAGACGCGTTGGAGAATATTATTAACCAAGCTGGTCGTGGTGAATGGCGCTTGCGTATGTACGCTGGGTTAGACCAAGTGCTGCGCCCTGCGCACATTGAAGAGCCATTTAGTGTGGCGATGGACCGCCTGCTGCGCCTATTTAACTTGAAATACGAAGTATTCCCTGGCGGCAAGCTGGTGGTGGTAACACAAGATAACTCCTTTGGATTTAATAAGTTAGGCGCCCAATAATGAAGCGTATTGCTGCTCTTACCCTTAGCGTACTCCTTGCTGGCTGTACGGTAAGCCACGTACAAAAAAACAACCCGACCGATGCTTTTAAAGAGCACGACCGTGACCGTGCAGGACACAATGCGGTTGTTGGTGTAGGTGCACCGGTAAGTGTGCAAACAATGCGTGCTAATGCCACATTTAGCATGCGCGGTAGCCAAGACCTAGGCGCGGTGATGAAACGCCTCGCAGGGACGTACAACATGGGTGTGCGCTACGGTGATGGTGTGCGCATGAACCAGCTGAAAGACATTCTTATTTCTGAGCTCGATTTTAACGAGTCTCGTAGCTACATTGAAGATGTTTACGGTGTACAAATTATTCGTGAAGGTGAGCGTCGCTTGCTGGTATTGCCTTCGGCCAGTGCACCACGTGTAGGCAGTTTTGCCCCAGGCTTGAATGTAACTTTGGCGCAGGCTGTGCGCGGCCTATCGGACCTGTGTGGCTTTAACATGGTGATTACCGAGAACAAGCAAAAGCTGGCCACCACTTTGGTTACGGCTAACTTGCAAGAAATCACCTGTCATGAAGCATTTGATGCGTTGTTGACGCCGCAAGGTTTATCGTTGGTGGATGAAGGTAGCTACTATACCATTAGTGGTTTCCCTACCCGTAACTGGCGTATTAATTTGTACGAGCCAGAGCGTAGTGAAAGCCAACAGCTGACGTATCAATCTCAGTTTGGTGGTGAGAGCTCTGAAGGGTCTTCTAGTCAGTCTGTTGGTGGTAGTGCCAACATGAGCATTAGCGTAGAGCGTAACTTGTTTGATGACCTTGAAAAGGATTTGACCGAACTGCTGGATAAATCTTGTGAAGAGGCGAAATCGGCCGCCAGCTCTGCTGGTGTGGCTGTGTTAAATCCAAATGCTGGTATTGCACCGTTGCCAAGCGTAGCAACACCTGATGCGGGTGGCGATACTGTTTGTGGCTATGTGCGTGTGAACAAATCGGTTGGTTTGGTGCAAATGCGTGCGCCTCACAAGGTGCTAGAGCATGCCGAGCAGCTCATTAAGCAAATTGAAGATATTGCTAGCCGCCGCCTGATGGTAGAGGCGCGTGTGCTGGCGGTAACGCGTGATAACAACTTTAACAAATTTGGTAACCTCACAACCGATGATTTGGCCGGGATTTCTGGCAGCAATAACGCGGCACCTGGTGACCAGCTGACACTTGCTTTGTCTAATAGTGGTAGCGTAGCAAGCCAGCTTACTAACTTGCTGAACAGTGCAAACATTACCTTTAAAACAGGCTCGCTAGACGCTGTGGTTGGTATTGCTGAGCGTTTTGGTACGACCTATCAACTGATGAAGCCAACAATGGAAGTTATGGACCGCCAGCGCGCGACGTTGATTGACGGCTTTAACCAGATTTACTTTGAGGTAGACACCACCACCGACACCACAACAGGCGGTAGTGTAACTAACGAAGATGTAAACATTAAAACTCAGTTTGTAGGGTTGCAGTTTAGTGTTGTAGCCCAAGTGGCCGATGAAGGTGAGCCGCACACAGTGCAGCTACAGCTACCTATTACCGAAATCCTTGAGTTTGTCGATATTCCGGGTAGTGGTGGTAAGGCACCGGTGGTTTCCACACGTCTGATCGACCAAAAAGTACGTGTTCGTGATGGTGAGATTAAAGTTATTGGTGGTTTAACCAAAACCGTAGCGCGTGATACGCGCAGCGGTACACCGTTGATTGGTAATATTCCTGCGGTGGGTGAGCTCGCTAAATCGGAAGATATTGATTACGAGCAGGTAGAGTTTGTAGTTTTGCTGCAGGTAAAACGCTTGCAATAACAAGAAAAAGTCAGGAAGATGTCAGACATGTTTTTGAAAAGTCACATAAACCACACGCAACCGCACCAATTGCGGAAGGGGGAATATATGCAAAAATTTAATACTCAGCACTGGCAACAGCTGCTGCAACAACGCAACCGTGCAGCACAGCACGCTGGTTATACCATTGACCAAACTGTGCTGATTGTTGCGATTATCGCGATTTTGATCACCATTATTGTAACCACCGTGGGTATTGACCTTATTAACCGTGCAAGCGGTACTAAAATGTCATCCCAGCTTAAGCAGGTGGAAGACTCTGTGAGTGTGTTCTTTGCGAACAACCTGTTTTGGCCTCACCAAGACCCAGCTATTGTTGATACAACCAACGCTGGCTACTTGGCTGCTGATGATACAACAGCGCTAACCAACGCCTTTGCGGATGAGTTCCCAGGCTTTGAAGTTGTAGGTATTTTGCAGCACACCTTTGGTATTGGTGGCGGTAACATTGAAATTATCCACGTACAGGACATTCCTGCTGCGGGTACCGACCGCTACGTAGTATTGTTCCGCGATGTGCCATACGAGGAAGCAAACAATGCTGACCGTGCAATTGATGGCCGTACCGCTGCTGGTAACGAAGGTCGCCTACGTATTGGTGAAAATGATGGTGCTCTAGCTGATGTTGCAGACTGTAACGCCGGTACCGACACCGCAGCCAACGACCGTGCAGCTGATGCAGATGATGATGGTCTGGTAGACGTGTGCTACCAAGCGAACATCACCGCCAACTAAGCGGAGTAACCAACTAATCTAAAAACTCATGGCCGATAATAATAACAAGACGCCAGCAGCAACGCCCTCCACTTCGGGGGGTGTTGGTGCCTTTGATGGGCAGGTTTCTGGCGCTTATGACGAGCAAGCTGTGAGTGATGGCCCAGTGCCCGATTTAAGTTTGGGCCAGCAAACAAGCGAGGGTGATGGTCTGCTGAGTCAGCAAACCAATGCGGCGGTGGAGAGCACCAGTAACTATCGCGATTTTTACCGTACTGTACTGGAAACATTATTAGCTTCTACAGACCTGGATTTGGACCAAATGGCCAAGGACCAGGTAAAAGCTGCGTTAGAGAGCAACAAACTCCCTCAGCTTGCAGCACGAGAGCTCATAAATCGCCGTTTAATTAACCGCGTGCAGTTGGCACGTGCGGTTGCGCGTACAAATGGCCGTAAAGAGATTCTATCCACCTTAGATTTGCCGCCAGAGGCAGATATGTTGCGCCGGGACCTGCCGGATAAGGTGAACCAGTTGCTACGTAACGAGCGGATGGTGCCTATTTACCTGAAAGAGCTAGGTGGTGGCCGTAAGGAGTTGCATGTAGCGCATGAAGGTGGTGCAAGCGACATGGTAGTGGAAAGTGCGCTGACCGACCTGCTGCCACAGCATGATTTTGTGTGGCACTTTATTCGTCGTGAAGTAGCTGGTGCGTTTTGGCTGGCTGGCGAAGACGACAACATTGATGCCAATATGGAAGCTGAGGCGCTGCTGGATCGTATTATTGATAATGCGATTGATGCGCGTTCTAGTGATATTCACATTGATCCTTCCATTAAGGGTGAGCCGCGCGCCATTGTGAAATACCGGATTGATGGTTTTGTGCACCCGCGCGAGGCAATTACGCTGCAGCAGCTAGACCGCTTGCGGGTGCGTATTGAAAACTTGGCGCGTATGCCTAAGGTAAACCTGAACCACCCTAACAAAGGGGCGTTTACCCGTGGTGGCTATGACTGGCGTGTACAAATTCAGCCACATGCTGGCCGTTTGGGCCCTGTGCCGCGCGTGGTTATTCGTCGCCTGAACCCTGACGTGATGCCGATGGAAGCTTTGGGGTACCCACCAGACTTTATTGAAAAGATTAAATCAGCCGCTGCAGCACCAGATGGTGTGCTGCTGTGGACGGGTCCTACTGGTTCGGGTAAGACCGAGTCCATCCACTCTGCGGTGGTGAGTGTAAACCCAATGGCACGTGGGTTGAGTGTTCACACTATTGAAGACCCCCCTGAGAAGCGTGTGACGGGTTATGCGGTGCAAATGGAGATATCGGAGGAAGATCCTGCACGATTTGGCCTTCCGTTGCTTAAATCGTCTCTCCGTGCGGACCCTGATGTGGTTGTTTTTGGTGAGGTGCGAGATGCCCCTATGGCCAAGTTGGTGTTTGAAGCTGCCAACACAGGTCACCTTGTGTTTACAACATTGCACACCAACAGCGCGTTGGATGCGGTGAAGCGTTTGGATGAATTGGGCACCGGCGGCTTTATGATTTCTTATGTGCGGGGTATTGCCTCCCAGCGATTAGTGCGACGTTTATGCACGCACTGCCGTGTGCCAATGGAAGAACCTGATGAATATACACAATATGTTTTTGACAAATATAACGTATCGCTAGATGGTGCTAAGCTATTTAAGGCTAAGCCACAGGGTTGCCCAAGTTGTAATTTCCTTGGTTATTATGGCCGTATTGCAATGGCGGAATGGTTGCGCCCAACGAAGGAGTTGGTAGAGGTGTGTGCCAGTGGTAACTACGATGATTTGGAAGATGTAGCCCGCCGTGCTGGTTGGTTGCCTATGGGTCATATGGGGACGTTGCACGTTAAAAACGGTATTACCGACTGTGCCGAGCTTTCCACCAAAGTACTTGAGCTTGCCGGCGAGCTGCTGACGTAAAACTGCTCTTACGCTCTTACGGGTTAGAAATGTTGGCCTGTTTAGTGCGAAGTTATCAATAATCACACACTGCGCCCGCTCAATGTTTCGGTGCGGTTTGTTTTGCTGGAGATTTGTTGAGATAGGAGATAGGCTAAGTCTATGCTTGATATTCAGGTCGGTATTACGAGTTTAGGAATTGAGGATCGGATTGCGTTTTTCCGGACTCTTTCTAGCTGGTTGCAGTCGGGCGGTGGTATGGCCGTGGCCGAGGCTGTGAAGAATACCTGCGACGGTTTTAGCCGTGATGAGTATAAAACCCTGAAGAGCAAAATGGATATTATTGTACGTGCGGTACAAAGTGGCCAAACACCGTTTTATATGGCGCTGCGCGATGCAAATATTGGTTTTCAACGCCAAGAACTGGCAATTTTAGAGGCTTCGGAAAAAAGTAACCAGCTGAAAGAGGCTGTGCCATCGCTTGTTGAAGCGCTTGATACGCGCCATAAAAGCCGTAAAGCGCTGGTGGGTAAACTAACCATGCCGCTTATTGGTGGTTTTGCGTTGATTTTGATGTCGCTCGGGGTGTTGATTGTCATGATGCCTACCATTATGGAGCCAACGCTAAAGCGTAACCCTGAGGCGCTATATGACTTTCCATCCATTATTCGTTTTTACTGGTATGCTTCTGTATGGTTGCGGGCTAATTGGTTGGTAACCACCATTTTTGGATTGTCTCCAGTTATTTTGATGATTATGCGTTTTGTGCCAGCATTTAAGCCTATTTTTCAACGTACGTTGGTACAGCTACCGATAACTAAAAAGCTGATTATTAACTTTAATGCCATGGTGGTGGTGTATTTTATGCCAGCGCTGCTGCGCAGTGGTATGCCAACACACCAAGTGTTGGATACGTTGGCTGACTGTGTGGATAACATTAGTTTGGCCAATATTTTACGCACAGCTGCGCAAGAGCATGAAGGTGGGGTGCGTATGAGTGATGCGGTACAGCTTTTGCCGTTTAGAACATCGTTTGTGAATGCCGTGCACTCGGGTGAGTTAACTGGGGCCATTGCCGACCGTGTGGCAGATTTAAAAGAGCCTTATACCTTGGAGCTAACGCGCCAAATTGGTAAAATTACCAAAACGCTAATGACAATGGTGATGGCCGTATTGTTGCCGCTGTTTATGATTAGTACCTACACAACATTGATGGCGCCGATTTTTGCGCTGATGAATTTTTAGGAGAGCGTAATGAGATATGTAATGTTCTCTCCCCAAGGTAAGCACTACGAGAATGGCTCTAGTGGTGAGATGACCGGTATTTTTGTACCAAATGCTGACCAAATCCGCCGTTTAGAGAACTTGCCAGATCCAAACCGCCGCAGTGTTGCTGAGCGTTACGGCGCAGGAACACGTATTCCGTTGTGGAATAGCACGGTGGGTGGCACGTGGGTGTTTGGGACCATGGATGAAGCTTTGGCAGAGCGCCGGCATGGGCTGAGCGTTTACTTGCCGCAGCACTTTGTGCCGGAAAGCTGCGATGTTTTTTACTTTGTATTTGGCCGCGAATGGATTGTGCATGGCGTGCGCACGGTTTCGGACGAAGGGTTTGTAGACTGGCGTGTTTCCAAAATGCAAGCAACCGAACAAAGCGTTATGGACGAGTTGTTAGGTTCTATTAGTAGCCGCATGCTTACCGGCACGCAGGACCAAGCGCTGATTGCGGTGATGGGTGATGACAAGCTGCTGGCTGATGTAAAAGCAGTTGTAGAGCCGTTAAATTTGGATGTAACGCGTTTTTCAGCGCTATCGCCACAAAAGGCAACCAAACCACTATACAAACATGGTGATTTTGGGCTGATGATGCTCACAGTGGCGACGTTTGCTGCACTTACACTGGTTGCGGTGAGTATTCTGTTTTTGCTGAACACCAAGGAATATAATGATTTGAAGAATAATGTGCGTAAGGTTCAGGCGCAGATTAGTCGGGTGCAGCTTAATAAAAATATTTCGGTAAAAGCACCGCGGGTGGTGCTGGCAGCTATTGAAAAGCCATATAACTTTAAAGTTTCAGATGTTGCGAGCGCCGTGGGTGAGGCCATAAGTGTGTTTGGTGAAGTTAGCAAGGTGAATGTGGGCCATGGTGCACAGGACCGTTTTGAGCGCCGCATTGGCCAGCAATATGTGGTGGATGCAACGGTAGAGCTAAAGAATGTTGATGCCGCCTTGTTGGTAGCCCAAGAAGAAGTGGCGCAGCAGATATTAAAAACACGCCCATGGATTAAGCGCATTGAGCGCATTGACGGTGGCTCGACAGGGCCAAACGCAACGATGACGCTCAAAGTAACGGTGCAGGTGCGATAATGAAAAGAACAACTTTTAAATACCTTTGGCTGGCGACAGTATTCTTTTTGCTGATTAGCTCGTTTTTTGTTTACCGACAAAGTTTGTCTATGCAGAGCGATATTGACCGCGCGAGTATGCGCCTGGAGCAATTAAAGCGTGACTTGCGGGCGAGTGAGCAGCTTTCTATTGATTTGGCAGCGCTAGATGACCTGACCATGAATGAGAAAAACGCTACCAAGCTAGATGTGTTGCGCCACCTTGGTTTGGCAGAGTCTAATTACAAGTATAATGGTGGTAGCCGAAGTGAACGCCGCTTGGGGAACACGCGCCTTTATATTCGCCGCTTTACACTACAGGGTGAAGATACCTACGAGCAGGTGATAAACCAGCTTAATGTGTTGAATGATAACCAAAAAGTATCTCTGCATGGTTTTACGCTGGCACCAGGTAAGGGCTATGGCGATACGGTGGCATTTAGTGCTGAGGCGCGTTTTTACGCGCTGGACAAGAAGGAGTAAGCTATGAAGCGTCTTTGTTTTTTACTTCTTGTGACACCACAGTTATTTGCTGCACAGGCGTTGTGGCGTGTAGATAGCGAACAAGCTGGGGAACCAATGCCAAACCAAGAGCGTGCGGCATCTTTCTTCCCGCAGCGGGAAGCACCTGCACCAAAGATTGTGAAAAAACCACGCGAAGTGCAAAAGCCAAAAGCACCAACACTTACGGCTGCAGAGGTGCGTCGTCGTGAACGTGCGGTGCAGGCATCGCGCTTGCTCTCTGATATCCGCCAGTTGATGGCGAATGAAGAGTTATTACAGCCGCGTATGGCTGATGTGACTATAACCGCATATGCCGAAGGCAGTAATGGTCCACGTGTGCTGATTGAAAACAGTTGGCGAGGTGCTGGCGAGGTGCTGGTTGTACCGGTGCAGCGCACAGGTAAAATTGTGGAATTGGTAGAGCAACTACGTAGTTTTGACCAAGCTTTGGCCGGTAATGTGGAAGAAGAGTTAAATGAAATTGCTGACCTTTCTACCGAAGTAAGCCTAGAGCTGCTGGAGGTAGATAAAGAACATATTCGGCTACGCCAACCCGATGGCAAAGTACACGTTATTCCGGTGGTTGTCGGCCAAGGCTGGTAACATGCCCCATAAGTTAACTAACGGGGGATAAAACACATAAATGCAAGCGCTCATTTACATGACGCTGTTTGGGATATTACTGGCCACAACGGGTGGTCTTATTGGTGTTGCACTAGACTCCTCCACACAATTGATTCAGCAACAAGTAAATGCCACTAAGCAGTACTTTGAGCAGGTTGAGTTTATTATGACTGAGCACGTGCTGGCAGACAGTATGGAATTGCCAACGTTGGTGCTCCCCGAAGATATATTTTTGTTAGATGAAGTACAAAATGGTGTGCTGTGGCAGGGGGAGAATACACAAACCGATTTGTGGCGTGAGTCGTTTGAAGTGCTAACCGCAACAGATTGGTTGCCCGTGGTGAGTACACCTGGAGGGTATGTTACTGCAACTGTGCAGGCTTTTGCGCTGGTTTCTAGCGGGCCAGATAAACAGTTTGATGCGGATACTCAAAGCGCGATGAATGCCGCTCAAGATACAATTAACGACTATACGGATGTTACAAACCTAGCCGCAGTTGCTGGCGGGGATGATATTGTTCATACGTTTAATACGGCAACCCCATCGCTACAGTTTTGGAACCAAATTGATGCAGCGGTAGAACGCTTGGCTTTTGGTTTGGAGAGTTATTACTCGCAAGAGTTAAAAAACTTTAACCGCGATTTGGTAGTTTGGTTACAAGACTATTACGATAACTTTGGCCACACCTATGTGTATGATCCAATTACAGGCAGTTATTCGGTAAACGTAACTGATACCAGCTGGTTGGCACTTGTAGATACCAAGCCAACTATGGTGACGATGACGCTAAATTTACGCCAAATTGCGCAAGATGTTGCCGATGGCTTGGCCGTAGATCCCACCACCACGTTATATGAGCTACCAGACCCGGTGGGGATGGCAGATGCATTGAATTTTTTGTTGGTAGAGTCGGGCTTGACGATGCTGTTTTGTAATGCCAGCGCAACGGTGGTAGGCTGCAATTCAACAGGGGTAAATAACGATATGATTCGTGTGGTTTACCAAAAAGACCCCAGCGCAAGTAGTTGGAATATTGACATGAATGTGTTGGTTAATGAGGAGATAGAGTTTTAATGGTACAGCAGCGTAAACACGGTGGTTTCTCCTTGGTTGAAGTGGTGATGGTGCTGTCGGTGATGGCGATCCTCATGACCGTGGCCACACCATCTATTCTTGATTTTATTAACTTGCAGCGCGAGCGTGAGGAAGAAAACGTGCACCGCGAAATTCAAAAAGCGTTTGAGGCTTATGTGCGTGAGAATGGCTCGCTACCAGGTGCGGTATCGCTCACGGCGGAGCTGTCGCGGGTGAGTAATTTGTCCCAAGGGCAGCTAGATACCGACCAATGGGGCCGTCCTCGGGTTTATGTTATGCACACGGAGCAAGAAACATTTTTGGATGCTGATGTAGATATTAATTATGTAACGGTGTTTACCACCGGGCCAGACCGTATTGTAGACGCAGGTACTGTTGGCGTGGCGGTAGATGCCAACCAAGAGCCAGATGTGCTCACCGATGGTGACTGGTGGCATAATGGCGTTATTCCTGTAGATGAGTACCAAAACGTGGGTGCTGCAGGTGATGACCAGTTGACTAAGTTTACCGATTACCAAATTAAGATTGAGCAATACAACACCACGCTAGAGCGCATGCAGAACTTGGCCCGTGCGCTGGATATTTATGCGCAATCTCGGTTGATTGAGCAGCAGATTAATTACAACCAAAACCAGCCAACACCACCAGCTGCGCCATACTCAGTAGCAGCCGCTGCGGCGCTGGACCCTAAAAGCCCCTCTATTTTGATGTTTTACCCACCATCGGACGCACCAGAAGCGGCAGACGCTTTTTATGCCAATGCCGATGGCCAGAACTATTACTCGCCAAATGTGCTGACAGATATGGGCACCTACGGTTTTAGCGGTGGCCGGGTGGATAATGGCGCTGATGACCCAACACGCCGTACGGAAATGATTTTACTGATGCGCTTGCTTGGTTTGCCAGACAGTAACTGCTGTAGCGCGCTACACCGTGGCTCAGACGGTGAGGAGAAAGCTTTTTTCTACTTTAGCAACCCACGCCCACGTACAGGGGCTACGGCATGTGGTACGCGTCCTAGCTTGGCCGTATTGGACGATGGTGGTGGTAATGCCGTGGTAGATACGCTGGATTACCCCGTTTACGACGTAGATATTACCTTGCCGCCGCGCATTACCACCGACTTTATTGCTAATGGTAACAACGGCGCCACCTGTGGCTAGCCTAAACGTCAGACAATTGTGAGTGAGCATTTACTTTTGTTGGTGGCAGAGGCATTGCCATGGTTTTTTCCGCTTTTAATGGTGGTTTTGGGGGGTGTTTTTGGCAGCTTTTTAAGCTGCATGACCTACCGTGTGCCATGTGGGCTTAACCCCAGCCAGCCGCCCAGCTATTGCCCGCAGTGCAACACACCGCTAGGTGTGGTGGACCTGGTACCCGTGCTCAGCTGGGTGTTTTTGCGTGGCAAATGCCGCCACTGTGGGGCCAAGTTTGGGTATCGGTATCTGCTTATTGAGCTTGCAACCATTGCTGTGGCTTATGCCGTGTGGCTATTTGTTGGGCCGCATTGGCACCTGTTGCCAGCCTTTGCAGGCGCAGTGGCTGGGCTGTTTGTGCTACTTTGTGCAGTGGTGGAACGCCACCTGGCGCCTCGGGTGTTGCTCTTTTCCCTCATGATGTTGGGGGTTATTGCCCTTACCTAGGTGCAACCCTTGTTTGGTTGTGGCGGCTGCCACACACTCTGATCGGGATGATTTATGCCGTGACCCGCGTTAGTTTACTTGTGGCCAGTGTTGCCACGGTTTTTGCTTGCACCGCATTAACCCCAGTACAAGCGGCGGAAGAGGCACAGGTTGCCACTGGCACTATTGAAAAACCGCGCATTTACATGCGCCGCACCACCCCCCTGCCCCCCAAGCCAACCGAGGAAGAGTTGGAAGATAAGATCCGTCGCATTTTGGCAGAGTCACTGGTGCAACCAGCACCAAATGTGGAAGTAGCCCTACGTGAAATTGCCCGCCAAACTGTGGTAAGTGGTAATGAGGCTGAGGTTCAAGCTGCGATTCGCCGTGTGGCTGAGCAAACACTACGTGACAATGGCGATGAGCTACGCGCACTAGCACTACAAACACTGAGTGACAACGAGGGGTACATCTCCACCGTGGCACGCCGTACGGTAGAGCAATCGGACGATGTGATTGCTGGTGTGGCACAAGAGGTGGCTGCAGCTGAGTTTGCGGCGAATCGTCCGCTGATTGAAGATGTGGCAACAGTGATTGCCAGCAGCCAAATTCAACGTGCACAACCACGTTTTGAGGAACTTGCCGAGCAAATTGCTGACCGGGTGGCACTGGCTCAACTAGATGCGGCACGGCCCGACTTTTTGGCTGAGAGCGAGCTGATTGCAACCCGTATTGCACAGAGTGAATTGAAGGCCACAGCCCCTGCCCTGTTGGCAGAAGGCGAGCAGCGTGCGCAGCGCATTGCCGACCGCACAGCAGCGCAACAATTGGCCGCCGCACGCCCAGAGTTTGCCGCCACAGCACGTGAAATTGCAATGGCAGAAATTATTGCCTCTGAGCCACGGGTACGGACACTGGCGAACGAAATTGCTTTCCGTGTGGCTGAGGACCGTATTACAGCAGCACAACCAGCCTTTGCTGAGGCTGCAACTGCTATTGCCGCAGCACAAGTGGCTGGCGCACAACCAAATTATGAGCAGTTGGCGGAGCGTATTGCTCAGCGTGTTGCTGCCGACCAATTGATTGCTATTCGCCCTGAACTTAACAGCGATGCGCAGGAAATTGCAGTGGCCGAAATTGCTGCAGCGATGCCGCAAATTCGTGACCTGGCGCAAACCGAAATTGGCAATGCACGTGGGCTAATGGCGCAAGTAACGCGAGAGACCATTACCGGTGGCGAGGAAGGTGATATCCGCGCTGCAATGGCTGGTATTGCCCGCCAAACATTGGCCGATAGTGGCGATGCGTTGCGTGCTTACACGATTCAGGCGCTTGGTGAAAATGAAGAGTTTATTCAATTGGTTGCTCGCCGCACGGTGGAGCAATCGGATGACGTGATTGCTACGGTAGCAGGCCAAGTGGCAAGCGAGCAGCTGGCCGCAGCACAGCCAGAATTTTTAGCCGAAAGCGAGCAAATTGCTGCCCGTTTGGCACAAAGCGAAGTTGAAGCTGTTGAACGCCGTTTGCAAAAACGTGCTGAAAAAACAGCGGGTAAGGTTGCTAAGGCCAGTATTCGCCAAGCAGAACGTGAGTTTGAGATTTCAGCAGAAGAAATTGCCCAGCGTATTGCTCAGCGCCAGTTAAAAGCAGCTGAAAAAGGCTTGTTGAAAGAAAGTGAACAAATTGCGCAGCGCGTAAGCCGTGAGCAGTTTAAGCAGGCTCAACCACGTATTGAGGCCACAGCAACCGAATTGGCTGAACGCATTGCTGCTCGCCAAATTGAAGCAGCGGAAGAGCGCTTTGAGCTTTCAGCGCAGGATATTGCAACACGTGTAGCTGACCAACGTTTTACTGGTGGTAGCGAAGAAATTGCCGCCATTGCTGGCCGTGTAGCTGATGAGCGTTTTGTGAACGGTGGCCAAGAAATTGAAGAGATTGCTGAGTTGGTTGCACAGCGTGTGAGCCAGCGTGAGCTCACCCAGGCGCAGCCACAATTAGCACGTTTAGCGCGTGATGAGGCAGAGGCTGTGTTGGCTGAAGCGGAGCAGGATATTCGTGCTCTTGCGCAGGCTGAGGTGGCTGGTGCGCGTAACATGATGGCTGAGGTTGCACGCCAAACTGTGGTGGACCCCAATGCGGCGGATATCCGCAGCGCCATGCGTGATGTAGCCGCACAAACATTGACCGAGAGTGGTGATGAACTGCGTGCTATGGCGTTACAGTCGCTCAGTGAAAATGAAGGTTTTATTCGTATGTTGGCGCGCCAAACGGTGACCGACTCTGACGATGTGATTGCCCGTGTGGCTGAAGAAGTGGCAAGCGAGCGCTTGGCTGCTGCTAAGGCTGATTTTGCAACCACGGCTGAACAAATTGCGGTGGCACAGTTGGATGGACGTGAGCAGAGTTTCCGTGCCATTGCGCGTGAAGAAGCGCAGCTATTGGATAGCGAAGTACAAAGTGCGTTTGCTCAAGTGGCACGTAACACCGTGTTGAACCCAGATGAGGATGTGGCGGATTCCTTGCGCCGTGTAGCACGCCAAGTGGTAGTTGATGGGGATGAAACGGTTGTGGCCTCTATTGCTGATGTAGCACGCGAAACGTTAACCGATAGTAGCGATGCAGCGGTACAAGCTGCTGTACGCCGTGCTGCCGAACAAGCGCTACGCGCCAATGGGGATGAAATTCGTGCTATGGCATTGCAAAGCTTAGCGGATAGCGATGAGTTTATTCGCCTTGTTGCCCGCCAAGAAGTTGAAGACAGCAGTGCATTTATTGGTGATGTAGCCCGCCAAGTGATTTTGGGTGAAGACGACAAAATTGAATTTGCGATTCAGCGTATTGCCAGTGCCACGGTGGATGAAAAGCTAAAGCAGCAAGGTTTAGTATCACCATTGGGTGACGTAATTGTGGATGACAGCGCTATTGCCGTAGCCACGCTAGATGGTGAGCCTGCCCGCTTTGCAGAACCAGCACCAATAGCCGGTGACTGGATTGATTTGCAGGATTACCAAGTGGTGATTCACGCTGATGATGTAACGCTAGAAGATATTGTGAGCGATGTGATGCACCAAGCGCAAACGTTTGTAGGCCCGTGGGAGCTAGAGTGGGGCATTAGCCGCGCTAACCGCGATATTCTGCTAGAGAAATTTACACTTAATGCCGAAACCCGCTTTGACCATTTTGTGAGTTATTTGTCTGAGTACATGATGTCGTTGCGTGGCATTAAGCTGGATTTCCAACTATACCAAAAAGACCGCCGATTGGTGATTACCGACAATGCAATTTAAGAAACTATACCTAACCTTATTGGTAACCACAGCGTTAACTGCTTGTGGCACAACAAGTACCGAACGTGAGCTGCTAAAGGCTGATCCGTTTGTGCCACCACAACAGGGTGATGGCGGTATTGAGGTGGCGCGCACCAACGTGGTGGGCCGTGCTGGTGTGCAGCAGGATGCTGACTGTGCAGCGGTGGCATTAGGTGTCAGCGTGGGTAGCTTGCAGGGTGAAGAACAGTATTTGTTTGATGCTTCTGGCGAGCCATGCCCGGTGCCAGGTACTTTGTTTGATGGCCGCACAGCAGTAGATAGCCGTGCCACAGCGGTAGATACAAACATTCGGTTTGTAGATACAATGGGCTACACTCCACCACGTACAGGTGTGGAAGGTGGTGCAGCGGTGCCGGTACTTGTAGTGCCGCCGAGCAAAAAATTAAATGCTCAATACCCGCCAGAAATGGCAGGTGATGATGGTGTAACAACGGTGATGTTGGCTTACCCGCAAGAGCAAGCACCGCAGCCTGTGCCACAGGCAGTGAGCCGTCCACCGGTAGATTTAGAAGCTAAAATTGCCCGCATGATGGAGCTGGAGCAGCGCCAAGCTGAAAAAGCGGCGCGCACACGTGTTTTAACCGAATCTGAGCGCTTATTGGCGGATATTCGTGATCTTGAGCGTATGAGTGAGACACAGCTCATTGAAGCGCATCAGGAACGCATTGAAGGATTAACAGCACAACTGCGTGAGCAGGAGCGTGCATTGGCGGTAAAAGAGCGCCACCAGGCAGATATTCAGGCGCGTATTATACAAGCTGAACAACAGCAAGCGGCACAACACCAGTTTATGCGCCAAGAGCAAACACGTTTGGCGGAAGAGCGTGAACAACTGCAGCTACGCTTGGCACAAATGAGTGCGGCAAACGAGCGTTTGGCAAACCGCCAACAACAGCGCGAAGAAGTGTTATTGCAGCAAATTAGCCAGTTAAGCGCTAATTTGGAGGCTGCTGAGATTGCTGCTGAGCAAGGCCGTCATGAATTGGTGGTGGAGGCAGCACAACGCATTGCCGAGGCTGAGCAACTGGCACAGGCGGCACGCACTGCCCAGCAACAAGCGCAGCAGCGCGAGGCATTACGCCTAAAAGTTGAGGGCGAAACCATGATGGAACGTGCGCTAGCCATGAATGAGGGTCGCCAAATTTTTGTAGAAGGCTTAAGCGACCAGTTGGCTATGGAAAGTAGCGAGACATTGGCACCGCTACCGCTAGACACAATACCGTTGTTTATTGAGGCGGTAGATACACCGCTGCGCGATATTTTTGAGCGTGTATTTAAACAGGCAGAAAACATGGCTGGTACGTGGCGTCATCGCTTTGAGTTAGATGCACAAAATGAAGAGATTTTAGACGAACTGTGGACCGTAACGGCAGAAACAACGTTTGGCGAGTTTATGGCGTCTATTGCGGCACAGGTACAAGCAGAGCATCAGGTTCAGTTGCGTTACCGCCAGTTTGATACCGCGCGCTTGTTTGTGATCTCTGACAGGTAATTAATGATGTTGCCCTACGAGCAAGCACCGGCTTTGCCGGTGCTTGCTATACATAAAGTTGCCGTATAGGCACGGTTTATACCCCGAAAGTAAAAAAAATATGCCTAAACACTTGAAATGATGTTGGCGCTGTTCCATATGTGTGTACAAAGAGGGCCTGTGGGTACTCTAAATAGCGGTGGTGCAGGGTGTGTTGCCGCAGGGACTTGGGAAGGTTACCATAAGAGGTAACGGAACAATTTGGAGAGATGATAATGAATCGTAAATTTGTAACATTTGGTTTGGCTGGCGCTGCTGCTGCAGTAGCTCTGCTATCACCTGAGCTGGCTTTGGCACAGAGTGGTAATGCTAGTGGTGCTGGTGAGTCTGGTTTAGCTGCCTTTCAGGACCTGTTTTTGGGTAATGTGGGTCTGATGGTTGGACTGGCTATTGCTGCCTTTGGTTTGTGGAAATGGCTGATGGACCAAACAAGCTGGGGTATTATCCTGATTATTGGTGGTGTGCTTATTACAGCCTTCCCAGGTCTGTTTGGTAGTGCGCAGAAGTTTGTTCGTGATGTAACACCGTTTGCTGACTCAAGCCGTGTATCACCTGGTCAGTAGAGGATAGGTAAACGTAGCCTATGAAACGCTATTTGCCTTTATACGCAACAGCAGGCGCCCTCGTGATGATGGCGCCTGCTGCGGCTTTGGCGCAAACAGCAGCTGGCGCTGGTGCCTCAACCCTAGAAATGGTGAATGACCTGTTTTTAGGTAATACTGGCATGATAGTAGGGCTGGGTTTAAGCGCTTATGGTTTTTGGAAGTGGCTGATTGATCAGTCAAGCTGGGGCATTATGACCATTATTGGTGGTGTTATTATTACAGCTTTCCCTGGCACATTTATGAGTGTTCAACATTTTGTGTATGACGTAATCCCAGGAATTACCTATACTGGACAGTAAATGAGCACACGCCCAGTACCACGCCACATTGATATGCCAAATCGTTTGGCAGAGTTTTTAGCAACATTTTTGGTATTGTACTATGGCTGTATGTTCTTGATACATAACCCCTTGGTTAGTTTTGGTTTAGGTGCTGGTGGTGTGTATTTAGTGTATCGCCTCACGCTAGATAAGCCGGAAGGGCAAATGTACCGCTTGTGGTACAAGTATTTACAAATTGGCAAGATGATCCCCTCACCTGCTAAGGTAAAAAAATTCGAGATTTAATACAAACGCCCCACTGGGGTATTTTTGTTTGGCGCAAAACTTGCTGTTTCTTGATTTAAATAAGAATAAGGGTAAACTAACGCTATGGATTTTATTGCACGTGCCGGCAGCATGCTGGATAAAGCGCACCGCTTGGCGGGGCTATTGCTGATTATTATTGCGGTAATGGGTTTGGTTGTATTGAACCAAATGGGCACCATTAACCGCCTTTCTGCCCGGATTGATGGGTTGTCGAGCCGTTTGCAAGTATATGTGGTGCCAGGTGCACAGGCTGGGGTGTATAGCCCAACCTATCGTGAAATGCTGACAGAAAACTTTGCTGAACATGTGATTCAAAGTTTGAACAGCTACACCTACGAGACACTACCGAGCCAGTATGAAGAAATTAAATTCTTCTTTGCGCCAAAAATGCTGACCTTTGCTGAAGGGTATTATGAACGCTTGATTCGCAATGCGCGAGTTGATCAGCGCAGCGCACTGTTTATTCCAACCAATGGTAGCTTTACCAGTGAGCCTGCTGAAAATGCAGCTGACCGTTTGGTTGTAACCATGCATGGTACATCGCAACAAATTATTGCTGGTAGCGTGGTAGAAGTATTGCCGATGAAAATTACGCTGGAATTGCAACAGGTGAACGTGTCGCGCAGTAATCCGTTTGGATATATGCTGGTCAGCTACAAGGAAGAAGTGTTAGGTTAAGCCCATGAAAAAGCTATTAAGTGCATTATTTACCCTATTTGTAAGTGTTCAGGCATTGGCGTTTACCATGCCTTGGCATGGCCCAACCCACACGCTCACTTTGGGTTTAAGCCAAGATGACATTGCCCATGTTGAGTTTTTTGAGCCAATTGTAAATATTACCCTAGAAAACCAAGACTATGTGGATGTGCTGGTGGTAGAAGGCTACCAAAACCGTGCTTTCCGTATGCGTGCGTTGCTGCCACAAATGGCTACACGTGCTTTCTTTACTGGTGAGAGTGGCAATACCTACATTGTGGTGTTAACGACCGATGTTCCATACCGTGCCTTTGTAAAAATTGCTGATGGTGAAGCTATTACCGATGTTCAGCGTAAGGCGGCAATGGAGTTTGGTGCGACAGACCTGATTCGTGCTATGGCGCTTGACCAGGATATTCCAGGTGTATTGCGTGAGACTTATGTGATTCCTAGTTGGTTTAAGGGTGCTGGTATTACCTTTGACCTGTCCGAGGTGTGGCAGTCCCCAACTTTGACGGGTTTGGTTGTGCATGTACGTAACGACCAGCCGCGTGCGAATGAGGTGAACTTGCCAGCGGTGACAATTCCACAAACTGATGAGTGGGGGACGCTGCGCATGGCTTCTATGGAGAATTTGCGCTTGGCACCTTCTGGTCGCCCGAATGACCGTGGTATTTTGTACCTCGTATTTGAAAGGTAGTGAAAAAATTAACAAAAGGCGCCGGTGAGGCGTCTTTTTTATGCCATGTCTTGACGTTTTGGGGTTCAAGACGCATCTTATGTGCATATGAAGCACACATTTAATGCCGAGCAGCAACAAGCACTGAATAGCACCGCACATACGTTTATTACCGGTGCGCCGGGCGTAGGGAAAACAACGTTGTTGTTAGAAAAAGCGCGTCGCCTTGTGTTGGAGCATGGTGCGGGTAAGGTGGCAGTTGCCTCTTTCTCTTACCGAGGTGCAATGCACCTGGAGCGTTTGTTGGCTGAAAAGCAGGTAAAGGTGGGTACGCTGCGTGACTTTGCGCTGAAAGCGCTGAGTTTGGCTGAGCAGGCACCAGGTGCTGTGATTGATAATACGCATGTGCGCCAAGTACTGCGGGTTGCTATGCAAGATTCTGGGTTTGAAGGTACGCTAGAGGAAGCAGAACACATTTTAAGGCGTTTTAAGGGGCGTGGTGCAGCACCAGCCGATAGGGAGCGTTATTACAGCCTTGCACGCGCATACAGAGCTTTATGCGAAGATCAGGGTTTGGTAGATCGCCACGATGTTGTGCGCCAACACCTCATTGGTATGAGTAATGGCCAGTTAGCGCCGCTAAAATACCAGTTTATTTTGGTAGATAACATTCAAGACGCTAATGAGCTGCAATACATTTGGTTGAAGAAGCACGTAGAAGCTGGTGCCACATTGGTTGTTTGTGGTTGTGCTGAACCTACGCTGTTTGGGCGTGATGGTGCTCTGGGTGGTGGTGTGTTTGAAAAGTTAAAAAATGATTTGCCACAGCATGAGCATATTCAGCTTGAGCAGAACTATCGCCTCGGTAAACAGCAGGCAGTGGCGGCAGAAAAAATTGCCAGTTTGTTGAATGATCGGCAGCCACAAAGCAAAGCGGTGAAAGCAGTAAATGATGTGGCGGTAGATGCTATTAGTTCGCAGAGTTTTGATCACAAACAGTCTGAATTAGTTGCCCTCAAGCAATTATTAAAAGAAAAAGAAAGTTTAAATGATTGTAAAATAGGGGTTATATGTAGGCATGATTACAACAGCAATCGTGTGGCGAGTTATTTGCAGCAGCAAGGTGTTGCGCTAACTAACCTGAGTATGAACCTATGGCAAACGCCAGGCGCCCAAGTGTTGTTAGACTTGTTAGAGGTGTTGTTAAACATGGCCGACGATACACAGCTGCGGCGTGTTTTGCGTGGTTATGGGTTAAGTGCTGGGTTGGTAAATAGCATGATGGCAGAAGGTTTGGTGGCAAAAGATTGGCTGAAACGAGGTGGTGTTTTGCCAGAAACGGTGAAGGTGCCTTCATCCAGCTTGCAGGTATTGGGTTTGGTGCAGCGGCGTTTGGCTGGCGGTTGGCGTTTAATGACAACCAAGCAAGCGCGGCCGCGTGAGGTGTTTAAGGCGGCGGCTTATGACCTGCTCATGGAGATGGATGATGCAGACCGCAAGGATGCGTTATTGGCGTTGGATGTGTTGTTGCATCTGCGTGGTAAGTTGACAGAGGTGCTGCCAAAAATTCACCAAATGCCGGCATTTAATGCTGAGGCGCGGGTTACGGTTTTGCCAGTGCGTGAGGCACGGAATTTGGAGTTTGATGAAGTTGTGGTGATGGATTTGGAAGATAAGTCTTGGCCAAATACTCAAGGGGTAGCGTTGGGTATGGACGAAAACCACGAGCGTAGCTTGTTCTACATGGCGCTAACGCGTGCGAAGGGGTCTGTATCGTTATGGTCTTTGGGTAAGGCGGGTTCTTTTTATGAGGCAGTATCGTTGCAGCTCAAGCGCGCCAAAAAGCATAAATAGTATTTATAAACAATGGTTTAACAAATTAAATTCCACGTGGAACTTTTTCTGTGTTCCATTAGTGACAGCCCCTATGGAGATGCGTTGGAAGTGTGAAAGTAATTCCTGACATGTCAGGAAGTGTGCTATGATGGTGCCAATAATAAGAGTGGTACCGAATGTCTAAGGCAAAAGTTCTCGATAAGATGCCGAGCGATGCACAGCTTGAGTGCATGCGTCAGGATGATACGGGCTACAAATTAGCAAGTACAGATTTGGTGGCGTATTTGGATTGCCGTAAGCAGGCTATTTATAATATTTCTCGCGGTTTTAGGTTGGATCCTGATGAGTTGTATCAGGAAGGGTACGAGGTTTTATTGACCTGTTTGCGAGATTATACGCCCGTTTATGAGCGTGGTGACAAGTTTGTGCGGGTGCAGTTTACGACATTTTTTGGTAACCGGCTGGAGGGTCGGGCAATGGAAATGCGTAATCGCGACCCTGAGTACCAGGCGCGCCAAGCATTTACTGATAAAATGGGTGATGAGGAAAAGCGCCGTTTTCGTGAAGACCCGCCGCTGTTGGTGCAGCACTTAGACCATGAATCCCCCATGCAGGAAATGCTGCGTGGTGAGGCTAGTGAGGCACGCGAAGAGGACGGAATGTCTGTTGAGCTTAAGGTGATGCGAGACAGCTTCTTTGAGCGCAAGTTAGATGAGCTTATTGCCGCAGAGCAGGATGATAAGCGCCGTGCTGTACTGATGCATGTAAAAGTTGGTGGTGTTTATAACTTCCAAGAAATTGCTTATCACTTTGGTGTCACAGATTCTCGTGCAAGCCAGATTATGAATGAGTTGATGGATGCGTTTTATGTGCAGCGGTTGATTCAGGGTAATGTCAAAAGTGTGGCGTACGATTTTGTGCGGCTTAAGTTTAATGAAAAGCGAAAGTATCGCTTGTTAGGAGAGGCGCTGCAAAATAGCGAAACAGGGCGCCAGCAGGAAATTTTAGAGATGTTTAAGGGTGAGTGCCCAGATCTTAAAATTCCGCAGCAACAGGCTGCGCCAGCTTTGGCTCAGCAACCAAAAACAACGCAGCAGGAGGCTGTTACAATGGTCAACCCAATTAATTACGATGATGTGTTTGACGCTAAGGTGAATAAAGATTTTCCACCTGTGGCGCTGGAGATAAAAAAGCTGACCGAGTTGCAGCCATTGGATATTGAGTTTCGCCAGCCGCATGCGCAGGTGAACGACCAGGTTTATGCGCAAATGGCTAAAAACCCAGCCGACTATCCGTTAATTATTAACGAGCAGGGGCAGGTTATTGATGGAGTGCGGCGTATTCAGGTAGCGGCAAGCCAGGGGGTGGCTGACTGGCCATGCATGGTGCACCATACAAAGGATGAAAAAGCAGCCAAGCAATTGCGTGTGTTGGTGGATGTACGGTTGAATAGTCCTGATAAAGTTGACCTGTATTACGCTATTGCAGCGTTGGAAGAATTAGGGTTATCGCAGCAGAAAGTTGCAGATATAGTTAAAATTAGTCGAACAAATGTAATAGTTTACAGTAAATTACGTAACCGTGGCTCGGCTAAATTACAACAATTGTTTGCAGATGGTTTAATCCAAATTACTAATGCGAGTAGCTGTACTGATTTGTCGCACGATCTGCAAGATCAGGTAGCGGATTTTATTCGTGCTGCTGGGGTGCAGTGGAGTAAGGGTAGCCAGTTTACCGCACTGTATGAGGCAGCAGCTGAAAACCGTTTGGCTGCCTTTAGTGAAAAGCATTTACCGCAAGGTAAGGCGTTGGCAGCAGAGGCAGCAGTAGCTGCGGCAGAAGTGCCAGGACAAAAGTTGGATAATGTTTCGGCAGCGCAAAAACGCCGTTTGGAGGCTTACGAACAAGCGTTGCGTGACTCTGAAGTGTGGGCCGCACAGCGTGAGAGTGTAATTAACCGCCAAACTGATGATTTGGTACAAGCGTTTAACGAGATTGAACGGTTAAAGAAAGAACTGCAAGCCGCAGAGCTGAGCCGTTTTGGTAGCCCCGAAGCGCTAGACGTGCTGATGAAAGAAATGCGGGCGTATTATGCTGTTTCGGAACGGGTTTCGGGCGCTGTGCATGGGTTGGAAATTGCCGCAAAAGACTTGGCCAAGCTGGAGCTGCGCCGCCAGCAACATATTGAAGTGGCAGAGCTCATTGATACGCTAGATCAGCATGTAAATGCATTGCGTGTTGCTTTGGTTAATAAGGGTCCTGTGCCGGTGAAGGTGAAATCTCCCAGCACAAAGGCCACAGGCAGCGCGAAAAAAAGCTCAAATTAATGTGTGAAGCACTTGAAATTTAGGAGGGGTCACCCCATATTGAGGGTGTGATGTATGCAATTGTGTCCCGTGCCATAAGATTACGGAACGTAACGATGAAGAAATTTTTTGCGCCCCTGTTGGTTGTGTTGTTGTGTGTGGCTGGTAGCAGCCATGCTGATTATTGGGATGATTATGCGTATAGCGTGAATACGCCAACATATCACCAAAGCCAGGCCAATTATTATCAAGGCTTATTGAATAATGGCAGTTTAAACCTAGAGCAACAAACAGCAGCACAGAATGCGCTGACATATCACCAAGGTATGGCAAGTGGCTCTACTGGCTATGGTGAGTATGGCGCTGGTGTTGCCATGTATGAAAGTGGAGAATGGAGCTCTGCACAGTTTAACGAATATAGCGCCTTGCATAACAGTGGTGGATATACAGGAAGTTTAAGTGGTGCTGCGCGTAATCAGGGCATTATTACAAGCAGCCAGGCTAACCAAGTAAACCAGCTCACTGGTGCAGTACAAAGTGGTGATAGCGCTGCCATTATTGGTTTTGGTGTTAGCTTGTTGGGTAGTGCTAGCTCTGGTGATCTTGGTTTACCTCCACCGTTTTCGGGGCAGAGTGGGTCCAATTTAAACACCGGCGTATTAGATGATTTGTTGAACGGTATTATTGGTAGCTTAGGTGGTGGCTCCGGCGCTAGTGTGCCTGCTATTGGTGAGCCAGAGCAGCGACCAGCGCCAACACGTGCTGCTGGTGGGAGTGTTGCGCCAGTTTCACCGCAGTTACAGGGTGTGGGTATTGATACTACCTTTGGCGGTATGGCTGTTCCAACCATGTCTGATGCAGATGTGCAGCGAGCAAATGCGCACTATAATGCAATTTCGCAGCCTAAAATATCCGACCAGTTTACGGAAAATGGTGATGTAGATGTAGACCAGCTTGCACACTATTATGCTGGACCAGCGCTGGTGGGGCGTGACCAGTATTTAGAAAACTATTTTAATAGCGACCAAGCACAAGTGTTTTTTGAAGAGCATATGCAAGGCACGCCAATGTATAACTTTTTGTTAACGCAGGCGTTGGCTAGCCCACAAACAGCTGCTGTGTATCAAGCGATGTTATCAGACGGGCAGGAGCGCTATGGAGATTTTCAGAACCGTGCTTTGGCCTTAACAACCCCAGTACAGCGTGAGGCTTTAACGCAGGCTAGTCGTTATTGTTCTGAACAACTGGCGGCAGCTGGTGAAGGCTATGATAGCCAGGTTGCGATAGATTGCCTGGAAAGCAGCTACACTGTTGGGGATGATGGCAATTTAGTTGATAACAGCAAGTCAATAGCGGCTGGTGTTGGTGTGCAGGCGGCTTCGGCGGTTATGAACTCTAAGTTACATGGCTACCTGACGTTGCGGAACCTATGTGGGGTTTATAACCCGTCTTATGGTGGTTATGTGAATGATAATAGCGGCGGGGCGGCTTTCCAGCGTTGCTGGTGGGTTGATTTAGTCTCAGAGCGCAACTTCTGCTTAGATGGACAGGGAGCGAGTTGTTATGTTCAGGCTACGCCTGCACCTCGTCCGTGGATGACTGTATTGGGTCGTGCTGCACAAACAGCTGGTTTTCTGGTTACTGGTGTAGCAGACCAAAGCTTACAGGTTATGCAGGAGCTGCGCCGGCCATACCGCATTACAGTGGGTGATGATAAACTGACGGCATATCAGGTGGTGTTATTGGCTGAGCAAGCGTTGTTTGAGCTACGGCTTAACCAGGGCGGCCAGAATGCTATTGGTAATGTGCACCCTATGGCGCAAAGCCTGGCGCAGGCTGCCAGTGCGGTAGACTTGACCAGTGGTGATGATTTTTATGATGCGCAATTGTTCCGCCAAAACACAGGCTGTAGTCTAGATAACGTAGGCGGTTTACATGGCCAGTTTATTGGTTTCCTTGAAGGTATGGCGGGTGACCAGGTGGCATTCCCGAGTGGTGTGGGCGAGTTAAGCATACCAGCACCGCAAGACCGTGCAGATAAGCTGATTGATATGGCGGTAGCCTGTGCCTATAACCGCCCAGGTGGCAGTTTAGCATATACAGAGATTTTTGCTGAAGGCTCTAACATATCTGAGCAGTTAGCACCGCATATTGAGCGTATTGCTTATGCCGCAACCTTAGATGTATTACGCCATGTGCGACAACAGTTGCGCTCTGCGCTGCGCGAGCACCAAACGGCTGGGGCAATATTTACCGGGCCAGAGTATGCTGATTTTAATTATCAGTACCAGTCAGCACAGCCGGCACCGGCAGAAGTACTACGTGCCATTGAGTTAGAGATTGAGCGTGTGGATGAATATGTTTCACAGCTTAAGATGATGGCGGAACAGGCGCGCCAAAACGCAACGACCAGTGCTGGGGATGTGTAGATGAGCTTTCCTGATTTTGGTTTTCTGCCTGAGCAGGTCAACACAACGTTGGCTGCTTTTGCACAGCAGGGGTATTTCTTCCAGCTATTAGCAGGCCACGGTAGTGGTGATGAAAATCTATACTTTTTGGCACTGGCTGCTGGTTTGGTTGGTGCGGTGCTTATTTTGCTCAATAAAGGCTTTCATAAGTTGAGTGTCATTGGCCCTTGGCTGCTGATTCTTGTTGTTACACTGTTAAGCCCTTATGCGAGCGGTATTTTATTCCACCAGTTTGATGATACGTTACTGGCAAGCCCAATTAGTAACCAAACGGGTGTAATTTACTCGGCTGATTTACAGCCAATGGTAGACCAAGAAGGTACACCACCAAATGCAGCGCTAAATACGCAAGTAAGAAATGCAGAGACTGGTGAAGAGGAGGCTAGAACATTTAGAGATACGGTGGAGAGTGTTAACCAGTCAGGTTCTGGGACGGCTCAGGTTATTGGGTTTATGCCGCAAATTGTTGCTATTGACCTTATTAACCGTGTGCACCGTGCGGTCTACACAGCGCTATTTGTACCGGATAGCTCGGGTGGCCAGCCCCGGATTCGTAACTTTTTTGCGTCTCTTTCTGGGTTAGCAGATTTTGGTAATGACGGTGACTTGACCTTCCAGCGCCAGCATGATTTGGCACGACTGGTATTTACCTATCGCTCGTTATGTGATGAGCCAGTTTCATCGCTGCTAGATAACTCTGTAAGCAATCTGAACCGCTTGCACCAGAAACTATTTACGTATGACCAAGTGGCACGTACAGGGCGTGACTATTTAGCAAAAGTAAAAAATGAGCAGCTAAAGGGGACAATTGCTAATTCAAGCAATATTCGTTACTTCCGCCCGCTTGCTGTGCCGTTAGATACTGGCATGCTAGCCGAAGCTGATTTAGGTGTTTTAGATAGACACTGGCACTGGGAAAACCCAAGCTTTGCCGCTGTTGAGATTAGTACATCGCAGGTTGGTGATGTGGTGAGTTTGTTTAACTCAGACTATCATACCGTTTTGACCCGAACAGGTGGTGTTGGTGGCTGGGGGATTTTTGGTGGTGATAAATCAGAAGAAACTGTGTTGAGAGAGTTGCTGGAAGATGAATCTACAGAAGTTCAAGATAAACTGCAAAAACACACCGCTGTTATGCTGGGCCACCCTGGACAAATAAGCGCACCGCCGCGTGGTAATATTATTGGCAATGTATTATGGACTGCTAGTACGTTAGGTTTGGGTAATATCTTTAGGAATAGCTCTGGCGTTGTTGGCACAAGTTATAGCCACCAGGCGCAAACAGTAACGCCAGGGGTAATAGCAGATAGAGGTGTGGCGCTGATTGAGGTACCCACTGGTGACAGTCCCTTTTGGACAAGTGTTGCGAGCAGTGCTGGGCGTGGATTTATACGTTTTGAGCCTTCCTATACTTTGCAAACATGCCGTCAGCTGCACCAGGTTACCCGTGCCAGCATAGTAGCTGTGGGCGAAACCGCGATATTGAACCATGAAGGTATGGTGGTTTTACAAAATGGTAGTATGGATGGTGATGTGGCTGCCCGTATTGAGCTGCCTGGTACCGAACATGCGCGTACAGCGCGTACGGCCATTGCTAATGCCGCACAAGACCATTACTTTAAAGCTGAGGCACATCGCCGCTATCCAGCAGCACCGTCAGCAGAAGAAGCGGTGCGCATGCACTTTTATAACGAACTGGTACGTGTGGGATTGGTAACAATGGACCAATTGGCACTGGTGCCCGCCGACCATGGCCGTGCTGCGTTGGATGACAGCATGAATGCATCTCGTGGGGATTTGGTAGGCCAAACTTTGGGTGATATTGATGCCGTGCAGGGGCTTATTACCTGGGTGGCGGAAATTAGCGTGGTTGTTGGACGTTGGTTTGATGGTGCTGGTTTGATGGTTTACATCACCTTTATGGATAAAATGATCCTGTTTGCGCTTGGATTTGTAATTATTCTTACCCCGTTCCTAATGCTTATGGGGCTGCTCATACCTGGTTATGCTATGGGTGTGCTGATGACGGCTGTATTGGTACCGCTTGTTATTAACACAATTCCACTTGCCTATACTTTGGTAACCGCGTTCTCCATGGTGTTTTATGAGATTATGCAGGCCACTGGCTCGGATATTGCGACGGATGCGTTCTTTGTAGCGGTTGTTTCGGCTGGTTATACGGCGTCGGCAGCTATTGCGGTGTTCCTATTGTTTGGTGTAGGTAACCCGCAGGCGATTATTCAGCGTATTGCACAAATGGATGAGGCACCAAAACGCGTTGCTGATGAGGCGGAGCGGAATGCTAAAATTGCCGCCATTAGTGGTGTTACTGTGTTAGCTACTGGTGGTATGGGCGGTGTTGCCGGGGCGTTAGGGGCAAAAGCCGTTGGCGGCCGTATGATGGCTATTGCTGCAAAAACAGCTAAAACACAAACAGCGGAAGTATTTAGCTCCGTAGGTGGTGGGGCATTTAAACCCATAGCAGAAGTAGCCAACGCTGGTTTTGAAGGTTATAGCCAAGGTAAAGAAATTGCCGAAGAAGAGAACAAGCGCGGTGAAGAGTTTGATGCTGCTAAAGCACGGGATTGGGAAAGTGCTACGGTTGATTCTGCTGATGTGCAAAGCTACTACAAAAGAAAATTTGATGCAGAGTTTGATAGCTTAGATGCTGCTGGTACTGTGGGTGACCTTGACCTGCAGGCTGAGATAAGAGCGGAAGTTATTGCTGAGTATGATAAAAACAACCCCGATGCAACGACTGAAGAGCGTGAGAGCGCTATTGAACAAGGGGTGCTTGAACGACGTAAGCAAGCTTTCTTTAATGGTAAATATGGTGAACTGAGTGAGCAGCAAAAATACCAAACATATGAGAGCCTGCGTAGGTTTAAGGAGCATGAACAAGGTAATTACCCAGAAGGTGAATCTAGAACAGCTGCACAAGATGCGTTTGTAGGTTCTGATACAGCTATAGCTGGTTCAGAGGCCGCGGCGCGGAAAATGCACCATGATAATTATGATAAGGATCATGATAGGAAGAAGCGCACCCGTGTTAACTGGAATGATGAGGTAGTTAAGGCTGGTAATGTTGCTAAGCGCCATGAGAAGTATGGCAACTTGATGATGCAAGGTGCTATGGGGCACATGTATATGCAGAGCATTCAGGGTAAGCAGTCTATACAGGCATTGTTCCAAGATCGCCAAGTGAAAGAAATGGCCGATAAGATTGGTAAATCTGTGTGGAAAGACCATGGTATGGGGCACTCTGTGGGTGGTTTTTCGGTACAAGATAGTGTAACGGGTGAGCGTAAAATGTTTGATGGCGGGCATGATATGATGTTCTCTCACATTCGTAAGGGCTTGATGAAGCAGGGCATGTCACAGAGTGAGGCCTCGGTTAAAGCAGCGCAGTTGCATAGTGAGTTTGCGATTGAGCTTAAACGTTTGAAAACAGCTGGTAAGTATAATGGCCAAGGGTTTCAAAATGAGGCGAAACAAATTGGCGCTGCAGATAGTAAGGGTAATGCCAAGTTCTCATATGGTGTTAAGTATGATACCGCTATGAAAGATCTTTCCACAGCAAGTGCTAACTTCAAAGAGGCTTTGAGTATGTTTGAGGCTGGTGCTAATTTGACAGGCAGCACTGGTGTTGTGCATTTTAATGATGATCAAACTGCTAACCGTAAAGTTAGGTAAGGTTATTTAGTAACCTCTGCACACTTGCTGTATGCGTTTGTTTGCCGTAACCTACGGCAATGGCGCGACGTAAACGTGATAAGTTTGTAACACCACCCCCTCCTGTATGGCCGGAGCACAGTGTGCGTGTGTTGGCTGGTCGATTTGACCTAAGCCACGGTGAACACCCCGATGTGATGCGTGAAGATGCGCTGACAAGCTTGAACCCTCTGTTGATTGATGAGCAACAAACGGCCGAGACTGTGCCGGTGCTGCAAAAGTATGAGTTGCCAGTAGCGGCTGATACATGTGGCCACCACACCATGCGTGACGATACTTATGCTAAAGCTGCCGGTGTTGATGATGAAGTGCCAGTGGCACCCTTGTTTGTACGTGACTTAGCGGGGCGTGTCATTTGCACCGGGTTGGCGGGTGCCATGACCAAGCAGTACGATAGTTTCCCCACCGGGCCGACATTTACATTTCCAAAAGGCTGTTTTGATGTAACCGCCGATGTGCCAGGTGCTGAGCTGATTGATAATGTGTTCTTCACTAAGTGGCGCACGTTGGACATGAGCTTTGATGCGACCATGGCGCCAACAGGTAGCCCTGATTTGCGAGTATGTGCGGCATATAACAACCCGCAGAATTACCCTTATAAACTACGCCCAGATACGTTTTACCAAGACGGGTGGCGCCTGCCACAAACCATGATGTTGTTTGCGCGGCGTGATGGCATTGATAAGTCGGAAGCAGAGGAAGCCGCGGCAGAATTAATGAGTGCGTGGGCAAGCCGTCCTACTGGGCAGACGTATGAAGAATTTTACGACGCTAACGATGGTGAGACCTGGTTTGAGGAACTGTTTTTGCAAGGCTGTACAGTGGTACCAACGCTGGAAGCGGCAAATGGGTTTAACCAAGTATCGGCCGAGTTTGAATTGGAAGATTTTTGGCCAGGCCGTGCTGTGTTGGGATTGCATGAAATTGTTGAAACACAGCCAAATGATGCCCCGCAGGGCACCATTTTGGAGGTGCGTAAACCTGGTTATGTAACGGGCGATGCAATTAAAAAAGCGCAAGTGGTGGTAAGCGATGGTAGTGGTTACCAAAGCCCGCACGCTGATGCACCTGCTGCATTGTTCCCAGATTTGCGTTTGCCACACCAGCGCAGTACCGATACATGGTTTGATACATGGTTGCCCACGCACCCTCAGCATTTTGAGGAGCCGGCAATTTGGGGCTGGCAGCTTACGACAGGTCGTTTTGTACAGCTGAGCGGCCCGCTGTGGGACCCGCTGCACTATGTGTATGACTCTACCAAGCTGATTCAACGTGCTTTTCGTGAGCCGTATATGGATAATCCATCTTTGGCACCTGTGCCGGAGGAGATGAAAACGCGTTTTTATCCAGTAGTGCCGATGAAAGCGTTTGATACATTGAACCACGCCACATTTGTGGAGCGTGAGCAAATGAATTTAACGCCATTAAGCGCTGTGGACCGCGTGCGTACGGCAGAAGAAATTGTCGGTGTGGGGTATCACCCGTTACCAGTGCAAATGGAGTATGAGCTGGACCACATGTGGTTCCCTCAGTTGCTGCCAGGGATTAGGCTAGATGCCACGGTGGCAGAGGAAGATGAGCCGCGTTTGGCAAAAGTGGTAACACCAAAGGTTGATGTAGAGGCGTACCTGAAAAGTACCCGTACAGTGGAGCAAGCACCATGGGTGGTTGACCGTGTAATGCCGCCTGTGGAAGGAAATACAGCCGACCCTTACCCGTTTTTGCAGCGTTACTTGGACTTGGAAATGCCGGACGAGCAGGTATTTGCCGAGCACGAAGGGTTGATGTTGGCCCACGTGCCAGAAAGCCAGTTGAAGCAAACGGTGCAAGTTTTGCTAGGCGATGCCGAGGTTCAAACTGAGTTGGATGGTGTTCAAAACGGCTTGTACGATGCGTTTTACGATTTTCGTGAGCGCTCACTTACATTGCGACAAATGCGCCACAAGCTCTGGCGAAAAGCGCCGGGGCAGGTCGTGCTAGGCCATTGGTATGGGGTGAATGTTGAGGAGTTAATGAACCTGGTGGATGAGCTGGGTGATGGCTACCGTCAGCAAGGCGCTCGGGTAATTTTGCAATGTGTGGTGGGGCCTAAAAAACAGGCGCAACCGCAAGAACAAGTAGCATAGGGCGTTAAGTATGCTGATTGCAGCTGGCGCCGACCTTGGGTAGAGTGATGCGACAACGAAGTAAGTTTATTGAGTTAGGATAACCGTGGCAGATAAAAGTAACCT
This sequence comes from Pseudomonadota bacterium, assembly GCA_030148545.1. Lineage (GTDB taxonomy): Bacteria > Pseudomonadota > Alphaproteobacteria > UBA2136 > JASBTF01 > JASBTF01. Next base: position 128,039 of record JASBTF010000002.1, read on the forward strand.
TCCGCCGGATTTGGATTTAGATGCACTAGAGGCTGAGGCTTCTGGCCGTGTTTCAGTTGCTGATCAAGCAGCACAAGCCGATAAAGATGCAGGTCCTGCTACGAAGCAGAATCCGCTGGTAGAAAAATTCCAAGCTTTACCGCGTAACCAACAAATTGTGGTGGTAGCACTAGCGGTGATTTTGGTTTTTGCTGTGTTTGGCCGTGGTGGTAACGACCAAGCAGCACCAGTACAGCCTGCAACTGTAAATGCTGATGTAAATGCTCAACCACAAGAAAACCCATTTGCAGGGGTAGATATTGACCGCCCGGCGTTGACTCAACGTTGGTTGCAGCAACAACAGCAAGCACTGTCTGACTTGCAGGGCCAGGTAGAAACTCGCCTAGACCAAGCTGACCAGCAAATGCAAAACATGTTTACGCAAAACCAACAGCTACAGCAGGAAATTCGTGGTGTGGTAGATGAGTTCCGCAGTGAGATTCGTAACCTGCAGGACGCAAACCGCCGCGATCGTCAAGTGATTCAGCAAATTGCTGAGGAAACACAGCGTTTGCAGCAACAAACACCATTGAGCACCACTGGTGCGCTGAATGATGTAAATGCGTACCAGCCGCGCCGTACAAGGATTTCGCAAACCCCTTTAGGTAACGCCAGCCTACAGGTTGGCAGCGACCAATCTCTGCTAGGTGGTGTTGTTGATACCACTTCTGGCCGTTCTCGTCGTGTTGACCCTGATAATGATGGTTTGGAAGCAGGTGAGCCGGAAGAGCCAGTACTGCCGTTTATTCCACCACTTGGTTTTGTAAAAGGTACATTGCTAAATGGTTTGGATGCTTTGGTGGGTGGCCAGCCAACACCAGCGTTGGTGCGCTTGGATGGGCGTTATAAAACCGCAGCAAATTCTACGGTAATTTTGGATGGCTGTTTTATGCTGGTGGAGTTCCAGGGTGATATTTCTACCGAGCGGGCCATGGGTAAGCCAAGCCGTATGACCTGTGTGTACCCCGACCGTGGTGCGGTAACCTACAGCGTAAGCGGATATGTAGTGGATGCGGATGACGGTATTATTGGTATCCCCGGTGTGTTTTATGAGGGTGATGCAACGCGCCTAGCTGCTGCTATGTTGGCAGACTTTGCTGCGGGTGTGGCTGCCATTGTGGAGCAAAATGAATCTACCTTTACCACCAATGCCGATGGTGTGAGCCAGCAAACACTAACAGGGGATGAAACCCGTGCTGAAATTGCTGGTGGTGTGGAGCAAGCTGTAGGCAGCTTGCGTGATTACTTGTTTGACCGTGTAAACCGTGTGGTGCCATTTGTGCGCGTAGATGCGACACGCCAGCTACACTTGGTAATTTTGAGCGGTACTGAGCTGCGCAGTGAAGGCGGCGCTTGGACCTTGTTATTTAATGCGGAAAACCGTTAGGGAGAAAAAGCTATGAAATATATTGCTTTGATGATGATTGCAGCCACCACACTTGCGGGGTGTAAGTATTATGGTAGTGCATTGCCACCGGAGTATCCGATGTCTATGGATGATTCGTTAGCTGTGGCGCGTGACCAAGCAGCCGCCGGTAGCATGGGCACACAGCGCCCTATGGTGCGTATACAGCAGCGTCCACGTATTGAGCAGCCAGCCTATATTCCAGAAAAAGAGCTGGCCGTAGTAGCGCCACCAAAAACACTGCTGGTATGGACATACCCGCATGTAACAGCCAATAACACCCGTGTATTTGGTAACTGGAGTACTATTTTCCTCACCGAGCGTTATGAGTGGGTACGCCCAGCAAACGAACAACCGCTGGAGAGCAGCGCCGCGCCGCGGATACCCGGCATGGCAAGCCCTCAATAACGTGAGTGGTTATAATTTATTCGTAAAAAAAGGAGCCCCGTTGGGGCTTTTTTTTGCGTCTGGCACAAAAACTGCGTAAAGTATTGGTATGGTAAATAAAAAGAAAAACCTGCCTATTCGTCCTAATCGTATTGGGGAGCAATTACCGTACTTTGAGTTTGAGGAAACGGCGGATAGCAAATTCCACCGCGTACACTTGCTGCAAGACGGCAGCTTGGGTGTGGCGTGGAAGTGCTCGGTACCTGCGAGTTACGGGTTTGATAATGGTGTGGCGCATACCATTAATGAATTACGCACCTTTTTAGAGAATTTACCTGCTGACTATGAAGCGCAGCTGATTATTACCACGCACAATAATTTAAAAGATCGTTTGCAAGAGTATTTAAGCCTGCCAACAGGAGATGAGCGTGCACAACAGTTGCGGGAGTCCCGTGCTGAAAAGCTGTGGCATGCCGGTGCTGCGGGTTACATGGTAGGCGATGGTTTGTACAGCCGCCTGCGCGACACACAGTTGATTATTACGCTGCGCTCACCAACATTTGGCGACAAGCTAGGCGCGCTAAATGGCTTGTTTAGTGGTTTGTTCCAAGTGGGGGCAAGTGTATTGCGGGCGTTGAAAATTCCTATGGAAGGCTCAGTCGGTAAATTATTGGATGACCTGAGTAAGGGGACACTGGCAGAGTTTCATGAAATTATTTTATCTACCGAGAGTACGCTGAGCGATATGTTCCGTATGGAGCGTATGACGCTAGAAGAGCTGAAAAAGCACTACTGGCAAGCTTATGCCCCAAGTTATGCTGATCCACAGCAAAAAGAAGTTATTAGTGCTGAAGAACCGCTGAATGACCAAATGTTCCCGCTGCCAATTGATAATGAGCATTATTTGGTAAAAGTGGGAGATGACTACCACGGTGTGCTGATGCTGGCGATGATGCCTGATGTGGTGGGGCCTGATTATTTGTTCTCGCTGCGGCGTAGTTTGCTGGGGCAGCATACATTATTTTGCAACTTTGTTGCCGCCAACCAAAGCTTGGAACGCGCTAAGCTGACGCTGGCAAGTGAGCTACGTAAGCGTGTTTCTAATGTATTTAACCGTGAAGATGCGGCCGAGTTTGCGGCACAAGCATCGGAAGTGAAGCAGCATTTGTTCCACGGGCGTAAAATTATGTACGTCATGATGGGGTTGATTGTGCATGGTAAAACCAAGGAAGAAGTGGAAGATACCTTGCTACGCCTTAACGCAGTGCTGAAAAAGGCGAGTGTGGTACCGGATATTGAGAAGTCTATGGCATTGCAGGCGATGAGCTATAGTTGGCCGCTTGTGTTCCGTAATGATTTTACTCGCCCATTTGCGCGTACACGCCGTGTTTTGAGCCATGATATTGCCGACCTGTTGCCTGTGCATGGTCACATTATTGGCGACTGGAACGGTAAACATCAGCCGCAGGCGATGTACCTCAACCGTGATGATGAAATTGTGTTTTTTGACCATACTTCGCCGGAGTTTGTGAATTGGCACTACGCTATTACAGGGACATCGGGCTCGGGTAAGTCTTTTGCAGTGGTGGACCTAACCTTGCAGCTGTATAGCGCTGGGGTGAAAAAACAGTACTTAATGACCATTAAAGACGACTACGACCGCTTTGCAGAAACAATGGGTCGGTTGATTATTATTGATCTAGATCGTCAAGAAAGTTGCATCAACCCGTTTGCTGGTGAAATTAACAAAACACGCTTGCAGCAATGGGCACAAGCAGTGGAGCTAATGGTGCAGCGGGGTGATGACCGGGCCATTAGCAGTAAAGAGAAGTTCCTGATTGAAGAAGTGGTGGCCTACGCGTACGACATTGTGCCGGAGGGTGATATTCTGCGCCCAACATGGATTCGTGAAGCGTTCCTTAAGTTCCCGTTTAAGGATGAAGAGCAACGGGTGCTGGCACACTCTATGTCGGAGTCTATGGGGTCCTATTGTGAGGCTGGGGTGTACGGCAAGTTATTTGATGGCCAACCCGCCATTAGCGAGCAAGATAAGTTGGTGGTATTCAACCTGCAAAATGTACTGAATGAGAGCATTTCTGATGTGATTATTTTCAGCATTTTCACCATGCTGGATAACGTGATGTACCAAGGTGACCGTGGTGAGAAGAAGCACCTGCTGGTGGACGAGATGATTAGTATGATAAGCGCTAAAGGTGGTGCCGCGGTGGCTAACCAAATTAAGCGTGCGTTCCGTACTTACCGTTCATTGAATTGCATGTGTGGTATTGCGAGCCAAAATGAGGAAGATTTAACCACCGATGTTGGTCAAGCCGTTATTGGTAACATCACCAAGCGCCTTATTCTTAAACCACGGCGTGAGATGATTCCAACGCTGATGAAGGTATTGGGGCTGAAGAGTGAACGCCATGAAGCAAATGTGGCGAGCTTAGAAACTAAGCCTGGGTATTACTCGGAGTTTTACTTAATGAGCCCACATGGCGAGACGGTATGTCGCCTACTGACAGACAAGCTTACCTATGCCCTTGCTACAACAACACCAGATGATGTCTCAGAGTTGAATAAGTTCCGCGCCAAGCATGATGGGGATTGGTGGCAGGCGACATTAGCGTTTGCTGAGGCGTATCCAAACGGTGTGCGTGCTGCAAAACAAGCCCAGTCACAGCAGTAATCTGTGACATATATGATATATTCTTAGCACGCGCGTGCATTTTGTGTCGTTAATCGTGCTTAGTCATTGCCTTAATTGGTTGTTTTTGAGTAGTATGCGTGCATGGTTTTAAAACGCCAGCTGCCGTCTCGCCTCACCAAAACAAAGCCGACTTCATCGGCTCGTAAAACGCGTAAGCCTAAGCAAGAAGTAGAGGCGTCAGCAACAATTGCAGAAGAGGCGCCGGTTGAAGCTGCAGCACCTGCTGAGCCAACAACGCCTGCAGCCGATACAGCAAGTGCCTATGGCGCAGATGATGAAGATGATTTAAGCGCGTGGTTGCCAGAAAATGGTAGTAGCGAAGCTAAGGAACAGGCTGCCGCGGCAAAAGAAGATAGCCCAGCTGAGCCAGCACCACAGCCTGAACCTGTGGAAGAAGTTAAAGCTGAAGAACCAGCTGCGGACTCTGTGACCACAGACGCTCCAGAAACTGAAGAAGAAGGTTTTACCCCACCACAGGCGGAAGGTTTAACAGCGGCTGATTTCCCAGAGCCTGTGCCTATGGACTCTGCAGCGAGTGAAGATTCAGCACCGCTCATGGGTGATGATGATGGCACCATGCCATACTTCCCTGGCGATGATATTACCGATGAGCCAAAGCAGGTAGATGTACCACCAAGTTGGGAAAACGAATCTGCCGCAGCAGCGCCAGAGGCTGAGGCTCAAGCGCCTACTGAGCCTGAGCCAGTTGCCGCAGCGGCTGAAGCTCCAGCAGTAGAGCCGGTAGCAGAAGAAAGCGCGGAAGATGATTGGGATGTTGATGAGTTGGTACAAGATGATTTGCCAACACCAGCAGCGGAAGAAGCGTCTGCAGAGCCTGCAGCACCAGAAGGTTTAGCAGCAGCAAAAGCGCCAAGTGGACAGTCTGCACCGCCACCAGATTTTTATGCCGATCCGGTACCAGAAGCGAGCATGAAAGCACCAATGGCACCAGCTCCAGAAGCTGAGGCGCCAATGGCGAGCGAAGAGAAGCCACGTGCTGGGTTCAAAATGCCGAAGATGGAAGGTATTCCAGGGTTGCCACCGCAATTGGGTGGCAGAAAAGGTGATACACCACCAGAACTACCTGAAATGCAGCCCTATGGTGGCGATAAAGACGGCAGCCCCGCAGCGCGTAATGCTTTGTTGCTAGGGGTGTTGGTATTGTTGCTCGGTGGTGGTTATTACACCGTACAGAATTTAACTTCAGTACAGGAAGGTTTGGCGCGTGCAACAGGCACGCTGAGCGAGTTCTCTGAGCAGATTCCAGCCGAAGCAGGTGGTGTGGCCGTAAGTGATGTTATGGCGCCGGTAGAGGTTGTTATTGTGGGTGCTGATAAGCCAGCTGCACCAGTGGCTGAGCCCGCACCAAAAGTGCAAGTTGTGAAAGTGGAAAACAAAGCTGCGGAGCCAGCTGAGTTGCCACAACCACCAGCGCAACCTGCGGATACGACCAATGAATTTGATGCTATGGCAGCCGCTGAAAAGCAAGAGCAAAGCGCGCCACAAGTTGTGGAAATTGTTGAGGCCGAGCCTGCCACAAAAGTTGAGTTTGTAGATGTTGAGCCAAAACAGACAGATGAGCCAGTAGTGGCTGAGGCTGAAGCTGAACTGCCAGAAGATGTCAGCATGTTTGCGAATTTGCAGAAAGCTATTTTGGAAGCTCGTGAAGAAAAGCGTAAGCGTGAGGCAGCGTTGACAGATGGTGAGCGTGAGGCTGAGGTAGAGATTGATCCGGCGCAGATGACACGTGCTGAACGTAATGAGCGCACAGCGGTGCTTAAAGCTGAGCTAGATGACAGAATGACCCAGTACCGCATGGTATTGGCGCAAATTGAAAACCCTGGCGAGCGCCCAAGTCCAAAAGAATTTTTTGATAACCCAGAGCCTTATTTGGCGCTAGCACAGGCGGGTCAGGCTGCACGTGTGCAGCGTGCGCAAGCAGAGCAACAACAACAGGTTGGCCCTAATGCGCTACCACGTGCTGAGCTAAGCCCAGACAACCCATATAACCTGCCATACTTGCCAGAGCCACAAGCTGAGGCGACGCCGCAAGTGCGCCAGTTTAACGACTTTGATGTAGAAGCTTTTGTGCCGCAAACACCACGTGTGCGTATCCCTCAGGGTGTGCAGCCACGTTTGCGTGCTTCTGATTTCCCTAAGCTAGAGGTGCTGTCACTGGTGCCGGATAAGGGAATTATTGCCTACCACAAGGGTGGTGAAGGTGTGCTGCTGATTGGCGAAACCATTGAAGGGTGGGAGCTGGTTGCGGTGTATGATACTTACGCTGAGTTTGCCAATGGGCAGCGTAAGCATCTTGTTTCTATGAATTAACCTTACCGATATATGTAGCCATAAAAAGGATTACTATATCCTTTTTAGGCGTAGGAAGAACGCTCAAAGCTTTGGTTAAAGCTCTTTTAAAACGGCCAGAACTTAGGAATTAAGATGGTTGTCATCGCCAGGAAAATAAGGTTGAGCGGTAAGCCTACGCGTAAAAAGTCGGTATATTTATACCCCCCTGGGCCATACACCATAGTGTTGGTTTGGTAACCTACAGGCGTGGTGAAGCAGGTGCTGGCAGCAAAGGTTACGGCTACCAAAAATGGCTCGGCAGCCACATTCATTTGCCCGGCTAGTACCAGTGCTAATGGTGCCATCAGCGCAGCTGTGGCAGCGTTACTCATAACTGCTGTTAGCAGCATGGTTACTGCATAAATAACCACCAGAGCGGCTTGTGGGGAGTTAATCCATGGTTGATCCAACCCTAGTTGTACAAACTGTGCTGCAAGCCCTGTTTTTTGCATAGCAATACCCAGTGGAATTAAACAAGCCAGTAGCATGATGACCTTAATATCTACCGATTGATAAGCTTGATGCAGGTTAATGCAGCGGAAGAAAACCATGGCAGCGGCAGCGCCAAAAGCAGCGGCCAGCACAGGAATATGTGGGCTAGCAGCAGCCAGCACAAAGCCAGCCATGACCAGCAGGGCAATAAACGCGCGTTTGGTGTTAAGCTTAAGACTGCTGAGGTTTTGCAGAAGTTGAAAATCGTGTGTGTCGGCAAGTTGCTCTAAATCGGCGTGGTGGCCTTGTAGTAGCAGCTGGTCACCACTGTGGAAGGTGAGCTCGGAAATACGCTCTTCTAACACTTCACCGTGGCGTTTAAGGCCAAGTACGGCCGCGTGATAACGCCAAAAGAAGTCTACTTGGCGTAAAGATTTGCCAATAAGGCTGCTGGTGCGGGGGATTTGTACTTCTACCAGTTGAATTTTATCAGCCTTGAGCTGTGGTAGCTTACCTGCGCCCCAGTCTTGTAATTTTAGGCGTTCTGCTTGGTCTAAAATGGCATTAGCTTCACCGCGCAGGAGCAGTTTATCGCCCTCACGGATAAGGCCGGCATTACCCGCCCAAATGAACTGGCCATGGCGGATAATTTCTAGCACGGTAATGTTTTTACCAAGTGCTTCAATATGTCCTTCTGGGGCACTTTCGCCAATCAGTGGTGAGCTCTCTAGCACAGCCATTTCTAGTAAATAGTCAGAGAGTTTGTAGCTGCTTTCAATATCCTCGGGTGAAACGCGTGGCTTGAGCAGAAAACGGCTGGCAATAAGCATGTAGGCAGTACCAACAACAAAGCAAATAATACCCAGTTTGCTGAACTCAAACAGGCTGAAACCAGCCAACCCAGCTGATGTGGCATAGCCATTAACCAGCAAGTTAATAGAAGACCCAATAAGGGTGCAAACGCCACCAAACTGTGCTGCGAAAGAAAGGGTCATTAGCAGTTGTGTGGGGCTAACCTTGGTTTTGCGGGAGAGCTTGAGCGCTACGGGCAGCATAATGGCCACGGTTGCGGTGCTGTTAATAAAGGCGGAGAAAGCACCAGTGGTGAGTGAAAGCACAAACGCTAGTAATGTTTGCCCTTCCTTAACCAGTTTACCTAGGCGTTGCGCAATAAAGCGTACCACACCCGTACGCTCCAGCCCGGCGGATACAACAAACAGGGCGGCAACAGTCATGGTGGCAGGGTTACTAAAGCCGTCTAGGATATATTCCGCTGGCACCAGGTTGGTGAGCATCAGCGCGAGGAGCACCATAAAAGCAATGGAGTCTATCGGGAAGCGGTCGCTAATAAAGAGAATAAGCGCGGCAACGGTAATGGCAATAAGGGTCCAGCTAGCGGGGTCGAGGATCATGATGAGTAATGATGTATCTTTAGTTTTGCAGTTTTTGTTGCCTAAGTTTACCCTAACCGTATGAAGAGTTACACAAGTTACAGCGGACTAACATTGAGCGGCGCACAAAAAAAGCGCCTATGGCGGCTTTTGACGTTATTATTATTACTTTTACTTACTGGTTTGGCACTTACATTTGGCGAAGTATCTATTCCAGCAGTAGAGTAACAAGTGTCGCATTTGTACCTGAGCCTTAAATGTTCCTAAAACATAAATATTTGTAAATATTTCTATTTACATGTTGCCCATTAGCATTTCGCGCTTAAAAGCAAAGCCTTTACACTTTTGCATGTGAAAACCATTTTCCTGTAAGCCGCGGCGCACAGCGCTGGCAGCAGTAAAAGTAGCGCAGGTGCCATTAAGGTGTGGCGTGGTGCTACGCATGGTTTTTTGGGCAATGTATTGTAGTACCTCAGGTGTCCACATGGCGGGGTTTTTGGCAGGGGTAAAGCCGTCGAGAAACCAAGCGTTAATATTGCTAGGATAGTCAGGCAGAATATCTGCCACATCACCCAACCCGAGCTTGAGGGTAATGTTATCTTGTTCATGTGTCAGCCAAGTGGGTTGATTTGCTGAACTGTGCTGCTGGTAAGTTTCTGCCAAGGGGGTAAGCAGTGCTAAAACAGCTGGCCAGGGGGTGAGCGCTGCCACCATGTCCGACCATTCGAGTGGAAACTTCTCTACGCTAACAAACACCAATTTGGCGTTGTTTTGTTGATTTGCTGGCTGTTGGTGCTGTGCCTGTTGCCATAATTGTACCGTAGCGGCATAGGAGAGGCCGGTGCCAAAGCCGAGCTCGCCAATGGTAAACGTATCGCCCTGCTGCTGGCATGCGGCAAAACGTGCGGCCAAATTATTCCCGGTGTGGAACACATGCTGTACCTCTGCCAAACCACCATGGGCGGAGAAATACACATCATCAAACTGTTGGCTCACGGGTGGGTGTTGTTGCTGCATAAGGCACCACCATAAAACAACAAACCCCCCAGTGCTAGACACTGAGGGGTTTGCCCGCGTATATGCGGCATCTATTTTGAGGGCTGCTCACGCCCTACGGGCTGCGCGTATAGCGCATGCCCAGTTTTAAAGAGCCCGGATTAACCTAGCTAATCCGGTTGCAGCAGTTTGGTGGACATGTCGTGTCCTCCGTTCGAGCGGCCATGGCCGCGGTTTACAATCATGAAGGTTAACAACAGCAGCAGACGAGGTTACGTCATGCGACTTCCTTCATGATCGGAAGAATGTCAGTCCGCGTTGGCGCCAGCACCAGGCATCGGTGCGGCGGAACGGCCGGCCAGGATCGAGATCATGTCAATAACTCCAGTCGCAGTAGCGGCCGGGGAGCCACGAGGGGCCGAGGATTTGATCATATCGTTCCCTTTCTGGGAAGGTTGCGGATGGGGAATTCCATCCTACCGGAATGGTTCAAGTTTCAGCTTAGCGAAATGGCGCTAGCTATTATCGGGCTGGTTAAATCTCCAGCGGCGAGAAACGTGAATTTTCGGTAACCATCAATATAGCGCAGGCAGATATGTATGCAACCCTTTGGGGGTAAAAAAGTTGATACTTTTTATAACTTTTTTATAAAAGCTGCTCTGGGTAAGAGATTTTCTCTTCAAAATCAGGGGTTTGGTCGTGTGTGGCAAAGGCGAGAATTTTTACATCATCAGGCAGGTTTAGGCCTTGTACCGCACTTTCTACCGGCTTAAAGCCAAACTCAGCGTAGTCCTCCGGGCGGGCGTGCATCAGCAAATAATCTAAGTGTTGTTCCTTAGCGTAGTTTGCAAGCGTGGGAATAACCTGTTGGAGTAGTTCTTGGTTCTTGTCTACATCCAGTGCTAGGGGAGCCAGTAACACAGCCTGTGGGCTGCCAGCGCGTACCGGCATCATGTTAGCATAGCCAATGGTTTCGTTATCTTCGGTTTGTACCAAAACATCTAGCTTGGCGTCATAGTCGGCATGGCTGCGTAGGTCGGCCATGGTTTTAATAATTTGTACGGCATCGGCACCGTAGCTTTTGGCAACCAAAGTAGCGGCATTAGCGCGGTTGGTGGCATTGATAGGTGTAATTTGCAATTTGCTCATAGCGCATTTATGGCATGGTCGCGCAATGCTGGCAACAACACACATGGCTTGTTACACTCAGTGCCAATGATGATGTTGCGTATTTTCCTCCTTACTGTGTTGTTTAATCCATTGGTAATATGGGCGCTGGAAGCCACGGTGCGCCATGTTATTGATGGTGATACCTTTGTGACCGAAAGTGGCGAACATGTACGGCTGCTGGACATTAATACACCAGAGGTAGCGCATGGCCGCCATGCGGCAGAGGTAGAATCAGCCACAGCAAAGCAACGTTTAAAGGCGTTGGTGCAAGGGCAAGCAGTGCGTTTAGAAACGGCAACAAAACCACGTGATCGGTATGGTCGTTTATTGGCGCACGTGTATAGAACATCGGACAATTTATGGGTTAACGGCACTTTGGTAGAAGAAGGTTTGGCGCATGTTTATACATTCCCTGATAATGCGGCCAAGGCGGTAGAGCTGCAGCAGCTGGAAGCGCAAGCTATTAATAACCAACAGGGTGTTTGGCGGCATGCGCGTTTTGCACCAAAGCGGGCAACACAAAATTGGTCTAAGCAGTGGTTGGGGAAATACCAAGTGGTGGATGGCCGTGTGCTAAGTGCGCAAAAGGTAGGTAAAAACATTTACTTAAACTTTGGTGCAGACTGGCGCACAGATTTTACCGTAGCGATTGAGAAAGATGATTGGGATACCTTTAAGCAAGCAGGGCTTGACCCCGTGCCTACCTATCGTGGTAAAACAGTACGGGTAAGGGGGGTTGCTATGCCCGTAAATGGTGTGTTGATACGTGCCACACACCCAGCACAGTTAGAGATAAGGTAAGGTTATGAGTCGGTTTTTAGTATTTTTGAAGAACACCAGCACAGCAGAAGAATTTGTAAGCCCGCAAGAGGCACCAAGCCATGCCACAGCAATGATGCAAGCAGCGCAAACGTATCCATCACCACAGTTTAAGGTGCACACGGCCTATGCGCAGCAAGAGCTGGAGAACATTATGGAAAATCTCAATCGCTGGGCTGGTGCAGAGGCTGATGAGGTTAAAAAGCCAGTTGGTTTCCCAGGTAAGGGTAAGCAGCCTACCAAGCCTTTCTTTTCTCGCTACAAGGGGTGAAAATCTCCCAGCAGGCGATCTTTTTATTTTACTCGTCCTTTCGCGGGACTCATGTAGCTTACTACACTCGAGTTTCCACGAACCTCGTAAAACAAAAATCTCATCCCGCTGGAAAATTTTCTGAGTGCCTAACGGCGGCTTTGCCGACTAAATATCAGTAAATTTGCTGTTCGCGCTCTGGGGCGATTTTCTTGAGCATGGAGGTAAACGTACGTAGCTTACGTGGATCACGTTGGTCTACAGGCGTTACAATCTCAATGAGTTCAGGTTCCATTTGGCGAATGCGGCAGTCACGCCAGGCGTTATTAATAAAGTGTTTTAGCTCGCTATCACGGTTTTCTTGGTCATCATCGGTAATGCCTTCGGGCAGTAGGGTAATGCGACGTAGGCCAAGTACGTCCTGCAGGTGTTTAATGTTCACACCATCATTTTCCAACCAAGCGGACATATCTTCCGCACTCATGCGAATCACCGCCCAGGAGTTACTCGCACCCATCCAAATGCCGCTAATGCAGCCTGGGTAGTAACATTCGGTAAGGGAGGCGACAAATTCGCGCCCACGGCGGGTGGCAATGCGCATGCCGCTTTCGCGGTCTTTGCTGGCACATAGCGCCAAAACTTGTGTTTTACCTAGCTCTGGGCGGTTGTGGTAATCCATCACAGAAAGCAGGTTTTCTGGGACCAACAGCAAGTTTTCTTGCACGCGGTAAATAACGCCGCCATCGCGGTAGCCAGCAACAACACCTTCTAGAATACGGCCAGGGGCACCATCACCGTATTGTAGTAGTTCCATTACTTCAATAAGTTGCTTAACGGTGGGCAGCATGGGTTTTTCAATATCTACCCAGTGACCACGTTCGCCATGGCCAGTACGGCGGCGCGCGGTAATAGAGCCCAGCTCAAGGTTTACATCAGCTTCTACCAGCTGGTCGCGTTCTACATAATTAAGGCGGATTGAGGTTGCAAGAGCGGATTCTAGCTGATCTTCGGGCCAGCCGTACTCGGTACCAATTTGTTTGACGGTGTCGAGATTTACAATTTCCATGTTTTTGCTCCTACAACGGTAATAATGGTATTATAGCTGTGCACTGGCAAAGCCAATGCCCGCTACTGGGGACACCCCAGTCCCCGCGGCAACCAGTTGAATAATCAATTGGGATGCCGGGTCCACAAAATTTCTTTGCGGTTTTACCTTGGTCAGGCCTGCTACTGCGGCGGCACAAACCAAGAGTATTCTACTCATCGCTTTTTAAACGATAGCTAGAATAGTTGTCTTACAAATAAGTTTAGGGCTGTGGATAACGCTGTCAAGCCCCCCAACAAAAAAAGCCCCAATCAAGGGGCTTTTTTAAAAGGTTTGTTGTGTTTAGTACCCGTCGGTGTAGCGGTAAGGCGCTTGTTTGGCAGCAGCGCGGCCACGAGCGTTAGCACGGTCTTGTGCAGTGTGTTCGCGCGGAATATCAAGCTCTTGGCGTGGGTGGATCAGGTCTGGGTCTTCAATTTGAGTGCGATTTGCATCGTAAATTAGCGGCCACAATTCCATCTCGTTATAAATTTGCGGCTGTTGCGCAATCCCAGACAGTGAATCGCCAGGTTGCACGCTATAAATGCGTACTGGCTCGCTGAGTGGTGCGGTCATGCCATCGTTTTGTACAGGGGCAATGGCCGGCTGTGCTATGGAAGGCTGCAAACGTACCGGAAAATCAGGTGCGCGCATAATTTCCACACCTTCTGGTACCAGGCGCGGTGCTGGCACAGGCTCTACAGCGCGTGGTTGGGCGGGTACATAGTCATAGTCGCCAGGGCGAGCGGAAAAAGCGGAAACTGGTTCTTCATTCCATTGGCGTACAGGCTTGCTGATATTGGTTTTTTTATTCACCTCGGCCGCTGGCTGAGGCGCTGGGCGGGTGGTGTTTGGCTCGCCAATGTAGGTTGGCGCCGCCTGCTGCACATGTTGTTGTACTTGGTTGTGCTGGTGGCGTTGCTGAATGGCTTGATAACCTTGTGGCATTTGGCCTTGTGGTTGAGTTGGTACGACATATACCCAGCCGTGGTTTACATAAACTTGTTGCGCAGCTTGTGGGTTAGCACCTTGCTGTGTGTGCCAATTAATTTGCTCTTGCTCGTTGCGTTGCATATCGCGTTGAACATCGCGTGCCATTTCTTCAAACACACGTTCTTCCGCTACTGATTGCACTGGGCGCAGAACATAACTTGCGCCGCTATCTAGGCCCGGCACAGCTTCTAGATCGTCACGGGTGTAGTAGTTGCTCCATTCGCGCTGAGCTTGTTCATCAAAATTTGGGGTTACCACATATTTAGGAGGTAGGTTGCGCTGTGGGCGTACACGTTCGCGTTGATCTTCGCGGAAAGTGAAGGTGTCGTTAATCCAGCTGGCAAAACCGGCGTGTGCTGGCTGAGCTGTCAGTGCAGTAAATGCCGCTGCTGCAGCCATGATCATTGAATGTTTACGCACGCTAGTCACACGAGGCCCCCTTCTGTTATGGTGCGTTCAGTATGACCGATAACATTGTAATGGCGAGTATAGCGCGCATAGCCCCCCTGTTTTGGCGCATCTTTGCTGGGGTGGCTGTGGCATTTTTACTGCTCCAAGCTGGAGTGGCGCAGCAGCAGTCTGCTGAACTACGTATTGGCGTGGCAAGCTTGCCGCAACAGCTGGACCCGCGCCGTGCGGCAGATGCAACCACAATGCGCCTGATGCAGCTGGTAGCACCTGGCCTAGCAAAGCTAGATGATAATTTTACGCCAATCCCCGTTATTGCTGAGTCGGTAGCACAGCTAAGCCCGGTAAAGTGGCGTGTGCAGCTAGCAGTCGGGCAGGTTTTTCATGATGGTACGCCATTAACAGCAGCGCTGGTAAAGCAGTTTTACGAGAGCGTACAGCATATGCCCAGCCCGGCGCAGAGTTATCTCACCGAATTAGACACTATATATATAGTTGATGAATTGACGCTGGAATTTCAGCTAAAGCGGGCAGATGTGCGTTTTGTGCAAGCATTGGCATTACCGTTGGTGAATCCGCAAGCGGTAACACAGCCGGTTGGGCTGGGTGAATTTAAGGTGGAGCGTTTTACGCCGCGTAGCGAGTTGGTGTTAGGCAATGGTGTGCAGCTGTTAAGTTTTCAAACAGTTTCTGACCCATTGGTGCGTACGTTAAAGCTGCAACGCCAAGAGCTTGATGTGGTGCATGGTGATTTGCCACCAGAGCTGGTGCAGTATTTGGAGCGCCGTGGTTACCAAACGCAGTCGGTACCTAGTGAGAGTTATACGTATTTAGGGCTTAACTGTCGTGAGGGTCGTCCAACGTCTGATGTGCAGGTGCGTCGTGCCTTGCATTTGGCGCTAGACCGCACAGCACTACGTGAAGCGTTATTGGGTAAATCTGCACAACCTGCGCAAAGTTTGTTGCAGCCAAACCATCCGATGTTTGAGTCATTCCCAAAAGATAGGTATGATATTGCGCAGGCTAAGGCTTTGCTGGCGCGTGCTGGCTATAATGATGTGGCGCCATTGCACTTAACAGTATCGAGTAGTACCGACCCACTTGCGTTGCGTATGGCACAGGCTATTCAGCAGCAGTGGCAGCAAGCTGGGATTGCTGTGAAATTACAGCCGCAAGAGTGGGCGAGCTATTTTGCTAAAGTGCGCCAAGGGGATTTTGATGTGAACATCATGACCTGGGTAGGGCGGTTTGATACAGATATTTATGAGTTGTTGTTTGCAACAAATAATGTGCCACCACAAGGGCTCAACCGAGGCGGGTGTGGCGATGCTAAAATGGACGCACTGTTAGCTCAACGTAAATTCCAAAATGTGCAGCAGCGGCAATACGAGCAGGTGTGGGACATTCCATTATGGCGCCGACCGTACACGCTAGTGATGGATAAAAAACTCAACAAATGCAGCCTGTTAAGCGATGGCGGGTACGAGGGGTTGTTGCAATGTCGCAATGGTAAGTAAATTGTTACTTACATTTCGCTATCTTGTTGTATAGACTACTTTTTAGGGCCAACGGTCATGGAGAGGAAGCGACCTTCTAGCTTAGGACGGTGCTCCACTTTACCAAGCTCGGCAAGTGATTCTTCAACCTTAGTAAGCAGGCCAAGTGCGAGTTCTTGGTTCATTACCTCACGGCCACGGAAACGCAGGTTAAATTTAACCTTGTTACCAGCTTCTAGGAACTCACGTGCTTTGCGTAGTTTGATCTGTAGATCATGGTCTTCGGTACGTGGGCGTAGGGGAATCTCCTTAACCACAATGGTGGTTTGCTTTTTGCGTGCTTCAGCAGCGCGCTTTTGCTCTTGGTACTTAAACTTACCGTAATCAAGGATTTTACAAACAGGAGGCTTAGCTGTTTCAGCTACTTCAACCAAATCTAGACCAGCGCTTTCAGCGCGGCGCAATGCTTCAGCGCGGGATACCACACCAACTTGTTCGCCTTTTTCATCAATCAAACGAATAGGGTCAGCGCGCACGGCGTCGTTTACTCGGTGGGTTTCTACGCGGTTTCTTTCAACCTTGCCACGAAAGCGTGAAATGGTCGTAACTCCTGTTAATTAATCTATATGCAGCTGATGTAGCACGCTAAGCCCAAGTAAACAAGGCTTTACCAAAGCTTTACTGGCTATCGGTAAAGTTTGGTGGTAGCGCGCGAGAATCAATTTCTTGGCGAATGGCTGCTTTAAACGCTTCCAGTGGCACAGTTTCCTGCGCTTGGGAGCCTAAGCGGCGCACGGTAATGGTGCTGTTTTCTAGCTCTTTATCACCAATAACGGCAATAATCGGCACCTTCTGTACAGAAAGGTCGCGAATTTTGTAATTGATCTTATCGTCGCGGTTATCAGCAATAGCGCGAATGCCAGATTCTTGCAGTTCCTGCACTAATGCATTTACACCATCATGCTGTTTTTCGGACACGCCGGTAATAGCAACCTGAGTTGGCGCAATCCATAACGGGAAATTACCGCCAAAGTGCTCAACCACAACACCCAAAAAGCGCTCTAGTGAACCAACAATAGCCCGGTGCACCATGTGTGGGCGGTGTTTTTGGCCATCTTCACCCATGTAGGTGATGTCTAGGCGGGTTGGTAGGTTCATATCTACCTGAATGGTACCGCACTGCCAGCTACGGCCAATGGCATCGTGTAGTACAAAGTCTAGCTTAGGTGCGTAGAAAGCACCGTCACCTGGGTTGAGCTCCCACTTCATGTCTAAGCGGTCGCAAACCTTCTGTAGAGCAGATTCAGCACGTTCCCAGTCCTCTAGAGTACCAATGTATTCTTCAGGGCGGGTGGAGAACATAACGGTGATGTCGCTAAAGCCAAAGTCTTTATACACTTCAGCAATGAGGTCGCACATTTTAATCACTTCTTCTTCCAGCTGTTCTGGGGTGCAGAAAATGTGGGCATCGTCTTGGGTGAAGCTTTGTACGCGCATGAGGCCGTGGCGGGCGCCATGAGCTTCTTGGCGGAATACTTTACCAAACTCAGCCATACGCACTGGTAGTTCGCGGTAGGAGTTAATTTTTTGTTTAAACACCTGTACGTTACCGGGGCAGTTCATGGGCTTGAGTGCAAATGGGGTTTCTTCTTCCTCACCTACGACAAACATGTTTTCGCGGTATTTGTCCCAGTGGCCGGATGCTTTCCAGAAATTAACGTCCAGCAGTTGTGGAGTATTTACCTCTACATAGCCGTGTTTACGTACTTTTTCACGCATGTAGTTCATCAGTTCTAGGAACATGGTCCAGCCATTGCTGTGCCAAAAAACCATGCCTGGCGCTTCATCCTGGAAGTGGAACAAGTCCATTTGTTTACCAAGTTTGCGGTGGTCACGCTTGGCGGCTTCTTCCAGCATGGTGAGGTGGGCGTTAAGCTCTTTTTTGTTAGCAAAAGCAACACCGTAAATACGGGTGAGCTGCTTATTATTGCTGTCACCGCGCCAGTAAGCACCGGCTAGGTTGGTGAGCTTAAAGCCATCGGTAGGGATTAGGCCAAGGTGTGGTAGGTGTGGCCCAAAACACAGGTCTACAAACGCTTCGTAGCTATCTCCTTGACGATAAACAGAAACTTCTGTTGCATTTGCGTCGCGGATGATTTCTGCCTTGTAGCTTTCGCCTTTGCCTTCAAAGTAGCTAATAGCTTTATCGCTTGGCCACATTTCACGCTGAATAGGCGCGCCAGTTGCCATGATTTCGCGCATTTTATCCTCAATTTCGGGCAGTTCGTTGGCGCTTGGTGGCTGCGGGAAGTCGATATCGTAGTAAAAGCCGTGCTCAATAGTTGGCCCAATAGCGAGTTTAGCATCGGGATAGAGTTCTTTAATGGCTTTAGCTAAACACTGTGCAGTGATGGTGTGGCGCAGAATATCCATGCCGTCAGCATCCTTAGCGGTGAGGATTTTAATGTTATGGTCGGCCAAAATTGGCTCGCTCAAGTCTTGCTGGGTACCGTCCAACTCTACGGCTATAGCGGCTTTGGCTAGTCCCGTACCAATCGTTTGAGCCACTTCCAGTCCGGTTGGTTGGTGGTCAAAGTTCAATTGGTCCCCATTGGGGAGAGTAAGTGTAATAGACATTTTTTCAGCAATATTGGTTGACATTTAGCCACTGTAACCAGAGTTTGCCGCTTCAGGCAAGCGTTTACTGAGTATTGATGAAAAAAGTTTTTATATAGTCATTCAATTTTGCTTTGCACGATTGAATGGCTATGGCCGCAAGGGATATTGCGGCCAACGCACGAGTCTAACAGCGGCTTTGCCGCTATTTAAGCGAGTGTAGTGCCCGAGTAATATTGCGTAGCAGTATTACTTTGAAATACTATAGGTCGAAAGCGGTTTCGTGCACGGGGCCGATAGATTGCTCCCAAATACGCACGGTCACGGTGTGATTAAACCATTCATTACCGTAGTTTAGCGGCGGAATAAGTACAGGTTTAATGCCTACATCAAACAGGGCAAAGCCAGCAGCAAGTACTTTAGAGTCGGTCATACCGCCGCTTACCACAACTTCTTCAGGGTTACGGTTTTTAAGCCACATAACCAACGAGCGTGGCAGTGTGTAGCCATGGCGTTCAAACACTTGGGCGTTATCAATCAAGCAGCTGTCTTTTGCGGGGCCGCTTTCACCAATCATGGCATTTGTTGGAATTAAATCTTCACGGTGAATGAATAGCGTGGCCGCGGTTGGATATTTGCGGCTGAACTTATTAATGTCTTGCACCAGCATGGGGCTGGGGTTGTAGTGTTCCTGCACATCAATCGCCAGGTGACATCTATTCATTTAAAATCTCCTCATATACCGCCCATTCTGCTGCACAGGTTTGTGCGGTGGTAAACTGGGCTAAGGCGTGTGTGCGTGCTTTAGCGCCAATACTCGGCCAATTGTTACGCTGTTGCAAAGCGTTGTCTAGTGTCTTGGTCATTTCCCCGCTGTCATTAGGCTTTACAAGCCATCCGGTGTGGCCATGTTGCACTGTCTCTAAGCTACCGCCATGAGCGGTGGCAATTACGGGCTTTGCCATCATTTGCCCCTCCACGGCGACACGGCCAAAGGCTTCTGGGCGGTTAGAGGCGCTAATGACCACGTCACAAGCTGCATAGAGCTGGCCAATAGGTGTGTTGCCCCCTAATAGCTTTACCCGATCCTGTAGCTTATGGGCTTCAATAAAAGTTTTGAGTTCTTCTACATAACGCCCGTGGCCACTCCCTGCGAGCCATAGTGTCCACGGCTGGTCAATGAGTGGGAGTAGAGCGTGTAGAAAATCTAGCTGCCCTTTCCAGCGGGTGAGGCGGCCAGGCAGTAGCAAGATAGGTTCGTCACTATTGCTGTGGCGGGTGCGTAAAATATGTGTGTCGGTTGCGGGGTACGCTTCTGGGTTGAATTTTTCGCTATCGGCGCCACGTAGGGCGATTTTAAGGTTGTCGCGATCAAAGTTGGGATATGTGCTCAGAATATGATTAAAAACAAATTCAGAAATGGCCACAACGCGCCGCCCCTTGAGCATGATGCTGTTGTACCATTTTTTGAGTGCAGTACGCCCGCTATAGGTACCGTGGTATGTGGTAACCAATGGTACTTTGGTCCACAAACTTGCCCAGTAGCAGGACCAAGCTGGCCCGCGCGAACGTGCATGAATCAGCTGAATATCGTGTTGTTTTACATAGCGCGCTAGCTTGAGTGCATTAATAAGGAGTGTAATAGGATCGCGCTTGTGGAGTGGTAGCGGTAGGTGGGTAACATAGTCGTGCAGCTCGGCTACTTTTTTACCACCGTTTGAGGCAATAAACATATGTGCACCACGTGCTGTGCCGTAGTTGGCCAGTTCTATGGTGCCTTGTTCTACCCCACCTTCTTGCAGGGCAGGCAGCACTTGTAGAATACGTATTTTTGCAGCTGACATGCCGCAGAGTGTAGCTGTGTCATCGGCAAACAACAACACCCTTGCAGTATCCAATATACTTAGGTATGTAAGACATATGGGTGTTCAATTTTACCCGACCTCCGCAAACAAGGGAGCAGTTGTCTCCCCCTATTGGTATCATCGCACTGTGACGCGTTGGCGTGAGTTCGCGCACCGTTTAGGTTTGGTAGAAGTGCCGCCTCAGCTACTACAGCAGCCAGTTTTAACCACAGTGTTACCTGAACAGTTGGCGCAAGTAGGTGGTTTGGTATTGCCACAAAATATGGAGCTTGCTTTAGATCACCAATATCGCCAAGCGGCTGATGGCGCGGGCATGTTTGCTGTGTATCAGGCGTATTACCAGCAACCAAATGGTGACGTAGTGAGTGAGCCTGTGTTCTCTATGGTGTGGCGCTATAATAATTTTGAAGCCACGGCAGCGCTGGAACAAATTGCGCAAGTGGTGGACTTGGATACGCTCCAAACCAATAAAAAAGTTTTGGTGCAGCAAGGTAAAACAGTTAACCAGCACATGCACTGGGCCGCTCAGCCCCAGCAGGTAAGCAGCACAAATGTGCAGTATCAAGATAGCTTGTGCCTGAGCGTACGTAGTTTAGGTAGCCAACCCAATACACTACGAGAGCAGTTTTATCAGTTTGATGATGGTGCGTATGCGCTAGAGTTGTTTGATAAACTCCCCAAAGGTGCGGTAGAGCCTGTTTTGGAAGAATATTTAAGCATGCCATATCTGCCACGCTTAGGGATAACCGCGCGGCTTATGCCATTGACGCGCGCGCTGCAAAGTACGGGGCGCCCACAGCAAGATGAAGAGCAAAACACAGCAGCTGAAGCTAAAAAAGCGACTGTGGTTGAGCGTGTCGTGACCATTAAGTAACACTCCTAGGGTATTCACATAAATATTTTTTGTAATTTGGTTGAACCAGCAGGTTTGGTGCAGCTAGGATGCAGATATTACTTAATACCTTTTTACTAAAAACATAATCTGAACCAAAACCGTTTAAAAATTGGCCGTAACGGCTCCTATTCTTGTGTAACAAGAAAACCATTTAGTGGCTTGCGGTATGTACATACCCCGAGACATGACCGTTTTATAGATTTAGGAATATTAAAAATAACAAAATATTCCACCTTCTTGCTCCTTAGCAGGAATTATTGTTTTTGTGTGCTTTGCGATTGCGCTATGGCACGGCGTGACCAACTGAGTCATGGCGCGACGCAGTTTACCGTGGTTGGTAAATTACAAAGTTCAAAAACAGGTCGTGGTCACATTGCCGAAATTTTAAAGCAACCGCGTTAGGCGGCCTTTTGTCGTGCCGTAAAATTAAAATTTTACGTAAAGCCGGAAAAATTCGGCGTATTATGCGGCCTTTTGAAAGCTTTCTAAGGTGCCATTTACTGTATCACTAGGCAGGCGTGCGCCAATTTGCATAATCGCCTTAGCGGCAACCGCGTGGCCTAGCTTGAGTGCAGCATCTAAATTTTCACTATTTTGTAAGTAGAGGTGAAGAAACCCTGCGGCAAAAGCATCGCCGGCGCCGGTGGTATCTACAACATTGTCCAATTTAGTTGTGCCGGCAAAGGCAACTTCTTGCCCTTGGTGATAGACACTAGCGCCATCGGCATCACGGGTAATAACTTGTAGTGTATTGTCTAGGGCACGTAGCAGGCTGTCGCCATGGTCGGTGGCGTGTGTTGTAGCAGCTTCAATCAGGGCATTGCGTTCATCAATATTGGCAAACACCATATCTACCCCGCTTTCCAACACTTGACTCAAAGCTTCCCAAGCAAACTGAATCACAGCGGTATTGGCCAGTGTAAGCGCTACTTTAGTGCCGTTTTGGCGGGCAAGGTCTAGAGCTGCTTGCACGGCGCCAATTTGGTCAAACAACATGTAGCCTTCAATAAGCAGCCAGTCAGCTTGCGTTACCCAGCTGCTGTTTGTGGTTACTGTATTGGCATTTAGCAGGCCAGTTGCACCAACTGAGGCAAAGGTACGTTGGCCATCGGGCGTAATGAGGCATAGTAGCTCAGAGCTTGTTACATCATTTTGTGGGTCTGGCATGGTAATGCTTTGTGCAGTGGCATCGGTATGGAAAAACATGCCTGGTTCATCGGTACCTACGCAGCAAAGCAAGTTCATATTAGTGGTACCAAGTTTAGAAAGCGTGTCGAGCGTATTGGCTACAGAGCCGCCAGAAGCATATTGGCCCGGGCCATGTGTTGCTTTGAGTTGAGCCATTTCTTCAGCAGGGCGAGCGTAGTCTCCAGCGCCTTTTTCAATATTTAGTTCAGCGGGTAATGTATCGGGAACATTCATTAGGCAGTCAGTAAAGGCATTGCCCAGGCCAGTAATTGTGTAGCTCATGTCATGCAGAATGCCGCTTGTCGGCGCGTATGTCTAGTGGCATTGTATGAGTTATGCGTAGCAAACTTCGTCAATTTTATGTGGATCAACCTTTACAGCCAAACACAACGGTGGCGTTGCCACGTGCGTTAAGCCAGCGCTTGAGCAAGGTCTTGCGCCTTAAGCAGGGGGATATGATTGGTCTATTTAATGGGCAAGATGGCCTGTGGCGTGCCACATTGACCGATGCAAAAGCAAGTGAGGTAACATTAGACAAACAGCTGATTTATCAGCCAGAAGCGGGTGGTGCTACGCTGTTAATTGGCCTCCCCAAAAAAGAGGCCATGCACCTTGTGTTACGCCAAGCAACAGAGCTGGGGATTGCACGTGTGGTACCGCTCATTTTAGAATTTAGCGTGCCAACGCGGTTTAATTTAGAGCGTGCGCAAGCCATTGTGGTGGAGGCGTCGGAGCAGTGTGAGCGCTTAACATTGCCAGAAATTACCCCGCCAGAAACACTCACCGAGGCGGTTACAGCTTACGACACAATTTATTGGGCGCGAGAAGATGCGCCAAGCAATGCCAGCTTACCCAATAAGCCAAACAAAAATGCGGCGTTACTCATTGGGCCAGAAGGTGGTTTTAGCCCGGCTGAAAAGTCATTACTGAGCGGCCAAAAGCATGTGCATGCCTTTACGCTTGGGGAGAATATCTTACGGACTGATACGGCAGTAGTGGCAGCTTTAGCTAAAGTTGTTTGCTAAAACCACATTTTGTGGGCGACCTTTTTATTTTATTCGGCAGCTGCCCACAGCGCGGTGATTTCGCTGGTTGGCATTGGGTTTAGGCCATTAGCACGGCGTTGTGCAGCCACCCAGTCAATAAAGTCAGCTTGGGATTTCACCTCAACCTCGTAGAACATTTCACCGTGAGCAGAGCCACACAATTCAGCACATTGGCCAATGTAAACACCCGGTGTGTCGGGGGTGAACCATTGGTAGTTAATACGGCCTGGCATGGCGTCAATCTTTACGCCCATTTCTGGTGTGTAGTAGGCGTGGATTACATCGCGTGAGGTAACGTGCACTTTGGTCGGTACGCCCACAGGCACCACCATACGCGGTACATAACGGTCTTGCCCTGGGATGCTGAGTGTTTGGTGAGGTTCGGTTGGTAGTGGGGCATCAAAGCCGTAGTCGGGGTAGCTAAAGTCCCAACCAAATTGGTAGCCAATTACTTCTACAGTTACACCGCCATCTGGCATGGTGCGAATGTATTTCATGCCCACAAAGCTCTGCCATGCAAGTGCAATACAAATAATGGCAGGGATAACAGTCCAAATAACTTCTAGTGTATTGTTATGGCTGAAGGTTGCTGGTTTTTTGTTGCGGCTGGCACGGAATTTCCAGATACAAACCCCAATCAGCACGGTTACTAGCAGCATAATCACGCTAACAATGATGAAGATGAAGCTATACAGGTCGTCAATTTTTTGGCCAATGTTGGCAACTTGCTCAGGGAAGCCCAGTGGGTGAATGGTACCTGCCAAGGCTGGTAGGCTGGCAAACAGGGCAATGGCAAATACGGCAAGAATCTTTTTCATAGCTACTCTTTTCATTATTGGGCGCATCTTACCCAAAGCTGCCGCAGCGGGCAACCATTGGCTACATAATGTAGGGTTAGAATTTTAAGAAAAGTTTCCCTAACAGCACACCAAGTAGGCCACTGAGGAATACTGGTAGTGTGTGCCACACTAGGACGTGTAGTGGGTCGTCCACTGGGCAGGTGAGGCGGCAGGCAATGGCAGAGAGTGATGTAATAGCAACCACAGCTAACAGACCGGTTAGCCCAGGGTGCAGTGGTGCAGCACGTTTAAGCATCACAAAAATAAGTAAGCCAGGTAGTAGGCCGTAGGCGAGCAATTTCCAAGCTTCAAAGTGGTGTGTAAATTCATGCAGGATCTTGGTGGGTAGCATATCGGGCAGGTAGAAGCTAAAAATAGCCATTAAGCCTAACCAGATGAGAAAAGGTGCAACAGCGAGTGCGACAAGCCAGCGTCGTGGTCGGCTATCGGGCACGCTGAGGTAAAACACAGCAAGTGCTGCCGTAGCCCCTGCCAGTAAGGTAAATAAAATCTCTGCTAAGAATGGAATGGTGACCATGCGGGCCATCCAGTCGCCACGCCAACCTTCTACCAAGCTAGAAACAACTAAAAACGTAACGGCAATAGCAATCCACCGTGCCGCACGGCAAGCAGGCCCCGCCAGTTTAGGGCTTGGCTGGAGGTCGCTGGTTAAGGCATCAATAGTTTTTTTCGTAGTCATGGTATTTGCTCTATAATTTGCCAAATTGCTTTTGCAGTGTTTTTAGGGCGCGGTGAGCCGTAACTTTTACCGCACTGGCCGACATACCTAAGCTTTCTGCTGTTTCTTGTACCGAGTGTCCTTCAATTTTCATTAGTTTCAACACATGTTGCTGTTTGTCGGGCAGCTGATTAAGCGCATAGGCTAAATCATGCTTAATTGTAGCGCCCCACTCTGGTGAATTCGCACCATCGGTCAAAAAGGTTTCAAATTCTGTGAGATCTGCCTCTTTTGCTGTGCTGCGCTGGTGTTTACGCAGGTGGTCAATAAGCTTATAGCGCGCAATAGCAAACAGCCATGCGCTAAAAGGTTGGCTGGAGCGGTAGGTGGCGCGGGCATTGTGCAGACCAATTAAAACTTCTTGTGTCACATCTTCCACCTGGTTTTGGTCGTACAGGCGGCGGCCAATAAAGGCTTTAATAATAGGTGTAATCTCGGTGAGTAGTGTGCGGTATGCCTTATTATCGCCCGCTTGGGCGGCAACCATCAACTCTGGCCAGTGGGCATATTTATCACTCACGGCGCCTACTGTGCCGTATTTTTACTGAAAAAGCCAGTTATGCAGCTTTTACCTTTTTACCTGTTACATCGGCAATAAACTGACCAAAGCCTTTGGCAGCACCGGCAATATTTGGCATATGCTTGTTTACAAAAGCATCGGGCTTGCTTTTTGGTTCAGCTTCGCGGGCGGTGAGCACAGCGGCGCCATCGTAGTCGCAAGGGGCTAGGCGTAGGGTAAGTACTTCTGGCGAGGCACCAAAGCAGAACCCAGGCAGCGCCATAATATTGTAGTGCTGAGCCAAGTAGCGAGAAAGGTCGCTAGAGCCTTTAATACCTTTTGCAGCGAGCTGCTCGCGGTAGTTCTCAAAATTTGGATATAGGTAAAAAGCGCCTTGTGCCGTGGGGCAGGTTACCCCCAGTTTTTCTAGCTGTTGTGCAAGGTAACCCGTAGCCAGTTGGTGTACGGCAGCACATTGCTGTGTATAGGCTTCTAGCTCGCTAATATCTTCATACGCTTGGATAGCAGCATATTGAATAGGGGAAGAAGCGGCGGACCAGCTCTCGCTCGCATAGTTATTCATGGCCATAAACAGGCCGCTTATGTCCTTAGGAATAAGGCTCATGCCCAGGCGCCAACCACCTAAAGATAAATGCTTGGAGAGGCCACCGGTAATAACTGTGCGTTCTGGCGCATAGCGGGCAATGCTCACATGGTTTTGGTCGTATTGGGTTTGGGCGTAAATCTCATCGGAAATGATCAGAATATCTTCTTCACGACATACGTTGGCAATGGCTTTCATGTCATCGGCCGGGAGTACTAAACCTGTTGGGTTGTTTGGTGTATTGAGCAGTAGTTTAGTAGGGTTTTGGTTGGCACGCCGAGCCACAGAGATTGTGCGCTTGAGCTCATCAGCGTCAATGCGGAAGCCGGTTTCATCCAAGGTGGTTGGAATCCAGCTCACGTTTTGCTGTAGCATACGCGCCTGTGGTGCATAGCTTACCCAGCTTGGGTTTGGTAGTAAAATATCGCCTTCCACACTTGCTTGTATAGCCAGCAGCAGGAGCTTGCTACCTGGTGCAATCATACATTCGTAACGGTCGGGGTCTAGGTTAAATTTTGTGGTGTGGTAGTGGCGGGCTTTGTTACGCAGGTTGGGTAAGCCGGAGGTGTTGATATAGCCAGTTTGGTGCGCGTTATCGCACAACGCTTTTTCTAAAATAGGGTGCGCTGGAAAAGGTGATTCACCAAAACCAAGGTGGAATACTTCTTCCCCGGCGCGGCGCTTTTCGTGCGCGAGTTGGTTAATGCCCAGGGTTGGGGATACGCTAAATTCACTATCTTGCGGGAGGATGTGGCTGGCAATTTTTATCATGCTTAAAGCGTAAAAGTTCTGTAACTTTACGCCAAGTGGAAACGAACTCTAAAAGTGCAAATAAATAACTGATGTGACCAAATGAAAACACTAACAGCACTATTAACCTTAAGCGCAGCAGTAGTAGGTGTGGCGCAGGAGAGCAGTATGAACGCTAAAAAATTAACCTCAATACAGGAATATGTAACCAAGCACGGAGGCACTGAGCCGGCGTTTAACAATAAGTACTGGAACAATAAAGAGCCTGGCATTTATGTGGATGTGGTAAGCGGTGAGCCGCTGTTTAGCTCTACCGATAAGTTTGATTCGGGTAGTGGGTGGCCAAGTTTTACGCGCCCAATTAACGAGAGCATGGTAACCGAGCACCGTGATACCAGCCATGGGATGATTCGTACCGAGGTAAAATCCACCAGTGGTAGCCACTTGGGGCACGTGTTCCCCGATGGCCCAGCCGACCGTGGTGGGGAACGCTATTGCATTAACTCTGCCGCGTTAAAGTTTATTCATAAAAACGACCTGGTGAAGGAAGGCTACGGCCAGTACCTGAGCTTGTTTGAATAAAGTTTTGGTAGGCGGTTGACTTTGAGTATACATCTTACTATATAGGAGATGAGAATAAGCCCCAATATCCATCGGGGCTATAAATGACGATGGAGAAACATTTTTGGCAAAAGGAGATTTGCCATGACTCAAGTTTTTTTGAATACCAGTGCTGCTGCGCTGGTTGCAATTACTGCTGATGATCGTCCGTTGGTAGTTGTTGGCGGCACGCTGAACAAGCCGAATGCGGCTGACTACCCGGCCGTGATGGCCGATATGCAGCGGCAAAGTGAATCTGGTGTGGAGCGCCTGCGCGAGCTCGGTGTGAATGTCAGCAATGTGCTGGTCGTGGTTTTGGCCAACAATGATGCGTCGCTGCAGGCGTGTCGCGCTGAGCAGGTTCGTTTGAACGAGATCGTTATGGACTCTGTATCGGAAGACAGGCTGGTTCAGATCCACAAGCTGGAAGAGGAACGCTTTCAGCTCATCGCCGACCATGTTGATGACACCTATGAAACGGTGGTTGTTGGTTTTGATGAGCCGGATACCGCAGCGTTCTTCCGCGCGCTGGATGCCTGTGATGTTGAGCATGTCGCCCGTGTCAAGGCTGGCTATGGTTCTGATCGTGATTCTGGGCTGCCTATTTGCCCGGGTATGGCGATGGTTGCAGCGCTGTGGGGTGCAGAGTACTGCGTCTCCCGTGAAACGGTCGACGGCCAGGCGCCAGCGACAGCAGAAACGCACGGTTCTGGCAACCGCTAATCTGCTGCTTTATACCAATCTGAGAAAGCCGGTCCCTTTGGGGGCCGGCTTTTTTGTATAAATTTCATGTAACCATTTTTATGGGTTGTGCGAATATAGCGCTGAACTCTAAACAGAAAGGATAAATGAAAATGATGAAGCTCCACACCTTTGGCGCTGCTTTTGGTCTGCCAGACCCTAGCCCATTTGTAACCAAGGCGGATTTATTGCTAAAAATGGCGGGTGTTAAGTATGAGGGCGTGGTTTCTAGCCCTATGCAGGCACCAAAAGGCAAGTTACCTTATGTGGAAGATTGCGAAACAACCATTGCTGACTCAACTTTTATTCGTTTTTACTTAGAGCAAAGCTACAAAGCTGATTTCACCAAAGGGTTGAGTGAAGAGCGCGCTGCGGCACTATGGGCTGCTGAACGCTATTGCGAGGGTGAGTTGTACTTTATTTTGCTAGCTAGTCGTTGGCTCAATGAGGAAAACTTTAAGCGCGGCCCGGCTATGTTCTTCGATGCTATTCCGTTCCCACTGCGCGGCTTTATTAAAAAGAAAGTGGTGAAAGAAATTAAAGATGGTGTGCACCTGCAAGGTTTGGGTCGTCATAGCGAGGCAGAGCAAGTGGCGCTGGTAAAACGTGGCCTAGCATCGCTTTCTGCCCTGTTAGGTGCGCAAGATTACTTTGGCGGTAAGGAGCCTGTAGGGGCAGATGCCACCTTGTTTGGTTTTATTTTGGGTGCACAGTGCGACTACTTTGATGGCCCGTGGCCAGAGTTGGTGAACGCACATAGCAATTTGGTGGCTTATACCAAGCGTATGTTACAGCGCTTTTATCCCGAAATGACCACCCACCAAGAGCAGCAACAAGCAGCTTAAGCAGGTGTGTAAATACAAAAAGAGCCCTCATGAAGAGGGCTCTTTAAGTTAGTGGTTTAGCTTGCTTTAGCAAGCTCGACCGGCATTGGCGAGGATTCAGTATCACATTGAATAGCTATTCTCATGCGCTTGCTGATGGCATCATCACTGATATTGAGTCGTGTGGTTTTTGCCACCTCACGCCACATTTGGCGCAGAGGGAAGATCCAGCTGCAGAACCAGCGTTCGTCGCTGGTGTAGTACAAGCGTGTCTCACCCTGGTACAGATTGCCCAAGGATATGACTACCTCTGCCTGATCTTTTGGAGCAAGGTTCGGGTAGTCACCCGTTGCCAGCAAATCAAACGGATCAGTATCAGGTTTTTCATTGGTGCCAATTGCTTTTTTGAATTTGACGTATTCCACAAACAGTGGGCTATCTTTCAGCTTCATTAAGCAGTCGACCAGATCAGAGAAATTAGCTGTTACAGCCTTGCAGTCAAACTCGTTCGTTTCGGGTTTAAGCAGCTTGAATGGGATGCGTGCTACACCTTCGTTTGTGTTAATGATCCCGTAATAATCACTTGGATAGAAGTTACCCTGATTATTGCGATAACTATAGCAAAAACGAATCTTCACATCTTTATCAACATGAAGGTCGAGGTAGTAATCACCATCGTTCACAGAGGTTTCAATCCGTGAGATGAGTTTGGCGGATTTATCTGGCATTGTGGTTTGCAGATAGCGCCATGGGTTGTGCTCGTGTAGGCTGTCCTTGTGGTAGCGGCTTTCGGCCTTTTGTTGTGTTCGTAGAACTTGAGCATGGAAATAGATATTGCTTCGCAGCTGATCCATATCGCATTTCATGCTCAAGCAGCACAGCATGCTGACCTTGTGGCCGAGGAAGGTTTCCTCCCGCATGCGTGACAGTGTAAAGCTGACTTCATTTGTGTCTTCATGGTAGCAAAGGTCGAGATGAACGTCGTCTTTCAGGTCTACCTCAAATTTATTACGAGTATGTGTTTGTGTGGGTTCTTGTGCAAGATCCAGCAACGCTTTGACGCGAGCAGGGAACTGATCCAGCTTTGATTTTTTGTTAAGCATACTAAACATAGTGCATAAAGGGCTCTGTTTATTAGACTAGCAAGCCGTCTCTAGAAAAGTTTCAAAAATCCTTACCTACTTATCGTATACATATGTAGATGTCAAGATGTGTTATGTGCGATATACATCCGCAGTGAGGGCGCGGTGGTCGCTGACGCCGGTGTGGAACTCTACATTTTCCACCTTATAACCTGTAGTGGTGAAGATATAGTCTACCATAAAGGGCAGTTGGCCAGCACGGTGCAGGCTGCCATCAATACTTGTGGTGTAGTGATCGGGGATATGGTTGGTGAGCATTTTGCACAGTTTATCCGCCGTTTCTTTGCCGCGTGGTGCGTTGAAATCTCCAGCTAGTAGCAATGGTTGTTGTGGGTCAATAAAGCTGAGCAGGGTATCTGTATCGGTTAATTGTAGTGGTGTGCTGGCACCTTCTGCTGTCCAGGTAAAGTGAGTGGTTGCTACAGGGTAGGTAGTGCCATCAATGGTTACTTCTGCGCGGAGCATCATGCGCCGTATAGTGGACATAACGGGGTGTTTATTTTCATCCCAGCCAAGTTCTTGTAGAGCATCTTCAGCTGCACCCGCGTAGTAATGTACGCTACAGTTTTCTAGCGGATATTTACTGAGTATGGCCGGGCCAAGTGGTTTGCCATGTTCCATCACCATGTTTTGCATATATACATGCTCGCCGCACACAGCTTGCAAACGTGGGAGGTCGTGCGCCATAACTTCCTGCAGTAGCACTACATCTGGCTGTTGTGCTGTTACAAACTTTTCAACACGTTCAAGGTGGTTACTTTTCTCAATATTGATACAAACAAGTTTCATGGCGCCAAGGTAGCATATTGTACTATGAGAGCAATCTAAGATAATGGCGGAGAGGACAGGATTCGAACCTGCGAGAGCTTGCGCTCAACTCGCGTTCCAGGCGAGCGCCTTAAACCACTCGGCCACCTCTCCGTGGTTGTGGTAGGCACTGCTTAACTGAAAATAAAGAAGGGTACAAGGATTTTCGTAGTTTAAGGCGGCTCGCAGGCGAGCGCCCCAAATAGATGAAATTGGCCACTCGGCCACCTCTCCGTGGTGTGGTAGGCATCGCTTAACTGAAAACAAAGAAGGGCACAAGGGCTTTTGTGGTTAAGCCAACAGCTTAGCGTTAGTAGCAATGTCGCCATCCCCAGCTCGCAGAGCGAGTGGGTTGGCGGAGGTCCAGGATACTTCCTGGTGCCTAAAGGCGGCTTTGCCGACCGTTAGAGCATACTTAACTTCCCACACCATCGTGTGGAAAGGCATCTACCTGTACCACGTTATCAATAGCTTTGTAGGCAGCATCCAACAGTTTCCATTCATCTTTGTTGATGATGTTTTTAGCTGCGGCTGCTTTGTGTAACGCAAGCGGGTCGTTTGCAGGTTCTAGCTCACCAGCGCGTAGTGCTTTCTTCAGCTTCGCTTGTGCTGGTGCTGCGTCGTACACTTTGCCCAATGTGTCTTCCATGGCGCCCAAGCCAAGCTTGGTATTTGTTGGAATAGCAACATCGGTAGTGAGCGCATCACGCACAGGGCCTTTGGCATCGAGTAGAACTTTCATCACCGCCTCGTGCTGAACATCGGTTGGTGGTTGGCAGCGTCGACCCGTTGGTAGTACCAATAGGTGGAACAGCGTTTTAATGCCTGGTAGTGGCATGTTGCGCAATAGCTCGTTGAGTGCTGTTTCCAGTTGGTTGTAAGCATGGGTCATGCTCCATTCTACTAATGGACGCATTTGCGGCATTTTTTCCTCTTCCGCACGCTTAAGTGTTGCGCTGGCAAGGAATAGCCACGCTAAGGCATCAGCATAACGTCCGCTGAGGTATTCCATACGTTTCAGTTTACCACCAAGGAAGATAAAGCCGACATCTGCCACAGTAGCTAGGGCAGCGCTAAAACGGCTCAAGCGTTGGTAGTGGCGTTTATAAATGCTTGGCGGCGTGCCTACCAAGCGGCCGTCGGTTAGCCCAAGCACTAAACTGCGCACGCTATTACGTGCAAAGTGGTTAATGTGGCCAAACATGGCGCGGTCAAATGCTTTTACATCGCCAGCGGCAATGGCATCTACCTCAGCCTGTAGGAATGGGTGACAGCGAATAGCACCTTGCCCAAACACAATGAGTGAGCGGGTGAGAATGTTAGCACCTTCTACTGTAATGGCAATGGGTACCGACATGTACGGTCGTGCCATCACGTTACGTGGGCCGCGGCAAATACCAGCACCACCAAGAATGTCCATTGCATCAGCCGCAGCTGTACGTAAATCTGCGGTGAGGTATGCCTTGGCAATGGCACTCACAACCGATGGTTTGGCGCCGTCATCAATAGCACCACAGGTTAGGTTGCGGGTAGCTGTAAGGTAGTAACTACTTGCCGCCATGCGTGCCATACGCTCGCGGATACCTTCAAAGCGGTTAATAGGTAGGCCAAACTGTTGGCGTACTGTGGTGTAAGCTGTGCTCACACGGGTGCAGAACTGAGTACCACCCACAGCAAGTGACGGTAGCGAGATACCGCGACCAGCAGAGAGCGCTTCCATCAGCATGCGCCAGCCGTGGCCAATGTATTCCTTACCACCAATCAGGTGGTCCAGCGGAATAAACACATCCTTACCTTTAATGGTACCGTTCATAAACGCGATACCTATCGGGTCGTGGCGTTCACCAAGTTGCATGCCCGCAGTTTCGCGTGGAATAAGCGCAAGGGTAATGCCTTCTTTCACATCGTCGCCTAACAATCCATCAGGGTCTTTTAGGTGGAAGGCAAGGCCAACAACGGTAGCAACTGGAGCTAGGGTAATGTAACGTTTTTCAAAGGTGAGTTTTACACCTAGCGTTTTTTTACCATTCCATTCTTCTTTACAGACCACACCCAAGCTACGGCCATTTGCAGCATCAGAGCCGGCATGTGGTTCGGTAAGACCAAAACAAGGAATTTCGCGTCCATCGGCCAAGCGCGGTAGGTAATGTTCTTTCTGCTTTTTAGTACCGTAATGCAGTAGCAGTTCACCTGGGCCAAGTGAGTTAGGCACCATAACGGTTACGGCACCAGCAATACTGCGGCCGGTGAGGCGGGTCACCACCTCGGAGTGCATGCGCGCACTAAAGCCAAGTCCGCCAAATTTTTTAGGAATCACCATGCCGAAGAACTTTTGCTCTTTCATGAATTTCCATACTTTAGGTGGCAGGTCGTGGCGCTGGCTAATATCCCAGTCATCAATCATGTTGCATAGCTCAGCTGTAGGGCCGTCTAAAAAGTCTTGCTCTTCTTTAGTCAGTGGCTGAATTTTAAAATCACGTAGCTTTTTCCAGTTGGGTTTACCGCTAAATAGGTCTCCCTCCCACCACACGGTACCGGCCTCTAGCGCAATGCGCTCGGTTTCGCCAATGGTTGGCAATACCCCTTTAGCAATGCGCATTGCCACACCGCTAATTAGCAAGCGGCGTACCGGTGGTACACCAAAAATAACGCCAAGTACGCCCAGCACTACCCATGCTTCTACAGGGGCGTGCGTACCATATAGCAGTGCTGCTAAGCCAAGTAACCAGGCAAGCAACCCTTTACCATGATAGAGGAGTACCAGTGCAATTGCGGCAGAAATAAGTAGTACAGTTAACATAACATTCTCCTTTTTAGTTCCGTAATGGTTTACCCGTTTTGAGGATGTGTGCCACACGGTCCAGCGTGGCTTTGGTTTTGGTTAATTTAATAAATTCACGGCGCTCTAAGCGTAGCACATCGTCTTCGCTGAGTTCTTCGGTAACATCGGTTTTACCGCCGGTGAGGGTTGTAGCCAGTGCCGTACCCACTACCACATCGTGTGGGGTGGCAAGGCCTTTGGCGCGGAAGTCGTTAAGCCCTAGCATGAGTGCAGCATGGCCACTTGGCCCAGGTAGGCGGAAGGTAAATGGCTCGGGTGGGCTATAGTCTACCGCCATATCCAACACTTTGTTTTTGGCGGCATGCAGCACGCGATTGCGGTTCATCACCACTTCTGTATCGGCATGGAAATAATGTGCAGCTTTGGTTTCGTCAGCACTGGTGGCAACGTGAGCAGTCGCAATAGTTTGGAACGCATGCATCACCGCAGGCATAGGCCCTTGGTGCGCTTTTGGTGCGGCAGCGGCACGGCCCAGCAGCTCTTTACAGCCACCCCAGCCGGGGATGATACCCACACCAACTTCTACTAAACCGACATAACTTTCGGCATGTGGGGTAATGGCATCGCAGTGGAGCAGTACCTCGCAACCACCACCCAGTGCCATACCAGCTGGGGCACCCACAACGGGGAAAGGCGCATACTTAAGCCCTTGCATGGTGCGTTGACCATCCTTCAAAATCCAATCAATAAGTGGTGAAAGCTTGAGCTTACCAGCCACCAGCAACATCATAATATTAGCGCCAACGCTAAAGTTGCTGCCTTCGTTATAAATTACCAAGCCTTTGTAGCCACGTTTAGGAATTTCCCGCACACACCAGCGCATAGCGGCCAGAATAAACGGGTCGAGCGAGTTCATTTTGCTGGTGAATTCTAAAATCGCCACGCCATCACGGCCATCCCACACTTGAGCACTTAGGTTTTTATACAGCGGCTTACGGCCACGTTTAATATCGGCGAGCAGCTCCACACCATCTGGCAGGGCTACAGGCACGTAACCATTTTTCTCGGCGCTAAATACTTCTCGTACGCCTTTGCCGGAGCGGTAGAAAGGTTGGTAGCCTACAGCTTTAATAATGGCCGGTACTTTTTGCCCATCTTTGGCTAAAGCTTCGGCAAACCAGGCGGCGCCAAGGCGGTCAATGAGTTCAAATGGGCCAAGTTTCCAGTTGTAGCCCAGGCGCATGGCAGCATCAATACTTGGGATATCGTCCGCCACTTCGCCTAACAAGCTTGCCGCATAGGTTAAGGTTTTGCTGAGCACGGTCCATGCATAGTGCCCGGCAGGGCTATTATGGGTAACAAGGGCACGCAAGCCACCTGCCTCACCTTTGGCGGCTTTTACCGCAGCTATTTTTGGGCGTTGTGCTAAGTAATGCTCGCCTGTTTTAAGATCTAATGCTTCTTTTTTGCGTTGGTCGTTTAGGCGGTAAAAACCACCTTTACCTTTGCGGCCGGTGTAGCCTTTTTTAATAAGCTGGTCGAGCAGCTGTGGTGGTGGCCCAAGCTTAATAAAGGGGTCACCCGCTGGTAGGGCATCACGCAGGCTGCTTAACACATGAGGCATGAGGTCTAGGCCTACTAAATCTAGCAGCCCAAACACTCCTGTTTTAGGAATACCTACGGGGCGGCCAAATACCGCATCGGCGGTTTCTACATCAATGCCTTGTTCTAATGCTGTTACCACTGCGCAATGTAGCCAAAACGTACCAATACGGTTGGCGATAAAACCGGGTTTATCATGGCAATCAATAACAGTTTTACCCAGCTTATGGTCACCCACATGGCGCACGCGGCTGGCAACATCGGCTTTGGTTTTTGGTCCAGTAACTACCTCCAACAGGCGCAAATAACGTGGCGGGTTGAAAAAATGAGTAATTAAAAAGTGTTCTTGCAGCGCTACCGGCATGCCTTTCATGAGTGTATTAAGCGGTAGTGTAGAGGTGTTGGAAGAAACAATAGTGTGTTTACCGCGGTGTTTAGCAATTTTACGGTATAGGTCGCGCTTAATGTCTAAGCGTTCAATAACCACCTCAATTACCCAATCTACATCGGCAATTTTTTCTAAATCATCGTCAATGTTTCCAGCAGTAATGCACTTGGCATTGCGCGGGTGCATGAGTGGTGCTGGTTTGGTTTTTTTGAGTTTAGCAATCGCGCCAGCAGCAAGTGTGTTACGGTCTGTTGCGCCTTCTGGCACAATGTCTAGCAGCAGTACATCTAGCCCGGCATTGGCGCATTGGGCTGCAATACCAGCCCCCATGACGCCTGAGCCAATAACAGCAACCTTGCGGATGTGTGGCTGTGCGCTAGTCATCCTTACGCTCCAATACTGTGGCAATACCTTGGCCGCCACCAATACACATGGTAGCTAGCGCATAGCGCCCGCCGGTGCGGCGTAGCAGCTTGGCGGCTTGGCCTAAAATACGCGCACCGCTGGCCCCTAGTGGGTGGCCTAGGGCAATTGCGCCGCCATCAATATTTAGTTTTTTCTCATCAATGCCTAGCTCATCAATCACGGCGAGCGCTTGGGCAGCAAAAGCCTCGTTTAGCTCAATCACATCCATGTCTTCTAGTTTGAGGCGGGCGCGTTGTAGCGCCTTGCGAGATGCTTCAACCGGGCCGATTCCCATAATTTCTGGATCACAGCCACTTACGGCGGTGCTTTTTACATGCGCCATAATGTTGAGATCGTGCTTTTTGGCAAACTCTTCCGAGGTAACAAGCAAAGCTACCGCACCATCGGTGAGTGGGGAGCTTGTTCCTGCAGTAACAGATCCGTCGGCTGAAAATGCTGGCTTTAGGCCTGCCAAACCTTCTAGCGAGGTTTCGGCACGTGGAGTAGCATCTTCAGTAATGCCATTAATAGGTACAATTTCAGGCCATTCGGTTGCCGCCAAGCATTTTTCTTGGCTGGCTAGGGCAAATTTTTCCTGCTTTTCACGGGATATTTTATACTTCTTGGCTAGGTTCTCCGCTGTTTCTCCCATGCCGATGTAGGCTTGTGGGTAGCTAGCATAAAGGTTGGGGTTGGGGAGTGGGTTAAAGCCGGTCATAGGCACGCGGGTCATGCTTTCTACACCTGCGCAAATAAAGGCCTCGCCCGCACCAAGTTGAATATGCCCTGCTGCCATGTGTAATGCTTGCATGGAGGAGCCACAAAAACGGTTCACCGTAACACCTGCAACACTGCGTGGTAAGTCGGCAAGAAAAGTAATGAGTCGTGCTAGGTTAAAACCTTGCTCCCCTTCAGGAAAAGCACATCCTAAAATTAAATCTTCTATATAGTTAGCATCAACACCTGTTTGTTGTATGAGTGATTTTACAACAGTTGCTGCCATTTCGTCGGCGCGAACTTTAGCAAGTGCGCCTTTGTGGGCGAGGGTGAAGGGGCTGCGGGCAAACCCGCAAATGACAACGTTCTTCATGCGCTATTCCTTGTTTTTATCATTTTCAGCTTTTAATGGCTTTTTGTCCAGCTTGCCTACCATTGTCTTTGGTAGTTCATCACGAATTTCAATAACAGCCGGTCGCTCTAGTGGGTTGAGTTCGCCAAGTGCGTAGGTCATTAAGTCCTCTTTTGTTGTTGTGGCACCCGGGCGTAGCGAAATATATAACTTGGGTACCTCTCCCTTATGGGGGTCGGCAATAGCAATGGCAGCAGCATCCTGAACATCGGGGTGACGGTAGAATGCTTTTTCAATAACACTGGGGTAAACGTTGTAACCGTTTACGATAATAAGGTCCTTGGCACGGTCGGTGAGGAAGGTAAATCCATCGGCGTCCATGTAGCCTAAATCGCCAGTACGTAACCAGCCGTTATAGAGCGTTTCGGCTGTTGCTTCGGGTTTTTTCCAGTAGCCAACCATAACTTGCGGACCGCGAATAAACACCTCGCCAACCTCGCCAATAGGCATTTTTTTATCCGGATTCTCCTGGTCGCGGATTTCAAGTTCTCCCCCAGGCATAGGTACACCAACCGAGCCTGCTTTACCGCCCGTGTGTCGTGGGCTGCAAGCGGCAACGGGGCTGCACTCTGTCATGCCGTAGCCTTCTAGTAGTTTTTGTTCAGTGATTTTTTCAAAACGACGTTTAATAGCGCCAGGTAGTGGTGCGCCACCACTGATACAAAATGTGGTTTGCTCAAAATCTTGCGGGCAAATTTTGGGGTGGTCTAGCAGTGCATTAAACAGTGTTGGTACACCAGCAAGGAACGTTGGCTTATATTTTTTGAGTGTATCTACAGCTTGGTTGAGCTCAAACTTTGGCAGCATGATCAGCTCTGCGCCAATACTAAGGCCAAGGTTCATCAAGCCGGTCATGGCAAATACGTGGAAGAAGGGAAGAATGGCCAGAAAACGCTCCCCATCGGGTGAGGGCTCGCCCAGCCATTGGCGTACTTGTACGGTGTTACTATATAGGTTGCGGTGGGTCAGCATGGCGCCTTTGGGCACACCTGTGGTGCCGCCGGTGTATTGCAGTACGGCTAAATCGGTCGCGGGGTCAATGTCTACTGGCGTGGGGCGGGTTTTGGTACGCACCATAGTAGCAAAGCGGCGGTGGTGCTTATCGTTTGGAATTTTGCAAATTTCTTTGTGTTTTAAAATAGGGAATAGTGCGGCTTTTACTGCCGGTAATGCCTCGCTCAGTGTGGTTACAGCAATGGTGCGTAGCGGTGTGTTGCGTAGCGCTTTTTTCACCTTGGGGTAAATGGTGCTGAGATTCAGTGTGAACATCAGCTTTATTTCGCTATCAGTAATTTGGTAGGCCAGTTCATCAGCGGTGTAGAGTGGGTTGAAGTTCACCACCGTGGCGCCTGCTTTTAGAATGGCATAGTAGGCAATAACAAACTGTGGGCAGTTAGGTAGGCAAATACCCACGCGGTCGCCGGGGCCAATGCCTTCTGCTTGGAGTGCAGCGGTCATGTTGCGTACGGCAATGCTTAACTGTTGGTAACTGGTGCGTTTGCCAAAAAAGTTAAGCGCAGGCTTTTCGCCATGGGCAGCAACCGAGCTATCAAAAAGGGCTGTTAATGGTGCGTTTACACCATTAAACTCAGGGTTAACATCACTGGGGTAGTGTGCATGCCAGGGGTGGGTTGTCATGATGAACTCTCCTCAGT
The DNA here is from genome assembly GCA_030148545.1 of Pseudomonadota bacterium. Classification (GTDB taxonomy): domain Bacteria; phylum Pseudomonadota; class Alphaproteobacteria; order UBA2136; family JASBTF01; genus JASBTF01. The sequence goes on from JASBTF010000002.1 coordinate 167,087, forward strand.
ATCTGTTGTTTGCTGCTTAATAAATTCGGCGATATCGCGCCATGTACTACCAATGTTTTTATAAATCAGGGCGTGTTGGTCGCTTTCAATCCACTTAACCTGTGCGTTGGGCATCATGTCTTGTAGTTTTTCGGCGCTGCGTGGCAGTACAACAGGGTCTTTAGTGGCTTGTAGTAAAAGAGTTGGCGCAGCAACCGAGCTTGCGTGTTTTTTAAGTTGGCGTGTTATTTTAAGCACTTCGTGTAAGGCGGGCATAGGAATATGCTGATATTCCAGCTCGGGGTGTTTAGAAATAGTGGCATAAAATGGGTACACGCCACCGCGTTGACGGCCCTTACCAGGCAAGCGTGCGGAAAGTTTGTTGAGGCGATTCATCCACGGTACTAGGCTAATGCCGCGGCCTTGAATAACAAGTGGAATACCAGCACCAGCAACACCAGCTAGCTTGGGTGGTTTGCTTTCTGCGTGGAGGAGGGCAAGTGCGCCACCAGTAGAAAAACCAACCATAACTACTTTTTCGCAGCAGTTGGTCAAAATACTATAATTGCGTTTTACGGCATCTAGCCATTGTTGCCAGTTGCGGCCATGTAAATCCCACGGTGAGGTGCCATGCCCGGGCAAGCGCATGGAAAGAGTGCTGTACCCTTGGTGGTGTAAAAATGTAGCTAAATCATCCATTTGTGCTGGGCGCGCCATAAACCCGTGCACAAGCAACACACCTACCTTGGCTTTGCGGTTGTGGTGCCAGCGTGGCTCCCCGCCAATGGAGGTGGTTTGTTTTTTATTAATATCGTCGTATTGCGGCTTATCAAACTCTTTACGGTAGAACTGATACGCAGCTTCTTCTGCTTCAAATGTTAACTTTGCTGCTTCGTGCGGGCTTACTTTTGGTGCCAATTTAATAGCCTGCTTAACCGCTTGGCCAATTGCTTCTATGGGGGCAACCTCGTTCGCATAAACAGCAACTGGGTTTTCAACCCGAATGTTGTGGAAGCTATGTTGGTTGCATAGAGCCTTGCGGTTGAGGATGATGCTAGAGGCGCTGGTTTCAACCAGGTTGTTTTCTTCGCAGCGGCGTAAGAAGGCATCTAGCTTTGGTGAGTCGTATTGTTCTAGCCCATACCAAGTGCGCGGATGTTGCAAATCTCTATGTAAATGTATGGTGCAATTCTTATTAAGCTCTTGAATTATAATATTTAATATGGTGCAAAATTGCTTTTTATCAATCAGCTTAGTATTCTTTTTAGCCAACTCCGTTAACACGGTGGATGCAAGGTGGTCGAGGTGTACGGTGGTAAGTTTATAAATAGCATCGGCATAGGCGTTGCGGATTTTACCGCTGGCATTGCGCATAAAGCGCGCCAGCATTTTCTCTACCGTACCGGTAGCGTTATCGCGCAGGGCGAACAAATCGTCCAAGCTACGTACTTGTTCAAAGAACTTGTGTAGTAAAAACTCTTGGGTGTTGCTCAGGTGGTGGCTAACATCCTGTGGCTCTGTGGTGCGGATGTCCATATCTGTGTCTTTAAGCAGAATATTACCTTCAACAATCAGCTCTTCTAATGCACCTGCAGGCAGGCCGCCGGCAAGTTTATCAACAATATTGCTAATGGCGTTGTCGTTAGTGCGTAGTGGGTAGAAGGTGATTGAGCCAGGCACAATCAGCGTGGGCTGTTGTGCGGCAGCGTGCAGTTTGTCTTCTGTCATTTCCAGCGCGCGGCACCAGTGGTCAATACGGTCACGTTCGTTATTAGCAAATACGTGGCGAATACGGTGTTTAAGCAAATCTAATGTAAAGGCAAGGGCGGCAGCACCACGGTGTACTTCCTTTAGTTGCTCACGTTCGGGTGAAAAAATGCGATAGCGGCCTTTGTCATCCAGTACGCGGCGGTCTTTCACCATGCCGCCTTCAGGGAAGATCAGCACTTTTTGTCCGCGCAAAATTTCTGCTGCGAGGAAGGGGAGTAGCCCGCTCATGCGGTTTGGTACGGCACCATGCTCGCGTAGAAATTTATCCAGCGCCGGGTGGGCTTTAAACAATGTGTGGTGAGCAATGGCACGGCAGTGCTTGCCTGTGTACTTGTGTATCAAATAGGGCGGTATGACAGTCTCGAACCGGGCGAAGTGGTTGAAAAGAAAGATTTGGCCATGTTCAAAATGTGCAGGATCGGTATGAACTTTAATATTGAGGCCAAGGCGTTGCTCTAAAAAAGACAATAGTTTCATGTGTCGTGCGTAGGAGGCACGGTTAATTGTGAAATCCTTGTCTTTCTTTGTCATAGGCTCCTTTTTGTGCAGCGCAACATTATTGTATTCTATATTCTTATGGGTGTTGCCTGTGGATAAGTCTAACAAAAAACTGACAATTAACAAATAAAATCAACATATTATTGTGCATTGCACAAAAAGTAGGCAGTATGTGATATCGTTCCGGATTCGCTTGGCAATGCTGAAAAACATCGCTAATCTGCCGCTTATGCTATCTAAAAAGCTTCCGTTAATTTTGTGGCTCTTAATTGGGTTGACCTATGTACTCATTGTGTTTGGTAGCGCTGTGCGCGTAACCGACAGCGGTATGGCCTGCCCAGATTGGCCATTGTGCTATGGCCAATGGTTACCATTCCCAGAGCCTGCTAGTGGCTACATTGTAGATGGTCAGCATTATACGTGGTGGCAGGTATCGTTAGAGTGGGGGCACCGGTTATTGGCAGCAGTGGTGAGCTTTTTGTTGTTGGGTGTGGCAGTGGCTGCAGTGGTGTGGCGTAAGCAGTACCCACAGCTGGTGAAATGGGTGTGGCTACCGTTGGTGATTTTAGCCGTACAAATTAAGCTGGGCGGGCTTACTGTTTTCCTTTCCAACATTCATTGGAGTGTGGCGCTGCACCTTGGCGGTGCAGTGTTGGTACTTTCTAGCTTGTTGTGGTTGGTGCGGCCACAGGCTGCACCAGCGTTGCCTAAGCTGGCCTGGTGGGGCTTGGCTGCATTTGCTGTGGCTGTGTTTATTACAATGTTGATGGGCGCCATGGTATCCGCCGGCCATTTTGGCGGTGTTTGTGGTGGCTTATGGGTGTGTCTTGGTAGCATTTGGCCCGATGATTTTGGGCAACAATTTCACATGAAACATCGTTTTATGGCTGTTATATCTTTGATTTTATGTGTAATTTGGGTGGTGCTGATAAAACGCACCGCGCCGGGCTGGCGTTTTCCGATGCTGTTGGTGAAGTCTATTCTCGCTGTACAGGTTTTGCTAGGTATTATTACTTTGTATAGTTTTACGCATTACCCGCAGTTTTACCCCTTGTTGAGCGTGAGCCACCTGGCTGTGGCGGTGCTATTGTTTAGTGCTAGTTGGGCAGCGCTCATTGGTGTGTTGGGCCCACGTAAATGAGTACTGCTACTTTGCCCCAAAACCTGACCATGGCACAGCGTGTGCGCGATGTGGTGATGCTCACTAAGCCAAAAATTATTGTGTTATTGGCCATTACCTGCTTGGCCGGCGCATTGGTGGCGGCTAAAGGTAATGGCGATTTGCTGCAACTGCACACCGTGTTGCTGGCCGTGTTGGGGTTATGTTTGTCCTCTGGTGGGGCCAACGCGGTAAACATGTGGTACGACCGCGATATTGATGCCGTGATGGATCGCACCGCCAAGCGCCCTGTACCAAGTGGTCGCATGCAGGCAACCACAGCCTTGTTGTGGGGCGTTGGCTTGGGTGTGGCAGGTGTGGGATTGCTGGCGCTGTGGGTTAACCTATGGGCCGCGGCCATGGCAGCGGCGGGGTATTTGTTTTACGTGTTTGTTTACACCATGGGCCTGAAGCGCCGTACGGTACAAAATATTGTTATTGGTGGTGCTGCTGGGTCATTCCCGCCGCTGGTTGGTTGGGCCGCTGTGCAGGGAGATGTAAGCGCGTGGCTACCATGGGGCATGTTTGCAGTGATATTTTTATGGACGCCACCACATTTTTGGGCGCTAGCACTTATGGTGAATGCCGATTACACCCGTGCCGGCGTACCCATGTTGCCTGTTGTAGCGGGGGTAGAGGTGACCAAAGTACAAATTGTGCAATACACCGTGGTGTTGTTGGTGGCGACGGTAGCTATGGGACTGTTGCCGCCGTTGAGTTGGGGTTATACCCTTGCGGCACTGGTGTTGGGTTTATGGTGGCTTAAAAGTGCGGTGGATCTATTGTTTAATGCCGGCACCAAGGGGGCGCAGCGCGTGTTTGTGCGCTCACTCTATTATTTAGCGTATGTGTTTACAGCTATGGTGGTGTTTAGTTTTGTCTAAAAATAATCGCCTTTTGTTGATACTTGCCGGGTTGGCGTTGGGTATGCTGTTTTTGGCATATGCCTTTGTGCCGCTGTACAAAATGTTTTGCGATGCATTGGGTATTCCGGTGCCCAGTATTTTGGTGGGAGAGGCTGGTGCCCCAAAACCAGCTATTTACGATGAAAGCAAAAAATCCGACCGAGTTATTACTGTGCGTTTTATGGCCAACACGGCGGTAGGTGTGCCGGTGAGTTTCAGCGCCAAGGACCGACGCTTGCAGGCCCGTGTGGGGGAGCCAGTGCTTACGGCCTATTATGCTAAAAATTATAGCCCGCGACCGCTAGATGGTTTGGCGGTGCACACCATGGTACCGGCAGGTGGCAGCCGTAGTGTGAATATGGATGATTACATTGAGCTACAACAATGTTTTTGCTTTGAAGAGCAGCACTACCCAGCGGGCGAGGATTTAATTTTGCCACTCAGCTTTACCATTAGCCCCGACCTGCCTGAGCAAATCCACACCATTACTTTTGGTTACACACTGTTTGAAAGCCAGTAACAAACAACTATCCCACGCTTTGCCCCGTGCGTGAAATCTGTTATAAGTGACGCAACTCATTTAATAAAAACGAAGGGTAGCACCATGGCCACCGCCGCCGCACCAGTTAAAAAGAATTTCATGTATTACTTCACCACCGTAAACCATAAGGATATTGGGGTGATGTACCTATGGGCTGCGCTGTTGGCGTTCTTTATGGGTGGCCTAATGGCATTGGGCATTCGCCTTGAACTTGCCGAGCCTGGCCAACAATTTGTGGATCCGGGCTTTTTTAATCAGCTCACCGCCATGCATGCGTCGTTCATGATTTTCTTTGCAATTATTCCGGCGTTTATTGGCCTTGCGAACTACTTTTTGCCGATCATGATTGGCTCGCCAGACATGGCGTTTCCGCGGTTGAACAACTGGACGTTCTGGATTGTTCCGCCAGCCATGTTGTTAATGACTTTCTCCTTCATGGTGCCGGGTGGTGCTAACGCTGCGGGGTGGACCGCATACCCACCGCTAACCAACAGTTTCTATTCCCCAGGTGCTGGTATGGATATGTGGATTTTGGGCGTGCACTTGGTGGGTGCTAGTTCCATTTTGGGGGCGATTAACCTGATTGTAACCACGCTTAACATGCGTGCGCCAGGTATGGGTTTATTTAAAATGCCGCTGTTTGTGTGGGCTATTTTGATCACCGCATGGCTGCAGCTAATGGCTACACCAGTACTAGCTGGTGCCATTACCATGCTGCTGACCGATCGTAATTTCGATACTGCGTTTTTCAACCCAGCTGGTGGTGGTGACCCTGTGTTGTTCCAGCACATTTTCTGGTTCTATTCTCACCCAGCGGTGTACATCATGATTCTACCAGCGTTTGGTATTATCTCCGAGATTGTTTCTACCTTTAGCCGCAAGCCATTGTTTGGTTACATCAGCATGGTTGGTGCTGTGGTGGCTATTGCGGTATTGGGTCAGGTTGTGTGGGCGCACCACATGTTCAGCGTGGGGATGAGCTTAACCGCACAAACAATCTTCATGGGGATGACCATGGTTATTGCCGTACCAACAGGTATTAAAATCTTCAACTGGTTGGCCACTATGTGGGGCGGTAGTATTGAGTTTAAAACACCAATGTTGTGGGCTGTTGGCTTTATCTTCCTGTTTACTGTGGGTGGCTTGAGCGGTGTTATGCTTGCCAGCGCACCGGTAGACTACATGGTGCACGATACATACTTTGTGGTGGCGCATATTCACTACGTATTCGTGAGTGGTTCATACTTCGGTATCATGGCTGGGTTGCACTACTGGCTACCAAAAATGACCGGTCGTATGTTTAGCGAGCGTTTGGGCCAAATCCACTTCTGGCTAACGTTTATCTTCATGAACATTACCTTCTTCCCGATGCACTTCTTGGGGCTTATGGGCATGCCACGCCGTATTGCGGATTACAACCCAGTATATGCAGATATCAATATGATCAGCACCATTGGTTCCATGGGCTTTGGTTTGGTGCAAATTCTGCTCATCATCAACGTGGTGTACTGCATTTACAAAGGTAAAAAAGCGGGCGACAACCCATGGGGTGGTAAGTCTTTGGAGTGGACCGTAAGTTCCCCACCGCCAGAGCACAACTTTGAGAAAATCCCAGTGGTGAAAGCGGAGAAGCACTAATGGCTGCTAAACAGCTAACGCCTGAGCAACATTACAAGCAGCGTGGTCGTGGTAACACAACCATTGCTGCTGTTTTAGCTGGGGTGGTTGTACTGCTACTCGTAGTGTCGTACTTTTTTGCCAAGGTTAATTAATAATAAAGGGTAAAACCCATGGCCGCTAAACGCCACTATGACCAACAAGCGCTAGAGCAAGATTACAAGCAGGTATTTGGCCTGTCGATGAAGGTTTTAATGTACAGCACCATTGCTATTTTAGCCTTCTTTATGTTGATGATTGTAGGTCTAGGTACCCTGTGGCATGAGTCACCAGAAGACTTTAACCGCGACTTTAGCGACCGTATTGACATTATGTATGACGGGTTGAAGCTAACCGACCCTAAACCAGTGAAGGAGCATCATTAAAATGGCCCACGCACAAGATCACGATTTTTTTATTCCCGCTAATTCCATTTGGCCACCGCTGAGCTGTGTTGGCATTGGCCTGTTGGTGTTTGGCTTTGTTTTCTCACTACATCCTGGTGATTTTGACCTACACACAATTGTACCTAAGCTGATGATGGGTGCGGGTGCGCTGTTGGCCGCTTTTGGTGTGTTCCAGTGGTTTGCTAAAGTTATTGGCGAGGTACGCAAAGCGGGCTTTAAAAAAGTACCTGTGGTACTGGATTTGGCAAACCGCTACGGCATGCTGTTTTTCATCCTGTCGGAAGTGATGTTCTTCGCCGCATTTTTTGCCGCGTATTTTTACCTCAGCGGACAAAACGCTGCGTGGCCGCCACTCAATATTGAGGCTATTGATATTCACCTACCGTTAATTAATACGCTGTTGCTGCTATCCTCCGGTGCTACGCTAACCTACGCCCACCACGCCATGGTGGAAGGTCTCCGTAAGGAAGCTGGCTTTGGTCTGCTGCTTACATGGCACTTGGGTATTTTGTTCCTCATTGCACAGGCATATGAATATAGCCACGCTGGTTTTGGTATGGGTAGTGGTGTGTATGGCTCTGTTTTCTACATGCTTACTGGTTTCCATGGCTTCCACGTGTTGCTGGGTACCTGCATGCTTATTGTGGCGCATATTCGTCTCTCTCAAGGGGACTGGACACCTAAAAACCACTTCTACTTCGAGGCCGCCGCTTGGTACTGGCACTTTGTTGATGTGGTGTGGATCGGGCTGTTTTTATTCGTGTATGTGTTGGCATAAAGCCAACACGACTAGCGACGCAGTCGGCAAAGCCGCTGCTTGCTCCCAAGGGCACCTTGGAACCGCGCTGACCAACTCGCGCTGCGAGCTTGGGACCGCGAAGGTTGTCACCGCTCAAACTCACTTATATTGCAAAGCGACACTCAGTATTGCCCCTAGCGTAACTTTCGGCCATAGTCAGCACTAATGGATACCGTACAACTTATTGTGCTGGCACTGGTACAGGGCATTACCGAGTTTTTGCCTATCTCTTCCAGCGCGCACCTTATTCTCACCCCGTGGTTATTTGGCTGGGCCGACCAAGGCGTGGTGATGGATATTGCATTACACTTTGGTACGTTGTTAGCTGTGTTGGTGTATTTTTGGCGCGATACATTTACCCTGCTGCGTGGCAGTTTGGACCTGTGCACCCGCCGCTGGGATACCGAGCCGTTTCGTCGCCTATGGCACGTTATTATCGCGACATTACCATTATTGCCGTTTGGCTTATTGCTCATGAACTGGGCGACAGATAGTGGCCGCAGCCTGATTGTTATTGGCTGTAGTACTATTTTCTTCGGGTTGGTGTTGTGGGTGGCAGATGCACGTAGCGGCCTGTGGGAGTCCAAGCAAATGGTGGGCTGGTTAGCTAAAGTGTGGCCTGAAAAACTACTACCTAAAGTGTATCGCCGTATCGCAGAGTGGTTGTTCATCCGCGCACGGGAAGAGCAGGGTGGTGAAAAAGATGACATCAGCAGTATTCATTGGCCGCATGCGCTGGTGTTTGGTGTGTTTCAGGGGTTAGCCCTTATTCCCGGTACATCGCGCAGCGGGTCGTGTATTTCGGCCGGGCGTTTGCTGGGTTTTAGCCGTGGCGTATCCGCTCGTTTTGCTAGCCTTATGGCCATTCCTACAATTACGTTAGCGCTATTGGTAAGCCTATTGCGTAACGAGGCGCTTGCCACGCTTAATTGGTCGGCTGCTGCAGGCACATTGCTAAGCGGTATGGCGTTGGCTTTTGTAGCAGCGTGGGTTGGTTTGTGGCTGCTAATGACTTTCTTCAAAAAAATTGGCTACCTACCGTTCGTTTACTACCGCCTCATGCTAGGTACGGCACTGCTTGTGTGGGGTTTAGCGTGAAAATTCCCCAGCGGGTGATTTTTTCAATTTAAACAAGGGGGGTGCGGGTCGCCATCCCAAGGTCGCAGCGCGACTTGGTTGGCGGAGGTCCAGGATACATCCTGGTGCCAAGCGGCGGCTTTGCCGACCGCGAGAGCAATCTAATGGTGCCCAGAAGAGGACTGATGGGGTGTGTGCTGCACCCCACCCTACGGGCGTGCCTGTGGCACGTCGCGCTCCGGCATGCTGCCTCGCGCCGAACCTCCATCGGTTCGATGGTTAAATCATAAACATCAGGTTACAAAAAAATCCCCTAAAGGGGACATTTTGTAAATGGTGCCCAGAAGAGGACTCGAACCTCCACTCCCTTGCGAGAACTAGCACCTGAAGCTAGCGCGTCTACCAATTCCGCCACCTGGGCAAGTGCGAACCTAGCGCTTGTAATGCGCGGGCCGGTTCTTGTCAAGCTCACAATGTGCTTGATTGTATGCGAGAGTTGTTTTACTCCTATATAGGAATCGAATCGCCTTTTATTATTTCACACAGCCCTAGGAGGCAGTTATGAGTGAAAAACCTTCTTCAACAACGGCAAGTAGTGTCGGCCTTTCTAAAGAAGAGCAGGAAGAAGCTTTTGAAGCAATGCTACTGCCCGAAGATTTTCGTAGTTTACTTATTCCTTATACGCGAGCTTTTCATAATGCATCGCTTATGAATGGTATTATGAGTAGCGATGATGTTACAGAGTGCACAACGGCAGCTAATATTAATGTTTTTATTGGTTGTTTGCTTGAAAAAACTGATAGTTGTTCTGAGTATATAGCATATTCCTCTTCCGGAAACCTAGTTGATGGTGTGTTTATGTTTAGCTCATATCAATTGGCTTTTCACTACGGTGATGTGGTCGTAAAACATACTTTGGGCGCTAATGGATATTCTCTTGTAATTCTAGTTGAACAGCCGGATAGAGATGGTTCTGATGACCTAGATATCTTTAATGCCCACATTTTTATGCAGGGGCATAGCTCGGTTGATGAAGATTTAGAGGTTATTGAAAAAATTCTTGAACAATATCCAGTTCTTCTCCAGGTGTTTCGTGCCCATTTGGAGGTTGCTTTGGCTCAGCCTATTGCTACAAAGACATCTCGTGACAAAGTTAATGCTGTTTATCAGGCGTTGTTTGTTACTCCAACTTATAATTAACCTTCCCCCGGCGCCACTGGCGCCGGGGTCCCGCTTTACTTTTAACAATGGAGGCGCCAATGCCGTCTGGAAAGAGCTCGGCTGAAGATTCTTCAGATTTAGGCCCAAATGTTTTTGTGTTAAGGCCGTGGCAGCGTTTTCACTCAAAGCTGCATGAACCTATGAGGCGATTGCTGTTTACGCTGTGTCAATACGGTGCGCTGCTTAAGCAAGATGGTGAAGTGCCCTATCAGCAGCAGCCTGCACATGTCGCTCGCTGGGTTGAAGCTGCTCGTCCTGAAATGTTTGAACTGCTCAGTATTGACTCTGATGCAGGTGCAGAGCAGGAAGACATTGAAGGAGGTAAGTGCTTTACAATGTACAGCGCCACTTTCCATTACACAGGGTTCAGTGTGATGCACCGTGAAGATTTGGAATCTTCTATTATGGAAATCATCACTGCGACAGCTGATGAGGATACCTTGGCGTGGTTTAAGTATTATCGTGATGTAGAGTCGATGAATGAAGTTGGTCAGCATCCTGATTTTGGCCGTATGCTCGAAAGCTCTCCTGAAGCTGTTAAGCTGTTGCAACCACACGTATTGACGCATTCTCACCTTATTGGCTGTCAAGACCACCGGGACCTGGTGGCTACGGCGTTTAAGCTGCGGCCGAATGATATTGAGCCAAACCAGCCACCATACTTTTAGCGAAAAAGCCCCCACGCACTGCATGGGGGCTTTTCTTTTGCGCTGAGGCAGCACTTGGGCTATGGTCGGCCCATGCAAAAAGTGAATATTACCGTCAGCCAAAATGACCTACCCGCTGGCGTAGAGTTTGAGAGTTTAGTCGCCGTAGATACCGAAACCCTGGGCCTTAACCCATTGCGTGACCGCTTATGTGTGTGCCAGCTGGGCGATGGCAAGGGTAACGCATGGCTGGTTCAGTTCGATGGTGAGGATTACAGCGCCCCTAATTTACGCAAAGTGCTGGAGGATGACACGCTCACTAAAATGTTCCATTACGCCCGTTTTGATATTGCTGTGCTTAAGCATTACATGGGCGTGCAAGTAAACCCAATTTACTGCACCAAAATTGCCAGCAAGCTCACCCGCACCTATACCGACCGCCATGGTTTGAAGGCTCTGGTAGAAGAAATTGTTGGTGTGAATTTGGATAAAGGTCAGCAAACCTCTGATTGGTCGGCGCCTGTGCTGAGTGAAGCACAAAAACACTACGCCGCAAGCGATGTTTTATACCTACACGAAATGAAAGAATGGCTAGATGAACGCCTGCGTGTGCTAGGCCGTGTGGAAATGTCCCAGCGCTGCTTCGACTTCCTTCCAACCCGTGCCGAGCTCGACTTGAAGGGGTGGGAAAACAGCGATATTTTCGCCCATAATTCCTAAATATTTAACATAATAATGGTGCTTTATGAGCAATGTTAAGCCTATTTCTAGCAATCAAACCGATACATTAGAGCACGGCCAAAATGCGCTACGCCATGCGGCGGATGTGCTCAATACCCTTGCCGATAAGTTGGATGATAGCTTTATTCAGGCGGTAGATGCTCTTTACAATTGCCAAGGCCGCGTGGTGGTAAGTGGTATGGGTAAGTCCGGCCATATTGGGAACAAAATTGCCGCAACGCTGGCCAGTACTGGCACACCAGCGTTTTTTGTGCACCCGGGGGAGGCCAGCCATGGCGACCTAGGCATGGTCACCTCAGAAGATGTGGTGATTGCCATTAGCCATAGTGGTGGCACTAAAGAGTTATCGGACATGATTGCGCACTGTGCACGCCTTAACGTGGTGCTTATTGCCATTACTGGTAAAGCCGAAAGTGACCTTGGTCGTGCGGCAACACTGGTGCTTAATAACCATGTTACTAAGGAATCAGACCCTATTAATATGGCGCCAACCAATTCTACCACAGCAAGTTTGGCGTTGGGTGATGCTTTGGCTGTAGCGCTCATGCAGCGTCGTGGGTTCCAGCCGCAAGATTTTGCAGCATTCCACCCCGGTGGTAAGTTGGGTGCAAACCTTAAAACTGTAGCTGAGCTGATGATTACTGGCAGCGCCATGCCACTCATTAGCGATGAAGCACGCATGGACGATGCCTTGCTGCTGATGAGTGATAAAAAACTCGGGTGCGTAGGTGTAACCGATACTGCCGGTAAGTTAGTAGGTATGGTGACCGATGGTGACTTGCGCCGCCATATGTCTGGCCATTTGCTGCAACAACCTGTTACTGCGGTGATGACTGAAAATCCAATTACCACCAATACTGAGCAGCTTGCACCAGCGGCATTAGCGCTGCTGCAGGATAAGCAGATTACCGCTGTGTTCGTTGTGGATGACCAGCAGCAGCCAGTAGGTTTGTTGCACATTCATCACCTCTTGCAGGCTGGTGTTGTATAACTATTTGTAAAAAATGAACTTTCGCTCGACATTTAAGTATTTTCTGGCGCTATTGGCGTTGGCGTTGGCTGCTGTTTTGTTGTTCTGGCAACGTGAAGATGGTTTGGGTGTGGTGCTAAACGCCCCGATTGAAACAACTATTGATAACACGACAATTAGCGCGGATAAGGCCAAGGTTAGCTCCTCTGGTGTGACGGTGGAAGGGGCAAAGTTTAGCGGGCAAGACCTAAGCGGCCGTCGCTGGCAACTGCTGGCCAACAAGGCTGAGCAAGGCGAACCAACCGAGCCGATTGCGTTGGATTATGTAAACGCAGTTATCAGCCAGCCTAATAAGCCAGATATGCGCTTTAAGGCTCTCACAGGCAGCTACGACCCGGCTCAATCAGTGGTAACGCTAACGGGGCAAGTGGTTTTAAGTATGCAGCAAGCAACCTTAACTACGCCAAGCCTAAACGCTAATTTGAGCAATTTAAACGCCGATGCTCATGAGGCCGTAACAGTAACCACACCGCGTGGCACCATGAGTGGCCATAAGCTTGAAGTGCGCCAAAATGGGCAGCAACTGCACATGGTGGGTCCGGTAAATGCAGTATTCAACGTGAGCAAATAGGTGTAGTATAGCGCCCTATGAAGTGGTTTTTGTTGCTCCCTCTGTTTTTCCCTGTAATAGGCTCAGCAACCGATAAACTGATGGTGGAAGCAGGCGAGCTGTTCATGTGGCCAGCAAGCCAAACGGCATTGTTTCAGCAATCTGTAAGCATTACCCACCAAGGCCTGCAAATTAATGCCGAACAAGTAAAATTAGCGCTAGATGAGGCGGAAGAAGGCGGCCTTAGCCAAGTAGAAGCAAACGGCAATGTCATGCTGTTTCGTGGAGAAGATCACGCACAGGGTGATCGGTTAGTGTATCAGCCGCAAACGCAACAAGCAGTGCTAACTGGTAATGTTTCCTTATTACGCGCAGGTACAACATTGCGTGGCGCCAAGCTGACCTATAGCGTTGCCACCGGTGAGTTACATTTGGAACAAGGTGAACAGCAGCGCATTAGTGCCGAAGTAGTAAAAACAGAGTAAGTTAATTTTATGACCCAAACCGTGGCCTCTATCGAAACCGCAGAAACCGGCTTACACATTAGCGGCGTAAGCAAAAACGTACGCAAGCGTAGCATTTTGCAGGATGTAGCCTTTCATGTGCGTCGCGGCGAGGTTGTGGCACTACTGGGGCCAAATGGCGCTGGTAAAACGTCCTGCTTTCATACTGTGGTTGGCCTTGTGCAGGCCGACGAAGGTGAAATTGTGCTAGATGGCACCAACATTACTCACTGGCCTATGTACCGCCGTGCGCGTGCTGGTTTGGGCTATCTTCCTCAGGAAACCTCAGTTTTCCGTGGCATGACTGTGGAGCAAAACCTACTCTCAGTATTAGAGTCCGTTGAGAAAAACCCACATACCCGCCGCGAACGTTTGGAAGAGTTGTTAGGTGAGTTTGGGCTGACCCGTTTGCGTCGTTCGCCAGCGCCGGCACTGTCGGGTGGGGAACGGCGCCGTGTGGAAATTGCGCGTGCTCTTGCTGCCCGCCCAGCTTACATGCTGTTGGATGAGCCCTTTGCTGGGGTGGACCCTATTGCTGTGGGTGAGGTACGCCAACTGGTGGCTAACCTTAAAAACCGTGGCATGGGTGTGCTGATTACTGACCACAACGTGCGCGAAACCCTAAAAATTGTTGACCACGCCTGTATTCTGCACGAAGGGCGTGTGATTAAGCGCGGCACGCCAGAGGAAATTGTAGCAGATAATGCCGTGCGTGAGGTGTATCTCGGCGCCGACTTCCAATTGGCCTAAAACTTTGGTACTGAGCGTTTACGCACATTTTCTGTCGCCTCAGCATAGCTCGTGTAGGTTTAAGCTACACGTCGCTACGCCTCGTTGTTGAAAATGCACGTAACCATCTCATTACCAAAGTTTTTCCTTCCATTGGAAAGTTTTATGGTGGACATGTTTTGTGGCGATAGTGTCACATTTCTCTTAAATTTTAACCATACCCACTGCCCAAAAAGGGTTGGTATGGTACTATGCTTGCATGTCAAACGGACCTTCCTTACAGCAGAATCTCAGCCAAGGGCTGATGATGACCCCGCAGCTGCAACAAGCGATTAAATTGCTACAGTTACCTGCGGTGGACCTACAAAGTTTTGTGGCTCAAGAGCTGCTCGACAACCCCTTTTTAAGCGATGAGGATAGCAATAGCGAAGTTGCTGCCGAGAGCAAGGAAAGTGGTCCTGTAGATAGTGCCGAGGCATTGTCTAGCGGTGAAATGAGCGATGACCAACCCCTCGATTTTGAGTGGGACAGCATGTACGACAGTGGCCGCGGTGCCAGTACAGGGGCGCTGCCGGATGATGAGCAAGCTTGGGAGAGCATGGCCACGACCGAAACGTCGCTGAAGGATCATTTGCTGGATCAGCTTAGTGCCATTGCCACTCACCCTGTGGAGAATTTTCTGTGCCGTTACCTAATTGATGCAATTGATGACAGCGGCTACCTGCGCGTTGACCTTAAAGAAGCGGTGAAGAAGCTGAGTGTGGACCCAGAAAAAATGGAAGATGCACTGTATGTTCTGCAAAGTTTGGATCCCGCCGGTATTGGCGCTCGTGATTTAGCAGAGTGCTTGAAGCTGCAGTTAGGGCAGGACCGTACCCCTGCAGAAGACGCAATTTTAAATAACCTCGATTTACTTGCTCAACGTGATGTAAAAACGCTGATGAAGCTAAGCGGCTGCGATGAAGAGGCTGTGCGTGAAGCGATGGAAACCATTACGACGCTTAACCCCAAGCCCGGCATGCAGTTTGGCCGCGGTAATGCCGATACCGTGGTGCCCGATGTAGTCGTGCGCCGTAAGGAAGGGCAGTGGCATGTTGAGTTGAATGCGGAGGCGATGCCAAAAGTGCTGCTTAACCGTCATGCAGCAGGTTTGGTGGAAGGCGCAAAGGGCGATGCCAAAAGCTACGCTAGCGAGCGCCTCGGCCGTGCTAAATGGTTGCTCAATAGTTTGGAACAGCGTGCGCGTACTATCCTAAAGGTATCTCGGGTTATTGTGCAAACCCAGCAAGGATTTTTTGAGAGTGGTGTGGAAGCTTTGGTACCGCTCACCCTTAAACAAGTGGCAGATGTTGCCGAGGTTCACGAGAGCACGGTGAGCCGCGTAACATCTGGCAAGTTTATGCAAACCCCAATGGGTACGTTTGAGCTGAAGTATTTCTTCAGCGCTGCTATTAACACCACTGGTGGCCAAGTGACCATTGCCGCTGCTGGCGTAAAGGCCATGATTAAGAAGTTGATTGATGCCGAAGAGCCAACCAAGCCACTCAGTGATGAAAAAATTGTGAGCCTATTGCAGGACGAAGGGGTGGATATTGCCCGCCGTACCGTGGCCAAATACCGCGAAGCACTAGGCATTATGAGTTCCTCCAAACGCCGCAAAAAAGGGTAATAAACGTAAAAAGCCCCGCACTCATTAGAGTGCGGGGCTTTTATTTCATTGGTTGGGGCTATGTTCGCGCCGGTGTAGCCAGCGACGCCCCTTCATTAGTGTAACATTGTAGATCCACAGCGAGAGAAACAGTGCCATTGTAATGCGGTACTGTTCGCTCAGGTTAGGGTCAACATATTCACGGAAGAAGTCCAGTAGTGCCCATCCCGCAGCAAGCGAGAAAAAGCCAATAATGACCATCACAGCAACTGAAGGGCGCGCTTGGAGCGTAGTTAACAGTGCAACCGTAATGGTAACAATGAAGGCGGCCCGACCAGGGTGCAGAAAAATCCAGTCAATAAAATACTGAAAACCACCGTGGAAGGTCGCCAGCATACGACTGGCATCTTCAGGTTGCCAGAGGTGATGGAAAAATGTGCGTAGTCCATCGTACTGTTGGTCATTAACGAAGTTCAGGAGTGCCAATAGCATTAGCACGCCAACAATAACGGCCACATTGGCCAAAGTTTTTGTGATTCCCATGGTTTTCTCCACCATCCTATCCGCGATCGCATTCTGCGGCAGAAAAGGGAGCGGGGTTGTAACCCCGAGTTGTTGAGCACTGTTCTAGCGCTCTTAATGGGTGGGTTATCAACTATTCGTATACAAATGTCAAGTCCCTTGTGTGTGTCGCATGCTTGGGGCATCATCACCTCAACAAAAAAGGATTTTACGCATGCGTTTATTACTGGGTTTATTCACCTTAGCCATGGCAAGCACCAGCGTGGCAGAGGGCCGTACCCCACCAGTTGGTGTTACTGTGGTGTATCTACAGGCAGATGCCCAGCAGGATGTGGTGCAAGATACACTACACGCCAACCTCCAAGCTGAAGTAACTGAGCTGAGCCCACGTAAGGCGCAAGCAGCGCTTAATTTATTAGTGAGCAAAGCGCTGGGCGCTTCTCGTGGCGCAGTGGGAATATCGGTAACAACGGGTAGCTACCGTGTGCACGAAATGCACCGTGGTTATGACAAAAACGGTAACCTACGCGAGCCAGTGCAATGGCGTGCACAGCAAAATATTATGTTAAAAGGCACCGATTTTGCCAATTTGCTAGAACGCATGGCAGACCTGCAAGACCTTGGTCTTAAAATGCAGGGTATGTCGTTTAGCTTATCGAGCAATGCTTATGAAAAAACCAGTGATAGCTTGTTAGAGGGAGCGCTACAGGAGTTACAAACCCGTGCCGCCAGTATTGGTAAAGCGCTGGGCAAGCCCAGAGTGAACCTTGCCGAAGTACATGTAAATAGTGGCTATAATCGCCCTCAACCAATGGTAAAGGCGCATATGATGCGCGCCGAAGGGTTGGCCATGGCAGCCGATATGCCTGCTCCCAGCGCTGCTGCGGGGGAAACCACTGTACAGGTAAATGTGAGTGCTCAGGCGTGGCTGAGCCAATAAATTCTTGCCATAGCAGCTAGGCTCCCCTACAAGGGGAGTCTATTTTTTCTTTCCGTTCCTAACTTATGACCATGAGGGAGATAATCATGGCAGTAAAAACTACAACTGTGCCCGCGCGCAATATTTTGCAAGTTTTGGGGTACGAGCGTTATGGCAACGATCAAAAATACGCTGCTTGGGGTGTGCTCAAGCTGGAAGTGCACGATATGCCAAGTAAGCTACCACTCAACCAGGCGTTTGAGCTTGAATTTGCACAAGAGCTACGAGACCAAATTGCTGTTTTCAATATCGAAACAGGCGATATGGTGATGCTTGTAGATCAGTATTTGAATGAGCTGGTGCTGGATATTCATCGTATTCATGATCGTACAAATGTTTTGGTACTAGAATGCCGGGCAAGTGTGCATAGTCTAGATGAACTTTTTTATGCAGATGAAACGGCCGACGGTGATTTGATTCCGCGTATTGAGCATACGTATATTCAGGGTGATGATGTCATGTGCTATACGCAGCTTTCTTTGGCTAGTGTGTTGGGTGATATGCACGACCTAAACATCGTGCGTGATAATATGTTGCCATATTTGAAGGGTGTGCAGGGGCCGATTGTCGTGCTTGATGCAAAGTCTAAAAGGCAAGGTAAGCGTGGGCAGTTTCATTTGATTAATCTAGGTTCAGTATTTGTTTGGGCCCGAGAACGAAAGTTGCAGCATTTTAGTGTGACGATGCATACTAATTGTGAGACTGAGCAAGTGGAGCTTTGTGAAGCATTGTTTGTGCGTCATGGCTCAAAGTGGGAGCTTAAAAGCATTGCAACGCCTCAAAAAGCTGCTGCTTAATTTAAGCTAAAAACTTAAACCCCCCAGCCATGTGCTGGGGGGTGTTTTTTTACCAACGTACCTCTGGTGGCATGCTCATCAAAATGGCTTCAGGGTTGCCGCCGGTGGCAAAGCCAAATTTGGTGCCACGGTCGTAGAGTAGGTTAAACTCCACATAGCGCCCACGTTTGTATAACTGCGTGGTTTTTTCAGCTTCGGTAAACGGTTGCGCCATGCGTTGCGCTACCAGTTGCGGGTAAATGGTGAGGAACGCTTCACCCACAGCTTGCACAAAGGCAAAGTCTTTATCTTCATCATTGCTATTCACGTTGTCGAAGAAAATACCACCCACGCCGCGCGGTTCATCCCAGTGTTGAATGTGAAAGTACTCATCGCACCACTTTTTATACTCGTCGTAAGCGCCATCACGATAGCCATCACACGCTTGTTGCATAGCAGCGTGGAACGCTTGCGTATCTTCATCATAAGCAAAAGTAGGGGTTAGATCAGCGCCACCGCCGTACCAGCTTTGGCTTGTTTCAATGCGGCGTACGTTCATATGCACAGTGGGCACATGTGGGTTGCTCATGTGTGAAACAAGGGAGACGCCAGTGGCACGGAACTTACCACCATTTTCTAAAGCACCAGGAATTTGCTTAGCAAACTCAGGGGAGAAGGTGCCATAAACATCAGAGAAATTCACACCTACTTTTTCAAACACCTCGCCACGCATGAGGCGCATTTCGCCGCTGCCTTGCAGTTGTGCGTCAGGATCTTTTTCCCACGGTGTCACATCAAACGTTGCGCCATTAGGTTCAAGCGCTTCAAAGGCCTGACAAATCCGCTCCTGCAAATCCTTAAAATAGCTGGCAGCAGTTTGTTGTGGGTCGGCGGTAGGTGTGGTTTGTGCTTGTGTGTTCATGTGGGCAGCCTACGCCTGAGCTCTACGCAAATCAAGAATAATCACTAACAAAATCATGCAATTAAGTAGAGTGTTTTGCTCCAAATTTGTAGCCTAGTGTAGCTGCGGCAAAAACGCATCAGCAGGTCGCAAATGTCAGCCAAGGTATGCTGACAAATTGCATAAAATCACATAGACTAACGCTACAAAAATAAGGAATTTAACACCATGGGCCTGAGTAAAGACCTCAACTACGCTTATTATCCCGGCTGTGCCGCTAAGCAAATCCAGAAGGAAGCCGATTGGTCTGCCCGTGAAATCTCGCAAAAAATGGGCATTAAACTGCACGACATGCACGATGCCACCTGCTGTGGTGCCGGTAACTTGCAAGAGCATGACCTGGCAGCAGCACTAGCCATTAACGCGCGCATTTTTAGCCAAGCAGAAGAAATGGGCATGGACATTGTCACCATTTGTAACACCTGTTTGCAAACATTTACCTTTGCTAATGAGCGCTTGAAGAACGAGCCTGAGCTGCGCGAAGACATTAATAACATTCTTAAGCAGGCAGGTGTACGCCCGTACGAAGGTACGATTGATGTAAAACACCTAGTATGGGTAATGGTAGATGATTTGGGCGTGGATAAAATTAAACAACACGTAACCAATCCTCTTAATGGCCTCAAGGTAGCGCCGTTTTATGGCTGCCACTCCATGCGCCCGTACGAGGTGTTTAACGGCCGCGGTGGCGAGGTACCACCGTACCTAGACACCATTATTGGCGCCCTAGGTGGCGAGAGCGTGAACTATCACGGTAAGGACAAATGCTGTGGGTTCCACTACATGCTGCTAAACGAGAAAGAGTTTTTGAACATGTCTGGCGGCCATAGCTTAGAAGCGAAGCAACAAGGTGCCGAGGTAATGGTTAGCCCCTGTACCCTGTGTGATATGGCGCTAGGTGCCTACCAAAGCCGTAGTGAGAAGGCTATTGGCCAAAAAATTGGCCTACCAGAAATGAGCATCAGCCAGCTGGTTGGCGCCGCTTTTGGTATTGATAAAAAATCGCTTGGCTTTAACCGCCTCCACCAAGACCCACGCCCAGCTTTCCGTAAGCACAACATTGCTGCTTGATTTGGAGCTAGCTTGAGGATAGACAGAAAAACTGAAGAATGACAGACAGTGCTCAAACTATAAAAAACAAATCTATAGATAGTTACAAATCGTTCTTAATAGAGAAGTATAGGCCACCTAGCAAAGGTGGGAATACTAAGGCATTGCATCAGCACATTATAACAGTTGAGGGTGATACATACTCCTTTTTGGCGCTTGGAACAAAGCAGTGGGTTTATAAAAGCGACTCTGTAAGCTTTGATTGGGAATGGGACGCCGCAAAAAAATACCGAAATATAAAGAAAGAAACAATTCAAACGTATGATTCAAAACAACATCCAGTAGTACGAGGTCATAGAGAATATAAAAAAACATTACGTATTGCTCAAACTAGAACCCCAGTATCTAGAAGAGAGGATAGTGGGTTCGAAAGCTGAACAAGAAGCGCGCCCGAGAGGATTGTCTTCCTGCGGTTGACAGCCTTCGGCCGAACCCTTTTGATTGGGTTCTCATCCTGGTCGCACAGAGTAACAGAGTAAATTAAAAAACCCGCCCAATGGCGGATTTTCAAATTTAATGGCGCGCCCGAGAGGATTCGAACCCATGACCTTCGGTTCCGTAGACCGACGCTCTATCCAGCTGAGCTACGGGCGCACGCGAATGTGGTGAATAGCAGATGCTTTCTAAAAGGGCAACACTTTTTATTTTCCCTATTTGCTATTCCGTATCATCAGTCTTAAACTGCAGCCCATGGAAAACAAAGCATCAGCAGCGCTGCAACAGGCTTATGCCGCTAAAAACTGGGTGGAGGTAGAATCTCTCTACACAAAATTGCCAGCCGAGTTACAAAAAAGTGGAGATATGCGTAATGCGTTGGGTGTGGCCTACCATTTTCAGGGCAAGTTAGAGCCAGCTAAAAAATTATTCTTAGAAGTAGATGTAGATTTTCCCAATAACCCTGGCGTGATTAAAAATTTGGGTATGAACGCCATTGCACGTGGTGACGCGGCGGGAGCAGAAAAATGGTACCAGCAAGCATGCGAGCTAGATAGAGCAGATGCAGACCCCGCGTTTCAGCTAGGCCAAATGTATTTTAAACATGGTGATTTTGCCAAAGCAGGGCAGTGGCTGGGCATAGCGCTAGAGCGTGACCCAAACCACAGCAATAGCCAACTGGTGCAGATGTCGATGTATATTGATGTATTACCGCCAGAGCGTTGGGCAGCCTTGTTAAACATGGTGACACATCCAAGCGGTTTAAGCCCCTATATGACAGCTATTTATCAGCTGCGCCAACTGGTGGTGGGTTGGGTAACAGGCGCCAAAACGGAGGATATGCAGCAGTATTTAGCCGCCATTAGTGCATCGGCAGAATATTTGGACCAGCATGGCCACAGCACAGTGGGTGCCGATGTAAAAGCCAGCGACGCAACGGTCCGTTCTGTTAATGGGTATAAAAATTACTTTAAAGGGTTGCTCAGTGTGCAGGGTGAAGTACCAGCACGGGATGAAGCTTTACCGGTATTTTACATGGTGGGTGATAGCCATACATTAGCGCCACACCACCAAACTACTATGTGGCAGGGTCAAAAACATCAGCTATGCAGCCACTTGGTAACAGGATTAAAGCTATGGCACCTCATGCAGCCCAAAGCAAACCCACAGCGCAGTAGCTTTTTGGCGCGCGTACAAAAAATTCCAACCGATGCGCCGTTGCTTATTTCAGCAGGAGAAATTGATACACGCCTGAACGAGGGTATTATTGAGGCAAGCGAAAAGCTGAACCAACCGCTAGATGTTACCATGCGCAACACGTTTGAAGGCGCTATGCAGGTGCTCAGCAAAGTGCTAGTTGGTCGGCCAAATGTGGTGCTTAATGGTATTCCAGCACCTCACCCCGATAACATGCAAAAAATCAGCTTCCCCGAGTCAGAGTGGAATGCTTACGGTCGTTTAATTCAGCTGGCTAATCAAATTATGGCCGAATATGCCGCTAAAGCAGGTTTTTACATGGCTGATGTACATAGCATGACAGTAAACCCAGAAACCATGGTATTTAACACCGATACACCCTACAACCTTGATAGTCGCCACTTAGCGCCTAATGCTTTGTCAACAGCGCTGGAGAACCACTTAATTAAGCCAACCACATAAAAAAACGCTGCTGAATTTCAGCAGCGTTTAAAAAGCTTGGTGTGTATTAGTCAGCCAGCTTTAGCTCTTCAGCAGATGATTTGCCTTTGTTCTCAACCAGTTCGTAGCTGATTTTTTGGCCATCATCCAAGCCACGTAGGCCTGCTTTTTCTAGTGCAGAAATATGCACAAACACATCTTTACCACCATCTTCTGGGGCAATAAATCCGTACCCTTTGGTTGTGTTGAACCATTTTACTGTTCCTTGAGCCACAATATTTCTCCTTGTACATGGCTATTTGTTATATCAGTACGCTTGCCGCTGATTAAATACTGGGAAAGTTGGTTAAGGAACAATCTTCAGAAACTTATCACGCCACGTCATGCGTACTATGCTTGTATGCCATTTAAGTTAAATATACAAGGGTGAGTTTTAGCGGCGCACGTATTAGTGCCGGTCAAAGATTTTCTCTAAATCTTTTAGCGAGAGCGTTACATACGTAGGGCGGCCATGGTTGCATTGCGCACTGTTGGGTGTTTGTTCCATTTGGCGCAGCAGAGCATTCATCTCGTCACGGCTGAGCGTTCGGTTAGCGCGAATAGACCCATGGCATGCCATGGTGCTTAAAGTTGATTCTAAACGCTCCTGTAGCGATGTGGTGGCCTTTAGCTGGTGTAGGTCTTCCACCAAATCTTTCACCATACTTTGCACATCACTACGGCCAAGCAGGGCAGGGGTGGCACGCACTTGCACTGCGCGTGGGCCAAATGGTTCTACTTCCAATCCAAAAGCAGCAAGCTCTACTGTGCGGGTGGTTATCAGCTCTACATCTTCTGGCGCTAGCTCCACCACTTCTGGCAATAGTAGCTGTTGTTGCTCCACGCCATCAGTTGCCATTTGGTGCTTAAACTTTTCATACACCACACGCTCGTGTGCGGCGTGCTGGTCCACCACCACTAGGCCATCGGCGGCTTGTGCCACAATAAACGTACCATGCACCTGCGCCACAGCAGCACCAAGGGGATAAGTGGTACTATCAATTTCAGCAAAGGGTTGTTCATCCCCTTTAGTTTTAGGCTGTGGTGGGGCAGTAAAATCTAACGCTGCTGTGCGTGGTGCTTCGCGCATGCCAACAGCTTGTGGGGCATAGCTCGGCCCAGCAGATGTAACCGAATGCACGGTTGGCGCCATTGGTAGTGGCGCCATAGGCGCTTGGAACGCTTGCGTAATTTCCTGTGTGCCAGCTGCACTACCTTGGGTGCTGTGTTGTTCCAACACATGCCGGATACTACTATACAGCAGGCCATACACATCCACGCCATGCCTAAAACGCACTTCTGCTTTGGCTGGGTGCACGTTTACATCTACCAATTCTGGTGGCAGCTCTAACAACAGCACAGCCAGTGGGTGGCGGTCCTTCGCCAAACGGTCGTGGTAGGCTTGCTTAAGCGCACCCAGCAAACGCCGGTCACTTACGGGCCGGCCGTTTACAAAGGCAAATTGCTTGCGGTTGCTCCCCACATGAAAGGTCGGGTGACTCACCCAACCACGCAGGCGCAAAGCATCACGTTGTACATCAATTGCTAGTGCATTTTCAGGAAAATCTTTGCCCAATATGGCGCCCAAACGCTGTTCTCCAGCAGCAAATAGGTCACCGCTTAATGGCGGTAAATCTAGGCGTACGGTACCATCTAGCTCTAGCCGAAAACCCACCTGTGGCTGCGCCAATGCAACTTGCTGCACCAGGCTGGTAATTTGCATTTTTTCGGTACGATCGGTCTTGAGGAATTTGCGCCGCGCTGGCGTATTAAAAAACAGCTCGCGTACTTCTACCTCGGTACCTACGTTGAGCGCTGCGGGCGCCACATCATCGGCTACACCGCCGCGTACATGTACCTGCCATGCGTGCTCGCTATTGGGTGTACGGCTGCTGATGGTAAAATCACTGACCGAGGCAATGGCCGGCACGGCTTCGCCACGAAAACCAAAGCTATGAATGCTAAACAAATCATCGGTGGTTGCAATTTTAGATGTAGCATGGCGCAGCAAAGCTTTAGGCAAATTCTCACGGTCAATGCCATGGCCATTATCAGTCACGCAAATGCGTTCCAGCCCTGCACCATCAACCTGAATCGTAATTTGCGTTGCACCAGCATCCAGTGCATTTTCTAGTAGCTCTTTCACCACGCTGGCGGGGCGCTCCACAACTTCACCAGCTGCAATTTGGTCTGCTAGCGCGTGGGGGAGAATATTAATGGTGGTTGGCTGTGCTTGGCTCATCAGATGAAGCACTCTAGCCGAAAATGACTACTTAAGCGAGCGCCTTCACCATGCACCACTGTGCCGCACGGTCTAGCACCAGTAAATCGCCTTGGCTAGCAGGTTTACCTTGGTAGTACAGGCCATGTGTGTCGGGCAGGTAGCCAAGTTTAGCGTAAAGCCGCTGTGCAGCACCGTTGGTGGCACGCACGGTAATACCAATTTGGTTATGCCCTTGTTTTTGTAGTTCTTGCTCCAACGCTGTTACCAATGCCTTAGCAACACCTTGCTGGCGTGCTACTGGGGCTACTTGCAGCGCCTTCATTTCCGGAATTTTTTGTGTTTCAAAAGCTGGCAGCATATCCGCCATCGGTGCTTTTTGCGTATAAGCTGTAACCATGCCTACTACGCTACCATCTGCCTCAGCTACTAAAAATGTAGCAAAACCAGCGTCGCTATCAGCAAGGTGCCCAGCAAATTTTTCGGGTGGGTCATAGTCGGGCGCACTACCAAACAGCTGGTGCAGGGGTGCTAAATCTGCTTTTACTGCTGGGCGTACAAAAATATTCATTACATTCTAGTGGGGCACACGACTAAACAGTTGGTGGAAGTTTTTTGTAGTAACATCTGCCAGCGTTTCCATATCAATTTGTTTGAGTTCAGCTAGTTTTTCTGCTGTGTATTTAACATAACTAGGCCTATTTATCTTGCCGCGGTTTGGCTCCGGCGCAAGGAAAGGGGCGTCTGTTTCCACCAGCAGTAGCTCTAGCGGCACGGTGCTGAAGGTATTGCGTAATGCATCTAGTTTTTTGTTTTTAAAGGTAATAATACCGGGTGCGGAAATATAAATACCGTTTTCAACACCAAAATCAGCTAGTTCTTGGCTAGCTGTAAAGCAGTGAAACAGCAGGCGCAGCGGCCCATCAGCCAAGGCATTTTTCAACACAGCTATGGTGTCTTCCTCTGCATCACGGGTGTGGATCACCACCGGCACGTCATGCTTACGTGCTTTTTGTAAATGCAGTTCAAAACTGGCAATTTGCTCATCGCGCGGCTGTTCATTACGAAAATAGTCCAGCCCTGTCTCGCCCACACCTACGCAGTTTGGGTCGGTGAGCGCATCATCAAAACTTTGTGCTACTAATGGGTCAGCACCGGCGCTGTGTGGGTGCACTCCAAAGGTGCAAAATACATTGGTATGGCGTGCGGCAATACCTTGTAGTTCAGCAAACTCACCTTGGTGGGTACAAATGGTGAGCAATTTACCCACGCCATTTTCTGCCGCTTCAGCAATCAGCGTATCGGCATCAATGCCTTGCTCCTTAAAGGTGGCATAATTCAAATGGCAGTGGCTATCAATCAGCATGCAATATGCCTAACACAAGCATTTAGCGCTGCCAACTATCATTCTGATTGTTCAGAGTATGCGGGCCGGCATCCCAATTGCGGATGCAATTGGTTGCCGCGGTTCCAAGGTGCCCTTGGTGCCAACCGGCGGCTTTGCCGACCGGTTGAGCATTCTAAATTACGCAGCCTGTTCCAATTCAAATCTTTGGAAAACACCCTGTGGCGCAGGGAGAGCAGTGCCCTCAGTGAGTCCTATTTGCCCGGCTTGCTCTAGTTCTTCCAGTGTTATTACGTGGTAGTTGAGTTGTGTTTGCAGCGTTTGTGCGCTAGCAGGCATAAATGGCGCCAACAGCACAGCTAGCGGGCGGAAACACTCCAACAGCACGCGCAGCACATGTGCCATTTGCTCTGGGTTTTCCTTGCGCAAGGTCCACGGTGCTTGGGTATCCATGTACTTATTTGCAGCGCCTACCACATCCCAAATAGCTGCCAGTGCTTTGTGGAAGTTAAGTTGGTCAACATGGCCGCGTACCAGCGCTGGTAATGCAGCTGCTTGCTGTAGTAGTGCTTCGTCTTCAGTGCGGAGCGTACCTAGTGCTGGCACTTGGCCAGCACAGTTTTTCGCGACCATGCTCAACACCCGCTGGAACAAATTCCCCACGTCGTTAGAAAGGTCAGTATTACAACGCTGCACCATGCGTTCGTGGCTAAAATCACCATCGTTACCAAATGGTACTTCCCGCAAAAAGAAGTAGCGCACCGCATCAATACCGTATTGGTTAATGAGCTCTTGTGGATCCAGCACATTGTTGTTGGATTTACCCATTTTAGTGCCATCTTTAGTGAGCCAACCATGTGCCCAAATTTGCTTTGGTAATGGCTCGTTAGCGCCCATTAAAAACGCAGGCCAGTACACCGCGTGGAAACGCAGAATATCCTTACCCACAAGGTGAATCGCCTCGTTGAAGAAAGGCATCTCACCCGGGTAACCATCGCCAGTGGCATAGTTCGTTAGTGCATCTAGCCACACGTACATCACGTGTTTATCGTCGCCCGGTACCGGCACACCCCAGTTAATGGTTGTGCGCGATACAGAGATATCCTCCAGCCCACCTTTTACAAAGCTCATCACCTCGTTACGGCGGCTTTCTGGCTGAATAAAAGTTGGGTTATTGGTGTAGTGCTCAATCAGCTTGTCCTGAAACGCCGATAGCTTAAAAAAGTAGCTTTCTTGCTCCAGCCATTCTACAGGGCGGCCTGTTGGCGCCATGCGCTCGCCATCTTTTTCAATTAGCTCGGCTTCGGTGTAGTAGGCCTCGTCCGCCACGCAGTACCAACCGGCATAGCTATCTTTATAAATATATCCAGCATCAACCAGCTTGCTCCACAAGTGCTGTGCTGCCGCGTAGTGGCGTGGCTCTGTAGTGCGAATAAAATTGTGGTCACTCAAGTTTAGCAGCGGTGCTAAATCTCGGTACGCGGCTGACTGCTCATCCACAAATGCCTGTGGTGTCATGCCCAGTTTTTCGGCTGCATGCTGCATTTTTTGGCCATGTTCATCGGTACCGGTTTGAAAGCGTGTATCGTACCCATCTAGCCGCTTAAAGCGGGCATAAACATCTGCAGCCATGGTGGTATAAGCACTGCCCATGTGTGGTTTGGCGGTTGGGTAATAAATAGGTGTGGTTATGTAGGCACGTTTTGTCATAGGCGCCACTGTAACAAGCTTTACTACTCTCGCCAACGGTTCTGCTCAGTGAACTTGACCTTAGTAACAATACTGTATATGTATACCGTTATGTTTTGGCCGTATGGCTATGTCTTTTTCTATCGCCTATAGGCGAAAATCTCTGGAGGTCTGTTATTATGCAGCGGAACCTTGTTTTAAACACCCTGTTTGGGCTTGCTACTCTTCCAGTTATCGTTGGGTTATACGCCCTATTAGCAAACATGATAGCTGTTGGTGTAACACAACCGTTGTCAATTTTCCCAGACCACTGGAGTGAGCCTGTACAGCATTCTTTGCGCATCTATCTGGCTATTTACCTTCTCTTGCCATTTGTTGTAGTGAACGTGCGCGTTGCCAAGTTATTTATTGCTTCCGACCGTGAGAAATGGGCGGTTGCAATTACACTACTGTTGGCAATTGTAGTTGCAATTTGTTTACTGTGGTGGTCTGTTCTTGCGAGTTGGCTGGTAGTTCTTGGATATTGGTGTGCTTTGTTTATTTGGAATGTAGCTTTAGAATAAAATTATGTTCAAAAGCCCCCACCAATGTGGGGGCTTTTACTATGCACTACGAATGTCAGTAATGGTACTATCAAGCACAACTTGGGCCGGTAGGTTTAGGCCTTGCTGCTGTTGTTGCTTGGTGAGCGTGTGTTGGTACAGGGCTGCCAGTTGTGGCTGTGTGGGTGCAGCATGGGCCAAAGCCTGTAAGAGTGCATCTAGGTTTGCTACGGCATCGCCTTTAGGAACAGGGCTGTTAGGGCTTGCCAACCACGCTTGCCATGCCGGCAGTGGGTCATCATCGCCTAGGTTAATAATTTGCCCAGGAGCACCAAGTTTTAGGCGTTCAGGCGCAATGTTTGCCGTATCTACATCGTTTTGTTGCAGCACAGTTTGCGTTTCTTCCAAGCTGAGCCCACCGCAGTGAAAACGCCGACAACGGGACACAATAGTAGGCAGCAAGCCGCTCATGCGGTGGCTAAGCAGAATAAAATACACACCGGCATTTGGCTCTTCCAAATGCTTCAAAATAGCGTTGGCAGCAGCACCGCTGAGGTTGTCGGTACTATCAATAATCACAAAACGGTCGTGGTCAGCGCTTAGGCTGAGCTTTTCCATAGCGTTACGTACCTGCTCCACCGCAATGCTTTTCTTTTTCTCCTGCACTTCTACCACTGTGAGCCCCACGCTACCGCCAGCATCCAGCTGGGCAGCAAGAGGGTGGTTCACATCATGGCCGAGCTGTTCAGTAGCAACCAAATCGTTACTGGGGCATAGCACGTGGTAGGCCAAGCGCTCTGCCAGTTGGCGTTTACCAACACCTTTTGGCCCATGGAACAAAAGCGCATGCGGCAACCGCCCTGATGCAACAAGTTGCATCAGGGCGGTTTGGGTGGCTTCATGGCCAATGTGTGGGTTAGGCAGCACGGCTTTTACGCTCCACAAAGTTAATCAATGCCTGCTGAATACTCTCAAACACAGTATCTGGGTCTGGGGAGGCATTTACCACAGTGTAACGCTGTGGCACGGCTTTGGCGCGTTCCAACAAGCCGTTGCGCACGTTTTTATGAAAATCATGACCTTCGCTCTCCATGCGGTTTTCATCCAAACCGTCCAAGAACATTGGGTTTTTGCGGCCTAAACCAATGTCTACCGGTACATCCAGCAGCAAAGTTTGGTCTGGCCAGTCATCACCAATCACCATTTTTTCTAGTGTGTGGATTTGCTCCATCGGCACACCTTTACATACACCTTGGTACACAGCTGTGGCGTCGGCAAAACGGTCGCACAATACCCATTTTCCAGCAGCAAGAGCAGGTCTCACCACTTGTTCAAGGTGTGCGCAACGGTCAGCATAAAACAGCAGTGTTTCGGTGAGAGGGTCCATTTTGTCGCTATCACCAGTGAGCAGGATTTTGCGAATACTCGCGCCAACTTCGGTGCCACCAGGTTCACGGGTGGTAATGTGGTCAATACCCATTTCGGTAAACCAGTTGGAAAGTCGTTTGATTTGCGATGTTTTACCCGTACCATCACCACCTTCTAGTGAGATAAAGAGCGGGCGACTTTGTGTGAAAGCAGTAGTCAGATTATCAGTCATGAGTGACTCCTAAACTAAAAGCGAGTAATGCTGTGCGTTGTCTAACATGAGGGTAGGGACCTGTCAATTTACTGGCCAGCCTTGCCTGTCACACGGCGTAGCAGCATTTCATACCATGGTGCTTTGGCAATATTTGCGCTTACCACAAGCGGCGTTGTAAATGTCCCTTCAGACGTTTCAAAACGTGCTTCACCCACCACTTGTCCAGCTTGTAGTGGTGCTGGCGGTAGGGTGTAGCTCACGCTGGTTTGGTAGGTTTGTTTGCGGCGGTCAATCAGCTGCACCACATCTTCCGCCACGGCCAGCTCAACTTGGTTTGGCAAGCCATCGGGCACGGCTACGGTTTCTAGCACTTGGCCATTGGTGGCGAGTGTTAGTGGCTCGTAACGCCCATAAGAGTAACGCAGAGCAGCCATACTTTGCTGCTCACGCGCAGCTTGGCTGCCGGTGCCTAGCACCGCAACATACAGGCGCAAATCACGCTGCATGGCGCTACTTACCAAGTGGTAGCCCGCATCTTCAATGTGGCCAGTTTTCATGCCATCCACGCCAATATTACGGCGTAGCAGGCCATTGCGGTTAAATTGACGAATGTTGGAGTAACTAAACTCACGCTGGCTAAAAACATCCGCATGGTGGGGGAAGTCACTGCGCAAGCGGTGCGCCAGCAGTGCCATGTCGTGTGCGGTGGTGTATTGCTCAGGGTTTGGCCAACCGCTGGCATTCATAAAATTACTATTGGTCATGCCCAACTCTTGCGCTTTGCTGTTCATCAGTTCGGCAAAGCTTTCTTCGGTGCCGGCCATGTATTCGGCTACTACAAGGCAAGCATCGTTACCACTAATGGCGGCAATTCCCGGAATCAAATCGGCAACCTTTACCGTTTTACCTACTTCTAGGAACATTTTGGAGCCACCTTTGCGCCATGCTGCTTCGCTAATGGGGAGTTCTTGCTCTAGCGATAGGTCGCCACGGTCAATGGCTTCAAACAGCAAGTACAACGTCATCATCTTGGTGAGGCTAGCAGGGCCAATTTGCTCATCCGCATTGTGGCTGACCAACCATTGGTTATACGCAGGGGCATAAACCGTGTAGGCCTTGGCATCTAGCTTTAGCGCGAGAGCAGGTAAACTTAGGGCAATGACGGAACAAAGGGCAAACAGAGTTGTGAGCAGTTTTTTCATGCCCACAGTGATAATACGAATCAAATTTTTTTACCAGCAGAACACTTGAAATTTCATCATCTCGCCCTAAATAGAATGTTAATCAAAATCACGCATGTCGAACTCTTTAGGGTCCTCCATGCGGGAGGATCTTAATCGTTTCTACATGCTAGCCTAGAAAGGGGCTAAACATGAAAAAAGTTAATTTCGATGGTGCCTGGGGCGAATCCGCACTGGTTTTGGCAGATAATGATGAAAAGGGTCGGTCCATGATTCTGGGGATTCTGCCACGCCTAGGTGACGCACGCTGGCAAGCTGCTGCTATCATGCATGACATGGGTATGAGCGGTCGGCAACTGTGGTTTGCCTACAAGAACTTTGCAGATCGCAGTTTGCACACCCTGGTCACAGCACTGGAAGAACGCTCGCAGGAGCTGGTTGATGTGGTTAACCATTGCAGCCGGGAAGCTGGGTTGGAGGCAACGGCGGTTCAGCGCGGTAATGCGCCTCAGCTGATGGCACGGTTTACGTAAATATGGCGACAGGCCGGGGGAGATCCCGGCCTGTTTGCATGTGTGTGGTTAGTTATTTTTCTCAACTACAATAACAGCGGTGTTGAACCCAGCTTCCACCAGTTTGGCAAGTGCGGCATCGGCGGCTTCCACACTGTCGTATGGGCCGCTGCGTACGCGGTGCAGGGTGCGGCCAGCATGCTCAAAGTCAGCAGTGAAGGCATTTGGCTCACGCTCTGCCAGCAGTGCACGCTGGCGCTGGGCATTATTGTGGTCGCTAAAAGCACCTACCTGAATATAAATTTTTGTCTTTTCAAATTTGTGCTCGGTAATTTTTGGGTCTGGGCCAGCTGGTAAGTCTTCATAGGCAATGTTTGGCACAGTTTGTTGTGGCGTTGTTTCTACCTGAATTGGTTTACCAGCGCTTAGGTCCACACTGTCATCACGTTGGCTAATACGGTGGGTAAAGCTGCCGCCAGTTGTTTTTTCTTGTTGTGGTTGGGTGCGGTTTGCGGTGAGGCGGTAATTACTAGAGCTATGAGCTTGCGATTTTGGTGTGGCACGTTGCACAATTTGCGTGCCGCGGGCATACATAATTTTATCATCACGCCAGCCTATTGGCATGCCCGGTAGGGCTTCCACCTCCACCGGGGCCACACCTTGTTCGGCAGTACCTAGTGCTTGTGCTGCACGGTAGGAAAGGTCAATAAGGCGGCCACGAGCAAAGGGGCCACGGTCGTTTACACGTAGAATAACCGCTTTGTTATTTTCTAAGTTGGTTACTTTTACCCATGTTGGTAGCGGCAGTGTGGGGTGGGCTGCGGTCATCGCAAACATGTTGTAGCACTCACCATTGGCAGTGAGCTTGGCGTGAAAGTCGCGTCCGTACCAGCTGGCAATCCCCTGTTGTTTATAGCCAGCTGAGCTTTTAAGCGGATAATAGGTTATGCCACTAATGGTATAGGGGTTACCGGTTTTTTCATAGCCTTCAAGCGTGCCGGGGGTGCATTCCTTACCGCCAATGCCAGATTTTTTCCAGGCGTGGCTGGCCAACTGCATGGAGGAGGTACAGCCTGTTAAAACCAAGCCTGCTACTGCAATGGTAAAAAGCTTGTTCATGATGCTAAATTCTCCGCTAGCTTAGCCACTGCAAAAGCAAAGAACGCACTGCGGTTCCAGCGCATAATCACATCAAAATTAGGGTAGGTGAGGTACACCTTGCCGCTTGGCCCTTCCGGAATAAACAAGTGTGCCTTGGTATCAGCCGGTAGAGCAAAGCCACCCTTGGCAGCAAACACGCCTAGTTCTTCCCATTCGGCAATTGTTTTACCTTCGGTCAGGGCGCGAGCACGATACTCCAGCTTGGGCAGAACTTCGCCCAACACCACACGCTGCACAATAGGTTGTCCAGTTTGCCATTTATGTTGTTTTAGGTAGTTACCAGCGCTGGCAAATACATCGGCCTCGGTGTGCCAAATGTCCTTTTTGCCATCGCCATTACCATCGGCAGCATAGTTAATAAAACTAGTTGGCATAAATTGGCATTGGCCCATTGCCCCCGCCCATGAGCCAGTGGCCTGTGGCGTGGTGTGCCCTTCTTCCACCAGTTGTAATACGGCAAACAATTCTTTACGGAAAAACTCCTTACGGTGAGACTCGTACACCAGTGTGGTTAGCGCCGGGATAACCTCAAACCCGCCGGTGAGTTTGCCGTAGTAGGTCTCAATACCCCACAGTGCAGTAATAACTTCCGCCGGCACGCCTGATTGCGCAGCGGCGCGGTTTAGGTCGTCAGCATAGGTCGCCATTTTCTTTTTACCGCGGGCAATGCGTTCGTCCGATACAAGGCTACCGTGGTAGCGCTTAAAGCTAAATTTACTTTCTGGCTGGTTGGTACGTTTCTTTTGCACGTGTTCTAGCGGTTGTGGGTTATCACCCAGGCCTGCATCCAGAATGCTCACGCTCAAGCCAGCGGCGGCAACGTCCGCACGTAGTTGTTCCAAAAAGGTGTCAAAGCCTTGGCTATGGCACACGTTGGCGGTTAAAATTAGGCCCGTAAAAAGAGATAAAAAACGCATGGCCAACATGGTAGCGGCTTGCTCTTCTGGTCGCAATGTTAATCGGCTTAAAGCGTTGCGAGTTTATGTTTAACAAGTAAAAAACCGCCCATAGTGGGCGGTTTTTTTGAGTGCGTACAGTATTAGAACTGACGACGTACACCAAACAGGAAGGTTGTTCCAATGGTACTGGTTGCTGAATTACCCAGTGTCGCATTTTCACGGTAACCCCAGTCGCGGTAGTTATCGATCAGGTTACGACCGGTCAAGCTCAGCTCAGTCATGTCATCCCACTGGTAGATCCCTTTCAGGTTCAGGATGTAGCGATCTTCAATACGCTCTTCCACCAATGATGGTGCACCTACAGGAAGCTGTGCTTCACGGCGGTGGTTAATGGCAGATACGTAGTGGAAGTCTCCACCAATGTTCCACTTACTGTTGATGTCATAATCAGCAGCCAAGCTAAACTGGTGTTTAGGCTGAGAACCTTCAAAGTGGAGCTCGCGGTTGTTTACAGCTTTGTCTTCCATTGCCATAAAGGTATAAGCGGCCATCCAGTCAATACCCTTGTGCGTACCATCCAGAGTTAGCTCCAAACCGTAGTTTTCAACTTTACCACCGTTGGCAAAGTAGTACTGTGGTGTAAAGCCGTTCAGGTCAATCTCAGGCACAATTACATCTTCAACACTTTGGTGGAAAATGCTTGCTTTGAAATTGCTCTGATACTCAGGTAGAGCACGGTTGTACGCTAGCTCGTAAGAGGTTAGCTCTTCCGGCTGAATGTATGGATCACCGTAGAAACCAAGCGCACCACCCAACAGTGATACATGGCTACCCATTTCTACCAAGCTTGGTAGGTGTTGGCCACGTGCTACTGTTGCGCGGAAACGGTCTTTATCAGTCATTTTGTAAACCAAAGAGCTGTTAAAGGCGATGGCGCTGTGGGTTTGGTTAAAGTCCTCAGTAGTCATTGGGCCAAATACGGCATCAGTGTCAGATTGAGAATCTAGGTGGTCAAAGCGAATCGCGTTGGTGAATGACCATGCATCATCAATTTGCCAGTCCCACATGGCATTAGCACCAATCACGCTGTAGTCAAAAGTTTGGCTACCAGCAAACTGGCCGCTAAAATTGGTTTTGCGGTATTCTGTACCCACACGCAGACTGTGTTGAGCATTCAGCTTACGCAGATTTTCCAACTTTAAAGAAGTCAGGTTTACCTGCATCCCAAAACCCTTAGCGTCCTGAGTGGTGTGGTAGGCTGTTGCGGTAACAAGTCCATGTTTATCGGTGTTATGGCTATAGGCAATTTTCAAGGCGCCTAGGTCTTGACCAGCACCAGCAGAGTCATAAGGTACAGCATTTTGTGCATCACCCAATACCATAGAACCTTCTACACGTAGCTCACGATCACTATCAATTTGCCACAAGTAGTCAGCAGCTACGCTACGGTTGAATACTTCGTCGTTGTTGTCTGTTTCTGGGTTTTGGTTAGCACGTTGGTTGCTGTGGTTGTTTTCAAAGCCATCGCTTTCAACATAACCAGCAGAAAGGCGAATACCCATGTCGTCACGCAGGCGTTGGGTGGTTACACCATTTACTTCATAGCGGTTGTAGTTACCAACACGTGCCTGTACTTCATCAATATCCATGTTGAGTGGATCAACAGTTACAATGTTAATTACACCAGCCTCAGCATTAAATCCAAACAGTGATGAGTTTGGCCCACGAACTACTTCAATTTGCTGAATCTCATTCATTTGAATCGGCATGTGGTTCCAGTACATTGCGCCATAGCTGTCAGCGCTGAGCTGGCGGCCGTTCAATAGTACCAAAATACGGTTAGATGAACGGGTGTTAAAACCACGGATAGAGACATCAGAACCGGTAATGCTACCACGTGTTACTTCCACACCAGCAAACTTGCGCAGTAGTTGTGGAATATCTTCAGCTTTGCTTTTCAGGATATCTTCACGGGTGATAATTTCCATAGAAGCAGGTGCTTCAGACGCACGCTGTGGTTTACCAGTAGCACTGGTGGTTACTGGCTCGCCAAAAATGCTTTCCAGCACGTTATAGTTAATTGTCTTTGCATTTGCTGCTGCGCTTACCATAAGCACAGAAGTTAGTGCAGAAGTAACAATAAGTTTTTTATTCATTGTTCTTACCCCTTATTAAATTTCTTTAACCATAAATTCAAAGGCGCTATCGAAGCTCAAACCACTATCGCGGTACAAACTACCGTTTAGTGTAATGTTCACCGAACTACCTACATCAATGCCCAAAGTACAATTTCCAGCTTCTACACAGCCCATATCGCTTGTTACAATAAGAGACTTATTGCTGGTTGCATTGTCTTTTAGTGCAGCTTGTGCTCCTGCAGAAACGCCGCTTGTTACAAATACTAGCGGGTTATTTGCACTTGCAGCCTGGTCTTCAGTTACCTCTTTAATGGTAATGGTGTGCTTAGGTGCACTGTAGCCACCACCAATAATAGATTTAATGCTGTCTAAATCAGCTTTACTACCTGCATCCGCAGGGTTGTAAACAACCGCCATTTCAACAGAACCTGCAGCAATATCCTTAGATAGCAGCAAGATTTTGCCCATGGAGGCCAACTCGTTGGCATTGACTTCTGCCTGTGCTGTGCTGCTCATCAACACAGAAGAGGCAAGAGCCATTGCGGTAAACAAATGTTTTTTCACGCTACCGACCTTACTTTGTTATTATTAATTCCATTTTTTCGTTTGCTACTACCGCCAGAAGCCTTTGACTTTAACGTAAAAGCTCGTTACGTTGCTAAATATGTAGCAAGCAAAGTATTGCGGAATTGCTATTAAAAAGAAAGACGCACCAAAGAAAAATAAATAAGCGCTTATCACATATGAATGCTCGTAATATCTTGATCACGGTTGGTTTTTTACTTGTTGGGGGGATTGTCACCCTTGGTATTCTTTATATGAATACTGTGACACAACAACAACATTTGGCCAGCCGGTTACAATTACAAAATGTAGTTTATGATGTTGCCTCTCAAAAAGAATATAACAATTACAAGCAGATAATCGAAGGTGTGGTGAGAAAAAGCCCTGCCAACACAAATATCACACCCAGCCAGCTTGAACAAATCAACCGCTTTTTAGAAGAGGCTAACATCCCTCGCAAAAAAGCTTGGAATGATCTGGAAAAGCTGGAAACAAGTGGTGCTCTACAAGGTTTAAATGCTGCCCAAGCACAAAGTACTTTTGGTGATATTAAACTAATGATGGATCACCTGCAGGTTGCATTGTTCGAAACAGAAAGCTTTGCAGAAGAAGGTTTATACCAAAACTTGCTGGTTAAACCTATTCTACGCAACGTAATTTATTATACGAGCTTAGAGCAGCTGTTTATGACGCTATTGATCAGCAAAAAAATTACACTCAACGATGAGGTTAAAAACCAGCTTTTACAATCACGTAAGTTTGTAGAAAACGATTTAGAACAACTGAAGTATCTTCAAGAGCTAGGGCAAGTGTCAGAAGATGTTTCTGATCGTTTAAATGTTCTGGAAGAAAGCTTTGCAAGCTTTGAGGACTTAAAGCGTAAGGTTTACGCAGCCTCACTACTTGATTTACCACTACCAATGAGTACCGAAGAGTGGCTAGCCCAGTCCAGCAATATTCTGCAGCAAGTACAAGATGTGGCAACAGCAGTGAGCCAACCTGTAGCGGAGCTCATGTCTGAAACAGCAGAAGAAAAGCAAAGCTTAATGTTGATGATTATTGTAGCGGCTGTTGTTGGTGCTTTGCTACTGTTGGGTTTAATGGTGCTGGTACAGCAAAAAATCTTGAACCCGCTCTCTAAACAAAAAGAGCTCCGGATAGAGTTTGAAACCAGCATTGCTAGTGTTATTCGGTCATTAAAAGAAAATTCAACGGAGTTAGATGGTACCGCTGTAGCTATGCGCAGCGCATCTGACCAACTTACCAGTGAATCTACCAAAGTAGCACGTGAAGTGCAAAATTCTGCGGCTAATGTAGACAGCGTGGCAAATGCCATTCATGAGCTAAACAGCACCGCAACGCATATCAATACCGAGGCACAGCGCGTAGCGACATATATTGGCTCTGCAAATGGAAAAATGGAGCACACCGAGCATATGATGCAGTCCATGGTAGATGCTTCTAACAAGGTGGGTGAAGTAGTGAATATGATTAGTGATATTGCGCAGCAAACCAACCTACTTGCACTAAACGCATCTATTGAAGCAGCACATGCTGGAGAATCTGGCCGTGGCTTTGCTGTAGTGGCAGAAGAAGTGAAAAAACTATCTGAAGAAACCGATACCGCAACACAACAAATTCGTACTGTAGTATCGGAAATCCAACAGCACTCTGCCCAAGCTCACGAAGCTATGTCTGACGTTGCAGAAACAATGGGCGAAGTTGACGCAATTTCTAACAAAATTCGTGCTTCTATGCAGGAACAGTCAGCAGCGACTGATCATATTGCTTCCAATGCAATGGAAGCTGGCGAAAGTACCAATAAGGTGCAAACCAGCATTGCTTTAGTATCGAGCGAGGTAGAAAAAAACCAAAATGCTAGCAACAAAGTAACGACCTCTGTAGAAGGGTTACAGCGTCAAGTTGCTCAGCTTGATGATGTTTCAAACCGCTTTATGGAAGTAATGCGTAAGTTGTAATAGCTATATTTTTTGGTAAAAAAGGCCACCCTATTGGGTGGCCTTTTTCAAGAGCTAAATCACCTTGTGGTGTTTAAGGCAAAAGGTTGCAGCACCCAAGCCCACAAAGCACAGTAAGCCAATAACCAGCATGGCACTTTGCACGCCAGCATTATCGCTAGTAGTGCCCACCAGCGGCGCTACAACAAAGAACATCAACTGCGGTGCCAACATAGCAGTAGAGCTAATGGTGGCACGTCGTGGGGCCCATTTTTCACATAAACGACTATGAATCGCATGGGTCAAAATAGGGCGTGCAATACCAAACAAGCCGCTACAGCTCATCAGTAGAGCAATACCAATGCCCCCAGCCCAAAAACCAGCGGTGAAGAAAACCACAACAGGCAGTAGGTAAAAACCACCTATTACCAGCCATTTCAAGCTAAGGTGTTGCTCAATTTTGTGCGATAGCTCGCCACCCAGCCAGCCCAAAAACAGGCCACCAGCAACCAACCAGCCAAACCACTGCGGGTTAATGTTGAGCGATGCGTAATACGGCTGTTGCAACCACACACCTGTTTTTGTGAGCGCAAACATTATCCCAATAAACAGAATAATGCACGCAATCTCACGGTGAGTGAGCGCATAGCGCACGCTGTTGAGCATGTCCTGCAGCGGGTGGCCTTTCACAGCACGTTTGTGTCGCTTGGGCTCACGTAGCATCAGCGCTGGTATCGCTGCCAAAGCACACGTTGCAGCACTAAGCAGAATCGGCAAGTGCGGGTTATAGGTGTACATAATGCCCCCAATTACTGTTGCCACAGCGGTGGAGAGCAAACCCAACCCAACCATACGACCAGTCATGCGTTTGTATAATGCATCACGGTCGTGGCGGTGGTTTACCGTATCATACAGTAGCGATGTATCAGTACCCGAAACCAGCGATATACCAATAGCGGAAACCACTTGGCCCAGTACCCACATCTCAAAGCCAGGAGCAAAAGCCAGTATCACTATGCCAATTGCATCAATCAGTGCGCCAAGGACAATAACGTATTTGCGTTTCCACATGTCCGAGAGCCAGCCAGAGGGAATCTCAAACACCATCAGTGCAAAGGCAAATATAGCTTCCGCCAGCATAAACTGCGCCACGGTTAAGCCTTTGTAGGTCATGGTGTAAAGCACCAAAACCGGCAGTACAAACAAGGTATTACGCAAAATCGCAATAGCTATCAGCAAGTAAATGTTCCGCATAGGAACCTCCATTAAGAGCTTCGTTCTATCAGTTGTTATCCAACAGCAAAAAAACAACCTTATTTTTGCTGTCACATTGCACTGTGGGAACCTTAGCAAAGCAAAGGTTGTCCTCATGCATGGGTCGTGAATACGTCACGACCAAGCTACTTGCTTAAATAGCTTTCATATTCGCAGTAGGAGACATCTAGACCGGGAAACGGGAGCGTGATGCCCCCCATCAACATATAACAGTAGTAGACCCACTGGGTTTATACCCACGTAGGACCCCACAAGTTCGTGATACTGTCTGTTGTATGTTCATATAATTAGTGTGGATACAATTCGCCCCAAATGCAAGCTCTAAAATGAAAAAATGTTTTTCAGTGTATAAAATTTTTTTCGCCATCCCTAGTTGGCGGAGGTCCAAGAAACTTCTTAGTGCCAGCTTTAGGATGATGGGGTACTAGGGGGTTCGCAGCCCGCTAGGGCTGGCACCCCTAGGAGCAAGGGGCGGCTTTGCCGACCCCGCAGCGAATCTAAATCACGCCCGCTCGGCAGGACTGACGCTCGCCATGCTGCCTCGCGCCCTACGGGCTGCTACGCCGTCCCAAAGTGACGTGCTATCACTTTGGCGAACCTATAGGTTCGATCCTACACGGAACGAACAAATGAATTAACCGAAGCAAGCTTCAC
This sequence comes from Pseudomonadota bacterium, assembly GCA_030148545.1. Taxonomy (GTDB): domain Bacteria; phylum Pseudomonadota; class Alphaproteobacteria; order UBA2136; family JASBTF01; genus JASBTF01. The sequence continues at coordinate 207,128 of JASBTF010000002.1, forward strand.
TTACTTCGGTTAATTCATGGCCCGCCCGGCAGGACTCGAACCTGCAACCGTCTGCTTAGAAGGCGCATGTTCTATACATTTAATATCGACGCAATATCCAATTAATACCAAGCTCAGCTTAACCTTTAAGTTTTTATATGGTTTTTAATACGTCCCTTTTTGGAGGTGTTTTTAAAATAAATGGTGACCGTTTGGTATAAACCAGCTAGTATCATGAGAGAAAAATCTAATATAAAAATACAATTTACTCTTACTTTAATAGCAAAAACTCAGTGCTCTCAGGCTATCATTTCTTTACAAATATTGTGCTTTTTGGTGCTTTATCAGGTTTTTTTATTGGTCAACTTTGAACCTTTTGCGGATATTGTTCAAAAATACATAGATTAGAAAGCTAGCAATTAGACTCAGGATAACAGAGAGCATAGAAAGCCATGGATTTATAGGCTCTAAATCAGTAAATAGGGTTAACCTAAGTGGGCCAAGCATTGTTTTAAAGGTATAAATTGAGGTATATGTTTTATCATTAAGCTGAGGTTCTTCGAAAAGACCTCGTTGATGCCAACCACTATCAAAATTAGACAGCGCAGAAAACATGATTGCTCCAAGTAAACAAAGCAGTAGGAAGGGTTGTAGCAGATAAGTTCCAAATCCTGTTACTCTATCAATTAGGAATGATAGCCAATATTCAGGGTTAGTTTTGCTCATTACTTTCCGCAAACACCGCTGTTCTAAGGAGTGGAGATAGAGTATATCCCTTGTGGGCATGGTTCTCTCACTAATCTCTCGTAAAACCTTCATATGGCCAGCGCTGGAACTGTCAGTTTCTTTGATAGAGTAATTGCTCATATGAAAATGATCAGGCAGTGCCAGGGGTTGATAGAAAATGGGGGGGTAATTGAATTCTACACCATCGATTAGAAAGCTTAACTCATAATTCCCTTGAAATTCAGCTGTCCTTATAATCCTAGCATAGCCTAACTCAAATTTACGTATACCTTTGTGCCCTAAATCATTTCTAGTTAATGAATTTACACTCAACGAGCCTATTTCTGCTTTTACATCAACACCGTAACTGTAAATTGATAACATTTCACTGTCTGTATTGATTTCCATATATTTAGCATGGTTTATTTCAATAAATGAGCTTGTACATTTTTCCAAATCTAGCTTTATATATGACCAGTGACAGGAATCTCTCATTCTAAAATTTTCTGCACCCGCCTTAATTTTTAACTGTGAGCCAAAGCAGTCATGGATACTTAGATTTTCAAATGAACCCTCGATAGTATAGTCTAATGTACCCCTTATATTGGGTTGAAATTCACACGAACTAAAATCAGCAGTACTGCATACTCCGAATCTAATAGGGAATTGAAAAACCTTATGGTTAACCTCCAGTGATGTTTGAAAGTCTACAATGTTTTTGAAGTCATAGTTGAGATCGAGTGCCTTAATAGCACTAGCATTCCTTGCATCGAAGCTCTGTATTATGAAATCTACTTCTGAAACATAGGTCTCGAAAACCTTTTTTGCTATATCGGGGGAGTCAATATGGTGGAGGTTTCCACCAATACTTTTTATTGAATTGGGAGGTGTTCTCTTGTTAGCAATATCCTCTAAAACTAAGCGTAGCAAAACCCTGAACAGGGTTTTAACCTCGGAATCTAGCTGTTTAAGAGTAAAACTGGTATGCTTAATATTATCAAATAGGGTTTTTATTTCTTGTTTACCAAGATACTGGCCAATAATCATCGTCCATCACCTGATTTATCCTCATACATGCGTTCATCAGCCCCACGTAGTAGCTCATCAACAGCTTTACCATCTTCTGGATAAGTAGCAATACCAATACTAGCAGTAACCTCTAATGGCTCTTTAATGCCTTCAAGCTCCATCGGCTTAGCAACAAGTTCACGTATTTCAGCTGCGGTTTCTTCAGCGGTCGATTTATCAATACCATAAATCATCAGCACAAATTCATCTCCACCAATACGGGTAACAATATCACCTTTATCAATATATTCCTCCAACCGATTTCCAACCGTTTGCAGCACACGGTCACCAGCGTCATGACCATAGGTGTCATTGATAGGCTTAAACTTATCCAAATCTACAAACAGCAAGCTGAATATTTTACGTTCGCCAATGGTGCGGCGAATCTTACCTTTAAGGTAGCGGCGGTTTCTTAACCCAGTTAATGCATCTGTATTAGCCACATTCTGGCGGTAGTTACGTTGTAGGGTACGCATCACTTCAGGTTTAACAGTAAGCTCGCCAGTAGCATCACTATCAATGGCGGTGATTACTTCCTGTGGAACGCCAAGCAGGTCAGCCACCTTTGGTACATAGCGTTGAAATGTTTCCATAGTTTCTTCCACAATGTCGTGGCAGTCCATGCTGTCTTCTAAAATATCTTCATAGCGGCGGCGTTTGGTCTCTTCACTTAGCGCCCGAACACGTTGGGTGTCTTTAGCCTCATCCGCCACCTTATTCATATATTCGTACAAATCAAAGTGGCCACCCATTTCACGCTTAATACGTATATAAACGGTGAGCAATGCACCACCAGTAATCAGCACACCAGCCAGTAAGTCAATTTTGGATAGTTGGCGAATTTCCAGTAAACCGAGTCCTGCGAATGCTGATTCCCAAAAAATAACTGCTATGGGTGTAAGCGCTGCTACGGCAAAGTAGTTTTCCGATTTTATAAGGCGAATACTGCTGAATTCTAAGTAACGAATAGGAGCAACAAACAATACGCCCAACACAAAGCCACCATAAACTGTACCGCGGTGGGTAAAGTCCGATAGTTCAGGTAAGAATGCAATAGGTGCATCTGAAAGTGTTTGTAAGTAGGCAATAAGAACGGCCACAACCGTCAAAAATATACTAGTTACTGCCGTAACAATACCAGCCATGCAGCAACGTGAATGAAAACCAATATGGGCATTATTCTCAGGGTGGAACTCAGCCACAAAAATACGAATTGCGCCAATTAATGAAATAATAGCAATACTAGTATAAACAAATGCTTTTTGCTCAGTCGCTATATTAGTGAGGATAAGCAACACACCCAGCATAATCATTAGTGCACTTAGTGCTCTATCCCACCCTTGTTTGCGGTTAAGGAAAAACCAGCCAATCAAAAACCCAAGTAGCAGGTTAATACGGTGTAGCAGCGTTACTTCAGTTGAGGTGATTTGCTGAAACAGAAAGGTGTTAATAATAGCAATAGTGATAAGGAAAATACCAAATACCCACGTATGCGGTCGCCGCAAAACGTCACCTGCGACTTGGCCTTTTTGCCCTACAATTAATAAAACTAGTGCTGCACCCATGAACGCTGAGCAACCCCATACCATTGGATCAACTTCCCACCGCACAGCGACTAAACGCTGGGCAATATAGCCTAAACCCAAAAAGAAGAAGATTTGTAGAAACGCCTGAAACCAGCCAAGCAGTCCAGGCTGAAAGTTTTTAAGAGAAGGCATTATTTACCTCCACCACAATTACTAATCCTAGAATACAAAAACTAACGAGTATAGTTATGACAAGCCACATTTTACTATTATAGACTTGGCTCTGTTCTTCAAGGTAGTCAGCTTTGCGGCGTATATAATTTTTGACATTAGCATCAGTAATATTCTGATCACTTCTTTTTGTTGCGTATGATGGCTTACCGTTTTTTCTCACGCGGTGAGTGTAGAGGGTTACGAAAAAGTAATCAAATCGGTGACCGTTTGGTGACCGTTTTGTATTTTAGTATATTTGCGCATGGTATGATTTTATAGTGATATGGCTATCATAAAGACTTTTGCAGTGGCCCGCCCGGCAGGACTCGAACCTGCAACCGTCTGCTTAGAAGGCAGATGCTCTATCCGGTTGAGCTACGGGCGGTCAGCTATGCTCTATGTAAAGTATTGTGTGCCCCAACACAAGGATGTGTCGCTTGTGATAGGTAAAATAGAGAGATATAATGAGACCATGGAAACACCGAATCTTATTAAAAATGCTGCCAAAGCTGGTAGTGAACAAGAACAGTTTAGCCGCCTATTGGCCGATGGTTGTGGCGAGTTTGGTCTGCCTATTGGTATCATCAGCTATATTAATAGTGGTGCCTACACTGTGGTTGCTAGTGTAAGTACGGTGGTGGATATTGAGCCTGGCACCAAGTTTGACCTTTCCAACACATATTGTTTCCATACCCTAGCTGCAGGTAAGCCAACTGGCTTTCATCACGTAGGTAATAGCGAAATTCAAACTCACCCTTGCTACCAAGCTTTTGGGCTAGAGGCCTACATTGGCGCCCCTATTATTATTGATGGTAACGTAGTGGGTACCATTAACTTTTCCAGCCCTACTGAGCGTAGTAGCGAGTTTACCGATGCAGACTATGCGCTGGTGCAAGCCATGGCCGAGTGGTTAGCAACCAAACACGCAAGTGCGTTTTGTTAACTTTTAAATTTCTCAGAATGGCCTAGTTTTTCGCTAGCCGTGAGAGCAGAGCAGCTAAGCTTTTTGAATCACCACAGCACTAATTTTATAAGGGCGGAACAGATAACTCCAACGGCCGAGCCGGTACAGGTATTTTTGTGGCTTGGTGAATAGTTGGGGCAGCTTAATCAGCGGGTCAAGAATCCGATGCGGACGCTTCAGCACGGTTCGGCAGTACGTGCCACAATTCAGCACCATATGCTGAATTGCAGAATGAGCGGTAGACTCACCTAAAAGGTCAACAATTTCATGTGGTTGTGGGCGAAAAAGCGTGTCAATCGGGTCGGCGTGGTACGGGTATCGATACGGCACCGTTACCACCAAAATATCTCCAGATTGCTGTAATAGTGAAAAAGCCTTTTGTAACAACTCTTTAGGGTTAGTGACGTGCTCCAAAATATTACAGCACAGCACCACATTAGGTTGCATATTAGCCAGTTTATTAAAGCCGTTTTTATCCATTAAATCAGCAACAATATCAACACCTTGTGCGTCTTTTAGGTCGGCATGAACCCACTCAAACCCAGCTTCAGCCAGTGGGGCCACCAGTTCAGCCTCAATCCACGGCTGCTCAACCTGCCTAAACTGCGCAGTAGAACTACCTAAGTTGATGATTTTACCGGGTTTTGCATGGCTTTGTACGGCCTGTGCCACCCATTGGGCTTCCTGTTTAAACATGCTTCAGTTATAGTCCCAGCATGGAAAACAGCCAACCCCAAAAGCAAATTGTCGTCATCAAATTATCCGCGCTGGGTGATTTTATCCAAGCTACAGGCGCTTTTGCGGATATTCGTGCCCACCACAAAAACGACTATATTACTCTGCTCACTACTAAAAATTTTGCAAAATTTGCCGAAAAATCTGGCTATTTTGATGCTGTAAAAATTGATGAGCGCCAACCTTTTTGGAAATTTTGGCAAATGAGCGATTTGTTCGGGTGGCTGCAAGATGTTGATATGATTTATGATTTACAAGGTCAAAGCCGTACTAAGTGGTATCAGTTTTTTAGTGGGCAGCAAAATTGGAGCGGTCCAATTAAGGGTATATATTGGCCAGACCGTAACCCGCTACGTCGCCACCAACATGCGTTTGATATGTTCCAAGCGCAGCTGCGCCAATGCGCTGTACCTGCCACCCACAGCTTGGATATGCGCTGGGCAGCAGAGCCAGTGCCAGCCGATGTTGAAAAAGATTTAAAAAAAGCCAAAGGCAAAAAAATTGGCATTATTGCTGGTTGTAGCCCGCAGCACCCGCAAAAACGCTGGCCACATTATGCAGAGCTGATCAAAAAATTTCAGCAAGATGGTTGCACAGTTTTCCTCTTCGGTACCGATGCCGAGGGTGAGATATTAGATACTTTAGAAAAAGAAACAGGCGCTGCTAATTGGAAAAATAAGCTGAACTTGCCACAAACTTTTGGCGCAATGCAGCAGCTAGATTTTGTGGTGGGGAACGATACTGGCCCATTGCATATGGCTGCAGCGTGCCATGTTCCAGGTTTGGGTGTTTACAACCATAGCCATGGCATTAGCGACCCTGTGCGCCATGGTGCGCGTGGTCCAGGGATGAAAATTTTACACAGCACTGGTGGGTGGCATGGCTTAGATATAGAAACCGTATGGCAAGCTGTGCAAAGCCATGAAAGCTATGCTAAAGTCAGCTCATGAACTCACTTCTGTTACCTGTTTTTAACGATCCAAAACGCCCGTCTTTTGAGCGCCATATTCCAGTGATTGCACTACTCCTTATTGCGGCTGGGAGCTACCTTATTTTAGCGCAACATGGTTTTGGGAATGATGCTGGCACCTATAACCTGTTGTATTCTTTTGCGACACTCATGTTCGGTGCGGACTACGACCCAGCACGTTACCACGGCGCCCTGGTGGCCGAGCTATTGGCTGGTGGTGCAGCTTTTTTAGGTGGAGATAATGCCAGCAATACACTGAGTGTTGCGTTTGCGGTGGGTACACTGGGACTGTTCTATCGCTTATTGTTTCACTGGTTGGGCCGTGCGCAAGTTGCATTTTTGGCTACGGTTGCTTTGGCAGTAAACCCGTGGTTTGTGCTGGTAGCCACCACCACAACGGATTATGTGTATGGGCTATTTTTTGCTTTGCTAGGCTTGTGGCTTTGGCGCCGTGGTTGGGGGCCAACGGCTGCGGTGGCTCTGGCATTTAGCGCTAGTGCCCGCTTAGCGTATGCGCCTATTGGTTTGGCCTTATTGCTTTATCCGTTACTGCGTAGTCAGCCACGCCCGTGGGCGGAGGTACTGCAAAACGTACTAATTTATGCGGTAATGACCCTGCTACTGTATTTACCGGCAATGATGGCGAATGGTTTTGAATGGACTTATGCATGGTCTAGCGTGCCACATGATTGGACGTTTATGGAGCATTTGGCGCGCTTTATTTACAAAATGATTTACCTGTTTGGGCTGCCAGCTACGGTGGTGATCTTCTTCTGGAAAGTGGTGCGGTTGCACCTGATTATGCCGGTGTTTATGAAACGTAAGGACCCGGTGTTGTGGGTTATGTATTTCCTAATGGTGTATCACGCCGTGTTGTTTTGGTTTGCACCGTTCGAAATTAGCTACCTGCTGCCAATTTTGCTGATCACGCTGGCGTTTATGGCGCGTGTGAGCAAGGTAGGCCAATGGTTGGTTGCTATTACCTTGTGCTTTGCCGCGTATAATGTGGTGAAGGTGGAAACACTGGATATTGAGTATGCCAGTGCCGACCCTGCAGCCCCTATTGAAGCGGTGGCGGCAAAGCCGCAGCTTAGCCTACAAAAAGGTGTGCTATGGGAAGATTTTGCAACCCGTGCAGAACGCCAGGCGTATTATACGGAGCGTCACCAGCAGCGCATGCAAGCGTTGCAGCGCAATAGTAATTTATTAAAATAATAACAAACACAAGAGAGGGATAACATGTTGACCCAACAAGATATTTTGAACCAATTGGTACCAATGGTGGTGGAGCAATCTGCCCGTGGTGAGCGTGCTTACGACATTTACTCTCGTTTGTTGAAAGAGCGCGTTATTTTCCTTACTGGCCAAGTGGAAGACCACATGGCGAACTTGATTGTAGCGCAGTTGTTGTTCCTAGAATCTGAGAATCCAGAAGCAGATATTTCTCTGTACATTAACTCTCCAGGTGGTGTGGTAACCGCTGGTATGGCCATTTTCGACACTATGCAGTACATCCGCTGCCCTGTGAGCACCATTTGTATTGGTCAGGCGGCTAGCATGGGTTCTTTCCTGTTGGCAGGTGGTGAAAAAGGCAAGCGTTTTGCGCTGGAAAATGCCCGCATTATGATTCACCAGCCGTTAGGTGGTTTCCAAGGTCAGGCGAGTGACATTGAAATTCACGCTAAGGAGATTTTGGCATTGAAAGAGCGCTTGAATAAGCACTTGGCAGACAGCACCGGCCAAACACTAAAAACCATTGAGAAAGATACCGACCGCGATAATTTTATGACCGCGGATGAAGCAAAAGCCTACGGTATTGTGGACCAAGTATTGGTACAACGCCCTGCAGAAAAGGCAAAGAAATAACTTTGCCTTGTTAAACGGAAAAACCGGCGCCAAATGGCGCCGGTTTTTTATGGTAAGATAAGGGTTTTTAATTGCGCTGCAAATCAGCATCGCCACGTGCGCTACCCCCCAGGTCTTGGAAGGCGCGGACAATATCAAGCAGTGTTTTATCGTCAGCGCAAATGCCATACTCCACACCACTGTGTGAGAAAATCGCAATATGCTCGCAGTCGTTGGTGACTGTGAATGGTTCAACCACAACTTCAGTTGCCATTGTTGCAATAAAGTCGGCAATAGCTTTCGGTGCAACTTTTTTGGGAATTTGTATTGCACAAGCCAAGGAAAGGTCATTTTTATCAGAGTCAACTGTGATGAGCTCACAGCCCAAAGCAGTTAGTAGTTTTTTGATGGCACTAAGCGGCCACGAAACAATGGTAGGTTGCATGGAAAGGTATCTCCTTAGTAAAGAGTAGATAGATGTAGCACCACTTTAATTGCATACAATAAAACATTCGTCAAGGGGTGTTGACAGGGGCGGGTAAACAACGTAGTGAACTTGAAACATGTCGACGCAGGTGTGCCGCCCGCACACAATCGCTTACGACCAACGCCAAATTTAAAGGAGGCAGTTATGGGCAAACATCTTGTTATTGTAGAGTCCCCCGCGAAAGCGAAAACAATCGAAAAATACCTCGGTAAGGATTACACCGTGCTGGCAAGTTATGGTCACGTGCGCGATTTGCCGAGCAAAAACGGCGCGGTGGATGTTGATAACGACTTTGAGATGAACTACCAAGTTCCTGCCGATAGCGAGAAGCAAATTAAAGCCATTACCAAAGTAGCTAAAGAATCCGATACCATTTACCTCGCAACGGACTTGGACCGCGAAGGGGAAGCTATCAGCTGGCATGTGCTGGAAGAGTTGAAAAAACGTGTAAAAGGCTTTGGCAGCCGTGCAGTAAAGCGCATTGCGTTTTCTGAAATTACCAAATCTGCCATTCAAAATGCTGTTTCCAACCCACGTGATTTGAACATGACCATGGTAGATGCGCAGCAAGCGCGCCGTGCGTTGGACTACTTGGTAGGTTTTAACCTGTCACCAGTATTGTGGCGCAAGGTACGTGGTGGCCTGAGTGCTGGCCGTGTGCAAAGTGTGGCGCTGCGTTTAATTTGTGAGCGCGAGAACGAGATTGAAGCGTTTGTTCCAGAAGAGTACTGGACCATTGATGGCCAGTTTGCTACCAGCGAAGGCGCTAAGCTAAAAGGTAAGCTTTGGCATTACCAAGGTAAAAAGGTGGAGAAATTCACCTTTACGAATGAGGCGCAGGCCACAGCCGCTGTACAGCACTTACAGCCACAAACCTATACTGTTAAAAGCATTGAGCAGAAGAAGGTTCAGCGCCGTCCTGCAGCACCGTTTATTACCAGTACGTTGCAGCAAGATGCATCGCGCAAACTGGGCTTTGCCGCCCGCCGTACCATGCAAGCAGCACAACGCTTGTACGAGGCGGGTCACATTACCTATATGCGTACCGACGCGGTAAACTTGGCGAATGAGGCCATTGCTGCCACGCGTGAGATGATACAAAGCAGCTTTGGTGCAGACTACGTACCAGCTAAGCCAGTTTTCTATAAGGGTAAATCCAAAAACGCGCAGGAAGCGCACGAGGCGATTCGCCCTACAAACCCAGGCCTACACCCACGTGATTTACCGGTGAGCGATGCTGACCAAAAACGCCTGTATGACTTGATTTGGAAGCGTACCATTGCTTGCCAAATGGCTAATGCCATTATGGACCAAACGGCAATTACATTGCAGGGAGATGGCTCTGATAGCGCGTTCCGTGCCAGTGGTTCGGTATTGCGTTTTGATGGTTTTCTGCGTGTGTATCGCGAAGGTCGCGACGACAGTAATATTCAAAGCGATGAAGAGGATAACCTGCTGCCAGATGTAAAAGAAGGTGAGCAGGTAACGGTAGCCCAGGTAGATAGTGACCAGCACTTTACTGAACCGCCACCACGTTACAGTGAAGCAAGCTTGGTGAAAGCGCTTGAGGAGCATGGCATTGGCCGTCCATCTACATACGCGAGCATTATTGGTACGCTGCAAGACCGTGGCTATGTGCGCATTGAGCAGCGCCGCTTCTTCCCAGAAGATGTTGGCCGTGTGGTGAATAAATTCCTCACTGAACACTTTGCCCAATATGTAGATGTAGGCTTTACCGCCAAGCTGGAAGATGAGCTAGATGCTATTGCCCGTGGTGAGGAAAAGTGGAAGCCAATGCTGCGTAAGTTCTGGGAGCCATTTACCAAGTTGGTGGTCGAGAAGACTGAGAGCGTGCGCAAACGCGATGTAACCACCGAAGAAACGGGCGAGAAATGCCCGAAATGTGATGAGGGTGATGTTGTGATTCGCCTTGGTCGCTATGGTCGGTTTAAGAGCTGTAACCGTTACCCAGATTGTGATTATGCGGCGCCAATTAATGCCGATGGCACTGAGGTAGTGAAGGAAGAGCCAAAGAGCACAGGCGTTACTTGCCCACAGTGTAATAATGCTGAAATTGGTGAGAAGAAAAGCCGCCGAGGCAAAGTGTTCTACAGCTGTAATGACTATCCTAAGTGTAAGTACGCTATTTGGGATCCACCACTTAAGGAGGCTTGCCCTGAGTGTGAATGGCCAATTATTACGCTGAAGAGTAAAAAATCTGGCGATGTGAAGAAATGCCCAAGTTGTGAGTGGCAAGATCCACCAATGACTGAGGCTGAGAAAAAGCGTAGCCTAGCAGCTAAAGAGCGTTTTGCAAAAATGCGTGAGGCAAAAGCTGCAAAAGCCAAGGCAGCCAAAGCTAAAAAAGCATCTGTGAAGAAGAAAACAGCAGCTAAAAAGACCACTGCTAAAAAAGCGACAACCCGCAAAAAGACAGCAGCATAAAAACTAAACAAAAGGCGCTATAGGCGCCTTTTATAATGAATCAGCAAGCAGCGGCTTTGCCGACTGCGCTGCTATCTTTCTTAACACTGTTTTGTGTGTTTAGTAAAAGCTGGCCAAAGAAGATTCTGCAAATAATAGAAAAGTGGGCCGCCATCCCCAGCTCGCGTTAGCGAGTGGGTTGGCGCGGGGGCTGGGGTGTCCCCAGTAGCAAGCAGCGGCTTTGCCGACTGCGCTGCTATCTCCTAATTAATCGGCTGTTTCATATGGTTGGCAATGGTGTCGTAAAACTTGGTCCACACAGCAACGTCAGCTTCTGTCAGCGCATCACCCATGGCTTCAGTAATAACATGGAACATCACCTCTTTCAGCACATCGTAATGAGCTGCTTCAACGCCATAGTCAGCGTGGGAGTAACGCAAGCGTTCTAAGTGTTCATTAAATTTACTCGGGTCGCCAGCAAAGTTTACCAGTGTGGTGAGCATGGCTAGCAGCTTGTTAGTTTGCATGTCCATGTTGGGGGAAAACATGCTGCGCACCTGTGGTGCTATTTCAAACAGGCGCTCATAAATACGTTCGGCCAAGCTAATAGGCGGTGAAAAATTAGCAACCAAGTTAACAAGGTTTTCGCGCAGGCGTGCTGCTTCTTCCGGATTTAGTGCTTCACTTTGTACAACATTACTCATGGCGGCCATTATAACTGTAAATGGAGTAAATGACTACGCAATATGGCGTAAGATTAAGCAGCTAAGTCGAGGAAGCGCTGGCGGCGACTCAGGTGAAGATCTTCTTTTTTCAAGAGCGGCTTTAGCGCAGTAACTAAAGCGTTGTGTAGGTTTGTTGCTACATCCTGTGGGTTGCGGTGTGCACCGCCTGTAGGCTCTTGAATAATTGTATCAATGATTTTGTTTTTCATCAGATCTTGTGCGGTGAGCTTAGCATTTGCCGCGGCTTGCGGTACGGTGGTTTTGGTAGATTCTCCCCACAAAATAGCGGCTGCCCCTTCAGGGGAAATAACGCTATACACGGCATGCTCCAGCATCAGTACAGTATCAGCCACGGCAAGTGCTAGGGCACCACCGCTACCACCTTCACCAATCACAGTTGCTATTACAGGTGTGCTTAGGCAGCTCAAACGCTCAATACAGCTGGCAATAGCTTCTGCTTGGCCGCGTGCTTCAGCTTCCACACCGGGGTAAGCACCAGGTGTATCAATGAGTGTAATAAGCGGTAGTTTAAAGCGCTCAGCCATATCCATAACGCGCAATGCTTTGCGGTAGCCTTCTGGCTTGACCATACCAAAGCTGTATTTCATACGGTCGGCGGTTGAGCGGCCTTTTTCAATACCTAAAATAGCAACAGGTTGTTCGCCAAGATAGCCAACGCCAGCTTGCATAGCAGGGTCATCTGCATAGCGTCGGTCGCCATGGATGGGTTCAAAGCCAGTAAATACTTGCCCAATAAAATCTTGTGTGTGCGGGCGGTCTGGGTGGCGAGCAACTTGCACTTTTTGCCATGGAGAAAGTTGGCGATAGAGGTTCTTGGTTGTTTCAGCAAGTTCTTCATGCAGGCGTGCTAGTTCGTCTGCTAAATATTTCTCAGGCGTTTCGGTACCTTGTGCTTTAGCATTTTTTAGCTCTTCAATACGGTTTGCAATATCCAGCAAGGGCTGTTCAAAATCCAGCACGTGATGCGGCAGCAGGGGCGATGTAGAGATATTCATGGTCTGATGTTTAGAGGTTTACCCTCTCTTGCGCCAAACCGCAAGTTTTTGCATCAAAGGGTGGTGTTTCTTGAGTGTAGTGTCCAGCTTTTCGCGCAGTACTTTGGTGTAAATTTGAGTAGTGTTGAGGTCTGCATGCCCCAACAGGAGTTGCACTAGGCGTAGGTCGGCCTCATTTTCTAGCATATGGGTGGCGCAAGCGTGGCGCAGTTGGTGAGGGGAAAAATCTTCCAAACCTGCAGCTTCACCACGTGCTTTTAATTGCTGCCAAGCACGTACGCGGCTAAGTGGTTGGTTTTTGCCACGATGCCCGGCAGGGAACAGCCATTCGCTTGGCTCTTTCAACAACTGAGGGCGCCCGTTTTGCAAGTATTGGTGAATTGTTTCTAGCGCAAGCTCACCCACAGGTACCAGGCGGGTTTTGCCACGCTTACCCATAATGCGCAGCATGGGTTGTGCGTGTGCATCAGGAATATCCGACACTTTTAAGCTTAATGCCTCGCTAATGCGCAACCCTCCCGCATAGAGCAGTGTGGCCAAAGTACGCAGCCGTAGCGATTGCTCATCCTCACCTTGGCAGGATTCCAAAAAAGTAGTGATTTGACCTTTATCTGGTGCTTTGGGCAGGCTAGTTGTGGTTTTAGGTCGTGCAATATGCTGCATAGGGTCGTCAGCACGTTCTTTACGACTAATAAGGAACTGATAAAACTGCTTAAGTACGCTGTGGTGCTGAGCCTGTGTTTGCGGGCTTTTATGCTGCTTTTTTAGTGTCTTAAAATGGCTGTTAATGTCGCGTTCTTGCAATTTTTCTGGTGTGCCATAAGCGCTGAGTTGTTTAAGTACGGTGCGGTAGGTATTAATGGTATGTGCACTAGCACCACGTACCGCAGTGAGGTGTTCTAAAAACTGTTCCGTATAGGGCGACAACATGCCTACAGTATATGCCAAAAAACGCTTACCGTGAATGTTATTGCTGGCTTAGGCTAGGCCGTTGTAATTGTTGAGGAACAAACCAATCACTTGCATTGTAGCTGAGGCCTGCTGGTGCGGGTTGAACCCCGTAAATACGCTTATGGACAGCCACAAGTGCCTGTGGCGCATAAAGGAAAAGGTAGGGTTGCTCAGTATGTATAATTTCTTGGAATTTCCACAGATGTTGCTGCCGTTCTGATTGAACAAATGTCCGACGAGCGGCCTCTATATGCTGATCAGCTTCAGTGTTTTTGAAGTCGATAATATTAAACTGGCGTGGCCCTGTTTGTGAGCTATGCCAAATGGGGAAAGGGTCTGGCTCGTTACCCAGGTTCCAACCCAGCAAAATTGCATCAAAATTTTTGGCATTAACAGTATTTTCAATAAAGGTAGACCATTCTTGCACCAAAATTTTTAGGTCCACCCCCAGCTCACGCCACGCTGCTTGCAAAATTTGCGCAGTCTGAATGCGTTGGCTATTACCTTGGTTGGTTACCAAGGTAAAGTGGAGTGGCTTGCCATCTTTATCTACCAAGCCATCGCCATCTGTATCGCTCCAGCCAGCTTTTTCCAAATAGGTACGTGCCTTTTTCAAGTCGTAAGGTATGGGTGCAAGTTCGGTATTATATGCCCAGCTCCCCGGCTTAAATGGACAGCACAAAGTTTGCCCTTGGCCACGTAAAATACCATCAATGAGAGCTTGGCGTGGTGTAGCGTAGCTGAGTGCTAAACGTAAGTTTTTGTCATTAAAGGGGGCGCGTGCAAGGTTAAACCCAACGTAGGTATAGCCATTACCTGGATAGGCATAGGTATTGTAATGCTTGGTGAGTTTAGGGTTGTTTTGCAAACGCTCAAATTGCAAGGGGGTTAGGCCCATTAGGTCAACTTGGCCATGGCGTAGTTCCATAAACTGTGTGTCTTGGTCGGGAATAACGCGGATACGCTTATGGCTAATATGCGGCGGGTTTACATCATCTTGTGGGTTTGCTTTTAGCTCGGTGAGTTGTTCTCGTTGCCAGTTTTGGAGTGTGTATGGGCCATTTGCAAACGGTGTATGGCTTAGGTCGTTTTCATGAATATCATTGGTTTCGGTCAGTTTATGAGCTGGTAACACCATGAACGAGGCCCAGCTGGCCAGTGCCGGTGCAAAAGGCTCGGCATAATGCACGCTAAAACGCTGAGCATCATGTACGTCCATTTTGGTGATTTGGTGGTAATCATCGCCATATGGTGTGCGGGTGGTTGGTGCTGTAATCGCATGGAGGGTTGCGCTCACATCAACGGTAGTTAGTGCTGTACCATCTTGCCACTTGGCTTGTGGGTTGAGTGTGAAGGTGATTTTTTTTCCATCGTCACTCACCACCCAGCTTTGCGCTAAGTCACCAACCAAATTAAGTTCAGCATCATACTTCAACAAACCACGGTAAAGGTTGCCGGCAATTTGGTGGGAAGCACTATCCCCAGAAATAAACCAAATAAGGTTGCTGGCAGCGCCTAGGCTAGCGCTGTTTAAGCCACCTCCAGTAACTGGGGTGGCAGGTACGTCATAATTTGCGTCATCGGGTAAATTGTCTTGCTGGCAAGCTGCTAGGAGCAATGCACTAAGCAAAGGGAGTTTACGCCACATGGCGCACCTTGCCTGGCCGGGTGAATAGCCACAATGTTATGTAAAAAACAAAAGGTAGTGCCAATACGCTGGCAACCCCTGTTTGCATGAGCTGACGTCCGTAGAGCTGCAAGGTGAGGGTGGATGTACCAAATTGCCATGATTTTTCGGGGAAGAGTAGTTCGTGGAAAAGCCCCCATAGTGGTTTCCAAGCGCCCATAAAATATGCAGCAACCAACCCAGCAGCAAGCAACACATGCAACGCTGCGGTAATAATAATCGTGCGTTGTGCTTGTGCCCGGTCCCACCATGCAAGCGCTAAGGCAAGGGGGAGCAAAATAAAGGGTGCTTGGCGTACAATATCTAGGTAGTGGCGTACATCGGCAAAGTGTGCTGCTTCTTCTGGAGTGAAACGCCAGCCATTAATAACAATGTGCCGTAGCTGTAGTTCGGTGAGTTGGTGGTCAAAAAACTTAAGCACAATGGGGTTGGCTTCAAACAGGTTGAACCACCACGGGCTAAATACAGCGTTAATACCTAGCAGTAGGCCACAGCAGAGTATGAGAATAATTAAAACAGGGGTAACAAACAGCATCATACAAAGCGCCACCCAATATACGTAACATAACCAACGAGCGTGATAGCACCAAGCGCGCGGCCTTTGAGTGGCAGTTGCCAACACAGCAGTGCAGGCACCACAGCAAAAAGCAGCATAGGCAGCAAATCAGGGCGTACCACGTGGTCAGGTAATGGTGTAATGAGTGAGCTAAACCCAGCAGCGCCAAGCAAGTTAAACACGTTAGACCCCAGTACATTACCTACTACAAGCCCCATCTGCTTTTGGCGTGCTGCGGCAATGGTGGCAGCAAGCTCGGGTAAACTGGTGCCAATAGCAACTACAGAGACGCCAATGACCACCTCTGGTACACCGGCCCAGCTGGCCACAACAAGTGCACCTTTTACCAATAGCTCAGCACCAATAACCAAAGCCACAAAGCCGCCAAGTAGAGCCACAGCTGCGAGCCATAGCTTGCTATATACGTCTCCATCTTCTGTTGGTGTGTCTTTAGTGTGGGCAATACGGAATGAAATAAATAAATATGCTGCAAGCAATACCAGTAACCCCAGCCCAGTTAGCGCATTGATGCCACCTAATAACAGCAAGATAGCGCAAAATACAACGCTGGCTGTAAACATAAGCAGCCAATCTGGCTTGTCTTGCGGACAGTGTTTATGCCCCATAAAAAGTAGAGCTACTGCCAAAATAAGGCCAATATTAGCACTGTTAGAACCAACAATGTTCCCTAGCGCCAAACCAGGTGCACCGTTAAGGGAGGCGCTCATGGTAGCGAGCATTTCTGGCAAGCTGGTGCCAAAACCAATAATGACAATACCAATAAACAAGGTGCCCACACCCCATTTTTTGGCCAGTGTCACCGCGCCTTTTACCAACAAATCACCACCCCACACCAGGAGTAGTAGGCCAGCAATTAAGGCGCCAAAAGCTAGTGGTAAGCTCATTAATCTTCTTTCTGTTCGAGTTCAGTTTCGGTTGCAGGGCGTACTTCTAACCGTGTGATAGCCTGCTGGTTGTGGTTGAGCACTTTAAACATCAGCTTATCAATCAGCAAGGTTTCGCCTGCTTGTGGAATACGCTCTAGCTGTTCAGTCATCAGCCCGCCAAGGGTAACGGCATCTTCTTCTTCGGGCAGGTTCCAGCCAAATTCTTTATTGGCATCACGTACGGGGAAGAAGGCATCAATATTTACGGTATGATCATCCAACTTAACATAACGTTTGTTTGGGCGATCATGCTCATCTTCAATCTCACCAACAATTTCTTCCAAAATATCTTCCAGCGTTACCAAACCTTCTAAGTCGCCATATTCATTAACAATCAGGGCCAGGTGGCTACGCAGGCGACGAAACTCCAACAGTTGTTTTTGGATGCTGGTCATCTCCGGCACAAAATAGGGTTGTTTTAGAAGTTTGCGCACATCTACATCTGTGCTGTTGTTACGGCCATAGGCAGCGTAAAAATCTTTCACGTGCAGTACGCCAATAATATTATCGGGCTCATCTTCCCACATAGGCAGTCGGCTGTGCGGTGTTTGCCGAATATGTTCAAATAACTCTGCCGCATTTAAAGAAATATCAAAGCTCACCATGCGTTTGCGTGGCACCATCACATCTTCCACAGTAACGGTATCAAGGTGGAGAATGCTATCTAGCATGCGGTGCTCGCCCTTTTTAAGCACCCCGCTGGCGAGGCCCATACCAATAGCGCCGCGCACATCATGCGTGCTGTAACCACTACCGCTGTTTGGGTCTTGCCCAAAAAACTTAAGCACCAGG
The DNA here is from genome assembly GCA_030148545.1 of Pseudomonadota bacterium. GTDB lineage: Bacteria > Pseudomonadota > Alphaproteobacteria > UBA2136 > JASBTF01 > JASBTF01. The sequence goes on from JASBTF010000002.1 coordinate 224,739, forward strand.
TTACTGCATTGCCCAATCAACCATGTAGCGGGGGTAAGTAGCCACATCAGCAAGCTCATAGGCCATGCTACAATACGAGCAAAAGTTTCTGGGTGGCGGCTGGCTACGGTTTTAGGGAGTACTTCGGCAAAAATAAGCACCAGTACAGTCATCATCAATGTGGCAAATAGCACGCCCCATTCTTCGCCCAAGGCAGCAACAAAAGCGGTCGTAGCAATGGCTGAGGCCGCAATATTAACCAAGTTATTGCCAAGCAAAATAGTACTGAGCAGTTTGCTGGGCTGTTCTACCAATTCTCGTACGCGTTTAATACCGGGTGTGCCTTGTTCTTCTAGCGCATGTAGTTTTGGCTTACTGGAGGACATCAGCCCCGTCTCGGAGCCTGAAAAAAAGGCCGAGCACAGCAATAATAGCGTGAGCAAAATAAAGAGCGTAAATAAATCCATTAGTTAATATTTACTTTAACGGTGCTGTTGGGTAGGCTTTGTGAATAGCCTTGGTCGCGCACATGGCGCATAGAAGGCGGAATCATATCGCGTGCGTCCAGCCATTCTAGTGCGGCTTCCTTCACGCGTTCGCGTATCCAGCCGCCAGCCAAGCCTTGTTCAAAGGCGGTGTGTAAATCTTGTACGTGCGTTGCATCATCCAAAATGTTTCGCAAATCTTGTTGCACATCATCCGGTAGCATTTTTATTTCGTAATGGTTACTTATTTCAGCAATAAAACTTTGTGGTAAAGGCTCAATCACATGCCAGTGTTTATTATCATCGCCGTCTTGCACATCAGTTGTGTTGGTATCCGCTGTTTCGGCAATGAGCTGCCCATCGCGCGAGCACAACAGCCAGCGGCCGCTATGCGCACTACCGCACAGTGCAGTTAAAATATCGTCAATGTCGAATTTATGGTCATAAAGCTGGTCGCTAAACATGGCGCCAGCTTACGCAATTCCCCACATACCCGCAAGAAAAACACCCCCGCCGTCACCGGGGATGTTCTTGGGGGGAGGGAGTTACTCTTCGACGGTGAGGTTTCTGAGGCCCGTTATTTTATCCAGCATTTTATCACTGAGCCGTTCAATATGAATCATCATGCAGATGATGAAGCTGATTAATACAATGCTTGCAGCAGCAATGTACAGGAACAGGATATTAAACAGAATGTGAGTAAAAGGCGTAAGGAAGGCCCTCAGTAGGCAGAAAGCTATCATGACGAACACAATCATGATAACGCCCGTTCTTTTCTTACCAGAGTGGAAGAAAGGAATGGCGAGCAGCAGCGGCGGTAGTGCAGCTGGTGCTACGTAGTTACGACCATTGCGTAGTGTGTCGAGACTAAAGCCAGCGCTCCAGTCAACTACACTTAGGCCGATGATCCAAATGACCAAACCTGTCATAAACAGGAAAATACCAATGTTGCTGGTGACAGTTCGGTTGTTACTCATTGTACTTACTCCATACAGAATTAACTCGTATTAAAGGGTTTGTTGAAAGGATTCAGGTTGAAGTGAACGGATATTAAAGATTGTCGTGACATGACAACTCCTTTTAAAAGGGACGCGCACAGGTTGTGCGTGTTTCGTAGGTGTGTTCTACGTGCAAAAATTGTGCACTGCAAGATAAATTTGCAAACCATTGACAAACATAACTTTTTATGGAATATTGGAGAAGTTTGCATGGCTCTGGCGGGGCTAGCTCATGCTGATTTGCAACAATTATGCTTCTGTGTTACAATTGGACTTTCGTTGGTAAATTTCTGACATCTTTTTAATCAGATAGCGGCAAATCCTTGCCCCATGGCGCGTGGCGGCGTAAAGTACAGCATTATGATGACAATAATCCGTACACTCATCGGTTTGGCCGCTATTATCGTGCTTATTACGGTTGCGTTTGGACAAACAACACCTAATACACAATTAAGCGACCAAGCCTTGCAGCAACTACTGCAACAAAACACCTTGTTGGCGCCATCCAGCCTCGATACCGAGCCACTGGCAGCGCCACAGCCGGTGTCTCAGCAGCCTATTGTTGCCCCAATTCCACAAGATTTGGCCCAACCTGCCGAGCCACAGCAGTCGGTAAGCATTCCGGTGGATGCTCTGCCACGTACAGCTTCTACTACTATTGACCCATTGAGTGATGCTGAGTTTGAAAGTTTGCTGGATGAAGTAACAGCAAGTATTCCACAGCTTGTTTCTGCAACAAACGTACAAAAGGAAGAGCTGATTAGCGCGCCAAACCTGCGTCCGGTACTGAAAGATCAAAGCCGGTTAGATGGTTTTGGTGTCTTAAACATTGATAATGGCGGTTTTCGTGCGGATGTATGGAACAACACCCGTGCCCAGCAAGTTGTGCCGTTGTTGGAGCGCTTGGCCGATAAGCCGCTGCAAGATGCTGCCGCACGTAATTTGCTACGCCGCTTATTGGTAACGCAAGCGCAGCCACCGCAAGGTGCACAAAACTGGTTGGCGTTGCGCCTAAAGGTACTCCAAGCCCACCACATGGCAGAGGCAATGCAAGCCTTGCTCATGGGTGTAAACCCTGTTTTGTTACAGCAAAATCCATCGCTTAACCGTTATTGGGTAGCCAGTAATTTGCTGGTGGGGGAAACCAATACCGCCTGTGATTTTGTAACCGGTTATGTATTAAATAGTGATGACCCCTTTTGGCGTGAAGCTGTATTGGTGTGCCAAGGTATTAAAAAACAGCTAGGCCCGCTTCAGTTAGGCTTAAGTGCCAACCAAGCGACACCATTACCGGTGCTCACGCGTGACCTGTTGCAAACCATTGCTGCAGATGACTTAGAAAGCCCACGCCTACCGCCCGAGGCTAAGTTGAGCTTTTTGCAGGCAGCGTTATATGCCGCACATCCGCACTTGCTTACACCTGCGGTTATTCCACTGTTGCCGGATCTAGTTATGCGTCGTGTTGCAGCGGCAACCACATTACCGCTGAGCATGCGCTTGCAGGCTGCAGAACAACTGGTAGCGCGTGAAGGGTTACCAACCGACCGTAGCTTGTTGTTGAGCTTATACCGCAGCGTGGCGATTGACCCAGCAGCCCTGCAGGACCCTGTAGCTGCAGCAGCTAAACAAATGGATGGCAGCATGGCACGTGGTGTGCTGTGGCAAGCCGCTGGCGAAATGACTGAGATGTCTACCAGTCGTGCCTTGGCACTACAAGCATTGTGGCAGCGTGCCTATCAGGATGGTTTGCCAGAACTTGCCGAACAACTTACGCCAGCTGTAGCAGGTTTGCGCCCACAGCCAAGCTTGGCATGGCTAGCGCCAGCAGCGCTCAACTTGCAACTGCGCCGTGGTGAGCTGGAAGAGGCGAGTGACTGGTGGGAAATGTTTAGCGACCAGCCAGCATTGGCGCAAAGCCTACAGCAACAGCGTGCAGAGCTTGCTGCCCGTTGGGCCTTGGTTGCTCCCGTAGCAGCACCATTGCTACTCGACTGGGCAGAAACACGCGACCCAAACGCCCCAATGGATTTAGGCACACAGCGTTTGCTAGCCGTGTTGGAGGCAAGTGATGTAACCGTACCGGCAGAGGTATGGCTCACGTTGGGTGAGGTTCTGGATGATACTTATGTAGCACAGCCAGCAGGCCCAGGCCCGTTATGGCTCAAGCAGGTGATGACAGCCTTGGAGCAACTGCAAACCGGTTGGGCAGTATTGCTGGCTGTTGCACCGTTACAGCATGGCCCTGCAGCGCAAATTAACCCAACGGGTGCGGCTAATATTATTAGCGCCTTGCGTTACCTTAGCCTTAATGAAGATGCCCGCGTTATGGCGCTGCGCATGTCTGTTGCGCAGTAAATATCTTTATTATTAAGAATCACCGCAAAAAAACTTGGCCTTTTGTTGAAACCTTGCTATATGTGCGCCAGCGCGGTTGTGGCGGAATTGGTAGACGCGCTGGTTTTAGGTACCAGTGTCTTACGACGTGGAGGTTCGAGTCCTCTCAACCGCACCATTTATAAAAATATCCCCGGATGGGGATTTTTTTATGGGTGGATGTGGTTGCAGGCAAAAAGTTAATTATTAATCTCATCGAATTAAAAGAGCCCCATAGGGGCCCTTTTTATAATTGATAGGAACTTAAGCAGCCAGTAGCGGTGCAAGCTCGTCACCCATGTTGTCTTTCACTTTTTGCGGAATAGGGTACAGCACGCCTTCACCATCTAGCACCATGTTGCCTTCGGCATCGGCACAAGTTGTGCGGAATTTGGCAAATTTTTCTGTAACTTCAATCACTTCAGCTTTAGCGGTGTATGGTGCATCCAGCAGTACTGGTGCCATGAACTTAACACTTTGGCTGGCCCAAATAGCACCCAAGCCTGGCAAATCCATACCAAAAATACCGCTAAACTTAGCTACAGAGATCATGCCATGCGCAATACGTTGGCCAAACCGAGTGCCTTGAGCATATTCATCATTAAAGTGGGCAGGGTTAAAGTCACCGCTAATTTCACCAAATTTTTGTACATCTTCATCGGTAACGGTGTAGGGCTGTTCAAAGGTCATCCCCACTTTTAGGTCGTTAATAGTATTACATGCGCGTGGTAGTGGGTTGCTCATGGGTCGTGTTCCTTATTTAGTTCATTTATTTGCCAGTATGAACTGGCCGCCATCCCGTTTTGACCTTCACTTGTTATGGGCAAAAAAGGTTGGTGCGGGGGTTGGGGTGCCCCCAATAGAAAACCAAGTTTGGTTTTCTATGTTCTTAATGGTTACCCAAAAAGATACGTTGCGGCATAAATAAGTACAATACCTACCAACATATATGGTCCGAAAATTACACCCATAACTTTACTTTCTTGTTGTTAGCTATACTAATTAACCAAATAGATATGTCGCGCCAAAAATAAGTGCAAGTAGCACAATAATGAATGGCAAAAGCTTAATAAACATTGGACGTTTATAGCATAAAGCGTGAGTTAGATAAAAAATAAAGCCGCCCAAGGGCGGCTTTAGAGTATTGGGTGTGTTGCTTATGCAGTAGCTTGCTGAACAGTTTCTGTTGCGAGCTGTTGTGCCGCTTGGTCGGCGTTCTGCATGGTGCTGGTTTGGCCAGCAATGGTTTGGCAGATCTGACGTAGAGTTTTCTCAGCTACATCGCTCTTACCGCGCTTAACAGCGCCCATAAATACTTGGAAATCATTAGCGATTTGTTCTTGAACAGAACTGCTTGCCTGCCAGAACTCGCTCATGTTGGTGCGGTTATGAACCATTTCCAAAGCGCTATCTACCATGCTGTTATTAGCAGCGGCCATAATAGCTTGAACTACGTTTGTTAGAGCATCAACAAACTGTTCGCTGCTTTTGCCTTTAACTTCGCTTAGAGCAGCAATAGTTTGCTCCAGGTTCATGGTTGCTTCAATTTCGCCTTTCTCAGCAGCCAGGTAACCAGCATTAGCCATAAACAGGCTGTAAGCGGTGTATTGGTCAGCTTGAGTGTTGCTGCTGAACTCACGTACAAATGCGCCACGGTGTGGAATCATTTCAATAAGGCCATCAGCAGCCAGTGCGCATAGCGCTTCACGCACAGGTGTGCGAGATACATCAAATTCTTTAGAGAGCTTCAATTCGCTCAGGTGGGCACCACCATTCAACTCACCAGTCAAAATCTGCTGGCGTAGTTCTTCACGTACCCGATCGTCCAAGTTTGCAACACGTGCCATTACTTAACTCCTCAATTACTCTTTGGATTATTATTATTGTGTGCAGTTAATATACCCATTCATATATTGAATGCAAGCTATTTTTGTATTCAGAATTTAAGCGGGTAAAGAGAGCGGCGTTTTGCTTAGAAAATGCCGCTGTCGCCAGCTTTGTCAGTCTCGTTGTTTACCAACTCCAGCAAGGTGTTTGCCTGCTCTTGTAGAGACATACTAGCACTTGTTGCTTCTTCAACCAGAGCAGCATTTTGCTGTGTAAAGCTATCCAACTGGTTAATGGCACCATTAATCTCACCAATAGAGTTGGATTGATCGGCACTTGCAGTTGCAATACTGGTCACACGCTCGCTCACTTGAGTGGCATTTTCAATGATCTCTTGCAACGCTTGAGCAGTTTTCTCTACCTGGCTAGAACCATCGCGAATTTGCTGTACGCTTTCGGTGATCAGGTCTTTAATTTCCTTAGCAGCTTTGGCACTACGGCTTGCTAGGGTGCGCACTTCACTCGCTACCACGGCAAAGCCTCGGCCTTGTTCACCAGCGCGTGCAGCTTCTACCGCAGCGTTTAGTGCTAGCAAGTTGGTTTGGAAGGCGATTTCATCAATCACACCAATAATGTCATTAATCTTCTCAGCGCTTGCGGTAATGCTGGTCATGGCAGTATTAGCTTCACGAGCAATTTGGCCACCTTGGTCCGCAGCATCGCGCATGCCGTTGGCTAGCTCCAGTGTGCTTTGTGCTTCTTCAGCGTTTTGGTTCACACTTTCGGTAATTTGCTGCATGGAGGCTGTTGTTTCCTCAATGTTAGCAGCCTGTGCTTCCGTACGCTCAGATAGGTTTGTATTACCTTCTGCAATTTGTGTTGCAGCTTCGTTTACTGAGTAAGATGTTTGGCGGATATTGCCTTCCAACTCACGTTTTTGTTCTTCAGCAGCAATACGTTCAATAGCGGCATCCTTAAATACTTGTACGGCCTTGGCCATGTTACCAATTTCATCGGCACGGTCTTGGTCTGGTACTTGTACTTCAGTATCGTCTTTCGCCAGTTTTTCCATAACTTCACCCATGGCACGTAGTGGGTTTGCCACGCTGCGCGCAATGAAGAAGGACATAATGGCAGCAGCAGCCAAAATTGGTAGTGTAATAAGTGCAATAATAATATTGAGCTGAATTTGCCCACGTGCACTTTGTTGGATTTCACTCTCAGATGCGTTGATAGACTCAACCAGTAGGTCAACTTGGTCTAGCAGTTTGTGCTCAACTGGTACCAAAGTATCGTTATAAATTTTGTGATATGCGCGTGTGGCGCTTGCCAAAGCATCAAAGTTACTTACATAGCTTTCTGCTTTTTGTTGCACGGTCGCTAACGTACCGAGTAGAGAATCATTTGTTAAGAAAGCTTCCAGCTCAAACAAGTAATTTTCAAAAGTGTTAAATTCTTCTTTAGAGCGTGTATAGTATTTTTCCTCAGCAGTTAGCGCAAAACGGTTGGCATAAAAGCGTAGTAGCATTAGGTTTTCTTGGGCACGGCCAGCATAGTAGGCAGAGTCTACATCACCATCATTATAAGCACCGTCCATAACCTGAGTTACTTTTACGCGCATATCTGGGCCTAGCTTGTCTAGCTCATTTTGGTGTTTTTGTTTGGTTACTAACTGTTGATGGATAGTATCAAACGCATCTTCATGCTTATCACTTAGTTGTGCAATTTCTTCTAAAATTGCAGCACGCTCTGGGTGGATAATAGCGTGTGTTGCTTCATCAAAAGCGTGATGAAACTTCTTTTTAGTCTTGAGTACTTTTTGGTAATGCTTTTCATCAGGGTTGAGCAGGTATTCGTTAATGGCCAACTCTTCTTCCGCCAATGCTTTTTCTAAATGGCTAATCACCACCAAGTCTTGTGTAATCGCAGAGTATTCACCAAAGGATGTACGCATACCCAACATGCTACCAACCATGGTGAGAGAGGTAAGGGTACCAACCACAACCAGCACTGCAATAGCAGAGAGGATTTTGTTCTGAATACTTAGGCGATTAAAAAAAGCAAACATGGCTCATTTGTCCAATTTTATTATTATTAGCCCCAGCCTAAAAGTGTCCCTTCAACTTGTCAAGCTAACAAAGTGGAGTATTACTCTACAAATAATGACTAGCACACTTGGTGGCAGTGACGTGGTGTAAAAAATAAATATGGATAGAAAGGGTAGTGTCGAGCGGCGGCTTTGCCGCCCGCGAGAGCATATAAAATGGAGCGGGTAAGGGGAATCGAACCCCTCTCCATAGCTTGGAAGGCTAATGCATTACCACTATGCTATACCCGCGTTCCGAGCAGTCTTTTAAAAGAAAATACGGCTGCTGGCAAGTATGGTCTGATATTTAGCTGTTAACCAACCACAAAATAGCCAGGACAACAATAATCCCAATGGCATAATGTGGGTTAGCCGCAACCCATTGCTGAGCTTTATTGAGCGGGCCAATGTTTTCAAAAACTTTATTGTAACGTTCGCCAACATTTGCGTCTTTAATCAGGTCTTTTACCTTGGCTTCAATAGCGCCCATATCCACGCCTTTGTGTTGTTCAGCCATTTTGGCTTCCAAAGTGTCTAGGCGCTTGGCCAGTTGCGCTACAGTTGGGGTTTTGGTGGTGGCAGGTTTTTTTGCAGTCGCCATTAGTATAATGTCCTATATTTGGGTGGGTTGCTTAAATCTCTTGGTCACCATAGCAACTTACGTGGTGCTAAGCAACGCTTCGGCAAAGTCGTTTGCATTAAAGTTTTGTAAATCATCAACGCCTTCACCCAAGCCAAGGTAATGTATAGGTAGTGCAAATTCTTCAGCCAATGCTAGCACCACACCGCCTTTAGCGCTGCTATCTAGCTTGGTAATAATCAAGCCTGTTACTTGGGCAACTTCTTTAAAAGCACGCACTTGCTGTATGGCGTTTTGGCCTACAGTAGCATCTAGTACTAGTAGAGTCGCATCGGGCGCATCAGCATCATGTTTTTGCACCACACGTACCATTTTACCAAGCTGTTCCATCAGGTCGCTACGGTTTTGCAAGCGCCCTGCTGTATCTACAATCAGTACATCAGCGTTGTGCGCCTTTGCTTCATCATAAGCGCGGTAAACTAAGCTTGCGGGGTCTGCACCATCTTGTGTGGGTGCTGTGAGTTGTGCTTTAGCTTTATCTGCCCAGTGCTGGAGTTGTTCTACCGCTGCAGCACGAAATGTATCCGCGGCAGCAATGTGCACCTTTTTACGTTCACGCCCCCACTGCGCTGCAAGCTTGCCCAGAGTGGTTGTTTTTCCACTACCGTTTACCCCAACCATAAACAGTACTGCAGGTTGTTTGCTGGGTAGGTTAAAAGCTTGCTCGCACGGGGTGAGTAACGTAGCAATCTCCTGCTGGAGTAGTGTTTTAAGCTCATCAGCGCTTAGCTCTTTGCCACGGGCTTGTTGGCGCACGGCATCTACCAATTTTTCGGTGACAGGTAGGCCAACATCCGCTTGGAGCAAAGCATCGCCTAGTTCTTCTAAAAACGCTTCATCAACTTTGCCACCAGTGAGCCATGTACCAAGCTGAGCTGTTGTTTTGCTCAGCGCTTGTTTAACTTTACTAAAAAATCCCATGCCGATGCCTTACCATTTATTTAACGGGTTTGGGTACATAAATTATTAATTCACGCAGCGCTGTGCTGTGCGCGGCCTGAGTTACCTGAATCGTCAGTTGTGTTAGGTCCGGCGTAGCTGTAGGTGTAGGGGTAATGCGATAGTTAAAGGTGTAACCTGCTTGTTTTTGGCTACCATTTTCAGCCACTGGTTCAGCATGTTTGTGTGGTGGTACTTGCAGGCGGTAGCGTCCGGCTAGGTTGCGTGCCACAACATCTGCCGCGAGTTTTGCCTCTAAGTGAGCAACGTTATTTAAGTATTGCCCGCCCAGCACAATGCTGCTGCCCAGCAATACAGCGGCAATGGCTGTGGCAATGAGCACTTCTAATAGGGTGAACCCATTATTCATGGCGCAGCCACCAATCGTTGCGGTGCAAGGGGTCCACATAACGCACGCGGCCTTCGCTAATTACTGTAGCTTTGGGTAGTGCAGCCTCGCGCCAGTCACGCAATAAACGGTCCACCACCAGCCATATACTTACCGGTAGTTCATGCTTTTGCAGCGCTTGACGTGCATATAAGCTGTTAACTGGGTAGCCATTGGCGCGCGCACCATCAAAAGTACCAACTTTACGCTGAAAAAACCCAAGTAAGTAGCCAAAGGCGTGGTCATCTTGCGCGGTATGTACCAGTGGTGTGTGCGGTATCATATCTGGCAATGCTAGTGGGTTGGCGTGGCCTGCCATGCTCCAGCTTAATAAGATGAGGGTTAAAATGCGGCGCATTATTGTTCCAATAACGATGGTGGTAATTGTGGGTGTAGCTGGGTATTGATTGTAAGTGCAATGAGCCGTGCTTCACGCGCTTCGCGCAGTGCTAAGCTGTAGGCAGAAAACATGGTACCACTCCATAAAATAGCAACCACTAAGCCAAACACAGCTGCATAAGGCCAGTGCCGTTGTTGCCAAGCATATGCTAATGCCCAAATAAACAACCCGTTGATGAGGAAAGCAGTAAGCGCCGTGCGCCAGTCCTGCAGGAGTAAATGGCCTAGGCCAGGTATTAAGCTTGCAAAGCCACTAATGGTAGCACGTAACTTGCCGTCACCTTGTTGTTGCACAAAATTGCGCAGGGTGGTCACGCTTGCATTTTCGGTGGCTGGAATACGGTGGCCGGCAATAGCAGCATCCCACGCTAGGCGATATTGCAGTGCCTGTGTCCACGAGTCTTGCGGGAACAGCTGGCTGGCGCGTTGTACCAGTTCAAATGCGGCTGCGGGGTCAGTTTTGGCCGCGCTACGGCTCATCCAATATAGAGCTTCTGGCACCAAGGGACTGCTGCCAAACTCCATACCAAATTGTTGAAAGCTTTCCATTGCCAGTTGGTGTTCACCTAGGCGTTGGTAAAGCCGAGCCAGGCGGAACAAAGCTTGTGCACGCTCTAGCCCGCTGCTGCTGTGCGCCAGTCGCTGCCATTCTAGTGCAGCGCTGTATAGCTCGCCACGGTCTTCTAGCTGGTTAGGGAATGTTGGGTCGGCAAGGCCGCCAGTATCTTCAATGCTAAAGCTGCCCAGGCCGGGTAGTGCTGGTAGGTTTTGCCCAAAAACAGGGAGGCTAAATAATAAGGTAAAGCTCAATAAAAATCGCAACATGCGATAGAACATAGCTTAATAAATAGAGTGGCGGCAATGGTTTACTGCACGGCTGGTGTTGGTGCTAATGTTATTTAGCTTAGTTTAATAAGCTAAATAACATTAGGTTTGTGTGGGATCACACAAACCGCACGCGAGAATAGCAGTGGCTTTGCCGGTGATCTCGCAGCGATGCGTGCATAAAAAGAATAACTCTTATTCTTTTTATGCCGCCTACAACGCTTCCATCGCCTCAAATTCATCAAGCTCACTTTCATCAAAAATCACAGGGGTTTCTGGTGGGGTCAGCAACTCTTCTTCACTATTAAACACAGCAGGTACGGTGTCTGGGCGGTTTTTTTCTTCATAAATTGGCACATCAAAGCGCAGGCGTGGGCTGTTGGCAGAAATCTCACCACGTACAACATGTGCAAAGCGGTTACGTGCCCAGTGGCGGTTGTGGCCAGCACATTGAATAAACCGTTCCACAGCATGACAACGCACCAAAGCTTCAATATCGCCTTGGCCGAGTGGGTAGCGGTAGGCAAAGTTTACGCTATGTGTGCTTGGGTTATAAAAACCACGAATAGGCAGTTCTTGCGGTGCTGCAGGGTGTTTAATAGTACCTTCTACCGGGTAAACAATAGGCCCACGCTGGTTGTTTGCTGCTTTTAGTCGTACTGGTTTTTGGCGCAAGGTGGTAAGGCTGACAACACTACCAATTGGTAAAATATGGTCAGTATCTGGGTTGGCTACCGTGCGCTGTGTTGTCATGGCGTAAATGCCGTTGGTAAACAGGTTTAGGTTTACTTGTTCACGAATACGCACCAGCTCGGCCATGTCACCGTTAGCGAGCAGCACATCTAGCGTTTTATGTTCGGTATCTACATCTGAAAGTTTTAGCCCTGCCAACTGGCCAATATGTAGCTCTACTTGGCGGATGATATGCTGGTTCTCAATAGAGTCATCAAACGCAATAGTAAGCTCAGCAGGGTCTAGGCGACCAACTAACGTGTAGGTGTAAACTTTACCGCGGTCGGTGGTGAGTGTTTCTGGTGTTTCTACCATGTTTTCACCCACGGTACTGGTGAGCTTTAGCTTCACGGCCAACAGGTCGCGTGCATCAATAACGGTGGTGTTAGAGGTATCAGTAGCTACTTCTAACGGTGTCAGTGGAGAAAGCTCTAGCAGCAGCAATTTATTATTATCTGTTGGTGCGGGGTTAAGGTACATACCGCCAAAGGCGTTTAGTGTTTCCAAATAGCCAACAATATAAGGGCGTGCTTGGTTAAGGTAGGTAGATTCAGTTAAGGATGAGAGCAAACGTGCAGCTTTGGCACGGTCGTTTTGTTCAAACGCATCTACAGCTTCCATAAAGGATACATATTGCGGACGAATCGCACGCAATGTTTCTAGCCATTGTGGTGGTAAAATTTCCCACAAATCCCGACTGTCTTGCAAAGAGCTGGTGCGTTGCAAAGCATTGTTGAGCAAAAACAGCGGTGTGAGGTCTGGGTGTTGGTAAGTCAGGTCTTGGCCTAAAATAATCACATCTGCACCGCGTAGAGATGTATCCTGGTTGAGGCTATTTTGCAGTGAGTTGATGAGAAATTCATGACGCTCAGCGGTAGGGAACTGCTCTTCGCTAAATTTATTCCACAAGCGCCACAGCACACTGGATTGGCCATACAAGCCACGCGCGTTGATGATAAGCGTTTTAAGCTGGTTATCAATAATTTGTGGGCGATCATCAAAATACTCTTTCAGGTAATCAAATTTAGGGCCTAAATCCAGCGCAATAGTGGCCGATGGCTGTAATAACACTTCTGGCGTGGTAGCGCTCAGCGCATAGGCAATATCACGTGATTTGGTAAACTCTTGGAAGCCCTGAATAATCAAGCTGTCGAGGCTGAAATCAACATTAAGTTGTTCGTTCAAAAAGTCTGCTAGCGGTATGAGGTCTTCAAATTGATCCTGCTGCCATTTATCGCGCAAAGCGTTGATGAGGAACGGTACCAAAGCACCACGCTGAATAGCACCAACCTCAGGGCGGAACTGTACTAAGGTAATAACGCGGTCAACATTATTAGCTTCCAAGGCATCGGTAAGGGCTTGCGATAGAAGGGCGTCGCGCTTCTCTTCCACAGCAGTACTCCCCTCGGGTGGAATAACCACTTGCTCCAATAGCGGCAGCACATCTTCTTTAGTTTCTAGGCGCTGGTCGGTCAGGTCAAACAGCATTTGGTTATACAAACCGCGAACATCTGCAGGTAGTTGCTCAGGGTTAATATTACTGGTGAGGAAGCTAATATCGCCCGTTTTGGCAGTGGCATCACGCAGGGTAGGGAGCAGTGAGCGCCATACATCTGGCTGAGCGGGGTCAAAGCTAAGCGCTAGCTTGGCCAATTCTAGTTGAATCATTGTTTGTGGGTTTTCTAAACCCAGCTGGGCTACCTCTGGCACAACAAAAGAACTACTCACACTTTCTGTAGCTGTCACAGCAGCGGTAAGGCTAACCTCGGTCAGGCTAATACTAGCAGGCATGTCGCCGCTTAGTGTCATTTGCTGAACATTTGGTAGCTGTGCCATTTGGTTAATGGCGCGGGCAAGGGTGCTACGGGCGGTTTCATTAAATAATTTGTTAAGTTTATAACCCTTAATTTCAGCGCTAAAGGTATCAATAAAAGCCTGTAATGGTGAGGTGTTTGAGTTGTTTTCTAAGTATTTCAGGTAAACCAGTGGTAGTGCCTCTAGCAGAGCAGGGGGGTAGCTTTGCTCTTGCCGGCTGCGCAGCGCAATCATGTTACGTTTTAATACACGCGGGTCGTCGTTGAGGTAGCCAAGTAGTAAACCAGCCAATAGGCCAGATGCTTTAGTACGCTCACGCTTAGCCAGCAGCTGCAGCTGTGTGCGTGCGGCGGCAGGGTTATTGCGTATGAGGTCGGTTTTGGCTTGTTGGGCCAAGGCGTCGCTCAAAATATGTGTAATGGAAGGGGTGTCCGCAGCTGCGTTATATAGTGCTGTTACAGGGTGTGGGTGGCTCGTCGTTTGCCCCAAGGTGTAAACCAAGTTGCTCAGCTTTTGCTGCAGTGGAGCGCTTTGCTCTTTGCTTATTTGTAAGGGGTCGCTTAATTGGCGTAGTGGTGTGGTGAGCGATGCGGTGTTGAGCGGTGTGTTGCTTACAAAGCAGTCGTTAGCAGCGCATTGGTGCAGGAGGCTTTCCAGCAGTAGCCAGTTAAAATAAGCATGTTGTGGGCTTTCCTCCACTTCGGACTGAGCCAGCTCTACAGCGCCGCTGTAGTTGCGCTCAGTAAGCATTTTTTCAATGCGTACTTCTGGTGTTTCCCCACAGCCAGCAAGCCCACCAGCTACAGTAATAGCGAGTAAGGTGCCAATAAGGGGTGTGCGCCACATCATGCTGGCAAGCCTAGCACAACGCTTGTGAGATAGCGCTAGCAGTGCCATAGTTACCCCGTGATTTTACGTGTCTTTACTCAACTGACTGTGGCAGTTCTGCTGTTATGCTCACACATACCTGCTATGGCGTGGGATCCAGCACAGCCAGAACGCTTAAGCTATAGCGTGTCGTGGCTGGGTATCAAAGCCGGTGGCGCAGAGATTTTTTATAACCCTGGCCCCCTTACTGACCGTGGAAATATTGCCCCGGCAAGCAGTTATAGCATTGTGGTGCGTGCATGGACTGGCCCCGCTGTTAAATGGGCTTACCACGTGCGCGACCGTATTACAGTAACGGGTGAACATGAGCCGGCAATGCCATTTAGCACCATTAAATACCAATTAGAACAATCAGAAAATGACCATCGTGGTGATAAGGTGTTGCATTACGATCGTGAAAATTTCGAAATGATTTTTCAAAACCTACATGCCAGAGAAGCGCCACGTGCCAAGCCAATGCCGCACGATAGTGTGCGTGATTTGCTCTCAGTATTGTTTCAGCTACGTACGGAGCTAGGCCATATTGAGCAAGGTAAAACATGGGAGTACATCATGTACGACCTCACCCGCCCGCATAAGCTAACAGTTACCGCACTTGCACAGGCCACAATAAGTACCCCGCTGGGAGAGATGAGTTCGTGGGAGCTCTCCATGCGGCAGGATGAAATTGGCGGTGCTGGTAAAGTAACAGAAGGCTTACGCATTTGGGTCAGCAACACACCACAGCGTTACCCGCTTAAATTTGCCATTGCGTTACCACTGGGTGATTTCATTGTACGCTTGCAAGATGTTGGTAAAAAAGCAGGTGATAATAAGCTGAAGAGAAAAACTCGCCCGCCAGAGGATTTACCTGTAAGCGGTTTTATCCCCGAGCGTGAGGTTAAAGAAGCGCCCAGTCATGTTGCCAACCCGTATGATTGGTGATATCTCAAGCAAGTTAATAGAGAGAGAAGAAGAGTATGAACGCCCCTTGGCATGGTAAAAAAATAGCAGTTTTTGGTGATGTAACGGCCGACCGATTTGCAGATGGTCGCGCTACACGTATTTCTAACGAGGCGCCAATCCCCGTTATTGTGGTGAACAATCGTCGCGTAAGCCCTGGTTGTGGCGGTAATGCGCTGATGAATGTATTAAGCCTAGGTGCTGAGCCACTGTTGTGTGCTCCACTGGGCGATGACTTACCCGGTCAGCAGCTACGTGCATATTTGGATGAACATGGCCTAACCAGTAAATTTTGCTACGACCATAAACAGCCAACCACCACTAAAACTCGTATTTTAGCGGCGCAACAACAAGTTGCTCGGTTCGATGAAGAACATCCCGTGGCAGAGCTAAGTGAGCAGCAACAGCAAGAGATTTACACCTTGTTAAAGGAGCTTCGTGCGGAAACCGATACTATTCTGGTGACCGATTATGGCTATAACTGGATTAACCCAACCACCCTGGCAATGATTACCGAGCTATGGGCCAACGGCCTTATTGTGTGTGACCCACAAGCGCACAAGCAGGCGACCTACCCCGGCGTGCATGTGATGAAGCCAAATTTAAAAGAATCCATGTTCATGACCGATACCCATGATATGGAAAATACCGATGCTCATGTTGAGCAGCTCGGCCGCCAGTTAATTGAAAAATACAGCATGGAGTTTGTGGTTATTACCCGCAGTGAGTGCGGTATGTCGCTCATTGAA
Source organism: Pseudomonadota bacterium (assembly GCA_030148545.1). GTDB lineage: Bacteria > Pseudomonadota > Alphaproteobacteria > UBA2136 > JASBTF01 > JASBTF01. The sequence continues at coordinate 240,804 of JASBTF010000002.1, forward strand.
AAGGATGGCGATGCGACCCATTTGCCAGCTCATGCGCTAACCATTACCGAGGTTTCTGGCGCTGGAGACAGCGTGGCTGCCATGCTTACGGTGGCGCTAGCGGGTGGCATGTCTCGTGTGGAGGCAGCTGAGCTTGCTAACCTTGCGGGTAGTGTTTCTGTTTCTCACCCTGGGCTGTATCACGTTCGGTACGAGGATATTCAAAACCTACAAAAAGCCAAAGCGGCATGACCCCAAACTACTGGAGCCAAGCCTGCGCACAGCTAAGTGACGCAGACCCAGTAATGGCTACTCTCATTGCCAAATTCCCCGATAGTATTCTTACCAAACGCGGCGATGCCTTTACCAGCTTGGCACGCGCCATTGTGGGGCAGCAAATTTCTGTAAAAGCGGCAGAGGCGGTGTGGGGGCGTTTCCTCACCACCGTTAACGCTACCGATTGCCCTAACCCATCCACTGTAGCCAAAACGAGCGATGATGACCTACGCGCCGCAGGGCTCAGCATGCGCAAGGTGGGGTATGTAAAAGCTTTGGCACAGTTTGTCGAAGCAGGCCACTTGCGCCCACAGGAGCTGGATAAACTAAACGATGCAGAAATTGTAAAAGAGCTTACCGCGCTACCCGGTATTGGTCCATGGACGGCGGAGATGTTCCTCATGTTTCATTTGCAGCGCCCCAATGTGTGGCCGGTGGATGATCTTGGTCTCACCAATGCACTTAACAAGTTTTACCCCACCAAAAAAGAACGCAAAAAGGCCGATTACCGCACCATGGGCGAGCAGTTCCAGCCTTACCGTACCGTGGCTACGTGGTTCCTCTGGCGCGCGATAGATCCTGTTCCAGTAGAATATTAACAAGAAAGCCCCGCTCAATTGGCGGGGCTTTCTTTAAGTTAGCCAGTTTGTGCGGCTTGGGCTAGTTGGCTAAAGAGGTCGTGATGCTGTTTAAGCGTTTGGCGGCCTTGAGCTGTAATTTCAAAGCTGCCACTGCGCCCTTGGCCATGGTTATCATTAGTTCGTTTAAGGAGTTTATCTTCAATCAAGCTTGCCAGTTGGTTGGATAGGTTGGCCGGTTTCATCTCAACACCAAAGCGTTGAAGGGTAGTTTTAATGTTTTGTACGCTGGTATTATCTGTTTTGGCAACAGTGGATAATATCAGGAACTTTCTGAGCCTCAAGGCGTTGTCCAAGTTAATTTGAGGTGGAGCTGCTTGTGCTGCCATAGAAAAAATCTTTCAAAAAGTAAGGCACAGCTTGTGCTGTGCAATGTGAAGTACTTTCTAAACTACTAGCTACAATGTATATGCGTGTCAATATATTTGAATATAGATCGCTGGTTTTAATACCCGCCCTCAGGTGGCTCTTTCACAATCACATCGCGCTTGCCAACGTGGTTGGCCTCGCTAATCAAGCCATCGGCTTCCAATTTGTCGATAATATCCGCAGCGCGGTTATAACCAATTTTCAGATGCCGCTGCACAAACGACGTACTAGCTTTTTGCTCACGCGCAATTAGTTCAATTGCTTGGCGGTATAGTGGGTCATCATCGCCTAGGTCGGCACCAGCGGTTACCGTGCCACCGTCAGCGCCACTACCCCCTTTGGTGATCTCTTCTTTATAGTTAGCTGTGCCTTGCTCCTTCAGGTGGCGGGCTACTTCCAAGCACTCTTCCTCGCTTACAAACGCGCCATGTAAACGTTCCAAGTTATTGCTGCCATTACCCATGTACAGCATGTCCCCTTTACCCAGCAGATGTTCAGCACCCTGTTGGTCCAGCACGGTACGGGAGTCAATACGGCTAGTTACGTTGAAGGAAATACGTGTCGGAATATTCGCCTTAATCAAACCAGTTACCACATCCACACTGGGTCGCTGGGTCGCCACCAGCAAGTGCATGCCAGCAGCACGCGCCATTTGTGCTAAGCGCGCAATGTACATTTCTACCTCTTTACCAGCCACCATCATCAGGTCGGCCAGCTCATCAATCACCACTACAATGTGCGGCAGTGGCCCATCGGCCAGGGGCTGTTCTTCATATTTTGGTTGTCCGCTAGAGGCGTCAAACCCAACCTGAACTTGGCGTGTTGGGGTTTCCCCTTTGGCTTGTAGCTCTGCAAATTTAGCATTAAAACTTTGCAAGTTTTTCACACCCAGCTGGCTCATCAGTTTGTACCGGTGCTCCATTTCCTTCACTGCCCACTTTAACGCGCCAGCTGCTTTGTTAGGGTCGGTAATCACGGGGGTTAGCAGATGTGGAATATCATTGTAAATGCTTAACTCCAGCATTTTAGGGTCAATCATAATAAACTTAAGCTGCTGTGGGTTTAGGCGGTACAGCAAACTAAGAATAAACGCATTCATCGCCACCGACTTACCCGAGCCAGTCGTACCAGCAATAAGTGCATGTGGCATTTTGCTGATATCGGCATAAACAGGCTGACCGGTGGTGTCCACACCCAGCGCCACAGTGAGCTTACCCGGGTGGGTTTCAAACTCTTGTGTTTCTAACAGTTCCCGCAGGCTAACCATGCCGCGGTCGGTATTTGGCATTTCCACACCCAGCACACTGCGGCCCGGCATGGTGGTCACGCGCACGCTTTGCGCGCTCAGGGCACGGGCTAAATCATCGCTTAAACCAATCACAGTGCTAGATTTTGTGCCCGGTGCAGGCTCTAGCTCATACGTCGTAATCACTGGCCCGGGGCGAATATGGGTTACAGCACCTTTAACATTAAAGTTAGCCAGTTCAGCCTCTAGGCGTTGGCCATTTTGGGTGAGGGCATTCTCATCAGGGCCTTCGCTACGGTTTTTATTTTCATCAAGCAGGTCAAGAGACGGTAAGCAAAACTGATTATCTAGCGAGAGCGGTAGGTCGGCTTGTTTGGTTGGTGCGGTTTGCTTTTTAGGGGTTGGCGCTTCAATAGTAGGTTTACGTTTTGGGGTACGTTTTGGCGCAGGGGTCGCCAAAGGTAGGTCAAACTGTGCGGAGCGTTTCTTCATAAAACGGCGCACACTACGCGCAATTAGCTTTGCCAATGCCCACAAGCGGTGTGCTAATTGTTTGCTGCCATACACAAAATCTTCCAGAGTGGCACCAGCAAGCCACATTAAACTTAGCAATAGGCCAATTAAGCTTGCCATAATCACCCCAAATAGCCCCACGCTGCTGTACAGCATGTTTACCAACAGTGTGCCCAACAAACCGCCGTTACCAATGCCAGCATCGTATAGTGGCCAGGCACTCAGTGGTGGGAACAGGCGTAGCAACATGCCACTGGCACAAAGCAATAACGGTGTGCCAATAAAACGTAGGGCGGCATGGTTTAAAGTGCTTTCCTTAAGTAAGGTCCAGCCAAGTAGGCCAATCAGCCCCGTGAAGATAAGCGCGGATAAGCCAAAAATGTCATACAAAAATCCTGCCAGCCAGGCGCCAGCTACACCAGCCCAGTTATGGATGCTATTTACTGGTGCGGCGCTATCCCAGCTTGGGTCTAGCGGGTGGTGGCTTAAAAGCGCAACCACTAAATAACCACACAACCCCATAAGTAGGAGTCCAAAAGCTTCAATCAGTCGTTGTTGTAGGCTGGTCATGGCAAAAACCTACTTAATATATATTGTGTTGTCTGCATAAAACGCAGGATGCAGGGGTGGTGTGTGGCATTTGCGTGTTTAATTTGTCACGCCACCACGCCGGGAAGTAAATGACCGCTTACTGCTCTTAAAAACCCAGCTATTAAGCCTTTTTGAGTAGTTGCATAGTTCTAAGCTGCTTAAAAAATAGGCACGCCGATTGCTTAAGCTGCGCAACGTTCGTACATTTCCAGCCAATAGGTTTCGCCTTAGTGCTGCGCTTTGCGCTCATCAAGGACGAGCCAGCGCACATAAAAACAAAAACTCATGGAGGAAATATCCCTTATGAAACACCTGCTAAAAATGATGCTGGTGCTAACAGTTGCTTTCGGAGCTGGTCTTGGTCTGACCGCTTGCGATGACGACGGTAGTGCTGGTAGCTCATTCGTAATTAAGAACTAATTGAGGAGCTTAGTTGAAATGAAAACGTCTTTTGTAAAGTCCGCCCTATTTGGTGCGGCCATGGTAAGCACGTTCGCTGCTTCTACCGCTGCTCATGCAGTAGATGCCCTGAACGTGGTAATCAGTGAAATTCGCCTCTACACCAATGCCGATGATGCTGGCAGCCGTACCGCGGTTGTTTACGCACCAGGTTCTAACATTGGTGAAGACTCAACCAAAACCGTAAACCTGTTTAATGCAACCCAGCGCGCTGGTACGTCCTTTAGCATTGAGACCCCTGCAGCAGGTACTTACGAGGCTATTGGTATTACCTTCGACAGTATCGATGTTGTTTCTGGTACCACTACTCTGGACCTACGTGCCCAAATGATCACCGCTGGTCAGCTGAACGCTTCTGGTGTGATGCTACTTGGTGAAAACGGTACAGGTTCACGTGCGGTTTCTGCACCAGCAGCTCCAGGTCTGAACGTATCCGTAACCGGTGTGTCCAGCCCATTGGTATCTGGTGGTGGCGCAATCAGCCTACCAACTCTAAACTTCGTACTAGACGAGTCTGACATTGTAGATAACTCTGCAACTTCTTTCTCAGTACGCTCTCTGCCAACCATTATTCCAACAGGAACCTTGGGTGGTGACAGCAGCGCACGTGCGAACGTAAGTGTAACTGTAGACACAACTGCCTTTAACGCTGTAGCAGGTTGGACCGCAGGTACAACCAAAGTACGCGTAGGTCTGTTCAGCACTGACTTGCCTGAGCGTCCGCTAGCAAGCAAGCAGTTCACATCTCCAAGCACCAACGGTACTGTACAGCGTGAATTTGTTGACGCGCCAGTAGGTAACGTAGCTGCTATCGCATGGATCGACACCGATGGTGATGGTCGTCTGGACTCTGGTGAGTACATGACTGCTTCTAACACCTACGTTGCTGACATGTACGAAGCTGTTTCTGGTTCTGCTGACATCAGCTTTACCGGTGTGCTAGATGCTACTGCATTCCGCATGGGTCCTCGTGCAATTAGCCTGAGCATCATTGGCTCTGATTTCAGCGAGTACGCAGCACTGCTACTAAACGGTGGTTTTGACAACAGCCTATGGGCAGCAGGGATTGGTACAAGCATGACCATCTCTAATGCGACTGGTAACACTGTGACATCAACCACAGCTGAGCCAATCACTGGTACCATTAGCTTCCAGTACGCTCTAAACAGCGACCGTAGCTTGACTCGTACCGTGTCTCTGTCTGTTGTACTTGGTGCTAACAGCGTGTCTGACACTTCAAACGTAATTGATGGTGCAACATGGGATGTTGACTTCCCAGCAGGTAACGCTCTAATCTCTAATGGCTACATTGGTTTCCAACAGCCAGTAACAGACACAAGCGTACTTGGTGGCATCAGCTGGACTGCGTCTAACACCGCAACTAGCGTGTCTCCAACTCTAACCATCACAGACATTCCACTGTTTATCACCCACCTGGCTGATAACTCAACAAGTGGTACATACTACGTGTCTGTAACCCTGGATCTGACCGATACTGGTACAACAACCAGTAACTGGGCTGCGTCCACCACCATGCTGACATCTACCGACTTTGCTGGTAGTCAGAGCTCCTTCACTGGGGTACTGGTGGAAGACCCATCAAGCAACGGTATTACCTTGCATGGTGAAAGCGATGACGATGATGGCGCAACCGACACCGATGGTGAAGATGCGTTGATGTTCAACCAAGGTGACAGCTAAGCCGCTACCTAGGTAACATCTAGTTATCACAAAAACCCCCGCCTAGCGGGGGTTTTTGCTTTCAGTGTTATATTTCCGGGGGTGGGTTTTTAATTCTCGGCATCCCAAGCTGTCACAGACAGTTGGTTGCCGCGCAGCAGCTTAGCTGACTGTGCGTGCATAAAGTTATACCACCGCCTAGCGGGGGCTTTTGCTTTTGCTACACTTATAAATACGTTAAAGTACGGCTATGGAATCTATCCGCCCCACTGTTATTGACCAATTCCCTCTGTCACTGCGTGTTCAGCTACGTCGCAGTATGCGTTTATTGCAGCAGGTTTTTGGTGGTAAATATCAGGTGTTGTGGTTGGTATTGGCGGCGGTAGCAGTGGTTGCTTATGGTTTGTGGCAAGGTTATCAATCGTTATTTTTCAATCAATGGCCAGCGCCGCAAACGCGGCTCATTGTGCCAGATATTGCTCCAGAACAAACACCAGCCAAACAGCAGCAAGATTTTAGCGCGCTAAGCCAGCTCAGTTGGGTGGGGCAAAAACAGGCGCAAACTCAAATCGATAAAGAAGCAGCAAAAGCGTTGGCCGAAACAAAGCTAAAGCTAAACCTGCAAGGTACCATTTTGGGCAGTAGCCCGCGCGCAATTGTTTATAATGAGACCGAGCGTAAAACCAAAGTAGTCAGCATTGGCGGTAAAATTGCCGAGCACATTACGTTAGAGCGTATCGAGCGCCGCCGTGTGGTGTTGAACAATAAAGGCAAGTTAGAAACACTAACGCTGCCGGCTGCAGTACTCCCCGGTGCAGATGAGGTGGTTGCCCAGCGTAGTAAAAAACACCGCGCAGTAAGCCAAACGCCACAGCCACCAAACGGTTATATTCCTATGATGGATCGCCCACTTAAGCAGCGCTTGCAGTACACTATTAAACGTAGCGAGATTGCTCAGGTATTTACAAGCTTAAGCACACTGACCGACGAAATTCGTGTTATCCCCCGCCTGCATAACAATGCGGTAGAAGGCTATAAAGTAGATGACCTGAATGACCAAGGTTTTCTAGCTACCAAGTTAGGCTTAAAACAAGGAGATGTTCTGCTGCAGCTTAATGGTGTGCCGGTAGCGGAACGCGGCAAATTCATTCCCATGTTAATGGAGCTACGCAACGCGCGACGTGCAGAGTTGGTGGTAAACCGCGGTAATAACGTACTGTTACAGTACACGGTGGAGTAATGCGCTTTTTTATACTCTCTGCTACTTGTTTGCTGCTGGGTGCTTGCACCACCATGCCGCAGCAGCGTTGGCAGGCGTATCCTCCACCACAGCCACATTTGCAATATCACCAAGCTAAAGCTGCGGTAAGTAGCAGTTCTCAGTGGGAGCAATCTTATGTCTCTGCCTTTAACGAAGCACAGGCAGAGTGGCAGCCCAGCCAAACATGGAGCATCACCCCAGATAGTATTTGGGGTAAGCCACCTACCAGTTTGGGGCAGGGCATTACACTAATACCAGATGAACTGCGCCACCGCCTGAACGATGCCATTGCCACCACGCCAGTAGGTCAGCAAGCTAGTTGGAAAAATATGGGGCTCACCTTTACATTTTTGCCTAATTCACCGTTATATCGTGCTCATGTAAGCGGTGGCCAATGCCGCGATGGCGTGGTGGTTATCCATGGTGAAAGTATTCCTACCAGCCAACGGCGCGGCCTATTTTGTCAGGCTGGCCCCGCAAGCGATTGGTTGCTTAAGGAGTTCCGTTAGTGGCAACGCCGGTTGCCGACCGCCATTTACTCCCATGGGAGCGCTGGAGCATTCCATTAGCTGACCGTCACCCCGGTCCGTTAAATGTAAAATATGGTTATATTGCAACATTTTTATTTATTATAATTCAGTTATTTATAGCATTATTGTCTTTAAATGAGGTTTGGCTGGCAGCATTTTTACCATTAATATTGTACATATGTCTCACCAGTCGCATGATTGTGGTCGACCTCATGCACACCATTATTCCCAATGTTTACACCGCAGCGTTAGCAGTGGTTGGCATAGCCGTCTTAGCCATTATGCCAACTGTACCTTGGGGTTTTGTTGCGGTTAGTTTGGCTATTGCGCTTGGCTTGCCGGCACTGCTGTGGCTGATGGCATTCATACTGCGCCAGCCAGCAGCACTTGGCGGTGGTGATGTGAAAATGCTGCTAGCTTTGGCCTTTTGGCTGGACCCTGTCAGCCTATGCTGGGCTATGTTTGCCGGCACAGTGTTTACGTTACCGTTGCTGTTTTTTAGTAGTTTCCGCCCTATCCCTATGGCACCGGGGTTTGCGGTAGGTGCGTTGCTAATGCTCACCTACGGCGATGTTATAAAAAGCTGGGTTTTCAAACTGCTGTAAAGCCGCTATAACCGCGAGCATGTTTCATAAATGCGCATGGTCTGGCTGTAGTGAGGAAGGTGAGTTCCGCGCACCGGTAGATCCTCGCGACCTGTCGCAAGTGCAATATTTTTGTGCCGAACATATCAAACGATTTAATAAGCAGTGGAATGGCCTTAAAGGCTTGAGCGTTGGCCAAGTATGGGCACTGCAAGATGGTGCTGCAACGTGGAACCGCCCCACACGCCCCATGGGTGTGCAAGGCGGCTTTGGTAAATACGCCACCTTTGGGTTCAATTCGGTGGACGACCTCTTCACTTTCTTCCAGCAACGTAATGCCACCATGCCAGAGGGCACAGCCGCACACCAAGGCATGAGCAGTGCTAATAGCCTGCCACGCGATGTACAAGCCGCTTGTGCCATGTTGGAACTACAAGCACCGCTGCAGCCAGAAGAACTCAAGCAACATTACCGTGCATTGATTAAACAGCACCACCCCGATTTACAAACCGAAGAGTCGGAAGACACCACCGAACGGGTGAAGGAAATCAACGTCGCTTACAAAATCCTTAAGGAATGGGTGGAACCTCAATCATAAAAAAGTGCGCCCTATAAGGGCGCACTTTATGGATCATTTGATGGTTATAGGCTTACTTAGAACAGGTAGTATAGCCTTGTCAGCTCACGCATTTTTTTGCCTAGTTCACCATAGTTTGCAATTTCTGCCTCAAGTTGTTGGCAATCTTCATTGCTCAAATCTTCTGGGGCATCAAAAAGGTTGTTGCAAGCCTCCATCAATTCTTGGCAGATATCAGATTTACCATACTGTTCACACAGTTGGTGAGCCTCCGTCATATAGGTAGCTTGCCTCTCTCCCAATATTCGGCGTCGCTCCTCCGAGGCGGCCAAGGTAATAATATGCGGTAACCAGTCAGGGTTGGCAGTCAGGCGTTTGAACGCCGTATCACGCACATCCTCAGGTGTACGAGGGTTTTGGAAAGCATTAAAAGCTTCCATTAGCTCCTTCAAGCTTTGTGCACTTTCGTCACAATTTTCCCAGTAGTGGTCAGGCATCCAATCTGGTTTAACCAGAGTAGGGTGTTTTTTCAGACATAAAAGCCTCCTCAACAGGACGATAAGATAACCCATATCTATTGTATATTTATAGGAAGGGCAAGTTTAAATTGCGCTTAAAACTGGTTCAACACCCAGCCTAGTACCACCACCTGAGGCACAGTGAGCAACGGTAACCACAGCACGGTGTGCCAGTTACCTACCACGCCACGTAGCAGCAACAGCTCGGTTACATCGGTAGCAATACCCGCCATGAGGAAGGTAAAGGCATTACCCGGCGCATTTGCGGCAGTCACCAGCTCAGCACCCAACGGTACCGATCCTTCCGAGCACACCTCCAGCACAGTAGCCATGGCAAGTGTGGCACCCAAACCAAGCAGGGTAGGCCCAAACCATGTTTGTAATACATCGGCCGGCACATAACTACGCACCAGCGCGGTAAGCGCTAGCCCTAAAAACAACCATTTCATGAGCGATTTATTCGCCTGCCAGCAACGCCCAATAAAACTAGGCAAATAGCGGGGGTGGAAGCGCAAGCTGTGCCAAAACGCACCCCACGTTTGTGCTTCATCTGCTGCGGCGGGTTTTTCAGCATGTGGGTTGTGTTGAATAACACCGCGTTGTTCTAGCGCATCTACAACTAACCCTGTCACCAGCGCCACCACAAGCGAGAGCACAATAAAGGTGAGTGTCCACCCCCAGCCAAGTAGGCTAAGCATAATTAAACTAGTGGAAAGGGAGTTCCATGGGCTCGCAATGAGGAACGCAAATACTTGGCTCAGCCGTGCCCCCTTGCGGTAGAGCTGCACACCTACCAGGGCAATGCCATGGCTGCACAAGTCAAACAGTAAACCAGCCAAAACAGCACGCCACAAACCTTGAAAACCTGTTTTATGGCCTAGCGTTTTAAGCACTAGCGGTTGCGGTATAAGCCCAAGCATGCCTACAGCTAAAAACGCCATCAGCATGCCCCACCAAATTTGGCCAAACAGGCCAGTAACATCGTGTGCAAGTGGCGCTAAGGTGGCAGACCATGGGCTGTAAAACTGTAGTCCCAGCGGCAAAACCAATACGCTCAGCGAAAGCCATAAAATAATATCTATACGTTGCCACCAAGGCTTGTTGGTGTTGCTGGGGCAGCAGCCGCTCATTAGGCAAGCTCCTGTAGTTTTTGGCTAATGGCAAAAAAGCCGTTACGACGGTTGGGGGAAAGGTGCTGTGCCAACCCTAGTTCCTCAAACACGTGCTGTGGGTTCACATCTGTTAATTCAGCTGTTGTTTTTCCTGCAAAAATACTCTGAATCAGTGCAAGCAAGCCTTTTACAATCAAAGCATCGCTATCTACCCGGAATTGCAGCGGGTCAGTAGCATCCACAACCAGCCATACTTGGCTGGTACAACCCGGTACCAAGTTTGTATCTACATATTCGTTATCGGCTAATTTAGGCAAGGCATTGCCAAGGTCTATCAGGTAGCTATAGCGGTCTTCCCAGTCATCAAACAAGGCAAAGTTTTCTTGAATTTCTGGCAGCGCAGGGATCAACATGGCGAGACTATAACAAGGTTTACCAGCGTTGGCTATTTACCTACCAGCGCACGAAAACCTTCTTTGTAGGTGGGGTAGTCCAGCTGTACACCCAGCTGTTCTTTAATTTTATTGTTGTTAACCATGCGGAACCCTTCACCCATACCACCTTTAGGTTTAGGGGCAGAGTTTGGCAGGTTGTTAACAAACTTATCTTTGTTGAGCACCTGTGCGGCGTAGCGAATGGTATCAATCGTTGGTGCTGGCAAATCATCCGATACGTTATAAACCTCGCCAGCTTGTGGGCTCAGCATAGAGGCAATAAATGTTTTGGTAATATCTGCCACATGAATACGGTTAATAGGCTGGCGCTCAACCGGCAAGTTTTGTAACTGCTGGTCTTTCACACGTTGCAAAATACCGCGGCCAGGGCCATAAATACCACTCAGGCGGAAAATGTGTATCGGCAGTGCTGTGGCTAAGTATGTACGCTCAATTTTCAACCGTGAACGAGAGCGTGGGCTCATCGGGTTAGGCTCGCTTACTTCGGTCACATAATTACCAAAATACTCACCATACACACCAGTGGTAGACGTATAGCCAAACCACTTAAGGTTTTGACCCCAAGTGCTTTGTAGCTCATCTTTGTAGGTTTCCCATACAGGGTCTAACCGGTCTTCACCAGGTGGAATAAGTGTCACCGCGTGGGTTACGCCTTCGGGTAGCGGGTCACCAAACAGCACGGCACCAAAGCCAACAGCTTTTAGTTTAGCTACTTTATCGGGGTTACGGCTGGTAAGAGATACTGTAGCACCTTGTTTGCGGAGTGCTGCGGCCAAATGGCTGGCTACATAGCCAGCGCCAAAAATAAGAACGTGAGAGCCTTGCAATGTCATAAGTGCTCTCTATAAAACGTGGAAAGGTTGCCAAAGTCAAGCCGATTGACAGTGCCAATAACGGGGTGTATACTGCTCCAAAACGTCAATTACGGAACTGAATATACGTATGACCACGTCCAATGTGACGGTACTAAAAGACTTTTTGCGTGAGCAGCAGCATGCTGCTAATGCTGGTATCACCCCTTTCCAAATGATGGCTGACCACGCGCCATACGGCATTGTGCTGTTGGATCAATCATTTAATATGACGTATCTGAACCACCAGCTAGCTAGCTGGGCGGATCAGTCTCTATCTACCTTGCACAAACAACCGCTGGAAGAATTGGTACACCCGGAAGACCGCGCATTATTTAAGCGTACGCTTAAACGTGTGTGGCAGGATGGCCGCAGTTATCATGATATCGAGGTGCGTTTGTCTAACCGCCGCGCACAAATGCGCTGGGTTGCTGTGAGCCTAAGCTACCTCCCAGCCGACGATGGTTATGTAGTTGTAAACTTGGCTGATATTTCACGCCGTAAAAAGAACGAGCAGCAACTGATTGACCTTGCCACGCAAGACCACCTCACCGGCCTTGCTAACCGCATGATGTTTGATGAATCTTTGACCAAAGCAGTAAAGCGCGCCAAGCGCTACAACCAGTCTGGTGCGGTGCTGTACATTGACCTCGATAAATTTAAGCAAGTGAACGACACTTATGGCCACCAAACAGGTGATGCTGTTCTTAAGCGCGTGGCACATATTCTTAACGAACTGTTCCGCGATACCGACCTAACAGCACGCATTGGTGGAGATGAATTTGCCGTAATTATGGACGCCGCCGGCGCCGATGAAGCAGAGAAAAAAGCAACATTGGTAGAGCAAGCTATTGCACGCATGGTGCTCAACGTTGGTAAAAAGCGTGTTACTGTTGGTGCCAGTGTTGGTGTTCATCGCTTTAGTGGCAGCTGTAATGGCAACTGTGACGATGTCATGGCACGTGCCGATGCCGCTATGTACAAACGCAAGCAATCTGCTTAGGAAAGGCGCCAGCTGTGCGCATTCATAAACTCGTTACCGATACTTTTCGTAACCTAACCAACATCACCCTCGCCGTGCCGCAAGGTGCACAGCTGGTGCAAGTTGTGGGGCCTAATGGTGCGGGCAAAACATCGGTGTTGGAGGTGTTATCACTACTTTCTCCAGGCTTTGGCTTGCTTAATGCCAAACGGCAGGATCAAACTCAAATCGGCGCCAAGCAGTGGACCAGCTTTGTTGCGCTAACCGGGTACGAGGATGAGGAAACCACCATTGGCCAGCAATTTGGCGGCAGTACACGTACGCTGAAAGTAAACCGAGAAGGGGTGGAGAACCAATCAGCATTGGCACAGCTCGGTAGTGTGTTGTGGCTTACCCCCCAGCAAGACCGCTTGTTTAAAGATGGCGCAGCACCCCGCCGCCGCTGGATAGACCGCTTGGCTTTTGGCCTTAACCCGCAACATGCTGCGGTGGTAAATCGCTTTACGCATCATCGCCGTAGTCGCCAAAAGCTATTGGAACAACACGCAGATGCCCTGTGGATTGAGCAGGAAGAGCAGCAGTTGGCCGAAGCCGGCATTGCCCTGCTACAAGGCCGTTTAGAAGCGTTGGAAGCACTCAACAGCCACGCACAGGATGTTACCCTGCATGCCAGTGGTGCCATCACCCAAGTGTTGGAGGAGGAAGACCCCGTTGCCACTTACAAAGGCAAGTTAGAGCGCTCGCGTGAGCGCGATGCACTACTGGGTAGCACCAGCAGTGGCCCCCACCGGCTGGACATTACCGGCGAACTACAAGCTGATGATAATCAGCCTAAAATCCCGCTCGACCGCACCAGTACAGGGCAGCACAAACGCGCTTTGGTTCAGCTTTTGGTGGCACAGGCGGAGCTGATTAAAGCACACACCAACCACGCCCCACTTATTTTGTTGGATGATTTTAGCGCTCATCTCGATGCTACGCGTCAGCAAGAATTGTTGGAGCAACTCACCAGCTTAGGGAGCCAAGTGTGGCTGTCAGATATTCAGCCCTGTGCCCACGCCCCACAAAGCATCAACACCCACACCATCACCCTCAACCACGGCCAACCAGAAACTCTTGCTGAAGCAGCCTAGCTTTTGAATATTAGTTTTTGGTGGCTATGTCGGCATCCCAAGCTCGCGGAGCGAGTTGGTTGCCGCGGCCAATTGGATAGGTTTGGGGGGTGTTCCCACTAGCAAACAGTGGCTTTGCCAGCTGTTTGCTATCCCTAATTCTTCCAGTATCGGTTGAGCTTATCCATGAACGAATCATGCGGCGTGTTGGCATCACCAAGGCTGTCACGCAGCTGTTCCAATAGCTCTTTCTGCTTTTTGTTGAGCTTACTTGGTACGCTAATATCCACAGTAACGTGCAAATCACCAAACGCTGTGCCACCAGGTACAGGCATGCCTTTGCCACGTAGGCGGAAGGTTTGGCCACTTTGTGTGCCGGCAGGAATTGCAATTTTAGCGCGGCCACCATCAGGCGTAGGCACTTCTAGTTCACCGCCCAGCGCGGCATCTACAAAGCCTAGCGGCATGGCCAGCTGCAAGTTGCGGCCATCTCGGGTAAAAATATCATGCGGTTTAAGCTGAATAAAAATGTATAAATCGCCCGCAGGGCCACCATGTGCACCCGCTTCACCCTCGCCAGAAACCCGAATCCGCGTGCCATCATCCACACCTTGTGGAATTTTCACGTTAATGGTTTTCTCTTTCTGTACGCGGCCTTGACCATGGCAACTGTTGCAAGGGTTTTCAACAATTGTCCCACGACCATGACAACGCGGACACGTGCGCGACATGCTGAAAAAGCCCTGCGTTACGCGCATTTCACCGCTACCGCCACAGCTTGGGCAGGTTGTTGGCTTGGTGCCAGGCTCGGCACCGCTGCCGTGGCAGGTGCCACATTCGGCCAGTGTTGGTATTTTTACTTTTACAGTTTTGCCGTTAAAGGCGTCTTCCAAGCTAATCGCAAGGTTGTAACGCAGGTCCGAGCCACGGGCTGCGCCAGCTTGGCCGCCAGCACGCGCGCCGCTAAACACATCGCCAAACAGGTCTTCAAAAATATCTTCAAAGCCACCGGCACCGCCGCCCATGCCTTGGCCAAAGTCGTGGAAACCACCGCGGCTACTGCCAGCACCACCACCCATACCGTTTTGGAAGGCATCATGTCCATAACGGTCGTACGCTGCGCGCTTTTGGTTGTCTTTCAGCACGTCATAAGCTTCATTCAGCTCTTTAAATTTGCGCTCAGCAACCTCGTCATCTGGGTTGCGGTCGGGGTGGTATTGCATTGCTTTTTTGCGGAATGCTTTTTTCAGCGCGGCTTCATCCGCACCTTTTTCCACACCTAAAACCTGGTAATAATCTTGTTTCGACATAACCGCCTGTTTATAGCATTCTCCCCTAGCACTCTCAAGCCGAAAGTGCTAGCGTAGCGCCATGTTAAGCCAAATTTTTACAAACCCCGCCAATTTGTTGACCGTATCGCGCCTACTTGCACTGCCATTAGTATGGGTAGGGATGGTGTTGTACACCCCACAAAGCCTTGTTATGGCGCTAATTATCACCATTATTGCAGAGTTAACCGACGTTGCCGATGGCTATGTCGCGCGCCGCTTTAAGTTAAAGAGCGATTTAGGCGGCCTGCTAGACCCACTGGCCGATAGCGTGTTCCACCTTGGTATTTTTACGGCCTTGGCCATGGTGGGTGTGGTGCCTATTTGGCTGCTGTTTATACTCGCCGGACGAGACATTGTGGTGGGCTATTGCCGCATGCTGGCGCGGGGTAGCGGTAATAGTGGCCATGCACGCTTGCCTGGCAAGCTTAAAACCATCACCCATGGCGTGGTTGTTGTTGTACTTATTGCCAGTGCTGCTTTTAACATAACACTGCCGGTTTTTTGGCTAGTTGCTGCGGTTATTGTCACTACACTGTGGTCTGCGGCTGATCATGTAAAAGTCGCGCTTAAAGCGCTGTAAGCAGAATTATTTAGCGCAGTTTTTAGGCGAGCGCATGTAAGCACCGCATGGTGGCGCACTGTGGCGTAGCTTGCTGGCTTGTTCAGCCTCAATTTTGCGCTGTAGCGCTGCGCGGTGGCCGCTGTGAGTATGGCTTTCCACACGGCTGGTGGTGGTCGTACGTGGAATAGCAGGGCGGCTACCATTACCACCAGGCAGGCTAAAGCCACCTTGGTTATAATCATTCAAATAACGGCCAACGCTACCACCAATGCCACTATTGTTATAATCGCTTAAATAGTTACCACTGCCGCCGCCATAACCACCATTATAGTCGGACAAATAACCCCCAGCCACCGCACTCAGCGGTAGCATTACAGCAATAACAGGGGCCATCAAAATCATCATGTATACGTTTATAAGGCGCTTTCCCCACCATTACAACCCCTACAATGTAAAAAAGCGGGCGCTAATGCGCCCGCCTTTTTGTTTTAAAGCCATATATAACTCTGTTATGCACAGCATGTTGGGCTCGGCATCCCCAGCTCGCAATGCGAGTGGGTTGCCGCGGGGGCTGGGGTGCCCCCAGTAGCGAGGGGTGGCTTTGCCAGCCCCGACGCTATTTCTGAAAACGCGCTAAGCGCTTTTCTTATCCTCACTCACATCCTCAAACTCAGCATCAACAACGTTTTCGTCATTTTCGGTTGAGCCTTCGGCAGTGGTTTCTGTGCCTTCTGCACCAGCGGCAGCATTTGCGGCTTCCTGCTGTTCTTTGTACAGCGCTTCACCCAAGGCCATGCTAGCTTGCATCAACGCTTCAGTTTGCTCTTTGATTGTCTCGGTAGAAGCATCTTCCTGCGCCAGAGTTTCTTCCAGCGTTTTGGCCTTAGCTTCAATGTCGTCAGCAATGTTGCTATCCACTTTATCCTTGTTTTCATTCAAGGTTTTGCGGCTAGAGTGCACCAGCTGTTCCGCTTGGTTACGGGTTTCCACCTGTTCTTTGCGCTCTTTATCAGCTTCGGCATTGGCTTCGGCTTCTTGTACCATGCGCTCAATGTCGTCATCGCTCAAACCACCACTGGCCTGAATACGAATACTTTGCTCTTTGTTAGTCGCCTTATCTTTAGCGCCTACGTTTACCAAGCCATTCGCATCAATATCAAAGGTTACTTCAATTTGTGGCACACCGCGTGGGGCAGGTGGAATACCAACGAGGTCGAACTGACCCAGCAGCTTGTTATCGCTTGCCATTTGGCGCTCACCTTGGAACACACGAATCGTCACCGCACTTTGGTTATCATCCGCAGTACTAAACACTTGTGATTTCTTGGTAGGAATCGTCGTGTTGCGCTCAATCAGCGGGGTAAACACGCCACCCAAGGTCTCAATACCTAGGCTTAGCGGTGTTACATCCAGCAGCAGTACATCCTTCACGTCACCTTGCAGAATCCCTGCCTGAGTCGCCGCACCAATCGCCACAACTTCATCCGGGTTTACACCTTTGTTAGGCTCTTTACCGAAGAACTTTTGCACTTGCTCTTGCACCAGTGGCATACGGGTTTGGCCACCCACCAAAATAACCTCATCCACGTCGGATGCTTTCAGGCCAGCATCTTTCAACGCCGCTTCGCAAGGCTTTAGGGAGTTGCTCACCAAGTCTTCCACCAAGCTTTCCAGCTTAGCGCGGGTTAGCTTAACCTGTAGGTGTTTAGGGCCGCTGGCATCAGCAGTAATAAACGGCAGGTTAATCTCGGTAGAAGCGCTAGAGGAAAGCTCTTTCTTCGCTTTCTCAGCTTCATCTTTCAAGCGTTGCAGCGCCAGTTTATCCTCGCGCAGGTTCATGCTGTTTTCTTTTTTGAACTCATCAGCCAAAAAGTCGATGATACGGTCATCAAAGTCTTCACCACCAAGGAAGGTATCACCATTGGTCGCCTTAACTTCCACCACGCCGTCGCCAATTTCCAAAATGGAGATATCAAACGTACCACCACCAAGGTCGTAAACCGCTACGGTTTTGGTGTCATCGCCGCTTTCGCTCAGGCCATAGGCCAGTGCCGCTGCGGTTGGCTCGTTCACCAAGCGTTGCACGTTCAGGCCAGCAATTTTACCAGCATCTTTGGTTGCTTGGCGCTGCGCATCATTAAAGTACGCCGGCACGGTAATTACCGCATCGGTTACCTCGGCACCTAGGTGCTCTTCCGCAGTGGCTTTCATTTTTTGCAGAATCATCGCAGAGATCTCAGAAGGAGACATCTTCTTGCCGTCTACTTCCACCCATGCGTCGCCATTTTTACCTTCAACAATGTTGAATGGTGAGTTGGTCATCGCCTTTTTCACCATTGGGTCGTTAAAGCGACGGCCAATCAAACGCTTTACCGCGTACAAGGTGTTTTCAGGGTTGGTTACCGCTTGGCGTTTAGCGCTGGCACCCACCAGTTGCTCGCCATCCTTAGCAATCGCCACAATACTTGGTGTGGTGCGGTTACCTTCGTTGTTTTCAATCACTTTTGGCTGGTCGCCATCCATCAGCGCTACGCAGCTGTTGGTGGTTCCCAAGTCAATTCCAATAATTTTACCCATTTGTCTTTCTCCTGTTTATATTGGTTAATTAAAAAATTATTACTTCGCCGTCACAACCAATGCGGGGCGCAGCAAACGACTATGAATGGTGTAGCCTGGCTGGTGCTCTTGCACCACGGTGTCACTCTCTTGGTCGCTGTCTACCTGTTGCATCACTTGATGGCGCTCTGGGTTCAGTTTTTCACCTACGCTGTCAAACTTCTCCACACCAAAGCGCGTCAACGTTTGCTGTAGTTGCGTTTGCACCATCTCCACACCCTGTTTCATGCTGGTTAGCTGGTTAATGTGGTCGGCCTCGGCCGGGTCGGTTGTTTCTGGAATACTCATCGCACTGGTAGCACGTTCCAAGTTGTCCTGCACGTCCAGCATGCTGCGTGCAAAGTCGGTCACTGCAAATTGGCGAATGTCCTGCACTTCTTTGGTGGTACGCTTCTTCAAGTTGTCTAGCTCAGCGGCAAGGCGCAGGGCTTTGTCATGCCATTCGTCACGCTCTTGCTGTAGCGGGTTCTCAGTGCTTTCGGCACGGTTCTCCAGCGTTTGCTCTTGTTCTGTGGCAGCGGTTTGGGCTTCGGTCACAGGGCTTATTCTCCTTGGTTAGCTTGTTGTTGGTTCTGTTCTTCTATAACTTTACTGAGCAGGCGGGCAGTGTAGTCCACCACGCCAATGGTTTGGCGGTAGTTCATGCGCATCGGGCCAATTACGCCCAATGTGCCAAGCGCGTTGGTCTGCATATCGCCAAAGCTGGTCGCAATCAAGCTACAATCGCGCGCGGGCTCCAATTTACTTTCTTGGCCCACAAACACTTGCACCCCTTCACCTTGCTGAACTTCCTCCAGCAGGGCCATCAGCAGGCGTTTTTCTTCAAACATTTTAATCAGGCCCTGCAAGCGGTCACGCACCAGCTCAGGGTATTGGAACAAGTTGGTGCTCCCGGCAACTACCATTGCCCCGTCCGATGTCACTGGCTCGCCCCATTCAAGAGCAGCCTGCATCATATTATCAATCGTCTCGTTAATGCGGCCTTTTTGCTCGGCGATAGATTGCACCAAACCGCTGCGCGCCTCAGTCAGCGTTTGGCCTTCAATCAGTTTCTTAATTTCGCTACCCGCTTTGTTGAGCTCCTTTACATCCATAAAGGTTGGCACTTCAATCATGCGGTTTTCAATGTTACCGCCTTTGGTGACCAGCACTGCCAACACACGGTCGCCGCTTAGGCGCACAAACTGAATTTCCTCCAGCGTGTCATCGGCTTTAGGTACGGTAATCAGGCCGGCATAGTTGGTGATTTGCCCAATCAGGTTGCTGGCTTCTTTCACTACTTCATCCATAGGCTTGTCGCTGGTAATGGTTTCCTCCAGCGCCTTGCGTATGTCTAGGTCTAGGTCTTCCACCGTTACCAAGTTCTTGGCGTAGTAGCGGAAACCCTCTTCAGTAGGGATACGCCCCGCCGAGGTATGCGGGCTTGCCAGCAGGCCTTTACCTTCCAAGTCACGCATAATGTTACGATACGTCGCACCACTCAAGCCCAGCTTGTTATGTTCGCTCAGTGCTTTGCTGCCCACAGGCTCGCCACTTTCGGTATAAATATCTACCAAATCGGCCAGCACCTCGGCGCTGCGCGGGTCAATATTCGTGCGTGTATCCTTGCTCATGGTCGGCAATTTAGCACTCTCTGGTGGAGAATGACAAGTCCTTTTTTATCACTCTATACATTTAAGTGATAAAACTTGCTTTTCCGCGGTGGCTGTGTTCTGCTGCGCCCATAATTAGGTATTAAATAACCAAATGGAGTACAGAACAATGACAATGATGGTTGGCAAACAGTTCCCTAGCATTACCACCACAGCCGCCATGGCCGATGGCAGCATTAACGACAGCTTTAACCCAGTAGAATACGGCAGCGGCGACTACACCGTGGTGTTCTTCTACCCACTGGACTTCACCTTTGTGTGCCCAACCGAGATCGTTGCGTTCGACAAAGCTACCAGCGAGTTTGAAAAGCGCGGCTGTAAAGTAGTTGGCGCAAGTATCGATAGCCATTTCTCTCACGCTGCATGGCGTAACACCCCACTAAACCAAGGTGGTATTGGCCAAGTAAGCTTCCCGCTGATGAGCGACATGCAAAAGCAGTACGGTGAAGAACTTGGCATTTTGGCTGAAGGCGGCATGACCTACCGCGCAAGCTACTTGCTGGATAAAAACGGCACCGTACGCCACATGATTGTGAATGACCTACCACTAGGCCGCAGTGTAGAAGAAATGCTGCGCATGGTAGATGCTCTAAGCTTCCACGAGCAGCATGGCGAAGTTTGCCCAGCCAACTGGAAAGAAGGCGAAAAAGCAATGCAAGCCACCAAGGACAGCACCGGTGCATACCTGGCTGAAAAGCACGGCCAAAGCAGTACTGCCGCAGCTTAGTTTGTTAAATAGCTAAAAAGAAAGCGCCCCGCATTGAGCAGGGCGCTTTTTTAGGTGGCGCAGCCGTTAGGCGGCAGCGCACATTTCAGTTGGCGGAGTAACACGGTCTGTCACTCGTGCAACATCGTAGTCGTTCAAGCCGAGCTGAGCCCGAATTGCCTTGAGTGCTGCGCGGTAATCATCACGCGTATCGCATGGTGCTTTCCTCAGCAGGCCGCAGGCAATATTCAGCCAACGTTCACGCCGGCGCAGCTTGTCAAAAATATAGCTGCGCTGCGCCTTGGTGCAAAAACCGAACACGTTGCTGAAGTTGAATAGGTACCAATCAGCCCAGTTGCCATCGCCGCCAGTGGCAATGTTTGCCATAGCGGTGCGGAGGCCAGTTTCACCCGAAATGCCAATATAGTCACTGAGAATACGCTGAACCGCTTGTACTAGCAGCTGGCTGGCTTCTTGTTCAGATACTTGCTGGCCCAGCTCAAGTATAGCTTTTTTACTGGGTAATCCATAACCATCCAGTGGTAGGATGAGCAGAAAGTTCTCATCATCCACGGCCACGGCATGGAGGCAATTGTAACGGCATTGCCAGGTAATACCGCTCAAGCTACTTGGTTCAACACCAATGTAATGAATCCCACTACCAGATATGGATTCGTGATCATGCCCCCAATCGAGAACGGTATTGGCACCGGCCACATCAAAGCCAAACATTTGTTGCAGATCACCACGCCAATTAGTGGTTTGTTGCAGTACTGCCAGTTCGCTATTGGCAAAGCGTTGCCCAGCTTGCGGAGCCAGATGGTGTGTCAGGTGGCATAGCTCAGCATGCGTGAGCAATGCATAGTGTTTCGCATCCATAATCATGGTGCGTCCTTTCAACGGTAGCACCCCGAATGGGGCAAAATATGTTTATAAACTATGAGTTAGGGCAATTTATGGGTTTTTCAACCCCCAAAACCTGCTGGCTCCACATCGCAATTTTGTACGTAGCAAAACGCCTTAAACAGCTCGCCCATTTCGTCCAGTGCCATCAGGCGATGTAGGCGTTGCTCCAAGTCTTGGCGGCCAGCGTCGTCTAGCTTGGCATGTATTTGTGCAGCACGTATGGGTAACCCCAAATTGGTGAGGAATACCGCCTGCGCCATCGGCCCATAGCAAGTATCGCCAAGTGCTTCTTTCACAGCCGTAAAGTTCACTTGTGTGGTTAGGTCTGCAGCGCCTGGGTGGGCTAGTGCATCAACCTTTTGGTGTTGGTGAATGGCTTGTAAGGTATCTTTTTCTGTAAATGGCGTTTTAGGGGCGGCGCCATAGTCTATAAACAAGCTTGCCAAAGGGGTATCAGCAAAGTGAGCTTTAAACTGCGCCAACCAGTCAGCAGTCGTACTGGTTTCCACAATCTCAGCTTCGCTCTCAAACGTAGCAGTGCTCTCTTTTAGTAGTGTAAAATGCAGCTCGTTACCATCTGCCATCACGCCACGCTCCACATATTGCCCACCACCTTGATGGTGCCATTGTTGTACGGGGAAGGCGTCTAGAAACTCATTGCCAATCACAATGGTTGGCCATGTGTTATCAACTTGGTTGATGTCGGTCACCCATTCAATATTTTCTTCAGCTAAAGTTTGTTGCTGAATTTTGGTCAGGCTTGGGCTGGTCTCTACCAATGCTACCGAGCAGCACGACATGCTGCTTGGTGCTACTTTTCGGCATACGCGCAAAACATCGCTCATCAAAGTGCCGTGGCCAGGGCCAAGCTCGGCTAACGTCCACTCAGCAGGGCATCCCAGCTGTTCCCATGTGTTCACCACCCACAAGCAAATCAGCTCACCAAACACAGGGGTTAGCTCCGGCGCGGTAATAAAATCTCCCTGTTCTCCCAATAGGTTAGTGGTGGTGTAATAGCCAAATTCTGGGTGATACAGGCACAGCTGCATAAAATCAGCACAGCTCAGTGGGCCATTTTCTTTTATATAATTCAGTATGTTAGTGCTATTTTTGTGCATGTTTACCACTCATCCATAAGAACCATATGCCGATTATCAGCATTGGTATACTTAGTAATTGTCCTTGCGACAGATAACTATAAATCCCTGTTAATTCAGTAAATTGCAAGTCTTCTACGCGGAAAAACTCTACAAAAAAGCGTGCAGTAGCGTATCCTACCAAAAACAAGCCAGAAACTCGCCATTTTTTCATGCCGTTACGCCAGCCAAAAAACCAAATAACCAGGTACAATACAATACCTTCTAACGCAGCCTCATACAGCTGGCTCGGGTGGCGCGGTAAATCATCAACATGTGGAAAAACCATTGCCCACGGTACGTTTGTAGGGTGTCCCCATAGTTCGCCGTTTAAAAAGTTTGCTAGCCGGCCAAACAAAATACCAAACGGAATACCGGGTACAATGCGCTCTGCAACCGCGGCAGGGTGTAATCCCTTACGCCGGCAGAATACTAATAGTGCAATGACAACACCCAATAATCCCCCGTGGAAAGCCATGCCACCTTGCCAAGTTTTCAATATTTCCAATGGGTTGTTTATAAAGTAGCTGAGCTCATAAAACAGTACATAACCAAGCCTGCCACCCAAAACAATCCCTAAAATAATCCAAATAAACAGTGCATCAATTTCTTTTTCACCAAAGCCAGCTAATGGGTATTTTTTTAACAAGTATTGGCAGTGCCATAAACCAGCCAAAAAGCCAGCCATATAAGCCAGCCCATACCAATGCACAGTAAGGGGTCCAAGGCTAAAAGCAATGGGGTCAATTTGTGGAAAAACGAGCATAATTCTATCCTGCTTTTTTGTATAAATTGTGTTGAGAAATATAATCTTCAATCACGCTAGGTATATGTGGCAGCGTATTGTTTTTAAATGAATTTTCTCTGATATTGGTGGCGCAGCCATTATGGTTGCTGTCATTAAGCCAGTGCCAAGTACCATTTTTTATCAATTTTGTTAAAATACTGCCGCAAGCATAGTTTTTTAGTTCGTTTTGGGTGTGCCCACGGCCAATTATTGCACCACAAAAATTATTTACCAACTTTTCCCATTGGTCCCATTTGTGAAAATTTGCCAAATTATCGCTACCCATAAGCCATATTAAATTGTTATTAAAAGCAGGGTTTTGCGACATTTTTTGTAATGTATTAAATGTTTGCGGTGCTGTAGTTTCTGTTGCTATTTGCTGTTCAAGGTCACTAACCTCAAACCATTCAGTAACTTTATGTTGCTCAGCGAGCATTTTAGCCATTAAAAACCGGTGCTCAAAGCTTGCATAGGTCGCAGGGTCTTTATGTGGGTTTTGTGGCGTTATAAGGAAGATAATTTTTTGTAATTTTAATGCATTTTTAGCAACCCGAGCGGCAGCAATATGCCCATCATGCGGAGGGTTGGCAGATGCACCAAAAACACCAATTTTTCCGTGAGTTACCATGGCTTGTTTTTCAGCCCCATCTTGTGTGCAGCAACATTGCATATGGTGCTACCAAAACCGCCTACAAGAATTATTAATAACACCTCATTCCAGCGCCATTCTACCCAAATTAAGCTAATTGCCAAAAAAGCGACTATATAATCTAGCTGATCTAACCCCCAGCATGGTGCGCCAGGTGCCAGCTTAAACCTACGCTTAGCAAGGCTGGATAAGGCATCTCCTGCAAGTGCTGCAGTAGCAATAGCAAAGCTATATAAAATATTTAAACCTAGTAAAAAACCAATCAAGCCACCAACGGCGCTACCCCCAATAAAACCACGCCAAGTTTTGTTAGTACCAAGTACGTTTGTACCAAAATCCATAGGGTAGTTTAACTTAGGAAATAGTTTGTTAAGCACAGGTGGTGCTAAATTGGCTGCAAATGCAGGGCTAGCAAGCCACAGCGCGTGCATCCACCAAGGTGCGGTGTCGAACATCATAGCGCCACTTTAGGCGCATCTCTATGTACTGTCTAGCAGCTCACACGTAACTATGTTAAGGGTAGGCTATGTTTACACAGCTTACAGAACGGTTGCAGGGTGTTTTTGGCAAACTAGGCCAACGCGGGATGCTCACAGAGGATGATGTAGCAAGCGCATTGCGTGAAGTGCGCATGGCGTTGATTGAGGCGGATGTAGCTTTGCCCGTAGTAAAGCAGCTTATGGCAACGGTAAAAGAGCAAGCTGTGGGTGAGAAAGTACTAAAAGCAGTGCAACCCGGCCAGCAGGTGCTAAAAGTGGTGCATGATGCACTGTTAGAAAGCTTGGGTGAGCCTGCGGAGCTGAACGTTAGCGGTAAGCTTTCTATTATTCTGATGGCGGGTTTGCAGGGGAGTGGTAAGACCACTACTGCCGGTAAGCTGGCCTTAAAACTGAAGAATGAAGGTAAGAATGTGCTGCTGGCCAGTGCTGATATTTACCGCCCAGCAGCACGAGAGCAGTTGGCTACCTTGGCTGAGCGTGTGGGTGTGGGTATGGTAGAAATTCATCATGAGCAGCCGCTGGATATTGCCAAACGTGCCTTGAAAACCGCGCAGGAAGAAGACGTGCAGGTACTGATTTTTGACACCGCAGGCCGTACTGACTTGGACGAAGCTATGTTGGCTGAGCTCAAGCAATTGCATGAATTGCTAAAACCATCGGAAACATTGTTGGTTGCCGATGCATTAACCGGGCAGTCTGCCGTGAAAACCGCACAAGCTTTTACTGAGCAGGTAACGCTCACCGGTGTGGTGCTTACTCGTATGGATGGGGATGCCCGCGGTGGTGCTGCGCTAAGCTTGCGCCAAGTAACCGGTGTGCCCATTAAATTTGCCGGTGTGGGTGAGGCAACGGATGCGTTAGAAGTGTTCCGTCCGAAAAGCGTGGCCGACCGCATTTTGGGTCAAGGTGATGTGATTAGCTTGGTGGAGAAAATTCAGCAAGCTACGGCAGGCGAGGAAGATGCACAGCAAAAGTTCCAAGAAAAGCTGTTAAGCGGCAAGCCCATGACCATGGATGACCTTAAACAGCAGTTTAATTTTATGCGTAAAATGGGCTCGTTTAAGGGCCTGATGGGGATGATCCCTGGCCTAGGTGGCATGGGCAAAGCTTTGCAAAACAGCAATATTGATGAGAAGAAGTTGGTGGCGCATAACGTAGCCATTATTAACTCGATGACTAAAAAAGAACGCCGCGAGCCAAGTTTGCTCAACGCCAGCCGCCGTAAGCGCATTGCTGCGGGTGCGGGGGTAGAGGTTGCCGATGTAAATAAGCTGGTGAAAATGCATCGCCAAATGAACGGCATGGCCAAAATGTTTGCTGGCGGTAAAATGAACCCCATGCAGCTGATGCAGCAAATGCAGAGGCTTAAGTAGGTATACAAATTGTTGACGAAATAACCTTGTTAGCCTAGGGTATATTCCTGAATTTCTAATATCTACGAACTTTTCTAGGGAGCATCAGTCCGCTGGTGAGTGAATTTATGACGACTGCCGTAGACTCAAGAAGGTACGATTTTGTTCTTAAACCCTTTATCTATCTGTCTGCTTTGACTTCTACTATTACCCTTGCTGTAGTGCTTTACTCTAGCATGTTGTTAACGGTTTCAGCCGTGTTGGCTTGGGTAAGTTTTCCGCTACCTTTTGTGGGGGTTGACTTCACCTGGCTTGATTGGGGTGTGCGTAGTTTGTACGTGGCATCAGCGATTTTGCTGACTGTTTCTATATGTGGCGCATTCTTATCTGGCGCAAGTTTAACACCACTGGGTAGCGTCGTGCTGATCGCCTTTGCTGTTTACCTTTATCGCTGGACTGTGGTGCAAATCGGTGAGTACTTTCGCCCTGGTATTGAATTGACCTTTGATACGATCGGAACCCAGTTTACTGACCTGCAAACTGCTGCGATTTATTTTACTGGTATTGCACTTTATTGGCTGGTTGGTGTGGTGTTGGCGCTTGTAGTAATAAATACCAGTAATTAAAAAATGCCCTGTTGGTTTTTACCAGCAGGGCATTTTTTTTGTGACTCTCCTCAAAATGCATACATAACCCCTGTTCTGCGTAGCTGAGGTTACTTCTTACCAAATACATTCAGCATAGATTGTATAAATGCCGATTGCTTTTTGGCGTAGGGGTTTGTTTTATAATGATTATTTAGTGTCACCGCTGTGAGCTGTGCATAATTCTCTTGCATGGGGCGCAAAAATGGCATACATAACCCCTGTTCTGCGCAGCTGAGGTTGCCCGGAACCAACCAGAACCTTCGGGGCAAAACCGTGAGGAACTGGCGGCGCATGGGGCGCCAGGTGCATGCCTTTGAGACATGTACGTTAAACAAAGATATATTGGAGAAGATAGAAATGGCTGTAGCATTGCGTTTGGCACGTCGTGGACGTACCCACCAAGCTTTTTACCACATTGTAGCGGCGGATAGCCGTCGTTCCCGTGATGGTCGTTACATTGAACAATTGGGTTACTTTAACCCACACGCAGCAAAGGACAGCGCTGAGCGCCTGACCATTAACGCTGAGCGTTTGGATTACTGGTTTAACAACGGTGCTCAGGCGAGTGATCGTTTGGCTCAACTGTTGGTGGACTACAAAATTGGTCCTAAAAAACTGCACGACAAATTCCTTAAGGAAAAAGGTGTGCGTGTAAAAGCGATTGAAGCGAAGAAAGCAGCAGAAAAAGCTGCTGAAGAAGCCGCTAAGAAAGCTGAAGAAGCTGCCGCTGCTGCCGAAGCCGCTGCCGCTGAAGCACCAGCAGAGGAAGCTGCAACCGAAGCTCCAGCAGAAGAAAAAGCTGCTGAGTAACGTGAGTGCTCCTAATAAGCTAGGATACATTTGTGTGGGGCGCCTTGGCGCCCCTCATGGTTTGCGCGGTGAGCTGAAGGTGAAAAACCTCGTGAAGACTGAGCAGTGGGGTGGTTATGGCCCGTTTATTAATCAGCAAGATGAAGAGTTACCGCAACTAACCTTGCGTGGTGCCGGTACTACTATGTTGGTCAAGCTAGATGGTGTGGATACACCTGAAGATGCAGCACGTTATAAGGGTGCGTACCTTTACACGGCGGTAGAGAACTTCCCTGAACTGGCTGAGGATGAGGTGTATTTGGCGGCACTGTATGGCCAAAAAGTACACGACCATAGCGGTGCTGAGATTGGCACCGTGCGCGATTTGTACGATGCAGGTAGCCACCCAGCGTTGGTGGTTGCTTTGGCAAATGAAGCCGAAGCTATGGTGCCGCTGGCAGAGGAATATGTGCAAAGCACCGAGCCAGTACAGCTGACCGAAGCAGCCCAAGCCTTGCTTGACATCTACACCCAATAACGGTTCCCTAAATACATGAAGCCTTGGCCTGTTACCATTCTTACCCTGTTCCCTGAAGTTTTTCCGGGTGTATTGGGGCATTCCATTACGGGTCGTGCACTCAACCAAGATTTATGGCAATTGCGGGTAAATAACATCCGCGACCATGCATTGCCAGATAAGCATAAAACAGTGGATGACACGCCATACGGTGGTGGTGCTGGCATGGTATTACGGCCAGATGTGGTGGCGACGAGTATCCGTGAAGCGAAGGCGCAGCAGCCAGGTGCAAAAGTAATTTTCCTCACGCCATCGGGGCAAAAGTTTGACCAAAATATGGCTGAAGAGCTAGGTGCACATGATGCCGGCTTAATTGTGCTGTGCGGCCATTATGAAGGTATTGACCAGCGCGTGCTGGATGCCGAGGTAGATGTAGAGGTATCGATTGGGGACTATGTGCTCAGCGCTGGTGAGGTTGCCGCCCCAGTAGTGATTGATGCCTGCCTGCGCACCCGTGCTGGTGTGCTGGGCAATAACGAGACTCTGCACGAAGAAAGCCATAGTATTATTGATCCTGATAGCAATGAATCACTTGTGGAATACCCACACTATACCCGCCCAGCAGAATGGGAAGGGCAGGCGGTGCCACCGGTGCTGACCAGTGGTAACCATGCCGAAATTGCTAAGTGGCGGCTTCATCAAGCACGCCAGCGCACCAAAAAGCTTACCAAGTAATACTTATAGCGCTTTAAGCTTATCGACAACCTCAATAGAGGCGCTCTCTAGCTCTTGTACAAGATCCGAAATATCGGCGCTAGGGTCGCTTGCGCGGCGCTCAGCTGCTTTTTGTGCCGCTTGGTGCACACGCATATGAGGGTGTTCCATAGCATTAAACTCAGTATTGCTACCAAACTGTTTTTTACCGTCAGCATAGTACCATTTACCAAGGCGACAAGCAGTGTGGTCGCCAATAGCTTGCGGGTTATCTAGCTTGATGCGCCCCATTTCAAAATCGACAATTTTCTTTTTCCATAGCGCATGGTCAGCTTGTGCCAATACAACCACTTTATCTTGAATGTCTTGTTCGGCGAGTAAGGCGCGCTGTTGTTCTACCGTGTCAGTCAGCTGGTCTAGTAGAGACATAATTTGCTCTGTTTGGCTGTTGTTGCGGTCTGCTTCTTGCGAAATCGTTAAAATACTTTCTGAGATTTCGCTAGAGGCTTGAGATTGCTCACCAGTAGAGTGTGCAATACTACTCATGAGGCCCTGAATTTCTTCTGCTGAAGCATGTAGTTTGGAAACTTTTTCGGCGCCATCTGCAACTGTGCTTTGCGAACGTTGAACAGCTTCGGTTACCTTAGCAATCTCTGTTTGGATTTCTTGAATTGTCTCGCTAATTTGCTGTGTCGCTTTTTGAGACTGCTGCGCAAGCTTACCAACTTCATCAGCTACCACGGCAAAGCCTCTGCCTGCATCACCAGCGCGTGCAGCTTCAATAGAAGCATTAAGCGCCAGTAAGTTGGTTTGGTCGCTAATGTCGTTAATGGTGCTCACAACTTGCTGAATTTGGCCGGAGGCTTGCTCTAGTAGGGACATGCAGTCGCCAGTGTTTTGCATAGAGCTAGAGATGGATTCCATCACGCGTGCTGTTTGCGAAACTTCGTTCCCCACACGTTCGGCGCTGTTGGCAGCATTTTGTGCATGAGAGGCAATACCCTTAACGGTAGATGCCATTTCTTCACTTGCGCTGGCAGTGCTACTAACTAAGCCATGAATTTTAAGTGAAGATTTACGAATCTCGCTTGTTTTAAGGCCAACATCAACAGTAGCCATGGAGGTTTGTACAATACCACCTAGCAGTTTCTTTAATGTATGGGCGGTTGTGCTTTGTTTGGTTTTAAAAAACATATTGGGTCTAAAGTATTATTTTTCTTGTACTTGTTATTATCTACGTGAAGAACTGTTAAAACGCAATGCCACAAACACGTAAGCTGCTACGTAGTGCGGTGAATAGAGCACAGGTAATAGAGTATTTTTGTACGGTTTCATAAGGTGTGGGACTAATAAGAAGGACCGAGAAAGATGCCGCAGCTATGGGCTGCTTTCGTCGCATGGATTGGGTTACTGGGTAGCCTGGTGGCGGCGTGGCCTGCGGTAGTGCATGCTCAAGACCTGCCACGATGTCAGCTAGATGGGCGTAGCCATATGGACTTTATGCTCACCGAATCGCGCCGTTGTGTGCTGAATACTCGCCAAGTGAACGTTATGGTGTTCCCGACGCAAGATAGCTTAACAGGAGAGAAAGTGCTGGTGGTTGGGTATGATTTGCGTAACGACCGCCCGCAGCAAATTACAAGTTCTAGCATGCATAGGCAGCATTGGGAGCGCTTGCTGCGCGAGGTTGTGCCACAAGTAACGCAGCGCCAAGAGCAGGGTGAGCGTTTTGTATTGATTGAGCAGTTTGATGGCAGTTGGCCTAAGTACGATTTTACCCGCGCTGACCAAAGCTTGTTGAACGATGTGCCTCATGTGGCTTTCTTTAGTATTCGCTTTGTATCACGCGACCCAGCGCTGCCAGATATTGTGATGCCCATTACGCTGGATGCGACAACGGGTGGCGGTATTTTTGTAGCTGGGTTAGAACCTCCGCGTGCGCCTGATGAACCGCTAGGGTTGTTTGATCGCCTGCTAACTATGTTTGGCAGTAACGCTACACGATAAAAAAGTTCATTTTTTACTTCACATTTATCCACAGCTGGGGTATTACCCCCTGCACGCAGAATATAAGCGTATACGAGATTTGGCCAAAGCACTGTGCTAAAGGCCCCAAAACGAGGAAGAGACCAATGAACCTGGTAGAACAAATTAACGCCGAAACCATTACCCAGCTGGGTAAAGAAATTCCTGAGTTCCAAGCAGGTGATACCCTGCGTGTGCACGTAAAAGTGCGCGAAGGTGGCCGTGAGCGTATTCAGGTGTTTGAAGGCGTGTGCATTGCCCGCCATAACGATGGTATTAACAGCAGCTTCACCGTGCGCAAGCTTTCTTTTGGTGAAGGTGTGGAGCGTGTGTTCCCACTACATGCCCCAGTGGTAGACAAAATTGAAGTATCACGTCGCGGTAAAGTGCGTCGTGCTAAGTTGTTCTACTTGCGTGGCCGTACTGGTAAATCAGCACGTATTGCTGAGCGCAAAACCAACTAATAGCAAGGCGCCCTATGGGCAGCAAAATTGCTAAGATATTGTAAGTTAAGGGGAGGCCACAGTGCTTCCCTTAACTTTTATGGTAATGGCAGGGAAAGGTTGTGTTTATGATCATAAGTAGCTATCAATTTTTGATGCAAAAGGGGAGAGTGTAGCGCATGTCGCTCGAACTGCCGTTGACAGAGGCACAGCGCCAAGCATTGTTGCAGGATTTATTGCAAGCAGGCGTAACCGATGTGCTGACAGAAGATCATACCAGCTGGCAGCCTGTGCCAGTACCTGCATCTGTACCACAAACGCAGCCAACACCGTTGGAACAACCCGTAGCTATAGCTAAGCCAACGGCAACACAATCTAAGCCAAAAGCGCCAGCTAAGCCTAAACCACAGTCGGTAGCAGCCAGTACCGAGCCAGCACATATTTGGCAAGTGGGGCAGGGGACACGTTTAACCATTATTACTGGTGCAGAATATGCACTGCAAGATAGCCCATATCCCTTTGCGAGTGAGGAGTTAGCCCTGTTGGAGAAAATGCTAGGTGCTCTGAAAATAAGCCTAACAGACACCACTAAAATTGCTGTGGCAGTAACCGATGCTCAAGGTGGTATGTTGGCACCGCAAAGTTTACAAGCGGCTACTGAAAAGCTGAACACCATGGTGGCAGCTACTCAAGGTCCATTATTGTTGTTTGGCCAAAAGGTAGCGCAGTTACTGCTGCCACAGCAGCAAGGTACGTTGCAGCAGTTACGCCAAGGCAATTTGCACACTGTGGCTAATCGGTCAGCGTGCGTAAGTTATCATCCACGCCTTTTGTTGAAACAAGCTGCCTACAAACGCCCAGCATGGGATGATTTGCAGAAGATGATGCCGGTATTGAGCTAATGACACTGTGGATGCGCCCGCTGGCACTGCTATGTGCCCTTATTTTCACTGTGCCTGCACTGGCGCAGCTAGATTTATGGCCGGCGGATGTTCCCAAAGTATTAAACGACACAGATGTGCAGGAATATCGCCAGATGTTCCGGCTTCAGCGCCAATTGCAACGCCCGCAAGTGGCTGCGATGGTAAGCGGGTTAGATGACCGTTTGCTTATGGGTCACCTGATTGCCGAGCGCTTACTGCACCCCTATACCCGTACCCCATACAAGGATCTTCAGCGTTGGCTGAGCTACTACCACGACCATCCGCAAGCAAATGATATTCATACCTTGGCAGAAAAGCGTGCGCCACGCAGTGCAAATCACCGTGACCCCTCCATTGGCTCGCGTTTGAGCATTGCGCGTTATAGCAATGGTAGCCGGCCTAAACAAACTGAATCAGCACCTAATACTAAGGCGCGCCAAAAGCTGCTGCGTCGGCTAAAATATTACCGTAAGAAAGAGCAATATGACCAATCTATGTCGTTGCTCAAACAAAAGAGCACTAAGAAAACATTAGGTGAGTATAGCTGGGGCCAGGTGTGCATTACATTGGCACGTAGCATGGTAAATACCGGTAATGAAAACCGTGCGCGTATTGTTGCGGGTTGGGTAGTGCGGGATGTACCAGCATTAGCTGCCGAAGCGCATTGGCTTGCAGGCCTCGCCGCATACCGCCAAAACGATTATAACAGCGCTGCGGAGTCCTTCCGTAGTGTGGTGTACCAAGCGCCAGCAGGTAGCCAAACATATACCCGTGCGGCCTATTGGGCGGCTAAAACCTATAGCCTGTTGGGTGCGGATTCTGTTGCACAAAGCTTTTTACGTATGGCGGTCGCCAATCGTTTTGATTTTTATGGCCAGTTGGCGGCAGCACAGCTAGACCAGCCATCACCCGTACAGTTGCGTCGACCCCGTTTGGATGTAGAGGTGCTGGATAAGCTGTATGAGGATAAAGGTATTCGCCGTGTGGTGGCGTTGGTGCAAATTGGTGAATATGCACTGGCTCAACAAGAGCTAAAAGCAGCATATCCCCGTGTACCATATGGTGCGGATGAAACGTTGCTTGCACTTACCGAGCGTTTGCACCTGCCAAATGCCGCGATGACACTAGCCCGCAATCTTAAGGAGCGGAACCAAGTGTTTTTGAGTGGTTTGTATCCGCTTGGCATTGCATGGGCACCACGTGGTGGCGAGTTTGAGCTAGATCCAGCCTTGATTTACGGCATTATGCGCCAAGAAAGTGCGTTTGACCCGTATATTGAATCCCGCGCTGGCGCGCGCGGCTTGATGCAAATTATGCCAGACACGGCGAGTTTCATCCGTAACAAGCAAGGCCAGCAAAAATACCCAAAACATGTGTTGTTTAACCCCGCCCGCAACTTGGAGCTGGCGCAATGGTACCTTAAACACCTAGATACTAAATTAAGCGGTAACTTGGTGCAGATGATTGCAGCATACAACGCAGGCCCCGGTAACGTGAACAAGTGGGTAGAAGCCAAGCACATTCCAACCGCAGACCCACTGTTGTTTATTGAGAGCATTCCCTTTAAGGAAACGCGCGGTTATGTGCGCAAAGTATTGGCTAATACGTGGGTGTACCAACAGCGTTTAAACCGTCCTGCAACTAGTTTATTACAGCTGGCACGCAACCAATGGCCCGTGCATGTGGATTACGCCACCATTCAACGCATGAACACCTCCGACCAACTCGCTGCCCGATAGCGCTAGCCAACCGCTGCCATTCATGGCAGGGTAATGCCCATGCTAGATTACTCTCATGAAAAACAAGCTCAGCAACAAGGTTACCGCTGTATTACCGGTGTGGATGAGGTTGGCCGTGGCCCGTGGGCTGGGCCAGTTGTAGCAGCAGCTGTTGTGCTGGATGAGGCTCATATTCCAGCTGGATTAAACGATTCTAAAAAGCTGAGCGCTAAAAAGCGTGAGCAATTGGCAGAGCAAATTCATCAGACCGCGTTAGCAGTTAACATTGTAGAAGTTTCACCACAGCAAATTGACCAGCTTAATATTCGCCAAGCTACATTATTGGCCATGCGTCAAGCTGTGCAGGGGCTAAGTACAACAGCAGATTTTGCCTTTATTGATGGGCGAGATGTGCCACCAGAGCTAGGCTGTGCCGCTCAGTCGGTTATTAAAGGCGATGGCACGGTACAGAGCATTGCCGCAGCAGCTATTGTAGCCAAAGTGTACCGTGACCAGCTGATGGCACAACTGCATGAGGATTTTCCACACTACGGGTGGGACAGTAATGCTGGTTATGGCACTAAAACACATCAGGAAGGTTTGGCGCAGCATGGGGTTACCCAGCATCATCGGCAATCGTTTGCACCCATTAAAGCATTGGTGCAACAAGCCGCATGAGTACGTCTGAACATCATTTTATACTTTATGCTGCTCATACTCAGCACGGTGGCGGGCTTACGTATTTACATGGCATTTTGCCGGAGTTGGCCAAAATGGAAAACACTCGCTGGACAGTTATTACGCCGTCTAAAATCAGCTTAGTGCCCTTACCAAAAGGGGTGGAGGTTTTGCACTGGGATTTACCTAAAAACTTTGTACTTAAACACCTGTATGAGCAGTTTGTTGTACCGTTTAAGTTGCGTGCGCTAAAAGCCAAGGCAGTACTGTGCAATGCTAACTATGTACCCCTATTGGCGCCTAACCCTATGCCGATTTTACACAACGACCCTAGCAGTAGTAGCCAGCGGCTGTATTGGTGGGCGCTTAAGCAGCTTACCAAGTTGGGTTTGTGGCGTGCTAAAACAGCATTTAGCGTAAGCGCTGGTATTGTACCGTATTATGCCAAAGGTAAGGCTGCGCAAAAAATTACCATTGCAGCGCCAGGGCTGCCCGACCTGCCATGGCAAGCACCACCATTACGCGTAAAAAACAAGATTATTGCCGTGGGGGATATGTACCCGCAAAAGAATTACCCACTGCTGGTTGATGCCTTTGCCAAATTACAAAGCAAACTACCAGTTACTAAATTAGAAATTATTGGCGATACGCTGCATGAGCAAACGGTTGCTCAGATAGAGCAAAAAATTGCTGAACATAAGCTAGCGGGTAAGGTAAAGCTGCACGGTAAGTTGGCGCACAAACAAGCTTTAAAGCACATTGCCGAGGCCAGTGTGTTGGTTAATTTATCCGAGGCTGAATCAGTTTGCTTACCCGTACTGGAAGCTATGCAATGCGGCACACCGGTAGTGAGCAATGACCTTCCTGCTGTGGTAGATGCCGCCGGCCCAGCTGTGGTGTATGTGAGCTTAGATAAGGGGGGAGATCTCTCTGCCGCGGTGGCCATTGCTTTATTAGGTGTGTTGAGTGATTTAACGATCGCCAAACATTTAGGGACCATGGGCCAGCAAAAAATTGCTGAGCGCACATGGGTACATACGGGTAATGCCATGCGTGATACATTACAAAAATACCTTTAGCACAAAAAAAGAG
Source organism: Pseudomonadota bacterium (assembly GCA_030148545.1). Taxonomy (GTDB): domain Bacteria; phylum Pseudomonadota; class Alphaproteobacteria; order UBA2136; family JASBTF01; genus JASBTF01. The sequence goes on from JASBTF010000002.1 coordinate 276,280, forward strand.
CCCCCTGTGGGGGCTTTTATAAAGGGCTTATCTCAGGCTACAGCAGTGTAAGAAATAGAGCATTTCTTTGGGCTGCCAGTTTAAAGCTTCTAGCTTCTTAAATTTGTCATATATGGCTTGGCGAAGCATAGATTTTTTCCCTTCTGCAGATCTTTTTAGGTTTCTTTGTATTTGCTGTTGAATGGTAGCAAAGCTCTGAGCTTTTTGCTGAATTTCAGCTTTTCGGGGTTCTGGTATGTCGGAAAAGTCAGTTGGGTCAGCCATGGTGCGGGCTCCCTTAAAAAATGAGTGAGTAAGCGATAATCTCATGAATGTAGCAAAAAGAAAAGAGCCCCCTTGCGAGGGGCTCAAAATAGGTTCAAAAAGTTTGTTTGAGTATGTGGTTTGCCACGTTCTCGGTATGGCGTATCTTCTGGAAGTTCTTCAGGCTGCTTAAATTCGAATTTGTAAGCAATATGAGGAACATTCTTATCCCAATAATCACCCCAGAGGTAATTACGCAGCAAGTTAATACCAGTTTTGATACGATCATCCGTGGTGCTTTCAAAATCTTCATAAAATCCTATAAAGAGTTCGTGGGCACGTAACAATTCGTTTACCAGAGCTTGTTGGGCATCACTCCAGTAGTAAGGCTCGTTTTGGGGAGTATATCCCGTAACTTTACGCCCAAAATCTGGGTGCACCATGCCACGATCGCGCTGCTCGGCCTTTTCACGAGCTTCTTTAGCCACAATTTTTTGAACCTTACTCACACGTTGAATAGCGTTAGCAAGTTCTTTATATACCTCAAACTTTAGAGCACGGCCAAACCACTGAAAAGCTTGGTATTGATTACCCACCTTACCTTTGGGGAAGGTGCGGTTGAGGTCACTTTTAAAGTTTCCCATGTTAACCTCTTTTCTAAAAGGTTGTGGGGGCGCTTGCGCGCCCCCAGGGGTAAAGTGTTAGGCGGTTGCTGTATGTCGCGATTGGCCAAAGTTCGGTCGGATGATATTGTTATCGTCGCTCTGAACAATGGTGAACCGTTTCGGTGCACGCAGCTGTGCAACGCCATTCAAAAACTCTCGCCGCCACTTGTAAGAAAAGCAGTGGTCTCGCAGAGCATTGAGTGCCATTTTAGTCGAGTCGTAGGACTCATCAGTGGCCTCTTTGAACAAGTCAGCTACACAGCCTTGCACCGCCACCATAGCATCTTGCCAAGCTGTTTTAGCCTCAGCAAAAACTTCGGTTTCCGCAGCGGTGGGTCGAGTAGAGCGGTGAGCTTCATTATCTTTTTCTACAGCTTCACCTTCATAGCGTTGCGCATCGTTGCGCATGGCCATTTGGCGGCGTTGTTTGCGGTAGCTTTCCAGAACATTGTGATGCTCATTATAAGCAGTTGCAGCTGCTTTGAGCAGGGTAATGGCCGTACGCAGTGCTTGTGCGTTCTGGCCGGAGACTTGCTCGTATTGCGTTACGAGCGCTTCAAGTTTCGTAGCCATATCGGCCTCCTAAGAAAAGGGAACGGTGCGTGTGCTACCGGATCACCCGGCAACTTTTTATCGTTCCCGAATTGAACATTGTGCTATTACATGTAGTGCGTATGACGAAAAAATCAAGCCCCGTGTTAGCAGCCGACCCACAAATTACCCGTAGTGGTGCGGCAGAGTTCGATTTTAACACCAAATTTAAACCCGCAGGGGACCAACCCCAAGCCATTGCTGACCTTACCAAATGGTTGGGTGAGGGCAGTCGCGACAATGTGCTACTGGGGGTAACTGGTAGTGGTAAAACGTTTACCATGGCTAATATTATTGTGCAGTCGGGTCGTCCGGCCATTATTATGGCGCATAACAAAACACTGGCCGCACAGTTGTATGAAGAGTTTAAAGAGTTCTTCCCCAACAATGCGGTGGAGTATTTTGTGAGTTATTACGATTATTATCAGCCCGAGGCCTATGTAGCGCGTAGCGATACCTACATTGAAAAAACTGCCCAAGTAAACGAGCAAATTGACCGTTTGCGCCACAGTGCCACACGCATGCTGCTAGAGCGCCGCGATGTGATTATTGTTGCCTCAGTAAGTTGCATTTATGGCCTTGGCGATCCTGAGAGCTATGCCGAAATGCTGATTCCGCTCAGCGTGGGCGATACAGTAGTGCGTGAGGAGTTGTTTGCCGGACTGGTAAACTTGCAGTACCAGCGTAATGAGGCGGCATTCTTCCGCGGGACATTCCGCAGCAAAGGCGATGTGATTGATATTGCGCCCAGCCACCTGGAGGACGAGGCGTGGCGCTTAGTGATGTTCGATGACGAGTTGGAGGAAATTCAACGACTGGACCCACTAACGGGCGAAAAAATTGGTACGCTGCAGCACATTACCATTTACCCTAACAGCCACTATGTAACGCCTAAGCCTGCGCTGCAACGCGCCATTAGCGGCATTAAAGAGGAACTAAAAGTACGCCTTGCCGAGCTAGAAGCCGACGGTAAACTGTTAGAAGCGCAGCGCCTAAACGAACGCACAACGTTTGACTTGGAGATGATGACCACAGTTGGCTATTGCAACGGTATTGAGAACTACAGCCGTCACCTTAGCGGCCGCGCACCGGGCGAGGCACCGCCAACCTTGTTTGATTATTTGCCAGAGGATGCACTGCTGTTTGTGGATGAAAGTCATGTGAGTGTCTCCCAAGTGGGCGGTATGTATAAGGGTGACCGCGCGCGTAAGGAGAACTTGGTGAACTATGGTTTCCGCCTGCCAAGTGCAGTGGACAACCGCCCGCTGAAATTTGAGGAGTGGGACGCCCGCCGCCCACAAACCGTGTATGTGAGCGCTACCCCCGCCAAGCATGAAATGGAACTGGCCAAGGCACATGTGACCGAGCAAGTGGTACGCCCCACAGGGTTGGTGGATCCACCAGTGGAAATCCGCAAAACCGAAGGCCAAATTGATGACCTGATGGCGGAGATTATCACCACGAGAGAAGCGGGTTTCCGCACCTTGGTAACCACGCTAACTAAAAAAATGGCCGAGCAACTCACCGAGTACTTGAGCGAGAACGGCGTGCGTGTGCGTTACCTGCACAGCGATATTGACACCATTGAACGTGCAGAAATTATTCGTGACCTGCGCCTTGGCGCATTTGATGTGTTGGTAGGCATTAACCTACTACGTGAAGGGCTGGATATCCCAGAAGTAGCGTTGGTAGCTATTTTGGATGCCGATAAGGAAGGTTTTTTGCGTAGCACCACGTCGCTGATTCAAACCATTGGCCGTGCCGCCCGTAACAGCGAGGGTAAAGCCGTGCTCTATGCAGATGTGATGACCGACAGCATGAAAGCTGCACTGGCCGAGGCTGAGCGTCGCCGCCAAAAGCAGCTGGCTCATAACGAGGAACATGGCATTACGCCGCAAACAGTCATCCGTGAAGTACGCCAAGGTATTGCCGGCATTAGCGAGAGCGATGGTACGAAAGGCAAACAAAAACGCCAAAAAGATGCTGCCCGTAAGGTGAAAAGCCAAGGTATTGTGGACCTACCGGCCGAGATTGAAGCGATTAAAAAACAAATGTTACAAGCCGCCGAAGATTTGGAATTTGAAACCGCCGCCAAACTTCGCGACCGCGTACACGAGCTAGAGCGCCTGCAACTTGGGCTGGGAGAGTAGTATGAAAGTTGGGCTAATTACACGTTTTGAGTCTATTAATTGGCATAGTTTTCCGGACCGTATTCGTGAAGAGTTTGAAAAACGTGGCCATAGTTACACCGTGATAAACCCGGCAGATATTGCCATTATTTATGATGGCGATAGCTTTCCATTACGTTATGAGCACGATGATTTAAATAGTATCGATATTTTTGATCATGCTTTTAGGAGTGATGATAACCATGGCTGGGAAATTGCCGCTTGCTTACATAACTGGCATTACAATGTGCTGCGGCCAGAGCGTGACCCACGAGGCGATAAGGTAACCATGGCCCGCCTGTTTGCCCGAGCAGGCATACGTATGCCGCGTAGTGCAGTGCTAGACCATGAAGTTAACATGGCAAAGGTGGTAGAAGAGCTGGGCGGCTACCCAGTAGTGGGTAAGGCTCGTAATGGTAGCCAAGGGCGTAATGTAGCAATGATAAATAGTGATGCTGAACTACAAGCGTTTATTACTGAGGCACAAAAAGTTGCCCCTAATTTTTTACTGCAAGAGGTGATACGTCCACTGGGTAGTGATATCCGTGTGTTTGTAGTGGGGGATCGTGCAGTAGCTGCAATGAAACGTTTTGCACCAGAAGGGGATTTTCGGAGTAATTATTCGCTTTCTCAGCATGCAGAGCCATTTGAAATAACGGCAGAAATAGAAACCTTAGCCGTACAGGTGGCAAAGCTGTATCAAACCAATTTTTGTGGTGTGGATATTATGATCTCCAATGGTGAGCTCATTGTGATTGAAATTAACAAGGCCCCCGGTTTAAAGGGGATTGAAAGTGTAACCAACATTAACGTTGCAGCCAAAGTAGTTGCCTTTTACGAGCAGCAGTTTACTGCATCACAAGCTGCTTAATTAGATTTGAAAAAATAAAAAAGCCCCGCTGGTAAAAACCAGCGGGGTGGGTGAATAGTGGGCTAAGCCGCAACTGTTTCTTCGTAAGGATCTGTGTTTTGCAACAGGTTAAGCAGAACTTCGTGCTGCCATTTAAGGTGACGTGTGCGGGCTGTTTCTAGGATTTGTTGCTGCTTTTTATATGCTTCTTGGATAGCTTTTTGTGCAGATTGTGCAATTTCTGGGAGTTGATCCCAAGCACGGGTACTGGCGGCAGAGTGTACTGCTTTGGCGAGTTGTTCAGTGACTTTCCCCTGCAGCACCATGGCATCGTTTGCAAGCTGCTGCCGTGTCTTCATGGCTTCAGCTTCGGCAAAAGCGTCTGCTGAGTAGGTTACTATGGTGTCCATCCATCCAGTAGTGCCATCGTTACCTATTTCTGCATAAAGGGTGGCACGTATGGCAAAGTAAGCTATTTCAGTAGCTTGAACGTGAAGATTGGTATGCCAATCTGGAAGCCTATTTCTTGTCTGGATATTAAAGTCACTTTGGATTTTTTCTGCAGCTTTATGTGTATTTTCCCATGTATCTTTACTCGGTTCGTTACCAGCCAAGCGTTGGCGGTAAAGCTCAATTACCTTTTGAATATACGCATAAGCCTGCTCATTGGGCGCTACTCCTGTTGGTGCAACCAAGGCCAACGGGCCAAACTCACTGTTATTGAGGAGTTCAAGAATAAACTGGCTGGGTGTATCAGAGCGGTATTTTTGGGCCTCAAGAAGAGGGTGAATATCGCTCAAGAGTTCTCTGTTTTGTGCGTCTCTTGGGTTAAGATTGCCACCCAACCTCATTTGTACAGTATTAAGCTGTGCGTATGCGAGAGGCATGGTTAGGTTGAGTTGTGTCATGTGATACCCCTTTCGGGAGTGTAGAAAAGTAGACAGATAAATCAGCTAATGCTGAGAGAGTTATGCCCTTTTGGTATACGTACTGTCAAGTAGGGGTTACTTCTGCGAATACTTTTCCAACTTTTCGGCCAGCTGGCGGATGGTGAGGCCGAGGATGCGCGCGGTGAATTCTTGGTCGCCACGATAGTAATCTAGTGTGTTTAAAATCAGCTCTTGCTCCACTTCGGCGAGGGATTTGCCCACCAGCGGGCTTACATGTGCCGCACCTGTACCTTGGCTAAAGCCACCACCAGCGCTGGCATAGGCCGCGGCTGCCGGGTTTACCTGTTGGGCGGGTTGAGCTGCGGGTTGTGCAGGTGCTTCCGCTTCTTCCATACCTGCCATTTTAGCGAGCGACATAGGCGATAGCACCACATCATCCGCATCAATCTTCTTCGCGCCCAATGCCATTAGCACCGCACGGTGCATGGTGTTTTCCAGTTCGCGTACATTACCCTTCCAGTAACAGTCGCGCAGTTTGGCTTGTGCGGCATCGGTTAGTGGCAGTGGGTCAATAGCGTTATGGCTGCTGTATAGCGCGACAAAGTGTTCCGCCAGCGGGATAATATCCTCCGGGCGCTCGCGCAGTGGCGGAATATCCAGTGTTACTACATTGAGGCGGAAGTACAGGTCCTCACGGAACTTACCTTCGGCCACGTAGTTTTCTAAGTTTTGGTTGGTCGCGGCAATTAAACGGATATCCACCGGTACGGGGCTACTGCTGCCAACCGGGTCAATCACTCTCTCTTGAATAGCCCGTAGCAGCTTAGCTTGCAGGGCGGCATCCATCTCGCCAATTTCATCAAGGAAGAGGGTGCTTTTATCAGCCAGTTGAAACTTACCCAAACGCTTTTGTACCGCACCGCTAAAGGCGCCTTTTTCATGGCCAAACAGCTCGCTTTCTAGCAGTTGTTCAGGAATTGCGGCACAGTTTACGCTAATCATCTGCTTATCAACTCGTGGGCTGCGGCTGTGAATAAACTTGGCAAAAACATCCTTACCTACACCGCTTTCGCCACGTAGCAAAATAGTAGCGTTACTCTCGGCAAAGCGTTGCGCTTGCTCTAGCAGGGCTTTAGTTTTTGGATCGGCAGCAATGGGGCCACCCGCGCTACTTTTTGCTGCGGCTTGCTGCTCTTTCACGCTGTCCATCAGCGTACCAATTTGGGAACCATCCAGCGGGGTCGTTAAATATTCTGCAGCGCCAAGGCGAATAGCTTTTACACCTGGCTGCGGTGGTGTAGCTGGGCCATAGGCAATAACTGGAATGGTGAGCTTTTGTTCTTTCAGTGCTTTTTGGAAAGCAGCAAAGTCTTGCGCAATATCAAAAAATACTAAGCCTACTTGTTGGCTGCTTGCCGCTTCCAGCGCGGCGGTGGTGTCAGCTACATGTTGCAATGTCAGCCCAGCGTCCACCGCTTGCTTGGCAAGGGTGGCATCAGCTTGTACAGCGACTTGCAGGATAATCATGACGCACACTTTGCCATAAAGATGGGGACGATGCCAGCTGATGATGCATTTGTGTGGTGGAAGTGGCGAAGTTTTTGAAAAATATAACTTACGCGTAAGGGTTGTGCGACAGCTATAATTTTTACTGGAAGCTGTCAAGCAAACTTTGCGATTGAATCCCCTGCGGGGGGTTGTTAAAGTGTCGATCCGTGACCCACTGGTAACACAGTGCCAAGTGGCCACAGGGGGGCAGCAGAGAATGTGTCGCCAACACAAAAAATAAAAACTGCTACATCAAGAGGTTATGTGCCAGATCCAATAAAATCTGTCACTTAGCAAGACTTGACCCTGAATAACTATATTTAGTAGCTTGATAGTTGCCCAACCACAATATGTTGTGGTAGAGCCAAAAGCGCCCGCCAAGGGAAATAAAGTAAAATGGCACCGCAAAAAGTGAATTGGATCACACTTGAGCGGGGGCAAAAACGGAAGTGTAAAGGGGAAAACCATGGCCTATAACATCGATATCGATTACGACCGTAACGACTGGCTGACAGATTTTGGCCGCGCAACGTTGCAAGATCGCTATTTGATGCCGGGTGAAACCCCGCAAGATGCTTTTGCTCGTGTAGCAGCTGCCTACGCTGACGACCAAGTACACGCACAACGCCTGTACGATTACATGAGCCGTCAATGGTTTACGCCAGCAACGCCTGTGCTGGTAAACGGTGGTACGAGCCGTGGCCTACCAATTTCTTGCTTTTTGAACGAGGTTGAAGATGCCATGGAAGGCATCGTTGGCACGTGGACCGAGAACGTATGGCTAGCCGCTAAAGGTGGTGGTATTGGTACATACTGGGGTAATGTACGCTCTATTGGTGAGCGTGTTGGTCAGGTGGGTAAAACCAGCGGTATTATTCCATTTATTCGTGTTCAAGACTCGCTCACAATGGCGATCTCCCAAGGGTCTCAGCGTCGTGGTGCAGCAGCAATTTACCTGCCAGTAAGCCACCCAGAGATTGAAGAGTTTATTGAAGTGCGCCGCCCAACGGGTGGTGATGCCAACCGTAAAGCACTATTTTTACACAATGCTGTATGTATTACCGACGACTTTATGGAAGCGGTAGAAAAAGATGCAGAGTGGAACTTAATTAGCCCTAAAACTGGCGAAATTGTACGTACTGTACAGGCTCGTGATTTGTGGATCCGTATTCTACTCGCGCGTATTGAAACTGGTGAGCCATACATTTTGTTTACCGACACTGTGAACAAGCAAATGCCTGAGCACCAGCGCAAGCAAGGTTTGCAGGTTAAAATGAGCAATCTCTGTTCTGAGATTACATTGCCAACTGGTATTGACCAGCATGGTAAAGAGCGTACGGCTGTTTGCTGCTTGAGCTCCGTAAACCTAGAGCATTACGAGGCGTGGAGCGAGAAGCCAGAGTTTATTGAAGACCTGATGCGCTACTTGGATAATATCCTGCAGGACTTTATTGACCGTGCGCCAGATAGTATGGCACGTGCGCGTTATGCCGCCATGCGTGAACGTAGTGTTGGTTTGGGCGCTATGGGTTTCCACAGCTTTTTGCAAAGTAAAATGATTCCATTTGAGTCTGTGATGGCTAAAGTTTGGAACAAAAAAATGTTTAAATTCATCCGTGAGCAAGCTGATGCGGCAAGTCGTAAACTTGCTGAAGAACGTGGCCCATGCCCAGATGCTGCCGAAGTGTTGGTTAAAGAGCGCTTTAGCCACAAATTGGCCATTGCACCTAACGCCAGTAGCAGCATCTACTGCGGTGGTGCTAGCCCAGGTATTGAGCCATACCCATCTAACAGTTACACCCACAAAACGCTGGATGGTTCGTTTAACGTACGCAACAAGTACCTGAAGAAGATCCTTGCTAAGTACGACTTGGATGATGAAGATACATGGACCAATATTACCGTGCATGGTGGCTCCGTTCAGCACATTGAAGAGCTAACTGAGCATGAAAAAGATGTGTTTAAAACTGGTTTTGAACTAAACCAAGAATGGATTGTTGAACACGCTGGCGACCGTGCTGAGTTTATTTGTCAAAGCCAGTCTTTAAATATTTTCCTCCCCGCTGATGTGGATAAGCGCACCTTGCATATGCTGCATTTCAAGGCGTGGAAGAAAGGCGTAAAAAGCTTGTACTACTGTCGTAGTAAGTCGCTGCAACGCGCCGAAGTAGTTTCCATTAATAACAAAGGCAAAGCAGCCGACGCAGTCATGCCGCAACAACAGCAAAAAGTTGCTGCTGCAGGTGGGGGGAATGTTTCTCCGGCCAATATGTCCGACTGTATCGCTTGCGAAGGTTAGACCAACCTGGTGCCGCGTAGCGGTAAACAACAATTAAATATTGTTGTTAAGGTTGTGTCCCGGAGGCTTATATGCTCGCCGTAGGCGTAGGATGTAAGTCGCAGGAAAGCCTCACAGTACAAAGTGTTGGAAATGGAAGCAAAAAAGTTTAACTAACAGGAGGCGAAGGCCGTGCATCATACGTCTGTCGTCAATTTTCGTGAAAAACGGAGTCAACTCAAGGAGGGAAAAGGCATGTCACTACTAGAAGAACGCGTGGGGTATAAACCATTCCGTTACCCTTGGGCGTACGAGGCATGGCTTCAGCAGCAGCGTATTCACTGGCTGCCCGAAGAAGTTCCCATGGCAGATGACGTAAAAGATTGGAGCACCAAACTTACCGAAGGTGAGAAGAACCTGCTGACCCAAATTTTCCGCTTTTTCACCCAGTCTGATGTAGAGGTAAACAACTGCTACATGAAGCACTACAGCCAGGTGTTTAAGCCTACCGAAGTGCAAATGATGCTGAGTGCTTTCAGCAATATGGAAACAATTCACATTGCGGCCTACAGCCACCTGCTGGACACCCTAGGTATGCCAGAAGCAACGTACAGCGCCTTCATGGAATATGAAGAAATGAAGGATAAGCACGACTACCTGCAAAACTTTGGTGTAGATACTAAAGAAGGTATTGCAACAACACTTGCTGTGTTTGGTGCCTTTACCGAAGGTCTGCAATTGTTTGCTAGCTTTGCGATGTTAATGAACTTCCCTCGTTTCAATAAAATGAAGGGTATGGGCCAAATTGTGACCTGGAGTGTGCGTGATGAAACACTGCATACTCTCAGTGCTATCCGCCTGTTCAACACCTTTATGCAGGAAAACCCAGAGCTGTGGACCGAAGAACTGCGCCGTAATATTACAGCAGAGTGTGAGCACATTGTTGGGTTGGAAGATCGCTTTATTGACCTAGCGTTCGAGATGGGCCCAGTAGAAGGCCTAACACCAGATGAAGTGAAGCAGTACATTCGCTACATTGCGGACCGTCGCCTGCGCGCACTGAACTTGGATGAGTTGTACCACATTGAGAAAAATCCACTCCCATGGATGGACAGCATGCTCAACGCTGATGAACACGCAAACTTTTTTGAGCAGCGTGCGACCGAGTACAGCAAAGCTTCCACCACCGGTACTTGGGAAGATGCATTTAGCATTCACCTAGAGAATGCGGAAGCATTACACGCCGAGGACAGCTCCCAAGCTGCAACGGCTTAACCAAACGTTACCAAACATAACGCTGGATAAGCCTCGGCTACGTTAGAAGCCCCACCGTTTGGTGGGGCTTCTGCTTTTATTGGGGTGAGTTTATGTCGCTATCCATGCTAGCCAACACATAAGGCATGAGCTGCCAGCAGTAGATATTGCCGTGTCTGGTACCATCTGGGTAGTGCTGGCGAAAATCAGCAATGAACACTGATGGCTGACCATCGTCATCTATACTCAGTAGTACTGGTTGTTCTACGCGCATAATGGCACTGGTAACACGACCTTCTACGGACATTAAATCAGGCTGGTAGTTAAAATGGACCTCGGTTGGTTGTGAAGTATTAAGCTCTGTCCACAAATAACCACCAGGTTCATGTTGGTCAAAGCTCAGCTGCCCAATAGAAAGCGGTGCTGCTTCAGTTAAAGCAATGCAAACATCGCCTTGTGCAAAGCGGTAGTTTTCAGCTTGAGCTGCGCTACAAAGTAGTATCGCGCTAAAAGCCGCTATAATGTAAGTTTTCATGGAAAACCTCCCACTTTTTATAATGAGAAAAGATAGTGGTAGATGAACCAATATATCTTAAAAAAGCCCCCGGCTGGGGGCTTTTAGTTATTTAAGCTGCCGCTTCGGCTGGTGCCTGTTGCTGTTTTTCCTCAGGCAAGTTTTTATGAGTGAGGTACAGCTCGCGTAGTTGTTGCTTATTGGCTGTGTTTGGTGCACCCATCATCAGGTCTTCACCACGCTGTGTCATTGGGAAAATAACAACATCACGAATAATATTGGTATCGGCCAGCAGCATAATCACACGCTCTAGTCCAAGTGCGCTACCACCGTGTGGTGGGGCACCCAGTTTAAAGGCGGTGAGCATACCTTTAAAGTCTTCCTCAATTTGTGCGCGGTCATAACCCACCATTTCAAACGCGGTGGAGAGCACTTTCGGCTCTGCATTACGAATCGCACCACTCAATAGCTCATAGCCATTACACACCAAGTCGTACTGGCGTGCTTTAATGGTGAGTGGGTCTTGGTTCTGCAATGCGTCCAAGCCACCAACAGGGGCGCTAAATGGGTTATGAGAAAAATCGATGCCGTTTGGCAGATCTTCGTTTTCTTCAAACATAGGGAAGTCAGTAATCCAGCAGAATTTAAAGCTATTTTCTTCTGCTAGGCCAAGGTCTTGCCCAATGCGTACACGCAATGGTGCTGCAATTTTAAACAAGCTGTTATCTTTAGATGCCACAAAGAACACCACATCGCCGCGTTTTAGTTCGCAACGTTTAAAGATATCTTCTAGCTGTTCTTGGCTGAGGAATTTGGCCAGCGGGCCTTTAAAGTCGCCTTCCACAGTCCAGCTGATGTAGCCTGGAGCTGCAGGTGCGCCTAGTTCTTTTTGTGCCCAACTGCCAATACCGTCAAACCAGCTGCGTGGTTTCTCGGTAGCGCCAGGTGCTGGAATAGCGCGCACGGCACCACCAGCGGCCACCATGTTTTTAAATACGCCAAAGTCGCTATTAGCAAACACGTCCGATACATCACGAATTTCCAGCGGCACGCGCAAGTCAGGCTTGTCGCTTGCGTATTTTAGCATGGCTTCGTCAAATGGAATGCGGCGCCATGGCGTACCATCTACGCTGCGCTCTTGCTCGCCACCCCAGTTGGCAAATTTGGAGAAAATACCGCCAACCACTTCTTCGTTAATGGCAAATACTTCTTCTTCATCAGTAAAGCTCAGTTCCATATCCAGCTGGTAGAACTCAGTTGGGGAACGGTCAGCACGTGCATCTTCATCACGGAAACACGGTGCGATTTGGAAATATTTATCGAACCCGCTACACATCAGCAGTTGCTTAAACTGTTGTGGTGCCTGTGGTAGTGCGTAAAACTTACCTGGGTGCAGGCGGCTAGCTACCAAAAAGTCGCGTGCGCCTTCGGGGCTGCTGGCAGTCAAAATTGGGGTTTGGAACTCATCAAAACCTTTAGCCCACATGGTTTCACGTACGTGGCGCATCACGTCGTTGCGTAGTTTCATGGTGCTATGCACACGCTCGGTACGTAGGTCCAAAAAGCGGTATTTCAGGCGCATTTCTTCTGGGATACTATCGTCGGAGATGTTGTATGGCATGTCCTTCGCTTCATTCAGCACAGTCATGGCCGCTACATCTACTTCAATTTCGCCGGTAGCCATTTTAGGGTTTACTTGGCTGTCATCACGCGCAATAGCTTTACCATCAATCTGAATAACGCTCTCAAGGCTCATGTGCGTTACGCGCTCAATCATCTCAGCGCCAGCGTTATCGGGGTGGAATACAATTTGGGTAACGCCAAAGTGGTCACGTAGGTCAATAAACACCACGCCACCATGGTCTCGGCGACGATAAATCCATCCGCTTAGTTTAACTTCGGTACCCACATGGTCACGAGTCAGTTGACCACAGGTGTGTGTGCGGTATTGTGACGAAGACATGATGCTAAAAAACTCTTTCTACTCGTTGCTTAAAAATCGAGTGTTACAAAGCCACAGACTGGGCTTTATGTCAATGCTGGTGCTTGGTTTTCCTATGTTTTTCGTAGCGCAGCAAGCCGTGGGTGAGCTATCTGTAGAAAATCCGCGTATTTACCCACAAATTATTTATACGGTGGAATCGCCGCCACGGCGTTATAGCCCACGTGGGTCGGTATTAAGCAACCCGCTACAGCGGGTAGATGGCCGCAACCAAACGAGTAATAACTACAGCAAGCAATCTGTGGCACGCCAGGCTGCGCAAAAGCGCCTTAAAGTGGCTGGTTACCCTATTAATAATGTAGGCTTGCTGGCGGCAGCGCGCCAAGGCACAGCAGAAAATATCGAAGATTTTCGCAAGCTAGGTTATTCCTTACGCGTACAAAATGCAGGCGGCGGCAGTATGTTGCACGAGGCTGTTCAAGCCGGTAATGAGGCCGTTGTAGAGTACCTGATTAAACAAAATATTCCGCTAGAAGCCGATGATAGCCGTGGTGAAACAGCACTTATTTTGGCGGTACGCCGCGGTGAAGTGGGTATGGCCACAGCTTTGCTACAAGCTAAAGCTGATATTAACGCACAAGATCTAGATAACTGGAGCGCGCTTTTCCATGCTGCAGGGCAGGGAGATACATTGCTGATTCAACGTTTGTTGGAATATGGCGCTAGCGTGCATGGTCAGGGTCGTTTTGGGCAAACACCATTGCTACTAGCAGCACGCAGTGGCCATGACGATGCGGTGGCAATGTTGCTCAATCACGGCGCACGCCTCAACCAACGTGACTTAACCGGTAACACAGCATTATTATTAGCGGTAGAGCGTGGGCATGTGGTGGTCGCACAATATTTGTTAGCTGCCGGTGCCAATGCAAACGATATGAATAGTCGCCAGCAGCGTGCCATAGACCTTGCCTTAATGAATAACGACCGCGCCATGGCAAACTTGTTGCTAAGCTATGGCGCCCGCCGTCCGCAAGTGCTGGGCCGTGGTGGGCGATAATTTTGCTATAGCAACCAGTGGCTTTGCCATCTGTTTGCTATAGCTAGACATAATAGGTTGCAATTCGGTAATTAATGGTTATATATTGGTGGTATGACCAAGTCACAAATGATTCAGGCGTTGGCAGACCAGTACCCAAATTTGCATCACCGCGATTTGGAACGTGTTGTTAACGTAATTTTCGATGAGCTAACAGCTGCGCTAGTACGTGGTGAGCGCATTGAACTGCGTGGATTTGGGGCATTTAGCGTGCGCAACCGCGATGCACGCCAAGGGCGTAACCCACGTACGGGCGATCCTGTCCACGTGCCGCCCAAACGCGTACCTTTCTTCAAGGCTGGTCGCGTTTTGCTCAACCGCATGAATTAATTTTAACTTGGCATAAGTAAAAGGGGGACGGGCGATGAATGCTCGACAATTGAAGCTTTTTGGTCTCTGCTGCGCAGGTATAGCAATGGTTATTCCTTATATGTATATGCTTGCCATGTGGTTGCGTTTGGTACCACCATCACCTCAAGGTGGTGATAGCAACGGCTTTATGATGATTGCCTTTGTGGTGGTAATGATGACTGTGGCACTCACCTCCTGCTACAAAGCGCGCAGCGCCACCGCTTAGCTATTTACTCATACTATTTTGATATCTTTGAATTAGAGAAGAATCTCTATTCTTGCATTATACAATTTTCTGCCGTCTAATGCGGGCAAGCAACAATAACCAATGAAATTCTAGGGGAGAGATCATGACCCAAACAGCAGCGGTGCAAGACAATTTCACCGATTACAAAGTAGCCGATATGAGCCTGGCCGAGTGGGGCCGTAAGGAAATTGAGCTAGCAGAACAAGAAATGCCTGGCCTAATGGCCCTGCGTGAAGAGTATGGCGTCAGCCAGCCGCTAAAAGGTGCGCGCATTGCTGGTTGCCTGCACATGACTATTCAAACCGCCGTACTTATTGAAACCCTAACCGCACTGGGTGCTACCGTGCGTTGGAGCAGCTGTAATATCTTCAGCACGCAGGACCAAGCTGCAGCTGCCATTGCTGCAGCAGGTATTCCTGTTTTTGCATGGAAAGGCGAAACAGAGGAAGAGTATGACTGGTGTATCCGTCAGACCATTAAGAGTGCAGATGGCTGGACACCAAATATGATTTTGGACGATGGCGGTGACCTAACCATGCTGATGCATGATGAGTTCCCAGAAATGATGGCCGATATCCAAGGTGTGAGCGAAGAAACCACCACTGGTGTGGCACGTCTTTACCGCATGCAGCAGGAAGGTGCTCTAAAATGCCCAGCCATTAACGTTAACGATAGCGTAACCAAGAGTAAGTTCGACAACCTATACGGCTGTCGCGAAAGCCTGCCAGATGGCTTGAAGCGCGCTACCGATATTATGATTGCTGGTAAAACCTGTGTGGTTGCTGGCTTTGGTGATGTAGGTAAAGGTTCTGCTGACTCTTTGCGTGCTCACGGTGCTCGCGTACTGGTGACTGAGATTGACCCAATTTGTGCACTGCAAGCTGCTATGGCCGGTTACGAGGTAGTAACCATGGAGCAAGCGGCGAGCGAGGCTGATATCTTTGTAACCGCAACCGGTAACAAGGATGTTATTACCCGTGCTCACATGGAGCAAATGAAGCATGGCGCTATTGTGTGTAACATTGGTCACTTCGATAACGAGATTCAGGTAGAGCAAATTCGTGACCTGACCTGGACCAACATTAAGCCACAGGTAGATGAAATCACCTTTGCTGATGGTAAGAGCATTATTTTGCTAGCAGAAGGTCGCTTGGTGAATTTGGGCTGTGCTACTGGTCACCCAAGCTTTGTGATGAGCTTTAGCTTCACCAACCAAACCTTGGCACAAATTGAGCTATGGAATAACCACTCTGACTACGAGCAAAAAGTGTACGTACTACCAAAACACCTAGATGAAAAGGTAGCGCACCTGCACTTGGCTAAGTTGGGTATTAACCTAACCGAGCTCACAACCGACCAAGCTGAATACCTTGGCCTCTCTGCCGAAGGCCCATTCAAGCCAGATTGGTACCGTTACTAGGTATGCTCGGGTGCTGGCAAAGCCAGCACCCGGCACCAAGGTCACCTTGGAACCGCGTGGACCAATCGCTTTCAGCGACTTGGGACCACGGGCCCACCAAGTTTACCTAAAAAATTAACCCGCCTTATAGGCGGGTTTTCTACGGCTAGGCCTTTATGGTTTTTTGGTTATGGGATGTCTCCAGTAGCAAGCTGGGGATGTCGGGTAGCCGCTAACGTGGTTAACAAAGACCCCGCCGTTGGCGGGGCCTTTAATGTGTATTTGAGTAGTAAATTACACCGCTTCGGCGCCGGCAACAATTTCCACAAGCTCTTTAGTAATGGCAGCTTGGCGGGAGCGGTTGTAGTCGAGTGATAGGCGATTAATCATGTCACCAGCGTTGCGCGTGGCGTTGTCCATTGCAGTCATACGTGCAGCTTGCTCAGAAGCATCGGTTTCCAGTAGCGCGCGGAACATTACAGTGCGTACGGCACGTGGTACCAAATCATCTAGCAGGCTGGCTGCATCTGGCTCAAACTCGTAGCTAGAGCTTACTGCATCAGCAGAAGTTTCATCACTGCTTTCCACAGAAAATGGCAGCAGTTGGCTGCGTACTGGCGGTTGCTTCAACATGTTTTCAAACTGTGGGAAAATCAGTTCAACTTGGTCACAAGCATTGCTGAGGTAGTCGGTTACAGCACTGTCAATCAGCGTACATGCTGTTTCAAAGGAGAGGTCTTCCAGCTTGGTGTGTTTAGCCAGAACAGTTATGCCATCTATCTTGCCAAGTTGTTCGCACACTTTGCGGCCAACTAGCACCAGCTCAATTGTTTCAGCAGTATCGCGCAGTTCGTTAATACGCTGAGTAGCTTCTTTCACCACATTACCATTTAGGCCACCACACAAGCCGCGTTGGGCACCAACCACAATCAGGCGCACAGTGTTTACGCTACTACGCTGTGCCAGTAGGGGGTGGTCAGCACTGCCGCTGCTACCCAAGTTAGCTACAACTTGTTGCAGTTTGTTGGCGTAGGGGCGTGTGTCTTCACAAGCTTGGCGCGCACGGCGCACTTTAGCCGCACTTACCATTTTCATGGTTTTGGTAATTTGGCGTGTGTTCTTAACGCTTTTAATTCGGTTCCGCAGGTCTTTAAGTGATGGCATGTCTCAAACTTTTTAATTGTTCCCCCTTGCAATACCAAACTTCCCGCTCTACATCAAGTGTATAAGACCTAATCTTGCCCTAATAGGGCGTGTTCCGCTTGAGAAAGGAGCCAGCAATGGCCACTACTGCAACTGAATCCAAGCCGTTCTGCTCGAACAACGTGGTTAACGCTTTTCGGCTCAACAAGTGCTACTTCGACTGGACTGATAACTACTATCCTTACTATGACGACATGCGCAAGCTGCTGACCGACGAGTTTTTGCAAGCCTGGCTGCGATTTTGCAGCAAAGGAATTGCCTTGGCTCACAAGCGTGGTGGCGACTATGCGATGGCACGGATGAATCGTCTTGCACGTCGTCAAGTGCGGCCAGCTGGAGCTTATATGGCCGTTACCGAACAGCAGTGCTGTTTTGATATTTTGATGGCTGCATGGTCGGCAGAATGCGACCGTGAAGAAAACTCCATTGGCCGATTACTCTAACAGCGATCAAAAAACAAGCCCCGCGCGCTGCGCGGGGCTTGAGTCGTTTAAAAGCTAGCTAGCTTAGGCAGCTTTTTTCTGCTCAGACTTTTTTGCAGTTTCAGTGCTCGCTGTTGTTGCGCCATCACCAAAGGTAGATAGGGCATTTTCAATAGCTTCTTTCATTTGTGCCTGTGTTTCATCGCTCAGCTTACCACTGGTAATGCTGCTCATCAGGTCATCAGTACGGGCACGTAGAGCACTTAGCAGGTGCTGCTCAAACGCGGTAATTTGGTTTACTGGCACGTTGTCCAGGAAGCCTTTAGTACCAGCGTAAATCACAACCACTTGCTCAGATGCGCTTAGTGGGCGGTACTGTGGCTGCTTGAGCAGCTCAGTCAAACGCTCACCACGTTGTAGCAATTGGCGGGTAGAGGCATCTAGGTCGCTCGCAAACTGGCTAAAGGCAGCCATTTCACGGTATTGAGCTAGGTCCAAACGCAGGGTACCAGCAACTTGCTTCATTGATTTAACTTGTGCGGCACCACCAACACGAGACACAGACAAACCCACACTAATCGCAGGACGTGTACCCGCGTAGAACAAGTCGGACTCAAGGAAGATCTGACCATCGGTAATGGAGATCACGTTGGTTGGAATATACGCCGATACGTCACCCGCTTGGGTTTCAATAATTGGCAGAGCGGTGAGGGAACCAGCGCCACGCTCATCACTCATCTTCGCAGCACGCTCTAGCAAACGGCTGTGTAGGTAGAACACGTCACCTGGGTACGCTTCACGTCCTGGAGGACGACGTAGCAGCAAGCTCATTTGGCGGTAAGCCACAGCTTGCTTAGAAAGGTCATCGTAAACAATGAGTCCGTGCATGCCGTTGTCACGGAAGTACTCACCCATGGCACAACCAGCATATGGTGCTAGGAACTGCATTGGCGCTGCATCAGATGCAGTAGCAGCAACCACGGTGGTGTATTCCATCGCGCCAGCTTCTTCCAGCTTCTTCACCACCTGGGCAACGGTAGAACGTTTTTGGCCAACCGCCACGTAAATACAGTGCACGGGGTTATCGGTGCTGTGGGTGTCTTTTTGGTTAATAATGGCGTCAATCGCAACTGCGGTTTTACCGGTTTGACGGTCACCAATAATCAACTCACGCTGGCCACGACCAATTGGCACAAGGGCGTCAATCGCCTTCAAACCAGTTTGTAGCGGCTGGTGAACAGATTTACGGTCAATAATACCAGGGGCAATCACTTCCATTGGGCGTTCTTCGGAAGCTTTGATAGGGCCTTTGCCATCAATTGGGCGACCCAGTGCATCCACAACGCGGCCACACATTTCTTTACCAACTGGTACCACAACAAATTTGCCGGTACGCTTAACACTGTCACCTTCTTCTACGCTGCGGTCTTCACCAAAAATAACCGCACCAACAGTGTCTTCGTCCAAGTTAAGGGCCATACCCATAACGCCGCTTTCAAACTGGAGCATTTCACCAGCTTGGGCGGTCTCCAGGCCATAAATTTCAGCTACACCGTCACCAACTTTAACCACTTCACCTACTTCGGTGCGGTTAATGGTGGTATCGGTTTTTGCGATCTGCTCTTTCAGCAGCTTGGAAATCTCACTCGCTTTGATATCCGTCATCGTCTTTTTCCTTGTTTCTCTTTAAGCTGTTAGGGTTTGTTTAAACTGATTAAGCTGGCCGCGCACGCTGGCATCCAAACGGGTGGAGGCCATGGTAACGACCATACCGCCCAATAGGCTGCTATCGGTTGTGGTTTCAAGCTTAATTTGTTTGGCATCTGGGCGCAGTTTCTTCAGCGCAGTTTCCACGTTCTTTTGCTCATCTTTGGTGAGCTTAGTGGCGCTGGTTACTTGCGCAGTAATAATGCCTTCGGCATCGTCTGCTACGGCTGGAATAGTAGCCAGCATGGTGCTGAGCTCCGCCGTACGGCCATTTTCCACAACAGTGCCAATAAAGTTCTGCATCAATGCAGGCGCACCCTTGGTTGCAGTGGTTAAAATTGTGGTCAGTTGGGCTTTGTCCATGCGGGCATTTGCCAGAGTGTTTTGCAGCTCAGTAGTAAGCGCTTCACCCAGTGCTACAGCAGCACTACGCACGTCAGCAAGGCAATTTTCGGCCTGAGCCAGTTCCACCAAGGCGGTGGCGTATCGTTTTGCCAGAGGTGTCGTCGTCATTTTCTATTTAGTCATTTATTTGTTGCAACGCTTGCCGTTTACCATGGTGAGCCATATCCCGCAAGCGTTTTTGGTGCTTAATCGGCAGATTTAGTTGCCTCGAGAATAAGGTTAATATCCCAACGTACTTTTGGGTCCACTGGGTGCTCGTGGCCGAGGTCAAAAATCGGGTCGCCATATTCCGTTGTGTTGCGGCGCACAACATTGGTAAAGCCAACGCTATCAAAATGCGTGCGTAGCACCGTTTCGTCATACATAAACACATGTCCATGGCCATAAAACACTGCATTAATGGCCGCCACGGGGTGGTTAGGCACACCGTTCAACATGTCTTGAGTACTCGGGTGTGCGTGGTCTTTTGTTAAAAATTCTTCTAGCCCTTTGTCGTCCGGATTCTTTTGGTGGTGCAGGTAGCCTTTAATATATAGCTCCATATCGGGCACCACGCAGCGAATAATACCGCCAGGCTTAAGAATACGGAAAAATTCACCAAAAGTATCACGCGCCATCATGTAGGGCATGTGCTCCAGCACATGGTGCAGGTAAATAAAGTCCAAGCTGTTATCAGGAATAGCCCACGGTAGTTGGGTGCTGTCTAGCAGTACACGCCCAGTACCGGGTAGAATATTAATATCGGAATTCAGCCACCCTTTTTCCACACGGGCACTGCAACCAAAATGCAGACGAGGTTTATCTGCCGTTGCTAAATATTGTTGAATTTGCTTGGGTGCTAGCACCTTGTTAACAGGCACACACGCTTGTTTAACACCCCATTTGAGCACCTTTACTGGTGAGCTAAATTGTAAACCATCCATAGGCGCGCAGCCTACCTAATTCCGCGTTAACCACCAAGCAAAAAAGCCACCCCGGTTACAGAGTGGCTTGTTTGTCTAAAGTTAGGCAGCGCTCGTGAGAAGTTCTTTAGGTATTTCTTTGCGCCACTCTTCAGCAACTTCCCTTGCTGTTTTATAAGTGTAGGCGGCATGAAGTTGGACGCTGAATGTCGCTATCCACGTGCCATCCCCAAAAGGAAAAGATAGACGTTTTAGCGTTTGCGGAGGTTCCAGATCATGCATCTTTTGAATATCCACAATACTGAAAACACCTTGTTGGATTTCAACCAAGCGCACGATATATAAGGCATTATGGTTAACCACTGTTTCCTCGCTTGGGTCTTCTTGCTCCGATGAGGCGGTCAGGTATGAATCCAAATTTTTAATATGCCGCGCTTTAGCCATGCGGTAGCCTGTTACAGCAATGGTAACAGCATAGATTGCCTTATCAGCATCAGTAGCGGATAGCTGAATAGGGTCAGAAATATTAACGAACATAGCGTCCTCCTGTGCTAAGAGTTTACCTAGGCAAACGATAGATGAGATATAACTGACGTATACATAAAACTTCCTTACACTGCAACACTATGACACATACACCAGCCAACCACCCCGTTGTTAACCCTATCAAAACAGGTGTTTTGGTGGTTAATCTTGGTTCGCCGGATGATCTTTCCACCGCCAGTGTGCGTCGTTATTTACGTGAATTTTTAAGCGATAAACGGGTGATAGACCTGCCGCGTTTGGCGTGGCTACCCATTTTGCACGGTATTATCCTCAACACGCGCCCCCGCAAAACGGCTGCGGCCTACAAAAAAATTTGGTGGCCCAACTGTGAGCAGGAGGAGGGCACAGGCGCGCCGCTGAAGGTCATGACCAAGCGCCAAGCAGCCTCAGTGCAAGAATTTCTCGATAAAGAATTTGGCGCTAATACTGTGGTAGTGCGCTGGGCCATGCGTTATGCCAGCCCCAGCATTGCTAGCCAATTGCAGGAGCTGCGTGATGCCAAGTGCGACCGTATTTTAGTGATGCCGCTTTACCCGCAATATGCCGGCGCCACCACCGCCACGGTGAACGATAAAGTGTTCGATGAACTCAAAAAAATGGCATGGCAACCAGCGCTGCGTACCTTAGCACCGTATTATGATCATCCCTTATATATAGACGCGCTCGCCAAAAGCGTAACCGAACATTACAAATCATTGGGTTGGCAGCCAGATATGCTGCTCACCAGCTACCATGGCATGCCCAAACGTTACCTCACACAAGGCGACCCCTACCATTGCCACTGCGCCAAAACCACGCGCTTGCTGCGGGAAAAGCTCGGCTGGGCAGAGGATAAGGTGAAGTTGAGCTTTCAGTCACGCTTTGGCCCAGCAGAGTGGCTCAAGCCCTATACTGATGAGGTCTTAGAGGAGTTGCCAGCTAAGGGTATTAAAAAACTTGCGGTGATGACCCCGTCGTTCAGTGCCGACTGTTTAGAAACACTGGAAGAAATTGCCATGGAGGGTAAAGAAACTTTCCTTGCTGCAGGTGGTGAGCAGTTTACATTTATCCCATGTCTTAACGATGATGCTGCAGGATTACATATGTTGCACCAGCTCACACTCGAGAACCTCAGCGGTTTTGTGCAAAAATCTCCCACTGGGCGAAATTTTTAGTTTCTATTGGCTTTCGCGGGGACCAACCCGTTGCCGCGTAGCGGCAAACAATAATTAAGTATTATTGTTAGGGTTGTGTCCCGGAGACTTACCTTCAGGTAAGTTGAAGGCCTGCAATTTACCTAAAGGTAAATTTACGGGACACAGCGCTGCCCAGCATCCCCCGGAAGCTGGGCTTGGCCTATGGCCAACCGCGCTGGTCACACTCGAGTTTCCACGGTCCTCATAAACTAAAAATCTCATCCCATTGGAAAATTTTGTAGTTTTGGCCAAAGCTGGTTATCTATTTTTTTAGCCTTAGCGGGCACGATATCCCAAGTCGCCCGCGGCGATTGGTTACCGCGGTTCCAAGGTGCCCTTGGTAACGAGGGGTGGCTTTGCCACTCCCGACGTTATGATAATTTTGCTTGCATTACTGCTCCGTATAACGTATACGGCTCCCAACGACACACCCTGCACTGGTTGAAAAGCCAATGTACTGTGCACCTAGGTGCTACACGCAGGGGAGGACCACCACACGTGGTGGATAACAGTAAATAAAGAGGAAAATATATTATGGCACTGCCACAATTTACCCTGTCTGAAATGCTGGAAGCTGGTGTTCACTTTGGTCACCGTACTTTCCGCTGGAACCCAAAAATGGGCCCGTACATTTACGGTAGCCGTAACGGCATCCACATTCTGGATCTAGAACAAACTGTACCGTTGATGTACCAAGCGCTGGGCGTTATCCGTAACACCGTTGCACGTAATGGCCGCGTACTATTTGTTGGTACCAAGCGCCAAGCTCAAAGCATTGTTGCCGAAGCTGCTGAGCGTTGCGGTATGTACTACGTAAACCACCGTTGGTTGGGTGGTACAGTTACTAACTGGAAAACCATTAGTAAGTCTATTAAGCGCCTGAAAGAGCTAGAGCAACAATTTGCCGAAGCTGCTCAACAGAATGAAGAGTACGAGAAGCTAGTAGCCGCTGCCGAAAGCGATGAGGAAAAAGCACTTGTACCTAAGCCAAACAACCGCATGAGCCAGCTCACTAAGAAAGAGCGTCTGATGCAGCAGCGTGAATTCCAAAAGCTGCAAACTGTGTTGGGTGGTATTAAGGACATGGGTGGTATCCCTGACCTGATTATTGTTATGGATGCTAAAACCGAGCGTATTGCAATTAACGAAGCAAACAACATGGGTATTCCAGTAATCTCCATCGTTGATACTAACGTAAACCCAGATGGTATTACGTATGTAATTCCAGGTAACGATGATGCAAGCCGTGCGCTACGCCTATACACCGGCCTGTTCTCCGATGCAGTGCTAGAAGGTATTGCACAGCAAGTATCTCGTGCCGAGTCCCCAGCTGCTATGCCAAAAATGGCTGCCAAAGGTAGCGATGCATCACAGCGTGAGACCAAGGTAAAGCTATCTCCAAAGGCTGAAGCTGCAGCAAAAGCTGCCGAAGCAGAAGCTAAAGCAGATGCTGAAACCAAGGCAGAAGAAAGCGCAACACCAGCGCCAGAAGCAAAAGCTGAAGAAACAGCTGCTGCCACTGCCTAAGCAAGCACAAGCTTACTTAAATCCCCCTGCACACCGCAGGGGGATTTTTTTATGTATTTACAAAGCGTAAAGAATCGGCTAATTAACTCCCCGTTCCTGTGGCGGGCGTAGCTCAGTGGTAGAGCATCAGGTTGTGGCTCTGAGGGTCGGGGGTTCAATTCCCCTCGTCCGCCCCATTATTACTAAATTGAGCAATTTAGTAATAATGGGTAGTTTAGGAACAGCTACATGGTCGGCAAAGCCGCCATGTGCTGCCAAGGGCACCTTGAAACCGCGGCAACCTCGTTGCACTCGGGATGCCGACAGCAATTCTCAGCCAAAAAGTAATAATTTTGCTTGACCCAAAGCGCGCCTATCGTTAAAAACGCCTGCACGTTACGTGTAACAACCGTATGGATCTGTAGCTCAGCTGGTTAGAGCACTGTGTTGATAACGCAGGGGTCGTAGGTTCAAGTCCTACCAGATCCACCATTTAAAAATCGCCCGGGGGGCGTTTTTTTATGTTCGGTGGTAGGGGTGGTTGTTAAGAATTGTGGCGGCACGGTAGAGCTGTTCCAGCAGAAAAACCTTTGCTAAACGGTGAGGGAGGGTAAGCTTGGAGAGTGCCCACAGCTTATTTGCGTGTTCTTTTACCGCGGGTGCCAGGCCATCGGTGCCACCAATCAGAATAGCGAGCGTGCCTACACCAGTATTTTGCCATTTTTCCAATTTTTGCGAGAGTTCAACGGTGGTAAATAATTCACCACGCTCATCCATAACTACAACAGTAGCGCCATTGGCTATAGCAGCCAGCTGTGTTTTACCTTCCTGGTTTTTGCTATCAGCGGGTTTGAGGTCAACCACAGTGGTGGGAAAATACGGTTGAAGGCGCTTGAGGTATTCCTCTGCCAGCGCTGCCATGTGTGCATCACGCCCGCGGTCCACCGCAATAATTTGAATTTTCATAAGTAAGCTATAGCAGGCTGTGCAGAGCCAAGTAAAGGTCAGCTGTGCTGCTATTAATAATTAACTAGCAAGTTTGTCAGGAGTCTCGCTGTCGTAAATGATACTTTCATCCTGCCAGCCAGCGTCATCACTCCATAGCTTTTCAAGGTTATAGAGCTCGCGTGCACCGTTACAGAAAATATGCACCACCACATCACTCGCATCCACTACTAGCCAGTCGCTACCTTGCTCACCTTGTATGGTTACCGTAAGGCCTAGCTGCTGTAGCGCATCAAACGCTATTTTAGCTAAAGCTTGGGCATGTGTAGTACTTGTAGCCGTTGCGACCACAAAAGCGTCAGCAAAAACGGTTTTCTGAGTGAGGTTGATGATATTAACTGCGTCGGCCTTTTTATCTTCCAGCGCGCGCGCAGCGAGGGTTGAGGCACTAAAGTCTCGTGCCGTATTGATGTTAATAGGTTTTTGGTCGTTACGGTATTTTACAGTCACGCCTCCTCTAACTCCTTATGTTGGGTCATATTAATCCTGTCCTACACTGTATGCTATGCATAAAACGCGCCAATTTCTGCCGTTTTTGGCATGTAAGGTGTGCTTTTATACTGTTTTGGTTCAGGAAATCAAGGACTGAGACACCACCCTGTCGGTCAATTTGTGGCCGATTTGGTTGTGCAACTAAAGTTATATTCAGCACCATATATAGTTATTGTTAGGGGTTTAAATAGCAATTACAAGTATAAATGAGCTTCAAACTACATCCTTTTTAACCACTGTGTACAAAAAGTAACAGTGTTATTTAATAATGTTTATTTATGCCATTATTTGTTTAGTATGAAAGCATATGAAACCTAAAACGTACGACAAGCTGAATAGTCTGTTTCACAATAAGCAGTATAATGAGCTTTTAGGCCAGTGGGACTCATTATCAAAGAGCGAGCAGCAAGGCAAAGAAGAGCAAAATTTATATGCAGCTACTTTGCTTATGGTTGGTGACTATGCTAATGCACTGAAAATTTTAGAGCCTTTGGCCGAGGTATATTCAGAAGATGTTCTGGTTCTTTCAAATTTAGCTCAGGTCTTTCATGGGCTAGACAATATCGACCAAACGCTTTCTATACTAGGGAAAGTTCTTTACCTTGACCCTACCCATGAAAGCTCTTTGCAACTTTATGTGGCAATACTCATAAAGTTAGGCAGGGTTAATGAGGCGGGACAGCTCTTGCAAAGAAGTATTCAAGCTTTACCTCATTCAGTAATGATTCAGTATAATATGTCCTTACTGTATTTTAACTTACTCGCGCCTCAGCGTTGGCCGCAGGCATTTGAACTTGTAGCAAGCCCGGGTCAGTTAAGTATATTCCAGCATATTATTCATTGCCAACATCAGCTCATTGCTGCATGGGTTGTTCGCGCAGATTTAAAAGAAATTAAGCAAGCTCTGAGTAGTTTGGAGCGAGTGCTGAATCTGGCTGAGTCATCTGATGAAGTAAGGGAGCAGTTCGCGTTGTCGAAGGATCATCAAGTCACCATAAACTCTGCAAAATCCTATGCTAAAATGTTTCGTCTTTTACTTGAGCGAGAGCAATGGCCGTTATCTAAAGATGATAAAATTGCTCAGCTATATTTAATTGGAGATAGCCACTCATTGCCAGCGCATGGCCAGAAAGTAAGTTGGCAAAATAAGCCTTATCAATTAAATACTCTTCCTGTAGTGGGGCTCAAGCTGCATCATATTAAGCCTGACCGAGGTTCATTGCAATATAGCTCTCTGTTAGCCCGAATAAGTCAAATCCCCAAAAATGTACCTGTTGTATTTTCAGCTGGTGAAATTGATTGCCGTATTCAGCGTGGTATTTGGAGTTATGCCGAAAAGTCGGGGCGTTCACTAGCACAAGTGATACAAGATACTGTAGAGCCAGCTGTAGTAATGCTGCGCCAACTGGTTGGTGATAGGCCAGCAGCACTATGCGGTGTTCCAGCGTTAACAAACATTGTTTTTCAAAAGAAAGGTGGAGGAGAAATTACCCCTAAAGATGTGCAGGATAAGTTTGCTAAATTTGTCTATCAGTTTAATTTAATTTATCGAGCGGAGGCTCATAAGCACGGTTTTAGCTTTATTGACTTACATGCAGCCACACGAGGAAAGGGCTATTATCATAATGAGCGTGAAACGCTTGATGGCCGACATTACGATGCAAGTTTTTTACCTGAAATGATTCGTGATTATTGTAGTGACGTAAAGTAGTCAAATGTGAAACCAAAAAAAAGCGCCGAAGCGCTTTTTTTTGGTTGTCGTAATTTGCTCGCGTTTAAAACGCGTCGCTAATTACTGGAGCAGACGGAGCAGCAATGATGGCTGCTGGTTCGCCTGAGCCAGCATAGAAATACCGGCTTGCAGCAGTACCTGCTGGCTGGTGAACTTGGTCATTTCCATAGAAACGTCCGCATCCATCAGCTGAGAACGCGCTGCCTCAGAGTTTTCAATCGCTACACTCAAGTTAGCACTCGCAAAGTCGAGTCGTGATTGAGCCGCACCAACAGACGCACGAGCGTTGTTCAGTGTGGTAATCGCGCCGTCAACTGCGGTCATTGCAGCGTTAGCGTTTGTAGCATCACTACCCGTCAGCACAATACCTGTACCCACGCCTAGAGAGTCACGGTCAACCGCGCTCACGCTAATGGTTAGGTCATCGTTAGCTGATGTGGTACCGGTACCAACTTTAAAGGTAAAGCTAGTAGAGCTACCGCTAATGGCTTCTGCACCAACAAGTTGGCCCAGCTCATCAAGCTCAATGCTTAGTGAGTCATCGTTAGCGAACACAGAAGTTACATTGAACTCAAATACCAACTGGTTACCGTTAGCATCTTCCAATGTAGCGGTTTTTGTACCAGTGCTGGTCAAGTCAATGTTAGCACCTGCAGTGTTTGTGCTGAAGGCTGTACCATTCAATGTAACACTACCTACAGCAGCGTTAGCAGCAGTCATGTCGAATGCAATGGTCGCATCATCAATGTCACCAAAGTCGAATGGGTTGGTGCCGTCGATGGTTACGCTCTTCAGGTCAATGCTAGAAGCTTCAATTGCTGGTGTACGTGCAGCAACTGGAGTGATGGTCAAGGTGTCCCCATTTTCCAGGCCAGCTGTACCTACAGTGGTTTGCAGCGTAAAGCTGTTCCCTTCGCCATCGGTAAAGGTAAAAGTGTCTGTACCAGTGTCACTCAGGTCTTGAGCATCAGAGGTAAAGGTAACCCCACCAATAGTTACCACAGCAGTTACAGAAGCTGCAGTGTTAACTTCACCGTCACCGTCACCATCATCGAAGCGGATGGTTTGACCAGCCAGTTGTGAAATCAGCAAGCTGTTATTGTTGCTATCGAATGAAGAACCAGTAACACTGGCAGCAACAGTTACACTGTCAGTACCACCACCGGTTTCCTCAGTAAAGGTGATTTCAGAAGCACCAATGGTAAAGCCTGTTGCCGCATCTACGTCAACACTGGCTACGTTACTGCCAGAAATATTAGCAGTTTTGTCGAAAGCATCGTTCAGTACAATTTCAACACCGATGTCGTTGAAGTTAACAGTTTGGGTTGCACCTGCAGAAATAGCAGTAGCACCAACTGAAACAGCTTCTTCATCTTCTGTCTCTAGGTTGCGTACAGTCATCACGTCAGTTGCCTGATCGTAGCTGATCTGAATCGCACCGTCACCGAAGCTGTCACCGAAGTTGATGGAGGTGAAACCTGCACCAATTAGGTTGTCAGCATCGCCAGAAGCAGCAGCGTTGATGTCGTTAATGTTTGTACCGGTGGAGGTAGAACCGTTAATCAGTGCGTTACCGTTAAACTCGGTGTCAGCAGCAATACGGTCAATTTCCTGAGCCAAGGCTTGGAATTCCGTGTTCAGTGTAGAACGCTCAGAGCTGGACAGCTGACCAGAAGCGGCCTGTACAGCCAAAGACTTCATACGTGTCAAAACGTCACCAACCTGAGACATCGCACCATCTGCAATTTGCAGAAGTGAACCAGCCTGACCGGCGTTAAGTTGTGCCTGCTGCAGACCTGCAACTTCGGAGCGTAGACGAGAACCAATAGCCAACGCAGCTGCGTCGTCTTTAGCCTGTACAATACGCTGACCAGATGAAATCTTTGCCAGAGCACTAGCAGACCCTACAGATGAACCACTCAAGAAACGTTGAGCCGTCATCGCAGAGATGTTTGTATTAATGGATAGACCCATGATGATTTTTCCCTACTTAGGTTTTTTATTAACCAGCTACTTGCTGGCATCCTTTGGTAACATGCTAGCAGCATAATTACCGGTCTGCAATACCCAAATGGCAAACAGACGCGTGTTTATAAACCAGCGCATTAATAATTTGCTGACAACATGTTAAGTGTCTGTATTATAATGGGGAAACATTCCTGACAGGATGCTACTATAGATATAGCTAAATTTATACCTATATATAATGAGCTATAACTGCCACACTAGGTTGGCCGAGTTTTTGCAAGGCTATCTTACAACGCTAAAAATATGGTAATAATAAGC
Source organism: Pseudomonadota bacterium (assembly GCA_030148545.1). Classification (GTDB taxonomy): domain Bacteria; phylum Pseudomonadota; class Alphaproteobacteria; order UBA2136; family JASBTF01; genus JASBTF01. Next base: position 305,697 of record JASBTF010000002.1, read on the forward strand.
GGATATTATGGAAAATTTAGCTCAAGTTTTACAAAAAGTCGGTGTCGGTCGGCTCATTGCACTGGCCGGTGGTATTATGGCCATGATCATTCTATTCAGTATGGCTATGCAGCGGGTGAACCAGCCTGCATTAGCTTTGCTTTATGGTGGTTTAAACCTAGAAGAAGCTCAACAAATTAGCACCATGCTCGATACAGAGGGTGTTGCGCACGAAATTCGTGGTGGTGGTGCTGTGTATGTACCATCAGACAAAGTAGGCGAGCTACGCCTGCGCGTTGCTGGTGCTGGTATGGTGGGGAGCAGTGTGCAAGGGTACGAAGTGTTCGACCAGTCCAGTAGCTTTGGTACAACCAGTTTTGTACAAAACATTAATGCTCGCCGCGCTTTAGAAGGCGAGCTGGCACGTACAATTGCAACTTTGCCAGCTGTAACAGGTGCTCGTGTACACCTTGTAGTGCCAGAAGGGCGTAGTTTCCGTCGTGAAGCCCAAACATCCAGCGCTGCAGTGGTACTTAACTTGGGTAGCCGTCAGCTTGGTAAGGAACAAGCCGCCAGCATTGCACAGTTGGTAGCTGCTGCGGTACCTAACCTGAGCACTGCCGACGTGACCATCGCCGATCAGCGCGGTGCCATGCTCTACAGTGGTGATGACAGTAGCATCGGCATTGCAACCAAGGCCGATGATTTGCGCCGCGCACTAGAGCAAGACTTTGAGCAACGTATTGTACGTATGCTGGAACGTATTATGGGTGCCGGTAATGTGGTGGTGCGGGTAAATGCACAGCTCAATACCGAACAGTTAGAAGAAGAAGCTGAAATTTTTGATCCAGAAGGCCAAGTTGCCCGCTCAACTCAGACTATTGAGCAAACTGGCAGTAGCCGTGACAGTGCCGGTAGTCCGGCAGTAGGTGCTGCTGGTAATGCACCAGCCGTGGGTGAAAATGTATTGGCTGGCAGCCAAGCGAATGACAGCCGTACAGAAGAAATTACCAATTACGAAATTACCCGTACCGTACGCCGCTTAAGCCGTGCTGGCGGTGAGGTAGAAAAACTTTCTGTAGCAGTGTTGTTGCAATCTGCCGCTGGTGGCGATGGTATTAGCGAAAACCAAAAGCAGGAAATTGCCCGTTTGGTGCAAACTGCTATTGGCTATAATGCTGAACGTGGCGACACAGTAGAAGTAGTAGACCTTCCATTTGTAACCGAGCCTGCACCAGAAGAGCAAAGCCCGCCATTGGTAGAAACCTCACAGTTATTAAAACTAGCCGAGTACGCTATTTTGGGTATTGTTGCGCTGCTAGTAGGACTCTTAGTAGTTAAACCAGCGTTTGCAGCACTAGGTAGTGCCACAGGCCGTGCAGCACCCGCTGCAGCTGCGGCTGCTGCACCGGCTGCTGCTGCCGCGCCAGGTGGGGTTGCTGCACCACCAGAGCCACAAGAGGAAATGGTAGATATTTCTAATGTGGAAGGAAGTGTACGTGACTCAGTTGTGAAAAAAGCTGCCGCCGCAGTAGAGCAATATCCTGAAGAAAGCGTTGGTGTTGTTCGCGCTTGGATTGCTGAAGGGGAGGGTTAAGATATGCCACCAAAGTTAAAAGCCACATCAGCAAATTCTGGTGCACGTAAAGCCGCTATTTTGGTTCTAGCCATTGGTGAAGACCGTGCTGGCGATATTTTCAGCGCCATGGATGATTACGAAATCCGCGACCTTTCACGAGAAATGGCTTCGTTAGGTAAGCTATCTAGTGAAGAAGTAGAAAATACACTGAACGAATTTACCGATATGTTGGCTGGCGGTGGTGGTGGCCTTGCCGGTGGTTGGAGCACAACCGAGCGTTTCCTCAAGTCTTTCATGAAAGAAGACCGCGTTAAAGAGCTTATGGAAGAAATGCGTGGCCCAGCTGGGCGTAACGTGTGGGAAAAGCTAGATAACGTAAGTGAGGATATTCTTGCTGGTTATATTCAAAACGAATATCCACAAACTATTGCGGTTGTTATTAGTAAGCTAAAGCCTGCACATGCAGCACGCGTGTTTAACATGCTGCCAGAGAAAATCGCTAACGAAGTTATGGGCCGTATGCTGCTTATGGATAACGTAAGCCGTGAAGTGATTGAGTCTGTTGAAGATTCACTGCGCGGCGAGTTTATGCGTAATTTGGCCGATAGTACTAAGCGTGACAGCCATGAAATGATGGCCGATATTTTTAACAACTTTGACCGTAGCGCCGAAGAAAAGTTCATGAAATCACTGGAAGATAGTAACCCAGATGATGCCGAAAAAATTCGCGCACTCATGTTCACATTCGAAGATATCCTTAAAACCAATGATGCCGGCATGCAAACCATTCTGCGTGAAGTAGATAAAGATACACTATCGTTGGCGCTCAAAGGTGCAAGTGATCAAATGAAAAGCTTTGTTCTGCAAAACATGTCCGAGCGTGCAGCTAAAATCCTTAACGAGGATATGCAAGCCATGGGCCCTGTCCGTGTGAAGGATGTGGATGAAGCACAGCTGAAAGTGGTGCAAGTGGCCAAAAACTTGGCAGACCAAGAACGTATTGTGCTTGCTGATGGCGAGGATGAAGAAGAGTTTATTCAGTAGTAGGCTGGTGGCATATGTCTAAAGCGCTAGATTTACCGGTATTCGAGTCAGTACAAAAAGGGCAGGCACGGCGTGTGCTTACCCGTGCTGATGTAGATGCAGCGGCAACAGAAGCTTTCCAAAAAGGCTTAGCGGAAGGTGAGGTGGCGGCACAACAAAAGGCCGACCACCGGCTACAGACCGAGCTCAAACCAGTTGTAGATCAAATTCAACAAGCTTTAAGCCAGCAACAAGCTTGGCAAGAGCAGTTCCAGCCAACAGTGCTTACTATGTTGAGTACGGCCATTCAACGTGTGGCAGAGCATGCCGCACAGCAATATCCGGTAGAACTCATGGAAGGGCTGGTTAAAGCCTTGCTCCATGCTGCTGGCGAACAAACACGGTTAACTGTAAGCGTACATTCTCAAACCCGAGATGTATTGATGCAGGTCGATCAAGAATTGTTTAATGGCTATAAAATTGAGTTAAAATCTGATGATAAATTACCATTAAGTGGCATACAGGCACAGTGGAAAAACGGCGGTGCAACAGCGGATCCGAGCATTTTACTGGCTGAGATTCAAACATTGCTAAGCCGTTCGGGTGCCAACCCAGACCAAGTGGCAGAGCTGAGCCAGCGCAGCGCCGAGGCAACACCCTCTACCACAGAAAATACGGAACAGCCCGCCGAAACATTGCCTGAACAAGAGGAAACAGCTAAGGTAGCCTTACAAGATGAGAAGGAAGCAGAATGAGCGACGAAAATAAGCCCGATTTGCCAGATTTAGAAGGCGCAGCAGCTGCTGCAGCCGGCGCCGAAGGCTCTGAAGCGGGCCTTGAAGCTGTATATGATATTCCCGTTACCGTTCGCGCTGTGTTGGGTACAGCAGAAATGCAAATTCACCAATTGCTTAAGCTAGGCCGTGGTGCCGTGGTTGAGCTAGATCGTAAGGTGGGTGATGCGGTAGATATTTACGTGAACGACCGTTTGGTTGCCCGTGGTGAAGTTGTAATTGTGGAAGATAAGCTCGGCGTAACCATGACCGAGATTGTAAAAGCACAAGGAAAATAAGGACGCATAACGCATGGATCTCGCCACCCTCATTGGTTTGTTGGTTGGTTTTGGTTTGGTGGCTATGGCCATCATCATGGGCGGTTCGTTCATGGCGTTTATCAACGTGCCTTCCATTCTTATTGTGGTGGCAGGTACCTTTGCTATTACCACGGTAGCCTTTAGCCTTAAGGAAGTAATTGGCGGCCAAGGGTTGATTCTTAAAACATTGCTCTTCAGCATGAAAGACCCAATTGACGAAGCTAAAATGTTGATTGAGTTGGCACAAAAAGCCCGTGCTAATGGGTTACTTTCCATTCAGGGTGATGTCGAAAAAATTGAAGATGAGTTCCTCAAAGTTGGTCTAACTCAGGTGGTAGATGGCGCTAACCCCGAAGGTGTGGAAGACGTAATGTCGGCCGACATTGCTAACATGATGCAGCGCCACCAAAGCGGTGTTTCTATTTTCAAAAAATCAGCCGAGGTAGCACCAGCAATGGGCCTTATTGGTACGCTGATTGGTTTGGTGCAAATGCTCGGTAATTTGGAAGACCCAAGCGCAATTGGTCCAGCTATGGCGGTGGCGTTGCTTACCACCATGTACGGCGCGATTATTGCTAACATGTTCTTTATGCCTATGGCCGGTAAGCTAGAGCGTAATAGCGCGGCTGAGGTTATGTTGCGTAAAATTTACATGACTGCGGTACTTTCTATTGCGCGTCAGGAAAATCCACGCCAGCTAGAAATGCTCATCAACACGCAGCTGCCACCATCTGCCCGAATTTCAATGTTCGATTAACCCCGCTGATATGGCCTAGCCATAAAGCTTTCGCTATACACTTGGCGCTAAACGCGCTAAACGTTGCCTATGCCAAATAAAAAACCGCCACGCCGTGCCCACAAAAGTTCAAAGCCAGAAAATGATCAAAAAACTGGTACAAAACTGAACAAAAAACCGGGTAAAAAGCCTGAACATAAGCAGGAAAAATCTGCACGTAAAAAGCCACAAGGCAAAATGCTGAAAAGAAGAACGAGTCAGCATAACAAGGGTGAAAATCGGCACCAAAGTGGCACCAAACGGCATCGTAGCAGCACGGTTCAGCAGCACCAAATTCGCCCTGAAAGCACCGAGCTAGAACTCGAAATTGTCGGCCTCACAGAAGATGGTGAGCCGTTTGCCATTCCAACCAACCGAGATTTAGCCGGAGACTACCCACGCATTTTGGTGGACCCAGCAGTAACGGTTTCAGCAGGCGATGTGGTGTGGGCCGTCGTGGTGCCCGATGAGGCCAATAAGCCCAAACACGGTGGCGCGGTAACGCAATATATTGCGAGCGTGATTGACAAAAGCAGCCCTGAACGTGCCGATACCCATGGCCGCGATAGTTTTTTAGGTGTGGTGCATTATGAAGGGGCTCATCACTTTGTACGCGCGCTGAATCGCGAGCTTTCTGCCAGCCAGTTTATGTTACCTAAAGGCGATGAAACGCCAGAGGATAGCGTAGTACGTGTAACCGCAGGCAAGCGCCCTGCTAAAGGGGCAACACCAGTAGCGCTGCAGGAAGTTTTAGGGGCAACGTTAGCAGGCCATGAAAGCTTAATTGCAATTGATAACCACAAAATTCCGCACGAGTTTAGCGCTGAAATGATGGCCGAGGCCAAGGCACTACCTGCGTTTAAATGGAACGCTAAGGAAGGTCGCGAAGATCTGCGCAAAGTGCCAATTGTAACCATTGATGGTGCTGACAGCCGCGACTTTGATGACGCCGTATGGGCAGAAGAATGGGCCGATGCCCCAGGTGATGCGCATGGTCACCACATTGTTGTGGCCATTGCCGATGTAGCACATTACGTGCAACCGCACAGTGTGCTGGATAAGGAAGGCTTTCTGCGCGGTAACAGCACTTACTTCCCCGACCGGGTGGTACCCATGCTGCCCGAGCGCTTGAGCAACGATTTGTGCAGCCTAGTACCCAAGCAGGATCGCCCCGTATTGGCGGTACATTTGTACATTGATAGCAAGGGAACGTTGCGTAAGTTTAAGTTTGTGCGTGCGGTTATCCACTCCCATGCACGGCTTACCTATACCCAGGTGCAGCAAGCCCTAAATGGCGCACCGGATGACACCACAAGTGCGCTGATGCAAAGCACATTGCAGCCACTTTATGCGGCCTACCAAACTTTGATTGAGGCACGCAAAGCGCGTGGCGCCTTCGACCTCGACCTGCCAGAGCCATACATTGTGGCAGATGATGATGGCACCATCCACGCGCTGGAATCTCGCGAGCGGCTAGATAGCCACCGTTTGATTGAAGAAATTATGATTTTGGCCAATGTAGCAGCAGCACGCGCGCTGGGCGAAAAGGGCCGTGGTACGCTGTATCGCATTCATCCCGAGCCAAGCGATACCAAGCTAGAAACGCTGAATAGTGTTTTAAAAACGCATAATATTAAGTTCACCAATAGTGGTCCAACGGGGCAGGATTACCAAAAGTTGGTGAACAAACTGCACGGGCATGATGCCGCGCCAATTTTGCTAAAAAGCGTTCTGCAAAGCCAAATGCAGGCCAAATACGACCCCGATAATATTGGTCACTTTGGCCTTAACTTGAGCCACTACAGCCATTTTACATCGCCAATTCGTCGGTTTAGCGACCTAATTGTTCACCGCGCGTTGATTAAGCACCTTAAACTTGCGGGTGAGGGGGGCTTGCCGCCAGAAGATAGCAAACTACAAGGCACAGCTGACCACTTGAACGTCACCGAGCGCCGCTCGCAACTGGCCGAGTGGGAAGCCCGCGACCGCATGATGGCACGCTTCCGTGAAAGCGAAGTTGGAGACGAGTTTGAGGCCACGGTCATTTCCGTACAGTCGTTTGGGGTATTTGTAGTATTGGCCGATGGTATGACCGAAGGATTATTGCCGATGCGCCAACTGGGGAACGACTATTACCGCTACGATGAAAAATCCAAAAAGCTGATTGGTCGCCGTACGCGCAAAATCTTCCAAGTGGGTACCAAGCTGAAGGTTAAGCTGACCGAGGCCGACCCAATTGCGGCACGACTCACATTTGGGTTGGTTAGCTAAGTATTGAGCACGTAAGCTTTTTGGTATAAAAGGCCGTTACGTATCTACATACTTTTTAGAGGAGGACAGTTTATGTCCGACGAACCTAAACGGCGGAAAAGGTTTTCGCTGATACCAGATCAACCTGTTGGTCAATCAGAACAACCGGCTTCTATGAAGCCAAAGTTGAATATTTCTCTGTTTCCTGATGGATCAGTTGTTCTACCAGACTGTGACCAGCTTAAGGCTGATATTCATGCTGGTGGGCAGCAATTTTTTCTGCAGCAGGTGCAGAGTAATTTGCGCACTGCCCAAGATGAGCAACAAAACCCTAAATTACGTGTAGATCATGCACAGCAGGTAATATTCTATCTCCAAGATGGGTTAGTATCTTTCGATGATTTGGGGGTCACCAAAGATGAGTTTGATGCGCAGTATCTTGAGCTGTTGTCAGCAGTGGCAAAGCATTATGCAAAAAGTCACCCTGCTTATACCAAGAATTATCAAGAGCAGGCCGATAAATTCAGGGAAAAAGGCGGTGTGCAAATTCCCGCATAAATGGCCAAGGTCAGCAACACATGTTGCTGGCCTTTCAGCTTTTGTGGGGGGACATAACTGTGGTATTTCTACAAACCTGCAAAATCAAATGTATTCAAGTTCCAGCTTAGGATTTTGATACGCGTTTGTTGGCAGTTATGGTAGAACTGTAGGCCTGTAGTATGAACAGAGTTAAAGTTAGGTAAATGGCGGATAAAACTGAAGAAGAGTTGTTGCAGGAATGGCAGGACATGGAAGCCAGTGCCGGCCAAGATGACGGCCCTTCCACCGGTCAACCTGAACGTATTCTCGACCAAAATGAAATTGATTCCCTGCTAGGGACTGATGATGATGATGAGCGCACAGGCGTGCGTATTTTGGTGGATTCCAACATTGTTAACTACGAAAAACTGCCGATGTTGGAGGTGGTTTTTGATAAATTTGAACGTTTTCTTTCTACCTCATTACGTCACTTCACTGCGGATAACGTAGAAGTAACGCTGATTAACATGACCTCGGTTCGCTTTGGTGATTACTTGAATAACGTGGCATTGCCAGCGGGTATTCAGGTGGTGAAAGCTGAAGGGCTAGATGACTATGTACTACTGGTGTACCAAAGCCAGCTGATTTACTCAGTGGTGGATATTCTGTTGGGTGGTCGTAAATCTCGCCCGTCTCGGGTTGGTGACCGTAGCTTTACCACCATTGAACGCAGCATTTTGGATAATATGACCGAGGTGGTACTAAACGACCTGACCGAAGCGTTTTCTAGTGTGTCTCCAGTAGCGTTTAAAGCCGAGCGTATGGAGGTAAACCCACGCTTTGCCATGATTACGCGTGAGAATAACGCCGCCATTTTGGTAACAATTCGTATTAACTTGGAAGAGCGGGAAGGTACGCTACAGTTCTGCCTACCTTATGCCACTTTGGAGCCTGTGCGTGACCAATTGCTACAGCAATTTGTTGGGGAAAAACTTGGCCAAGACAACATTTGGGAAAACCACTTAGCGCAAGAGCTGTTTAGCACCGGGGTGAAAATGCAAGCCGTGCTAGATGAGTTTCCGATTTCTTTGAGCGATGTTATGAAGTGGAAAATTGGCGATACGCTACCACTTTCTACAAAATCTGATTCTATTATTGAGCTTGCCTTGGGTGGCCACAGCAAGTTACGCGGTACCATGGGCCGGGTGATGGACCAAAAAGCAATTATGGTGCAAGAAAACGTGAACGACGTGAATAACGAGGAGTCTTAACATGGCATTAGCAGCAGCAATGGATGCACTTTTAATTGCGACACTCGGCGTGGTGATGGTGATGCTGGTGTGGTTACACCTGCGTTTACAAAACCTGCAAAAAACAGGCGAGCGCTTGCCTCAGCTTTCTAGTAAATTTGCCCAGCAGCTACTGGATGTACGCCGTGCTTTAGGAGAGGTACAAGCCGTAGCGAGTGATAAAAATATTGCGCGCCAGCTCTCGGAGGCGAGCAAAACAGCACAGGAACTGAAATTCATGCTCGACCGTGCAGAGAACACCATTCAGCGTTTAGAGCGTGCGTATTCGCGCCCTGTAGCGCCAAGTGGCACTGCCGATGCAAATGGCGGCCATGTGGAGCAGCAAAGTGCCGATATAATTGATATGCAGCGCCCAGCTAAAGAGCAGCCAGAACAAGTTTTGGCCACACGTATGCCAGCACCAGCATCGGCCGCGGCCAGTTATGCCGCAGGTAGCCAGCAAAGCGAAGTACGCCGTGCGCCGGTACAGTCGGCCGCTGAGCAAGCGCTACGCAAAGCATTACACACCCGTTTGGAGAACTAATAGGTGCTGCGTTTATTTGCCCTACTGATGTTGGCGAGTGCCATGCCGGCCCTTGCGCAGGAGGATCAAGCCCCGCAGGAGGTAGATGTACCGGTAGATATTTCGCCATTGGTGGACCCTGAACGTGAGTATTCACCAGCGGAAATGCGCCTGCTACAGGAGCTAGAAAAACGCCGCATTGAACTTGACCGTCGTTCTCAAGCGTTGGATTTGCGTGAGCGTTTGGTGAGCTTGGCGGAGATTCGTGTGGTAGAGCAAAGTGGCCGCTTAACAGTGCTGAAAGGTGAGTTAGAACAACTACTTGCCAACCTTTCCAAAAAGGAAGACCAAGAGCTAGAACAACTAGCGCGTATTTATAGCGCCATGAAGCCAGCATCCGCTGCAGAGGTGTTAAATGGGCTGGATAACACCATTGTTTACGACATTTTTGTACGGATGAAGCAGGCCACAACGGCTAAAATTATTGAGAAAATGAACCCTTCTAAAGCGCGTATTATTACTCAAATGCTCGCCGAAAAGCAGAAACTGCCTGAGTTTTAAGCTTTATAGCTATTAGCAAAATTGGTGCTGTGGCCTGTTACCTCGTCATTGCGAGGCCGTAGGCCGTGGCAATCTTGAGGTGAGAGATGTGCTATGGATTGCTTCGTTCCTCGCAATGACGAGGTTTTAGGTTAAGTAGCAAGGGGCGGCTTTGCCAGCACCGAAGCTATATTAACGAGTGGCAGCTATTTCATCGAGTTCATTTTGCTGCTTTTTGTTGAGCGCTCGGGCGGCCTCAGTGCGTTTTTGCTCTAGTAAAATTTCATAGCGTTTTTGTTCGGCAAAATGTTCGCGCAATTGGTTACGGGCTAGTGTGAGTTGCTCTGCTAGCAAACCCAACCCTTTTTGCATTTGTTGAATCTCATCACGCACGCGGTCGCTGTAATTACCAGCTTGCTGCAACATATTCAGGTCATCGTGTGCTGCTGCTTCTTGCACAACTTTCATCAGCTGTTCGCGCGCGGTGCGTTGGTCATTTTCTAGTGCTTGTTGGGCCGCCATCAACTTAGCAATATCCTGCTGTTTTTGCTCTACTTTATGTGTAGAGAGCTTTAGGAGCTGTTCAAGCGTTTTGGTGGCCATTAGCCTTCATCAGCTATGGTTGTGTGTGGCGCGGGGGCAGGCTGTGCAAGCACCGCATCTAGCTGGCCAAAACCATCTGTAATGGTGCTATTTTCTTCTGGTGCTTGGCGCAAAAATGGGTCGAGCAAGTCTTGGTAATGAATCGCTGCATCCACGCTAGGGTCGCTACCACGAGCATAAGCGCCTAGACGAATCAGCTCAGCCATATCGTTAAATGTGGCCATGTGTTGGCGGGCAGTGTTCACCAGTACATTTTCTTGCTCAGAGTTACACTGTGGTACCATCCGCGATACGGATTTAAGCACATCAATTGCTGGAAAATGGCCACGCTCAGCTAGGGCACGGGTAAGAATAATGTGACCATCCACAATACCGCGCACGGCATCGGCTACGGGCTCATCCATATCGCCACCTTCTACCAGCACGGTAAATACAGCGGTAATGGTACCTTGTTGCGCGGTGCCTGGGCCAGCACGTTCCAGCAGGCGCGGCAGCTCAGAGAAAACAGATGGGGTATAACCACGGGTGGTTGGTGGCTCACCAGCGCTAAGGCCAATTTCCCGCTGTGCCATGGCAAAACGAGTGACACTATCCATGAGTAGCAGCACATTTTTACCTTGGTTACGGAAATATTCCGCCGTGGCCATAGTGGTATAAGCGGCTTGGCGTCGTAGTAGAGCTGGTTGGTCACCAGTGGCTACAACTACAACCGATTTTTGTAGTCCCTCTGGGCCAAGTTGTTCATCAATAAATTCACGTACTTCACGGCCACGTTCACCAATAAGGCCAATCACAATGACATCGGCGGTGGTGAACTTGGCCATCATTGCCAGCAGTACAGATTTACCAACACCAGAACCAGAGAAAATACCCATTCGCTGCCCTAAACATAGGGGGACAAAAGTATTTACAGTGCGCACACCCACATCTAGCTTTGCTCCAACCGCGGCGCGGGTGCTTGCTTCGGGCGGTGGTGCTTTTAGGGGGACTTCTGCTAAGGGTTCTTGTATGGGGCCGCCATTATCAAGCGGGTTGCCTAAGCCATCTACCACGCGGCCTAGTAAATGTGGTCCTACCAATGTGGTGGCATGGTGGCTGAGTGGATAAACTTTACAGCCCGGGCCAATACCTTCTAGTGGAGCAAAAGCCATGAGCACTGCTGCATCACCATCAAAGCCAACAACTTCGGCCGGTACTTGGTTTTCATGACGATCTATAATGAGGCAGCGGCTGCCTAGTGCTGCATCTTCTAGCCCTCCAGCCTTAATACTAAGGCCATGAATACCCAGTACTTTACCAAAAGTACGCACACTTGGTACGCTGCTAATGGACCAGTTTAAGTTGGTAAAAACATCGGACATGTAAGCATTCTAACGCACATAGAGCATGTTAGCCTATAGCTTTATTGCTGCACTGGTGGGCAGTGTGTGCTCTAAGTTATTGCCAAAGCAGTTTTGTGCGCCTAGAATACCGACTATGAACAATATGCCTGCACAACAAGAACAAGAAACAACTGCAGAAAGTGGCGTAATCCTCCAGCTGGTAACTTTCCAGCTCATGGGTGAGGTTTTTGGCCTACCAATTCTGAGTGTTCGTGAAATTATTCGCCTGACTGACATTACACCGGTGCCACAAGCACCACCATTCCTTGAGGGTGTGATTAACCTCCGTGGTCAAATTTTGCCTGTGGTAGATTTACGTAAGCGTTTTGGCCTATCTGGAAACGAGCATACATCCGATACCCGCGTGGTGATTGCTGAGGTAGGCAAACATTCTATTGGTCTGGTTGTAGATAGCGTAAGCCAAGTAAGCCGTGTACCTGAAAGCACAGTAGCACCGCCACCACCATTGGTAGCTGGTGGTATTGGCGCGGAATACATTAAAGGTATCGCGCACCATAATGACCAAATGTTGATTTTGGTTGATCTAGACCGTGTGTTTAATCAGAACGAGCTTGAATCTTTGAGTTCGATGTAATTTTCAAAAAAATGGGCATCAATTGCAGTTGATGCCCATTTTTTTGTGCCTGTGTATCCGCATATAGGGTTTTTTGGGATTGCTATCTTTAGCGCAACAAAAAAAGCGCCGTGGCGCTTTTTTTTGTAAAATATAGTCGAAACTATTTGCGTCCGTAACGCTTGTTGAACTTATCAACGCGACCTTCAGTATCCAGCATGCGGCGTTGGCCGGTGTAAGCTGGGTGAGATTTACTATCGATCTGAAGGGTCATTACATCACCTTCTTTACCCCATGTACTGCGGGTTTCAAACTCGGTGCCATCGGTCATTACCACCTTAATGGTGTGGTAATCTGGGTGGATTTCCTGTTTCATAATTATGTCCTCAATCAAATTCTGTTGCGGCGCGGACAATAGGCGATATACAAAATGTGTGCAACCTTTTTCTTCACCTAGCTTATTACGTATTTTTTGCGTAAGGTGTATCCGCCCACAAATATAGTAATTAGTAGCAGTAATTAAGAGTTTTATGAGCCAAGATCTCGGACCAGAACAGGCACCAGAAGCACCCGATATGGGTACAGTGGTGTTGATGCTGGGGTTATACCTCATCATTTTGGCATTTTTTATCTTGCTAAATGCAATTTCTGAGGTGTCACAAGAAAAAACCGAATTGGTGCAAGATAGTTTGGCGGAAGGGTTCTCGTTTACTGACCCGGTTGGAGAGGGCATTCAGCAAGACCCTATTGAGCAAACAGCCCAACCTATTTACGATGACTTTACCGAGGATGTACAAGGGATTTTGCGCGCACACTTTGTGCAGGAAGAGTACACGCTGCAGCAAGAGTCTGACTATATGAAAGTGATTTTTGAAGTAGAGCGCTTCTTTCACCCTGGAGCAAATAAGCTTAAGGCAAATTTAGCATCATTTTTTGATGATATGGCAGTGAGCATGGCAAAAGACCGCCCAGGTACTTTTATGATTGCGCAGGTGATGATTCGGGCCACCCCTACCGATAATACACAATACGTACCTTATGACCCGGTAGAACTTGCAGGCCGCCGTGCTGCATTGTTTTTGCGGGCATTACTAGAGCGTGGCGCGCCAAATACATATACGTCTGCCACAGCGGAGTTAAATAACATTAGCGAGCTTGTCATGAAGTTCCGTGTGGTGGAGGATGACCAAGCCAAAGAACTGCAAGATGCAGAGCAAAAATATCAAGAAACACATCCTCAACGGGGGGTGCAGTAAGCCATGGCTAAGAAGAAAAAATCTGTTGCACCACCACAGCCAGAGCCACCTAACATGGCGTGGTTGCTTACCTTTGCTGATTTGGTAAGCTTGCTGATTACATTTTTTGTGTTGCTGTATTCCATGAAGCAAACAGATTCGCAAAAGTGGGCGCTTATTAACGGCTCCTTCCAAGGGATTTTTGCAGTAGAAAAACCAGTGATTCAAGTACGGCCAGACCAGTTCCAAACGGTTGAGCGGGTGGATATTATTGCCTCAGACCCACTAAGCTATCTACGTGTGCTGATTGAGCAAACGGTGGATGAAAATACCCAATTGGCAGGCATTACGGTAACGCGTAATCGGGTGGAAGATACGTTGGTGATTAGCGTGCCATCTAATCTGTTGTTTGTAAGCAGTGGTTCTAACCTAAGCCGCAATGGTGAATACGCCATGAAAATGCTGATTGAACGCCTACGTAATATTGATAACCGGTTAGAAGTGGTCGCGCATACTGACCCGTTCCCAGTATCTAGTAAAACATACCCAACCAATTGGGAGCTGGGCATTAGCCGTGCTGTGGCAGTAGGTAAAATGTTAATGGACGCTGGTTTGCCAGGGCCAATACCATTTACAACATTTGCTGACACACGTTTTGAACTGGCAGACCCCAGTATGTCGCGTGCTGAAAAACTCCAGTATGCACGTCGGGTAGAAATTGTGGTATTTAACGAGAAATGATCACACGTTGCGCCATTTTACTCGGTACCCTTATAGGGGGGTTTTTGCCTTTGAGTGCGCTGGCCGCAACGCTGAGCGCTAAAACAGCCGGCCAAAATGTACATTTGGAGCTCACACCAGCAGCAGCCGGTGTCTTAGCATTTACCGATGAGCAAAGCTTGTGGGTTGTTTCGGCCGAATCGGCTTTGCAGGTTAGTGTAAGTGCAGCGCAGCAGGCAGCTTTAGGCGTTACTGGGCTTAATCAGTTGAGTGGTAATGCTGTAGGTGCACGGCTATTTTTCTTAGAGCCAACACAGTTTACTGCCAAGTGGCAGGGCAATGCTTTACAGCTCATACCAAGCGATAAAAACCAGCCGCTGCCTAATGGTCGTTTTAGTGTTATTGCTACTGCCGAAGGGGTGCGCATTACGGGCCGTAGCGGTCGCCGTACATTGCGCCAAGTGACAGATAAAAGCAGCGATCAATCTATTGCTTTTGATGTGGCAACACAGCCAGAAAGCTCGCCGTTTAGTGGGCGTATTGGTTCTGTTCAGCTTATGCCAACATTGGCTGGTATGGCTTTTACCAATGCTGGAGATGCAGCACTGGCTGTTGCCAAACAGGGCGAAAGTTATGTGATTGCCCATAGCAATGGCAAGCAAGAGATACAAATTGATATTGCGGCGCAATCAGCCCCGGCAGCAGTTGCCGCAGCTGAGCCTGTAAGTGTGAGTGCTAACCCACTACTAAGCGTAAGCCGTACCGAGCAGTATGATTTAGCAAAACAATCTATCACCGATGCTTTGAGCCTGATTAACCGTATTCCAGTACGTGAGCTTATTCCACCAGCTGCATTAGCACGTGCGTTGGTTAGTGGCGATGTTTCGGAGAGCTCGCCCTATACCGAGTTAGACCTTGGCACAGCTTTGGCAGCAAACCAGGCGCTTATTCCAAGTATGCGGGTGACGCCAGCGGGCTACCACCACCACCGTGCTCGTATTATGACGCAGCTGGCAGAAGCACAAAACGCCGCGCAGGAAATTGTAGCGCAGCGTCGTTTGGTGGAGCTGGCACTTATTTACCAGCGCCCAGAAGAAGCTTTGGGCCAAATTGGTTTGCTACCAACGCGCCCTAATGGCACGCCGGTACAAAGTAACGACCGTGTTTTAAAAGCAGTGGCGTTGCTGGCTGTTAACCGTGCGGAGGAGGCTTTGCCACTACTGCAAGAAATAGGCGCACCAGCCGAACACCGTTTGTTGTGGATGGCGGTAGCCTTTAGCCAACTTGAGCAAGATTTAAATGAAGCTCTGGGTGTGTTTACACAGCTTGCTAATACAGCGGATAGTTACCCTTTATGGTTACGTAATATTGTGTGGATTAACCACGGGCATGTGGCGCGTAAACTCGGGAACGTGGCAGCGCTGGAGCGCGCGCTAGATGGCTTTGCCAGCTACCCAGATTTTAAACCACCGCTGGACTATACGTATCTTGAAGCACAGTTATCACGCTTGAAAAAGCAGGAGAATAAAGCCGTACGCTTATTAGCCGAGGTTGCCGACCAAGAGGGTAATGCATTGGCTTACCAAGCTAAGTATGAGTTTATTAAAATTTTGTTAAAACGTGGTGAGCTAGGCGAAACACAAGCCATTAGCTTTTTGGAAGATTTGCGTTTTCTGTGGCGTGGTAGCGATTTAGAAGCCGCCATTTTGCTTGATTTAGGCCAGTTATATGTGCGTAAAAATAATGCGCGTAAAGCGCTAGAGCGCTGGAAAATGCTGACCACATATTTCCCTAATCACCCTGCAGCACCACGGGTAACCAAGCAGATGACCGATACTTTCCTCAGTGTGTTTGACCCTGCAAATCTACACAATATGGATGAATTGGGTATTCTCGGTATTTACTTTGATTTCCGTGAGCTGACACCACCAGGCCGTGCTGGGGACGAGGTGGCACAAGATGTCGCTCGGCGCTTGCGAGAGCTAGGCTTGTTTGACCGCGCTGCACGTATTTTGAAGGATCAAATCCGTTACCGGGTAAAAGACCCTCGTGAAAAAGGTGAGCTTGGGCTGCTACTTGCTGAGATTAACCGCCTTAATTTTAAACCACAGGCTGGGCTATCTGCCTTGCGCCAAACCGATAACTTATTGCTGTCACCAATATTACTAGAACAACGTGAGCTGGAGCGTGTGCGACTGCTCATGTCGCTCGACCAACCATTAAAGGCCGTAGATACATTGCTACGTATTGATGAAGGGACTCAAGAACGGTTGTTACAAGCACGTGAGCTGGCGTGGTTTATGGAAGATGACCAAAACATGCTGCTGCTGCCATTGCCATATGATCCTTCTATTTTAACCCTTAAGCAGCACGCTTTAGCGCTGAGTAATCAGGGTGGTCGTGTTGCGTTGGAGAGCTTTATTCGTGGCCACCAAAAAACATTACAACAAGAAGGTGCAGGCATTGAAATGGGCCTGCTGACTGCATTTAATGGTGCGGTTAGCCCAACCATGCCATTAACAGGTACAAACGATGCTATTAAACAAATAGCCATGGATATGACAGCCGCTAACCAGTTTACTGAGGATTACCGTAAGTTCCGCAAAGTACGTGAGCGCGAACGTCGCCGCCGTGCTGTTTATGGAGCTATTCAACGCTCACGAGGGAACTAGAGGGAACACGAACAGCATCAACAAAAAACCGCCCACTGGGCGGTTTTTAGATCATCATAGTCTGGGACTAATTACTTAGCAGCTTCTGCAGCTTTAGCTTCAGCACGCTTGTGAATCACTTTGCGTACGCGTAGAGCGTTAGCGCTAAAGGTTTCAGTTTTACGTGGCTTCCAGTTCAGCATAAAGCCATCAATGCCGTGGTATTTGTCGATAGTGCGCATTGCAGCGTTGGTTACACGCAGCGCAATGTTCATACCCAGCACATCGCTGTAGAATTTCTTGTTTTGCAGGTTTGGCAAAAAGCGGCGCTTGGTGCGATTGTTCGCGTGGGAAACATTGTTACCCACTTGTGCGCGTTTACCGGTAATTTCACATACGCGTGCCATTAGTCTGTTCTCTTACTTCTCGTTATAAATTTCGTATTGGAGGCCTCATGTACGCAATTTTGCCGGGTGTGTCAATATTTAAATTAAGATTTGTATAAATCGTGACCCGTTATTCGCCATCCCAAGGTCGAGGAGCGACTTGGTTGGCGCGGGTGACCGAGCTGGTATGGCAAAGCCATGAAAAAGGATTAAGTATCCTTTTTAAGCAAGTGTCCCGAAGACTGACCTTTAGGTCATGTCGCAGGAGGGTGCTCCCTGGCAGCAAGTGGCGGCTTTGCCGACCACGCCGCTGTATAGAGATACTTTTAATATCGCACGGTAAGCCAGCCATCGCGCTGACCAACAACTTCTGGCGGTACGGTGGGGCTCAGTAAGTTTCGCCCTTCAGGCAACGCCACGCCCACATTGCGTGGCAATGCCACTTGTGCCGCACAGTTAATGCTGTGGAAAATACCTTTCCATTGGGTAAGGCTCAGTGTGTCATTGGCAAACTGTAGCTGCATGTTACTTACCGGGGCGCCGTAGGCTTCTAGCTCAACACGTACGGCTAAGTCATCGGCACGGCCTACTTCAATAGTCTCGCAAGGTAAATCTAGGCGTAGGCGCGTAATGGCCGTATCAGGTTGCCAAAACAGGTTGGTACGAAAATCATTAAAGCCAATCAAAGCGCTTACTGCCACCAGCATAAACCCGCCAGTAACATAAGTTGGTACATCGGTATCGTGTTTAATCCAGCGGGTGAGCAACCCTGCAGGCACCAACGTAAACAGTAATGATCCTATAATATCACTTAAGTAATGGGCACCCAGCGTCATACGCGCAAAGCCCACGCCAAAGCCAGCACTAAGCCCTACGCCTAAAAAGATCCATGCCAAAGGTTTGCGACGGTTCAGTACAAAAAACGGTACCGCAAAAATAAACCCAATCACCGCGTGCCCACTAGGAAAGCTATTACCATCAATTTGGGCGCTATATTGTTGTGTGGGTACTTCCTCCAGCAGCACGGTTTGGCGTGGGCGCGGGCGGTCAATAACTTCTTTAACAATAACTTGGTTCATAAGCCCGCCACCAATAATGAGCGCTACCAACCAAATAGCAGCCATTTGGCGTAGGGTGGGGAACCGTTTGTGCACCCACGGCAACATGAGAAAGATAATGGCTGCAAGGCTAACATACAACGCTGGGTAAATGCTCCACTGGCGCATCCACCAGGCCCATGGTGCATCTTGGCTTACAACTTTTTTGGCAAGCCAAGCATCGGCACCGCTGAGCCATAACACAGCAATAAGTGCAATTAAAACAAAGCTATAAAACAAAGCAGGGCGCTGGCTAATAAAATTCATGAGGCTACTGTACCCAAAAAATAATGACCCGTCAGCACAGAACGGGTCATTGAGATAAGTTAAACTTAAGCACTGCTCGGCTTACCATGCAACATGCGCGCGGCAAGGGCATAACGCAGTACCAAGTGCATGTGCCGTTTAATTTGAGAATCATGCTGCACGGGAGCAAGATGGTGTTGTACTGACACAGCCTGCATCTTACGCACTCCTGCTGTTACCGCATTGGCATAGTCAGGCAGTGTGCGCTTCCAGTTGAATTCAGCATTACAATTACGACCAATGAAAATATCCATTGCGGTAATGATATGCTCCCATACTGTCTCAAAGTTTACAGGTTGAGTGATAAGCTCATGCTTGGGCTCGCCGAGAACAATTTTTTTGGGAATAGATGGGTGAATTTTTTTACCATCCTCATGTTCATCATGCTCAAAAAACATTAGCCCGTAGTTCATGAATGCATGAATAATGACAGCTGAAGCTTCGGTTAAAAAGCGCAGTGAGCTATCTTGGTTTTTATCAATATTTTCTGCAGCTTGGTTTTGCAACTCATCGAGCTTCAGTACATAGTGGGGAAGTCTCCATATATTGCCGCGCGCCTGTTCCGTTTTACTGAGGCGATCTAAATGCGTCAAAATATGAGGGAGGATGCTATCCAATGGGTAGCAAATACCTTGAGGGAGGGGTTCTTGTGCTGTGGTTGTTGCACAGCGTGTATCAAGCGCGTGAACGCGCTCGGCAAATTCTTCAGGAATCGTCATAGGAGATTACTCCGTAAAAGTGTTGGAACAACAAAAAATTTTCGGATGCGTCTAAAATTTGTTAAAGGTATTACATGAATTTGTCAAATCGTTCCCATTTTATTGGCGTGGTGCTGGTGGCTTTAGCGCTGGCTGCGTTACGCTTGCTTTATATTCACCTTGGCCCGCTGGAACTCAGTCCCGATGAAGCCCAGTACTGGACCTGGTCCCACGCGTTGGACTGGAGTTATTACAGCAAGCCGCCACTTATTAGTTGGCTCATTGCTGGTGGTACCACATTAGTAGGCCATACCGAGCTAGGGGTACGCTGGCCAGCTACGCTACTACATGGGGTGATTAGCTTGCTTGGCTTTGCATTGTTATGGCGTTGGCGTGGTGCGCTGGCAGCATGGCTGGGTTTTGCCTTATTACAACTTACACCGCTGTTTGCCGTAGGTGGCGTGTTGATGACTACCGATGTACCAAGCATTACTGGCTGGCTCTTGGCGTTATATTTACTCATCCGTGTGGATTGGGAACAGCCAAGCGCTAAAGCACATTGGCCATTGTGGTTGGGTGTTGGTGTGGCCGTGGGTGTTGCTGGCTTGGCAAAGTACAGTGTCGCGGTGTTTTACCCGCTGCTGTTTCTGTTTTTGGTGCTGGGGCCTAAGCGCCAAAAGTGGCTAGCAATGCCGCAGCCCTATGTTGCGGGCGTGGTTTCTTTACTGTGCCAGCTGCCAGTACTTTATTGGAACAGCCAAAATGGTTGGGTTGCCTTTAAGCACGTTGCTGGCCAAGCCAGTGGGGGCGAGGGCAGTGTACCGCTGCTAGAATCTCTTGGCCTGTTTTTTGGCGGTCAGCTGATGGTTGTTGGCCCAATTCTGCTTATTTTGTTGTTTGTGTTTTGGTTGAGCAGTCGCCGTAATTTTGAAACGCCCGACCACACCGCAGCGCTGCTATGGTGGTTCTCCGCGCCTATTTTTATTGCTTTTTTGTGGTTGGCTATTGGTGGCAGCAAGGTGCAAGCCAACTGGCCGGTGCTGGGTATGCTTGCCGGTATGTTGGGCACCATTGGTTGGGTTACCCAGCGCACATGGGGCAAGTGGATTGTGCTGGCAGCATTGGTGCTTAACCTGCCGCTTACCATTGGTATCCACAACACCGAGCTGGTGCGTACGCTAGGTATTAAACTGCCACCCAAAAATGATCCGTTAAAACCGCTACTGGGCTGGAATGGTTTGGGCAGTGCAGTAGGCGCCTTGAGCGAGCGTGTAGGCGGCGATGTGGTGTACCTAACACCGCGTTATCAAACCACCGCAGCGCTGAGTTTTTACATTCCTGGTCAGCCGCAGGTGCTGTATCTTAACCCTGGTAGTAAACGCCAAAACCATTACGATTATGTAGATTGGCCGGAGCTAAACAACCGCAGCATTGTAATGTTCATTACCGAAGGGCAGGGCGTGCCTGCAAACGTAATAAACGGCTTCCGCACCTGCCAACCGTTTAACCGTGTGGCCAGTACCGTGTGGGAGCGTGTGTATAAGCAAGCTGAGCTGTACTTATGCACTGGTTACCGCGGCATTGAGCGTACTAAGGCAGATACGTATTAAAAGTTCTCTTGATGGTGATGTATAGTCACCAACGCAAAAAAGGCGCTGCATTTGCAGCGCCTTTAATGTCGTTACTCAGCTTTTGATTTCCCCGCGTAAAAAAGCCAATTGGTAAGCCACATAAACGCGGACAACCGCAGCCGATTTTTCGCCGAAACCGTCAAGGTTAAGCAGTTGCTCTTCTGTGCGGTTAAGCAATTGGCTCCACGTGTGGATGCCGTTATCTCTCAGCACGCCTTGGCATAGGGTTGTCACATGGGGTGAAAACTGCCCCGGTGCAAGAGGAAATTCTGCTACCAGCATGCCTAGGTTAATGAGCGTTTCCAGCCGCTGTGTTTGCTGTGCTTTTTGTGTGAGCTCAGCCATGTTTTTTACATGCTGTTCAAGTGAGATATCGGTCGGGAACGTTTCCGCAATGCTTGGTTTTGGTGGTGGTGGGTTAACGCCACCAACAAGTGCCAGTTCAGTTTGGGTCATGGTTCCATCTGGTTAGCTAAATACTTAACGTAAGCATAAATGAGTGTGAGAGTCTTTTGCCCAATCATGGGAGCGCCATAGAGGTAGTGGCCATACACACATAAATCATGGTAGTTACTATTTGGTAATCGGCCCCCGTATAATAGAGCATTACGGGCCTGAGAGGCAAAGTGCTTGTTATGACCTTGTGCAAGGATAAAGTCTTGAAAATCATCAAAGTCGATATTTTCTTCCAGCTTGCCTTGCGCCTCCAAAATATCATAAAGCTTACGCCTGTTAGCAAGGAAAGTTTCTTCCCAAGCCAGGTCTTTTTTGCGGTTTTTTACCGTATTTTCAGCACTTTCCAACAGTTGGCGTGCATTACGAATAGCGTTGCCCTCTGTTACGGGGTGTTCAGTATCTTCAGCCATGGTTTCCTCCCGTGGCGCTAGAATGAGGTAAGAAAGATAAAATTCCACTTTTTGTACACAATGGTGTGGCTTGCGTCAAGCCAGTGGTTTGCCTATGGTGCAGAAGATGACTGACAAAATTACATTAACAACCGATGGTGCTTGTAGCGGCAACCCTGGCCCAGGTGGTTGGGGCGCATTGCTGCGTTGGAACGGGCAGGAGAAAGAGCTCAGCGGTGGCGAGCCTGAAACCACCAACAACCGCATGGAGCTCACCGCGGTGATTGAAGGGCTCAAGGCGCTTAAGCGTAGCTGTACTGTGCATATTGTGACGGATTCTAAATACGTCATGCAAGGTGCTACCGAGTGGGCACCAAAATGGCAAAAAAATGGGTGGAAAAAAGCCGATAAAAAACCCGTTGAAAACAAAGACCTTTGGCAAAATCTACTGGCCGAGCTAGAACGCCATAACACAAGCTGGGAGTGGGTTAAGGGCCATGCAGGTCATGCCGATAACGAGCGTGCCGATACTCTTGCCACCACGGCTGCGGCGCAGTACAATGGCAGCTAATGAGTCAGAACTACTTTAACCTCGATTCCCTGCAACACCACTTATTGGTCGCCACCCCACAGCTAGACGATTCTCCGTTTGAGCGCGCGGTTATTTACGTGTGCAACCACGATGATGAAGGCACCATGGGTGTGGTGGTTAACCAGCCATTACCAAAGGTAAGTTTTAAGGACATTACCGAGAGCATGGGTATTGAACTAGCACGCCCCGAGCACCTGCCAATTATTTACAAAGGCGGCCCGGTGGAAGAAAGCCGTGGCTTTGTAATCCACAGCGATGACTATAGCTCCGATGCAAGTATTTTTACTGGCGGCCACGTGTTGATGAGCGCCACAGCCGACATTGTGAGCGATATTGCCGCTGGCCATGGCCCACAAAAAGTGAACTTTTGCCTTGGTTATGCAGGCTGGTCACCCGGCCAGCTAGAAGGCGAAATTGCCCGCGATAGCTGGTTGGTTTTACCAGCTGATGAAGAGTTGATTTTTAACACGCCAGTCAACCAGCGTTATGAGCTGGCGCAGGATAAGCTGGGTATTCACGATTTTACCCAATTTCATGATTTAGCTGGCCGTGCATAGTGTTTGTGCTATACACACCGCATGACTGAGCGCAAAAAACCCACTGCAATTTCTACCGGGCAAGAGAAAAAGCCCAAGCTGAAAGGTGCGCACACCAAATTTGCCAACAAGAAAATGAAGGCGAGCTCTAAGGAATATCTTAAGCGCCAGTCTTCTGACTTCTATGTAAAAAAAGCCCGTCAGGAAGGCTACCGCAGCCGCGCCGCTTACAAATTGTTGGATATTCAGAATAAGGAAAAATTCCTTAAACCGCAGCAAACTGTGGTGGACTTAGGCGCCGCGCCCGGCGGTTGGCTACAGGTAATTAGCCAGTACCAGCAAGGCCAGGGCACGCTCATTGGTATCGATTTATTACCGGTGCAAGGCATTGCCAACGCCACGCTCATTCAAGGTGACTTTACTGAAGATGACGTGCTGGATGATTTGCTAGAACGCGTGCCCAATGGTGTGGATGTGGTTGTATCGGACATGGCGCCAAGTACCTGCGGTCACGCCGCAACCGACCATTTGCGTAGTATGGCGCTGGTAGAAATGGCGCTGGATTTTGCGATTCAAACACTCAAGCCGGGTGGCCATTTTGTGGCGAAGCTTTTCCAAGGTGGTAGCGAGGAAGACCTACGCGCGCTGATGCGCCAGCACTTTAAGGCAACCAAAACCATTAAGCCGCCATCATCCCGCAGCGACAGCCGCGAAGTTTTCATTATGGGAAAAGAGTTTAAAGGTTAAGCTAAGTCAGTTAAACTGCCAACCATGTCTATATTAGATATTCAAAATTTACATATAACCGTTGGTAGCCAAACCTTGGTGGATGGTGTTTCTCTGCAGTTAGAGGCAGGCCAAACGCTGTGCTTAGTGGGGGAAAGCGGTAGTGGTAAAACGCTAAGTGGCCTGAGTGTTATGGGCTTATTGGCGCCAGAGCTAAGCGCCAAAGCAGACGTGCTGAAGTTTGAGGATTATGATATTTTAAGCCTCACGCCCAAGCAGCACCGCAAATTGCGCGGTGCACAAATGAGCATGATTTTCCAAGAACCGTTGAGCGCTTTAAACCCGGTGATGAAGGTGGGCGAGCAAGTGGCTGAGGTGTTTAAAATTCACACCAACCTCAACAAGCGTGAACGTTTTGCCAAGGTGGTGGGGCTGTTTGAAAAAGTTCAGCTCGACAACCCGGCTGAGCGCTACCACCAGTACCCACATCAGCTGAGCGGTGGTCAACGCCAACGGGTGATGATTGCCATGGCGCTGGCATTGCAGCCCAAGTTACTGATTGCCGATGAGCCAACAACAGCGCTGGATGCCACGGTACAAGGCGAGATTTTGAAGCTGATTAAAGAGCTTCAGCAGGAATTTGGCACGGCAGTATTGTTCATTACGCACGATTTTGGCGTGGTACAGCACATTGCCGACCATGTAGCGGTAATGGAACACGGCAAATTGGTGGAGCACGGCACCGCTAAGCAGGTGTTGGGCAAGCCACAGCATGCCTATGCCAAGCGTTTGCTCAAAGCGAGCCCTAAGCTGAACACCAAGCGTAAAGCAGCAGTAAAAGGTGCTGAATTACTCACTGCCACAACTGTGCAAAAAACATTCACCCGCAGTGGTGGGTTGTTCCAGCGGAAGGGTCCACTAGTAGCCGTCAACAACGCCAGCTTTGTACTTAAGGAAGGTGAAACACTGGGCATTGTTGGCGAGAGCGGCAGCGGGAAGTCTACCCTCGCGCGTTGCATTATGCGCCTTTACGACCCTGACACAGGCGTGGTTCAGTTTGGTGCACACGGCAACATTGCCAACCTAAAAGGCAAACCGCTTAAGGCGATGCGTCGTGATATGCAAATGGTATTTCAGGACCCGTTTGCCAGCCTAAATCCACGTATGAAAATTGGCCCCGCCGTGCGTGAAGGGCTAGACGCACACAACATTGGCACCAAGCAAGAACGCGATGAAACCGTACAACAATTGCTTAAAGCGTGCGGTCTGCCGGAAGATGCAGCGCAGCGCTACCCACACCAATTTAGTGGTGGCCAGCGCCAGCGCATTGGTATTGCGCGCGCCTTGGCGCTTAATCCAAAACTATTGGTGGCGGATGAACCTGTCGCCTCGCTCGATGTTTCGGTACAGGCACAAATTTTGGAGCTTTTAGCACAGCTGAAAAAAGACTATCAGCTGAGCATGATTTTCATTTCGCACGATTTGCGGGTGGTAAGCCAAGTGGCCGATACCGTGGCGGTAATGCGCCATGGCCAAATTGTAGAGCATGGCCCCGTGCACGAGGTGTTTGAAAACCCGCAGCAGCCGTACACCCAGCAACTGCTGGACGCATTGCCAAGTTAGTAGAAATACGTTAAAAACGCACAGTTAAACAAAGAATAGATAGAGATTCCCATGGCTCAAGCAAAACGCAAAACCACGCCAAAACAAGCACCAAAGCCACAACCGACCGAACCTTCAGCTGAAGAACGCGCCGCTACCGTACTGGTACACGAGGTAGATGAATTTCTACGCGAAGAGCGTTTGGCAGAATTTTGGCGCAACTGGCGTGCTGCTATTATTGGCGGTATTGCAGCTATTTTTGCTGTTGCTATTGGCTGGGAAGGGTACCAAGCAATGCAACAAGGTCAGCGCAACCAAGCGGCCGAGGCTTGGGGCAGTATCACCACCGGTAATGTGGAAGATGCAAACAGCGCGCTGAGCGAGCTGGTACAAACAGCACCACAAGGTTATCAACTGCTGGCTGGCTTAGAGCTGGCACAACGCTTTGCTACCAATAACGATGTGGCATCAGCAATTCAGGTTTACACCGCATTACTGCAACAAAGCTTAGACCAACACTGGCAAGATTTTGTACGCCTGCAACGTGCGACGTTGTACCTACAAACCGATGTATCCGCGGCAACGCAAGACCTACAAATACTGGTAGATAGCAATGCTGCCGTAGCGCCACTAGCGCAAGAGCAGCTGGCATGGCTGCAAGAAACTGCGGGTGATATTCCTGCTGCTATTAAACTTTATGAATCTATTGTAGAGCGTTTGGATGTGCCAGCAACATTGCGTGAGCGTGCCCGTGTGCGACTACAATTCCTTACCAACCAAGCCGGTGTTATAAATTAATATGCGTTATACCGTTCTTTTTGCCCCTGTTATTGCGCTTGTACTTAGCGCATGTAATTCACCAGATAAGGCTCCGCCGCTGGAAGGTAAACGGCTGAGCATTTTGGTAGAACGGTTAGATTTGGCAGTACACCCCGAAGCTGAGCGTTACCCGCTAGATATTGGCCCTGCCTTGCGTAATAGCCGCTGGGTGCAGCTGGGTGGCACGCCCGACCACGCACCAGGACACTTATACCTGCCAGAAGCAGTGGGCCGTGCTTGGACAAAATCTTTAGGTGCCCAAGGCGATGCAACGGTAATGAACCCACCAGTGGTGGATGGCGAGCGCGTGTTTAGCAAAATTGGTAAAGACCGTGTGGTTGCGCTGGACATGCAAAGTGGTAAAGAAATTTGGAACACCAAACTAAAGCTGAAAGAAGATGACCAAGCTGGTGTTTCTGGCGGTTTGGCGGTATCTAGCGGTAAGGTAATTGCCACCACCGCAACGGGTGAAATTATTGCGCTGAATACCGAGAATGGTGAGGAAGTATGGCGTACCGATGTGCAGTCTCCATTGCGGGTGGCACCAGCGGTAACGGAAGATAAAATTTATGCGCTCAGCTACGATAACCGCCTGTTTGCGCTGAATGCCGAAGATGGCCTACTGCAATGGACACATACTGGCTTGCCTGAGAGTTTGGCGGTATTGGGTGGTTCTCCCCCAGCTATTAGTGGTGATTTTGTGGTAGCACCATATTCCAGTGGAGAAGTTTTTGTACTGGATGCTAAAGACGGTAGCTACATTTGGCACGATGCGTTGCCACGCCAAAAAGCGAGTGGTCGTTTTAACCGCCTGACCGATATTAACGCCGCACCCGTTACTGCCGATGGTGTGCTTTACGCCGTTGGTAGCTCTGGCTTGCTAACAGCTTACAAAGTGTTTGATGGTTCCCGATTGTGGAGTGTGCCAATTAATACCTCCCAAACACCATGGGTAGCTGGTAGCATGATTTATGTCCTAACCGACGAAGGTAACCTGGTGGGTATTAACCGCACTGGTGGCCGTGTGCGTTTCATTACTGATTTAAACCGCGAGGTACCAAGCCGTGCGGAAGACCCACGCCGCTGGCATGGCCCAGTACTGGCTGGTGGTCGTTTAATGGTCGCAAGCTCCGATGGTTATGCGCTATCACTCAGCCCAACCGATGGCGCGTTGCTTAAAGCGGCTAAGCTCCCTGCCGGTGCAGCAACAATGCCTGTGGTTGCTGGTAGTGCCTTATACTTCCTGCTTAACGACGGCCGCTTAATTCAATTCCGCTAACATTAGCCCTGCGGCGATTTATCTACACCGCTTTGTGGTTCACACTCCTCGTGTAGGATTTAACTACGCGTCGTCGTGTTCACCACGGCAGCAGCGTACCTAAATACACCGCAAGACTAATGTTATAATTTTTGGCGTACTTGCCAGTGAGCACTTTTTCCCCTACATAAAGAACATGGTTTGTTGGGCTGTTGCGTGCATCTAGCTTTTTAACTTATTAAAAAGTTAGTGCCAGCTGCGAATGCAGATGGCCAAACGTGAAGCGCCGCAAAGGCTTTGCCTTTGTTAGCTGAGCGAGTTGTAATGAGTAAGTTACATGTACGAGGAAAGTCCGGGCACCAAAGAACACGTCGCCAGGTAATGCCTGGGCATCGTAAGGTGACAGTAGGGGCAACAGAAAGTAAACCGCCTGCGTAAGTAGGTAAGGGTGAAACGGTGGGGTAAGAGCCTACCGCACTGCTGGTAACAGCGGTGGCACGGTAACCCCCGGCGGGTGCAAGCTCAAATAGGGACGTTAAGGCTGTCCGCCTTGTTCCAGGTAGAGCGCACGAGCGTTGCGGTGACGCAGCGCCTAGATGAATAACAGCCGAAACCAGCACGCTGGTGGAACAAAACCCGGCTTATAGACAGACCAGAGCATGAGATAAACCCCTGTTTACGCAGGGGTTTATGCTTTTGTTGTGAGTAATTAATTTATCGCCATCCCTAGCTCGCGTAAGCGAGTAGGTTGGCGCGGTTCCAAGGTGTCCTTGGTAGCAAGCTGCGGCTTTGCCGCCAGCGCCGCTATACAAAAAACCAGACCAGAGCATGAGATAAACCCCTGTTTGCGCAGGGGTTTATGCTTTTGTTGTGAGTAATTAATTTATCGCCATCCCTCTTTTTGACAGTTTTACTGATCAAGAAGTTTATAATTTGTATTCACTTGCCATAACCAGTTAAAAACGTTACATACGCGCATGGAACAAAATCGCCAACGTGTCACTTTGGTCGGCCGCCCCAATGTGGGTAAGTCGACAATATTTAACCTACTTGCTGTGGGTCAAAAAGCTATTGTGGCACCGCAGCCGGGCGTAACACGAGATGCACGCACCAGCCCTGGCCGCTTGGGCGAGCTAGAATTTGTCCTAGTAGATACTGCGGGGCAGGAGCCAAACCAACCCAGCGATGCCATGGCACGTGACCTAACTAAGCTGGCGCAGCGTGCATCGCAGCAGGCGGATATTTTAATTTATGTGATTGATGGGCGCGATGGTGTGTTGCCAGCCGATGAAGAGCTTTCCCGCCAGCTACACCGTTTGGATAAGCCGGTTATTCCTATCATCAACAAAGCTGACGTAAAAACAGCGGAAGATGTGCAAGATGATGCCATTGCATTGGGCTTAGGTACGCCACTACTGCTAAGTGCCACCCATAACAGCGGCTTGCCAGAGCTGGAAGAAGCGTTGGAAGAGTTCATCAGCCCACGCCCGGAAGAGGAGGAAGCGCCAGAGGCAGAGTTTGTTGCTGATGAAGATATGACAGAAGAGGTGGAAATTTTTACCCCCGATGCACCACTGCGCATGGCTATTGTTGGCCGCCCTAATGTGGGTAAATCTACTTTAGTGAATGCGCTACTGCGTGAGGAAGCTATGCTTGCAGGCCCAACGGCTGGACTTACGCGGGAGAGTATTCGTCACCAATGGCAAGTGGGTGACCACACCATTGAGCTGATCGATACTCCAGGTTTGCGCAAAAAAGCCAAAGTGCACGAAAACGTTGAGCAAATGAGTGTGGGTGATGCGCTGGACGCGACCGATAAAGCAAACGTGGTAGCCCTTGTGCTAGACAGTACCCATTTTTATTACGATCGCGGTATCTACAATATCTTCGACCAACAGGATATGGCCATTGTGGACCGTGCCTTACGCCGTGGTACGCCATTGGTTGTGGTACTGAACAAGTGGGATGATGTGAGCGATGCAGAACAAGCCTTGGGCGAAGCACGTGCTCAGCTAAACGAGCGTTTGTCCGCCGTGCGTAATGTACCAATTGTAACTATCTCGGCATTACACAAAAAAGGTCTGCAACATATTTTCCCTGCAGTGCTGGATGTTTATCGCCGTAGCCACACCCGTGTTGCAACGTCGGCATTGAACCGTTGGATGGAGAATATCACCAGTCATAACCCACCGCCTTTATATAAAGGGAAGGGTGTTAAGCTGAAATTTATGGCGCAAAAAGGTGTGCAACCGCCTACGTTCCATATTAACACCAACCGCCCGAAGAACATTCCCGCGCACTACAAGCGTTACTTGCTTAACCAGCTACGCGATATGTTTGATTTGGATGGCGTGCCACTGAAAATGATTTTCACACAGTCCAAAAACCCGTTTTTGCGCTCTTAGTAAGCCATACAGTTTTAAAGTGTGCTGTTGGGATAAACACTTGTGCCCTTGAAGTGTGTGGTGTAGTAATTAACTTACCAAATTTATTGCGTTTTCTTTTTATGAGGTGCCAGCAATGGAAACTAAAAAGATTCTCTATGTTGAGTCGCGTGATGGCATTACAACTAAAGTTGGTGGTGTGTTGAGAACAGTCGCTCAGCGTACTAATCATCAGATTGTAGTGATTCAGCATCTAGGTGAATTGCAAAAACTACAAGATACCAATGTTGAGCTTATTATTGTAGGGCAATTGGCTGGTATCCCTTGCAATCAAATGGTAGCTATAATGCATACGCTTAAGGTAGAAGTGCCTGTAGCTATATTGCGTAGTGAAGCAACCGCAGAAATTCCAGTTTATCAGCCTAGTAGTAGTCCATTTGAACTGGATATGATTTCTACGCGAACGAAAGATCTACCACGGCAATTGGAAATGGCAGTTGCATTTTTGCTTTCATAATTTAAAAAAGTAGCGGTCACCTCGTGTGGCTGCTTTTTTTATGCCACTAAATCCTTTTGTTTGCGTAGGTAAGCAAGCACGCCTGGCAGCATAATTAGCAAGCTAAGTGCTAGCCATGTGGCGTAAAACTCCCAGCTTTGCCATGCACTATGGGGCTTAAGGTAGGTTTGCCGATCCACAAAATAGCCCAACCCCAATAGCAGTGGTAAACGCCATAGAAGCTCTGCACAGCGCCAGCCGAGTGTGTCGCCACACAGTTTAGCAAAGGGAGTAAAAGCTTTGGGTGCCAAAAAAGCGCTGTTGAGTAACACAACCCAAGTAAGTAAGTAGGTGATTGCTAAAGTTACCATCGGTATTGCTCCGGTAATATGTTTGTTGGGTCGCGCTCCAGCCATTCCAAGTTTGCAGGCAGCGCAGGCTCTGTGCCAGTTTCTGGGTCGCTATGCCATTTGTTATATTCTACGGCACCATGCTCTACCATATCATGATAAATAGCGTCGCTTAATGCTGCGATGCCGTCTACCACCCAAGCGCCACGAAACTCAGCCGGTATAGCTGCCAAGCGGTCGGCATATGGTGTGTTAATGGCCCAATGGAGGTGAAAGGTGAATAGCGCTAGCGTAATTTTGCCCACCGCCAGCATGGCACCAGCCCAGCGGCGCCAGCGTGGGGCATCGGGCAGTTGCCAGCTAAATACCAATAACCGAGGTACAGCAAATACAATAAGTGAGGCAGCTACATAGCTCATCAACAGCGTTTTAACAGCTTGCCAAACCAAAGCCGGATTTTGGGAAGCATCGGCACCCAGCAGGGGGGATGTGGTGTAAAGCGCAATGCTACTAGCAAATCCCCACACCAGCGTGTGCAGCATCTCGCGCCCAATGGCACGGCGCCAGCCTGCCCAAAACAGGTACACAGCAATAATAATGGTGGCAAAATTAAGCAGCAGAGCCATAGCATACTTTATAGCACATAACCTTGCCGCTGCCGCCAAATTTCGCTATACCAGCGTCACCAAATTCTGTTTACACGGCACATGGGGGGACCACATGCCGGAACGCACACATCAACAGCAGGCAAAACTTGCTGTTTACCTACGCCGCGGCATGTATGCGGCAATAGTTATATTTTTTACATGGCCATGGTGGAGTGCCGTTATTGCTTTGCCAGAGAATATTCGATTCTTTTTGTCTTCTGCATTAGCTGTTTCCACATTTTTAGGCAGCTACATCATTGGTCGTTGCCGGTTTTAACCCCCACCCATTCGGGTGGGGGTTTTTGCGTGCAGTAAACATCTGCTCACTGGTGGGACGGTATGGGAAAATCCATGGGACAGTATGGGAGCGCTTACTGAATGCCTTGCTCACATTGACAAACCCACTGTTGCAAATTGGTTTTCCACCAAGTTATCCACAGCCATTTTGCAGGCTCAGTATAAAAAAATGCACTTTTGGTGTTGCGTTATCCCATGCTTTCCCATAAGATACCAACGTGTCCCAGGTGCAACCATGGGCGGGAACAAATGAGACACGTAGCAAACGCGCAGAGAAAGCGCATAACGGTACGAAAGAGCGGGGGCAACAATGACGGTATTTCTGTCAGCCTACACAAACGGGGTCGATAAGAAGGGGCGCGTCAGCGTCCCCGCTCCTTTTCGTGCAGAGCTTGCCACCCATTCACGCCAAACCGTTGTTGTTTACGCCGCACCAAACGAGCCTTTCCTGTACGGTTGGGGCTACGATGACTTTGTAAAATTCACCGAAAAAATTATGCAATTGCCACCAATGAGCAAAACCCGCCAACGCTTGGCGCGTACCATTCTGGCTGCTGCTCAACCACTCTCGTTCGACGAGAATGGCCGTATCTTGCTGCCTGAGCGTTTCTTGAAGTCAGCAGATATCCAAACCAAAGCAACCTTCGCCGGGCAGGGGGATTTCTTCACCATGTGGAACCCAGATGCTTACGAAGCAACGCTGAATGCAGACCAAGAGCACTTTGATGACGATTGGGAAGCACTCACCGAAAACGGCTGGGGGCTGTAATGCCAGCACCTATTGCCACCCAAGAAGTTTCATCAACCGCCACTGTTCACGTTCCTGTCATGCTGTCCTCTGTTTTGGAGTTGGTGCAGCCTAAAGCAGGTGACGTGTACGCCGATGCCACATTTGGTGGCGGCGGTTATACCCAAGCTTTGCTGGAAACAGGCGCTAGTCGTGTACTAGCGGTGGATCGTGATGCCCGCGCTATCGAGCGTGGTCAAAGCCTGTGCCAGCAATATCCTGACCAACTCACCTTGGTTGAGAGCAATAATAATAATATAGGGGAAGTGTGCCATGCTCATGGTTTCAGCAGTTTTAACGGTATTGTCGCTGATCTTGGTTTATCTTCAGACCAACTAAACGACGCCGAGCGAGGGTTTTCGTATCAAAATGATGGCCCGCTCGATATGCGCATGCAAGATCATGGTCCAACAGCTGCGGAGGTACTTAACCGCCGTAGCGAGCCCGAGTTGGCCGATATCTTTTACTACTATGGCGAAGAACGTAGCAGCCGCAAGCTGGCGCGTGCCGTGGTGGAGCATCGCAAAAAAGAAAAATTTGCCACCTCACACCAGTTCCTTGAACTGATTGAACGTGTGTTTCCCGCCATGCTAGGCCGTACCAGCAAGCGCCACCCCGCACAGCGTTTGTTCCAAGCGTTACGGATTGAAGTAAATGGCGAGATGGATGACCTGAAAGAGTTTTTGCCCCAAGCCCTTAACTTGCTTGCTGTGGGTGGTCGCCTTGTTGTGGTGAGCTTCCACTCGCTAGAAGACCGTGTGGTGAAAAACATATTCCGCGACGCTGCTAAAGATGGCCTGTTAGGCAGCAAAGCTGAATTTAAACTGATTACCAAAAAACCGTTAGAGCCAACCGAAGAAGAGGTTGAGGCCAATATTCGTGCCCGTAGTGCCAAAACCCGCGCTATTGAACGGGTGGCCTAATGCGTTGGCAAACCGGAGCTCTTCTTACCAGTTGTGCTGTCCTCGCCATTGGCGGGATGATCCAAACCCGCACCAGCCTTACCGAACTTAAGCGCGAACGCCGCGCCCTACAAACCGAACAAGCGCAAATGCGCGAAGCCCTTACCATTCTGCGTGCCGAATATGCACACCTTACCAACCCACAACGGTTAGAGCGTTTGGCTACCAGTTTTAAGCTCACGCCGCTTATGCCTAAGCAACTTTCTAGTTGGGAGGCGTTATGATCAAGCAGCGTCGCCCAAGCCGTAATTATAAGCCACGTCGCAGCATGCGCGCGCGTCGCCAAACTCAGCTTACTAGCAGTAATAACGGCATGCTGCGCTCACGCCTTGTATTGGTAATGGCTGTATTGCTGTTTGCTGTGGGTGCCATTGGTGGTCGTTTGGCTTGGGTGGCTACCGTACCTGCGCCGGAGCACCACAGCCGCAGCGCTAGCGCTGCCAAACCTATTCGTGGAGATATTACCGACCGTGATGGTCGCCTACTTGCCACTACCGTTACCGTGCCATCGCTTTATGCCGACCCAAAATATGTACTAGATGCCCGCCAAACAGTGCGTAAGCTCAAGCAAGTTTTGCCAAGTGTAAAAAGCAAAGAGTTACTTGCTCGGCTGCAGCAGCCGGGCCGCCGCTTTGTGTGGGTGGACCGCCAGTTGACTCCAGCCCAAGCGCAAGCGGTGAATAATTTGGGTTTGCCAGGTATTTATTTCCGTGATGAGCAGGTGCGCCTGTACCCACAAGGCAGTTTGTTTAGCCATTTGCTTGGCGGTGCCAGTGTGGATGGACGTGGTCTTGCTGGTATTGAAGCGGGCATGAACCAAACGCTCAGTAAGGGTGAAACAATTGAGCTCACGGTAGATAGTCGCCTGCAACAAGCGCTGCACAGCACCTTGGCCGAGACTATTGAAAGCACCAATGCCAATGCTGCATGGGGCGTGGTGATGGACCCGTGGACAGGGGATATTATTGCCGCCGCCAGCTTGCCAGATTACAACCCGCACCAGCTTGGTAGCGCTGCTAAGGATGCACGCCGTAACCGCTTTAGTCACGGTAGTTACGAGATGGGCAGTACCTTTAAAATGCTTACCGCCGCCCTGGCTATGGAGCAAAATGCCTTTGAGCCCGATAGCGTGATTGATTGCACCGACCCTATTAAAATTGCCGGTTTTACCATTCGTGATTACAAACCAAAAGCACGTCCACTTACCTTAACCGAAGTATTGCGCTATAGCTCCAACATTGGGGTGGCACAAGTTGGCGATGCATTGGGCTCGCAAGCGTTGCAAGATTTCTTCGGCCAACTACACCTGCTAGATACACCTAATTTGCCATTGCCAGAAGTAGCGCAAAGCCAATACCCACAAACGCAGTGGGGCCGCGTACACGCCATGACTATGAGCTTTGGCCACGGCATTGCCATTACCCCTGTGCAGCTGGCCGCAGCCTACAGCGCCTTGGTGACCGATGGCCACTACCGCCAACCGGTGTTTGATGCAGCGGACCGCTACCGCGAAGAAGTACCCGTTATTTCTGCCGATACAATTGAAAAGCTAAAAGGTCTCATGGCAAACGTGGTGGCCGAAGGTTCGGGCCGTGGTGCGCGCATTGCTGGCATGCCCATTGGTGGCAAAACTGGTACCGCGCAAAAGCAGGTGAATGGTAAATACATTAAGGGTAAAAACGTGGTGTCGTTTATTGGTGCAGCTCCGTTGGATAACCCGCAACTGGTAGCATTAATAATGGTAGATGAGCCCAAAAAAGGCCGTGCACTTGGTGGTGCAGTGGCGGCGCCAGCATTTAAAAAATTCATGCAGCGCGCCATGCCGGTGTTGGCTTTGGCACCTCAGCCAGAACAGCCAAAAACGCAATTAGCAAAGCGCAAAGCACCCTTGGCAGAACGCACAAAACCCACTACAGTGCTGGCTAATGCGCCTATCACAACTGCTACAACAGCCCACCGCTGACGATATCCAAATCACCCAAGTGGTGGATGATTCTCGCGCCGCTGCACCCGGCGTGCTGTGCGTGCTGGATGCACGTAACCACCCCAATACGGCTGATTATGCCGCTAAAGCTGCCGCAGCGGGTGCTACTGTAGTTGCCAATATTGAGGCGGAAAACATTATTTACCACCCCACACCGGGCGCTGTTTTGGCGCGCTGGGCAGTGGCACAACACCCCAAGCAGCCTGTGCACCGCGCTGCGGTTACCGGTACAAATGGCAAAACATCGGTAGCGTGGTTTTACCAGCAGTTGGTGCAAAACAGTGCCTCTATTGGCACGTTGGGCGTTTACCAAAATAATCAACAAAGCGTTTATACCGGCTACACCAGCCCTACTGCGCTTAAGCTACACCCCATTTTGCACGAGCTAACCGAGCAAGGCGTAACGCATGTGTGTTGCGAAACATCTAGCCATGCGCTGGATATTCACCGGCTCGATGGCATGACTTTTCAAGCCGCAGCACTCACCAACATCACGCAAGACCATTTGGATTATCACGGCACGATGGAAGCCTACATCGCCGCTAAAATGAAGCTGTTTACTGAACGGCTAGATAAAGACGGCACGGCGGTAATTAACATCCAAAATCCAGCCAGTTGGCCGGTGTTGAGTCTGTGTAAGGAGCAGGGATTTAACATAATTACTACCGGTAGTGCCAATGC
Source organism: Pseudomonadota bacterium (assembly GCA_030148545.1). GTDB lineage: Bacteria > Pseudomonadota > Alphaproteobacteria > UBA2136 > JASBTF01 > JASBTF01. Next base: position 341,516 of record JASBTF010000002.1, read on the forward strand.
CGAGTTGGTGGTGGACGTGCAAAATAGCTCCACCACAGGCATGGAACTGTTGGTGAAGGCGCCACAAGGCCAAACCACCGTGCAGTTGCCATTGTTGGGGGCGTTCCAAGCACAAAACATTGCCACTGCCTTGGGGTTGGCAATGGGCACAGGCGTAGCATGGGAACAATTGGTAGAAAACTTACCAAAACTAAGCGGCGTGCCCGGCCGTATGGAGCTTTTTACCGCAACAGATAAGCCAAGCGTGGTGGTGGATTATGCCCACACGGCCGATGCTTTGGCCACAGCGCTTGCCGCACTTAAGCCGCTAACACAACAAGCGCAAAGCAAGTTGTGGGTGGTGTTTGGTGCCGGGGGCGACCGTGACCCGGGTAAGCGTCAGCCTATGGGTGCGGCCGCACAAAAATATGCCGACGAGGTAATTGTAACGGATGACAACCCACGCACTGAGGACGCAACAAGTGTGCGTCAGCAAATTTTGCAAGGTTGCCCAAAAGCACAGGAAATTGCCGACCGTGCTGAAGCCATAGCACACGCTACCAGCCACGCAAGCCCGAACGATATTGTATTGGTTGCTGGCAAAGGGCACGAGGAAGGCCAAATTATTGGTACCGAAACGCATCCTTTTAACGACCGTACGGTTGTACAAGCTTTGCTCAAAGCAAGGGCAGCGTAAGTTATGCAACGTCTTCTGCGCGCGTTTAAACGGCACCTCACTCGGCACGATGCCATTTTGGTTATCGGCTTTTTAGCGCTGTTGTTAGGCGGGTTGTTGGCGCAGTCCAGTGCATCGCTCGCTGTGGGGCCGGAATATGGCGTGGGTAGTTATTATTTTTTCCAACGTCAGCTGATGTTTGCTTTGTTGGGCTTGGTGCCCGCTACGGTGTTGGCGCTGCTACCGCACCGTTGGCTCAAGTGGTTGTGTGTGCCGGGTGTGGTTGTTGGATTTGCCCTGCTGGTGGCTACGTTGTTTATGGGGAGCAGTGCCAAAGGCGCATCTCGCTGGTTGGATTTTGGCTTTTTTAATTTACAACCGTCGGAGCTACTCAAGCCATTCCTGTTTCTTGCTGTTGCGTTAGTTTTGCAAAGCCCAAAAATACCTGCCCAACGGCGTGGTTTGGTTATTAGCTTAGGGCTGCTTGCTATGGTGCTGGGTGTGCTGGTATTGCAGCCCGATGTTTCTACAGGCTTGCTCATTGTTGTTGCTGGTGGCGCCCAGTTGTGGGTGGGTGGCTTGCCGTGGTTATGGTTGTTTGGCCTGCTTGGTTTGGGCGGTGGTGTTGGTTTTGCGCTGTATTCGTTATTGCCGCACGTTGCCAGCCGTGTAGAACGTTTTTTAAACCCCGAGAGTGGTGATACCTACCAAATTGATGCCGCACGGGAGGCGTTCCTCAACGGTGGTTTGTTTGGCACTGGCCCGGGCGCTGGTACGGTAAAACACATCTTGCCCGATGCTCATACCGATTTTATTTTCGCGGTAATTGGTGAGGAGTTTGGGATTCTCATTGCTTTGCTATTACTTGTTGGCTTTTTGTTTGTGCTTGGCCGCGGCTACGTTTTGCTGTGGGCACGTGCCGAGCAACGCCAAGCAGACCGGTTTATTATTGTTGCTGGTATTGGTCTGCTCACGGTTCTGTCGCTACAAGTTTTATTGAATATTGCCGTGGTGCTACACGTGATACCCACTACCGGTATGCCACTACCATTCTTCAGTTATGGGGGTAGTGCGTTGTGGGGAAGCTTGCTAAATGCTGCATTGGTGATAAATTTAACCCGTGAAGAATCTCGACGTGTCCACCGATAAAATGCAACAGCCAACCGTAATTTTGGCCACAGGCGGCAGTGGTGGCCATATTTTCCCAGCGCTAGCTGTGGCGGAGGAGCTGCGTGAGCGTGGCTGGCAGTGCCAGTTTTTGTTGGGCGGTAGCAAGTTTAGTAATTTAGTTGAGCAAGCTGGCTTTCCGTATCATTCGCTCCCTGCGGCTAAATGGAGTGGGCGTAATATTTTTATTAAAGCATGGTCACTCGTGGCGCTTACCCGTGCTGTGCTTACCGCTATTGGGCTTATTCACCAGCATCGTCCTACTGCTGTATTAGGTTACGGTAGCTTTGCAACAGTAGCGTCTATTTTTGCAGCTAAGGTAACGGGCGTTGCCACGCTTATCCACGAGCAAAATGTATTGCCCGGTCGTGCCAATACGCTGCTTGCACGTGTGGTGGACCGTATTTTGGTGGCACACCCTGCTACCCAAACCCGTTTTAGCAAATCGCAGCAGCCACGGTTGCGTGTGGTGGGTAACCCTCTACGGCAAGATGTTGTGGGCGCAATTCCCCTAAAACGTAGCGAAAAACCACGCCAGTTGATGATTCTTGGTGGTAGCCAAGGTGCACGTATTCTTAGCCAAACGGTGCCACAGGCGGTGGCGCAGCTACCAGCAGAGGTACAACAAAATTTGGTGGTGGTACACCAAGCACGCCCCGAAGATGTGGAAGCCACGCGTGAGGCTTATGCCAATGTGCAGCTCGCCAGCTGCGTGGTGGAAAGCTTTTTTGATGATTTGCCACAGCACTTAGCACGCACGCACATTTTGGTGTCTCGCGCCGGTGCCCTTACAGTGAGCGAGGCAGCCAGCTTTGGTATTCCTAGTATTTTTGTACCGCTTAAATTGGCCGATAATCATCAGCAATTTAATGCCCAATTGTTTGAGGACGCAGGCGCCGGTGTGGTGCTAGACCAAGCTATGTTTAATGCTGAAACGCTGCTGCCGCACTTGCAGGCCTTGCTGACCGATGATGATCGTTTGAAAGACATGAGCAAAGCCGCCCACCGTTTAGCTGTGGTAGATGCTGCTGGCGCTGTGGGCGACGTGGTCGAGCGCGTTGCCGGCCGCGATATCTTCAGCCAAGCAGCATAGGCATTCTATTCAAAGAGTTGGTTTTTTACTGCGCCATCCCAAGGTCGCGGAGCTGCTTGGTTGGCGGAGATCCAGGACACTTCCTGGTGCCAAACACTGGCTTTGCCAGTGTTTGAGCATTCTTAAAGTTCTTCTTCGTCAAGGTGAGGTTGGTGGCGTGTGGTGTAACAGCTTTCGTGCTCGGTCGTAACGGTGAGCTCCATCGCAATCGGCAGTACCGTATCGTAAAACACATCGCTCACCGTTGCAGCCCAGGCAGGCCAACCGGTGGTGTCGTCTACCCCCACGCTTTCTAGCCATTGCTGAAAGTGAACAGGCTCCACCGTGGCGCGGTCGGGCGCGTAAACCAGTTCTACAGCTGTGCCGTGGTCTAGCGTGTAAGCCAACGTAACCGATTGCTCAGATTCACTTGGCGGAAACGGGCGTGCTGTAAGCTTCATAAGGTTAAACTCTAAATGAGCCGACGAGTGCTTCGCTCAACAAATGCCAACCATCCACCAGTACAAAGAAGATGATTTTAAACGGCAGCGAGATAATCACCGGCGGTAGCATCATCATCCCCATCGACATGAGGATACTGGCCACTGTGAGGTCAATAATGAGGAAGGGCAGGAACAGCAAAAAGCCAATTTCAAACGCACGGCGCAGCTCGCTGATCATAAACGCTGGCACCAGTGCTTGTAGTGGCACCACTTGCAGAGCATCGCGGTCTTGGTCGCGTATTTCAGCAGCGCTGGCAGGGGCATCGCTGCTTTCTGGCATCATGCCCAAAAATAGGTCTAAGTCACGTTCGGTAACATTGTCTAGCATGAACCCTTTAAACGGCGCCACGGTAGCGCTAAAGGCAACATCTTCGCTAATATCACCTTGCAGATAAGGGCCAATACCACTGCGGTAGGCCGCTTCAAACGTGGGGGCCATAATAAAAGCTGTGAGGAACAATGCCAAGCTCACCATCACGGTGTTTGGTGGCGTGGTTTGCAGCCCCAAGGCGCTTCGCAAAAACGAGAACACCACCACAATACGGGTAAAGCTGGTCACCATCATCAGCACCGATGGCGCCAGAGACAGCACGGTAAGCAGCGTAATCAGCTGGAAAATACGTTGCGGGCTCAACAGGTCGTCGGTAAGTACCAAGTTGAGCGGCCCAGCATCCTGCGCTATGGCACCAAGTGGTGTCATCAGTAACATGGCAAGTAACAGGCGCAACATCATGAGAGAGACTCTATCGTATAGTTACCATTTTGGTAACGGAAAATATGCGGTACGCAATTTTCTAGACCCGGGTTAATAGTGTCTAATGCCTCGGCCAATGCGCGAGAAAAGCCACCATGACCAACAAAAAGAACATTACCTTCGTACTGTGATAAGCCATTTTTAATGGTGCTACCAGCGCGCGCAACAAGGGTGTCCCATGGTTCTACACCCAGTCCCGTGCTGCGGTGGGCATCTTGCACTTTTGCAAAATTATATTTTTTGAGGGTATCGGCAATAAGCTGCCCTTCTAACTCCCCGCGTGACGCTTCTTGCAAGTTCTCTTCAACAGTAACAGGCATGTTTTTTAGCTCAGCAATGTGCTGCGCCGTGGTGAGAGCACGTTGCAAAGGGCTACTAATAATATGGTCAATCGCAATGCTTTGCAGTTGTTGTGCAGCCTGTTGGGCTTGTTGAATCCCTGTGGTGTTTAGCGGAATATCACTTTGGCCTTGGCAGCGACGTTCTACATTCCAGTCGGTTTGGCCGTGGCGAATGTAATAAAAGCTACGCACCTTTTTTGCCTTTCGTGTGGCTGAGCTGTACAGGGCTTTGGCCGCCCAAAATAATAAGGTGTTCTTCTGTGTCGCAAGCCAACAGTACCGCGCGGTGTTTGCCATCAATCAGGCGAGTTTCCAGCACACGCAAGCGCTTGTTTTTTACCTCGCCAGTGCCGGGCAGGGTGCCGCCACGCGCCTGCCACCATTTAAGCGTGGCCAAAAAAGCCAACAGCAAACCAGCAATAGCTAACAAACCACCAAGCCAGCGGATGAGTAGGTCGGGTGTTATTAAATCCATGTGTTGTTACTTCCGGTTTTGTACGGTGCCATAGGCTTGTGCTGCCTGTAGTGTTTTAAGTACTTTGGTGTGGTTACCGCTTAAGCCTTGTTGAGCATTTTGCAGTGCTGTGGTTGCACGGGTAATACGCTCCAGCACTTTGGGCAGTTGTGGCGCTAAGGTGTTTTGTTCAGCCTCGGCCAGTTCAGTAAAGTTCTGTTGGCAATTTTGCAGCTGTGTTACCGCTTGTTCTAGCTGTTCGGCAGTTGTTTCTTTACCAGTTTGCTCCAGCACATTTAGCGCTTGGTCTACAGTTTCTAGCCATGTGGTTGCAGTGCTCATGTAGTGGCTTTTCTATTATTGTTTACTTTATATAGGTAAGCGAAAATTTCGGCGACAACGGCATAAAGTTCAAGCGGAATATGCGTATCTAGTTCTACTTTTTCCAACAAATCTACTAAGTCAGCATCTTTATGGAGCGGAATGTCGTGCTCTTGCGCTAGCTCAATAATGCGTTCTGCTAAGTCGCGCTTACCCTTGGCACTCACGCGTGGTGCTGGGTCGGTCTCCCTATCAAATGTAAGGGCAACAGCTTTGCGAATAACAGGTGTTGTCATGCTTTGCATTGTACATGTTCCAGAAAGTTAAGCAAATCCAACAAATGGCACAGTTGATGCATCTAAAAAATCATATTTCTGCGCGAAGGGGAGAGCGTGCGGCAATAATAAATTAGATAACAGAGAGCTGATTTAAGATGACTGCTGCCCCAACTACCGTGCCTTCTAGTGCTATTCCAGGACAATTTGCTAGCCAACAAGCAGCAGGCACCAGTGCGGTTTTTGGTGGTGGTCGTGGCCAACCTGCACTACCTGGTTTGGGCGGGTTGCTAGGTCAGTTTTTGGCTGTTTTGCAGGCACGCTTAGGCACACCAGCCGAAGGTGCATTGCCAGCCAACGGCCAGCAACCACTGTTACCACATGGCCAACAACCGCTCGATATGGCAGCGCTGCCTTTGCAGGAAGGCCAATTGCCACTGCCAGCGTTGGACCAAGATTTACTAAGTAAGCTATTCCCTGAAGGTGTAGACCTAAGCGCCCTAATGGGTGAGCAAGGTGCAGGTGCCCAAGCCGAGGCATTGCAAGTTGCGCATACTCAGTTGAGTGTGGTGATTACCGAAATTGAAGTTGCCATTACCCAGCTGCAAGAGCAGGGCATTAGTTTGGAAGTATTTGGCGATGCTAAAGAGCTTGCCGGTGCGCTAGAAAACTTGGGCATGCCAAGTAAGGATGCGCAAATCCAAGCCGTACGCATGACCGCCATGCTCGATGCTGTCGCCATTCAGTTGAGCGAAAAGGGTGGCGCGCAAGATCTACCATCGCTATTGCAGGCCGCTAAAGTAAGCGTGCAGCCGCAGGCTATTAAGTCGGTTCAAAAAGTTATTCATTACCGCCAAGTAAGCGTGCAGTACCAACAGGTGCAGCAGCAACAACCTATTGATGTGGTGGCGCAAGTACAGCGTGGTGAGCCGCTCATGGCAACATCCAGCTTGCAGCCAGCACCACAGGTTATGGCGCAACAAGCTGCGCCAGCAGTGGCCCAAGTGGTGGCCGATGTGGCAAAGCCAGTGCTACCAAATGGCCAGCATGCAAATGGCATTGAATTTAAAGCACCGGTGGGTGAACAGCCGCAGTTGTCACAGGCACGTGCGGTGGAGCCAGTGGTGCCAAGCGTGGCGCAAACAGCAGCAGCCGATGTGGTGAAGCGCCCGGTAGACCCCATGGTCATGGAAAATGATTTTGTTAACATAACGCAGGCCCAAGCAAGCCCAGCAGGCCGTGTGGGTGAGATAAGCACCAACCCAATTCAAATCGGTAATGGCGTAGAAGTTTTCCGCTGGACCAGTAACGCCCGTGGCATGGAGTTTTTACAGCGCGTAACCCCGCAAGAAGCATTGCCACAAGCAGCGTTGGATCCAAACTTACAACAGCTAGAAGCCGAAGGTGATGCCGCACAAAGTAGTGGCGCAACATCTGCCATGGGTAACGCTAGTGCACGTACCGCACAGGGCAGTACGCAGGTGAGCTTTAGCCACCTAATGAGCCGCGCTAACGTGGGTGGTCAGGTGCAAGTGAACATTCGTAACTTGGCACAACAAGGTGGTGGTGAAGTTAAAATTCAGCTCGATCCGCCAGAGCTTGGCCCAGTGAAAATTTCGCTACAAATTATTGATGGTTCCGTAAAAGGTATGATCTCCGCGACAAACCCAGATGTGATTGAACAAATGGCACGCGAATTGCACCATCTAAAACAAGGTTTGACCGACGCCGGACTTAACCTCGACCAAGAAGGTATTAGCTTCATGGTAGCCGAGGATGATGGCGACCAAGGCGGCCAGCAACAAGAGCAAGCAGAACAAAGTGATGCCGAAGCTCTACTAGCTGAAGCCGAGGAAAATGGCGAACCATGGCGTGACCCAGAACGTTTGCTGGACACCCACGCCTAGAACAAAGAATTAACGAGAGAGCAAAGTAATGACTGCTGTATCAAACCAAACACCAAGTGCTGGCTCTGGCCTGTCTCAAGCGCAAAGCAGTGCTGCACTTCAGTCGGTAGACTTTGATACCTTTATTAAGTTGCTTGTGGCACAGCTGGAAAACCAAGACCCACTAAACCCAATGGATGGTACTGAGTTTACTGCACAAATGGCTCAGTTTGCACAAATCGAACAACAGCTTTCTGCCAACAATTACTTAGAGCAAATTTCTCAACAGCAAAACTTTGGCGCCCAAACATTGGCGACCAGTTACATCGGTAAAGATGTATTGGCACCCGGCCATGAGTTCAGCATGACCGAAGGTGGCGGGCTAGATTTTGCTTACGACTTAGAAGCCGCCGCTTCTGATGTTCAAATTGAAATTTACACGCAAGATGGCACCTTGGTGAAAACCATTGATGGCGATAATGCGCCAGGCGTGAACTACATGAGCTGGGATGGCTTGGATGAAGATGGTAATCCAGCAGCCTCCGGTGATTACAAAATGATTCTTTCTGCTGTAGATGGCGAAGGGGAAAAACTCGTAGCTGAACCATATGTGTATGGCTATGCCCTAGGTGTATCTGGCGGTGCAGGTAATTTGCAACTCAGCTTGGCCGATGGCCGCGATGCAGATTTTGAGGATATCGTCTCGGTACGTGTGCGCTTTGTACAGTCCGGCGGCGAGAGTGAAAGTTAAACCAACGTAAAATAATTAACGAAAAGGGAGCAATATCATGAGTGGTCTGTTTGGTTCTATGACAGCGAGTGTATCAGGTTTGCGGTCGCAATCTGAGGCAATTAGCGTGATTTCCGATAACTTGGCAAACGCAAACACTATTGGTTACAAAAACGCACGGGCATTGTTCTCGCAGTTGGTGACCAGTTCTGGGGTTAGCGGTACGCTGTTTAACGCGGGTGGTGTGCAGTCCGATGTTTTGCGTAACCAAGCGTCTCAAGGTACGTTTTTGAGTACTTCTTCAACAACTGACTTAGCGTTGTCTGGTAATGGTTTCTTCATGGTTTCCGATAACAGCGTTATTAATAACGATACTGGTATTTTCTATACTCGTGCTGGTGCCTTTACCGAAGATAAAGATGGTTTCCTCGTATCACCAGGTGGTAACTACCTGCAAGGTTGGGAGCTAGATGGTGACGGTAATATTATTGACCTGCAAAACCCAACAAGTATTGAGCTGCGCTCAGTAGGGGTATCTGCAGCGGCAACAGGTAACCTAAGCTTTGGTGTGAACGTAAGTAGTGAAGAAACTGTTCACGGTTACGACACAACCACCACACGTTTGGCAAACTTGAACACTGTTGTTGGCTCACCAACCACAGCGGACTACCTAACCGATATGCGTGTTTACGATGCGCAAGGTACCGCGCGTGACGTGACCATGGCATTTACCAAGCGTAGCGACAACATGTGGGACTGGACTCTATACACCGATGGCGCCAACCTTGTGGGCGGTACTACTGGTACAGACGCGCGTATCTCCGATGGTGTGGTGGAGTTTAACTCCGACGGTACGCTAAAACGTGTTACCAACAAAACCGTAACGGCCAACTGGTCCGGTGGTGTGCCAATTGGTACTATCGATATAGATTTTGGTGATGAAACAGGTGGTTTCTTCTTTAACACCATTCCAGCGTCACTAGATTTCGACACCGGCAATGCCGCAGATGACGAAGCAGATGCCAACGGTTCTAACTTCAGCACTGAAGCAACCATTACACCAACCACAGCGGCACAAGTGGGTGACTACACATTGGCCTTTAACAACGGTACCAACACCTACACACTCACAGCGCCAGACACAAGCACACAAGCTATTGTAGACGCTGGTGGTTACCCTAAAACGTTGAACTTCTCAACGCTGGGCATCTCAATGGACCTATCAGCGGCGTTTAACGACACAGGTGCTACACAAAACATTGGTACATTTAACATTGCCCGTACTGGTAACATTCTTGGTACCACGTTCGATGCGACTAAGTACGCAGCGGTACACGGTAGTACAGCATCACCAGTAGGTAACTTTGCCGTATCTTACGATGTATCCGACGGTGAAATGGACATTACCGACCCAGCAGGTTCTACGTACTCAGTAGCTGTGCCTGCTACAGCGGCAACCCGTACGCTAGAATTTGGTAACGGTGTAACCATGACACTAAGTGCCAACTGGACAGCTCCAACCGACGATTACAGCTACGGTAACTTGGTAATTTCTACACCAGCCAGCGCTGTAGGCGATGGTGACGGTAGTGGCGGTATTGTACAGTTTGCAACCAACTACAACACCAGCTTTGTAAACCAAGATGGTTTCGCCTCCGGTAACTTGTCTTCTGTAACAGTAGATGGCGAAGGTTTCGTATCGGGTAGTTTTACCAACGGTGAAACAAAACAGCTGTGGAAAATTGCAATTGCGGTATTCCAAAACCCATCCGAGCTAGACCCAGTAAACAACAGCTTGCTGCGTGAGACCGACGCCTCAGGTGCCCCACTGCTTAAAGAAGCGGGTGTGGCCGGTACTGCATCGGTAGAGAGTGGTGCTCTAGAGCAATCCACCGTGGACGTAGCGAACGAGTTTAGCCAAATGATCGTGACACAGCGTTCATACCAGGCGAGCTCCACCGTGGTATCTACCGTGGACCAAATGCTGAACCAGCTGATGCAGCTCCGATAAGCATTAACACTGTTACCTGACGGGAGAGACAGGTAACAAACTCCGACAAAGTTGCGGCCGGAATGTTTCTCTCCCCCTAACAGCCTTCTGGTCGTAACACAAAGCCCCCTTAACGGGGGCTTTTTTATGCAGTAGTGCGAAAAAGGTTTATTAAGGATGCAAATTCCAGTGGTGGAGGGGGTGGCTCTGTTGGGTACAGGCGGCGTCTACCAAATTGGTCATCAAGCTTGCAACAGTCATGGGGCCTACACCACCTGGTACAGGGGTAAGCAAGCTTGCTACATTGGCCACATCAGGGTGCACGTCGCCACGTAGTTCGCGTTTGCCGGTGCGTGGGTCGGTGTCGCCGTGGCGGGTGCCCACATCAATCACTACGGTGTTTGGGCTCACCATATCTTCAGTAATTAAATCAATACGGCCGGTGGCACTCACTAAAATTTCAGCCTGCTTGGTGTGGTAGGCTAAGTCTTCAGTTTCAATATGGCAGTTGGTTACGGTGCAATCATGCTGTTGCAGCATGCACGCCATTGGCCAGCCAACCAAACCACTGCGACCAACCACCACCGCACGTTTACCAGCTAGTGTTAGCCCGGCCCACTGTAGTAAGCGGATAATACCCAGTGGTGTAGCGGGGCGCAGCCCTGGTTTGCCTAAATGCAAACGGCCAACATTGGTGGTGCACAGGCCATCAACATCTTTAGCAGGGTCAATAGCGTCTAAAATAGGTTGTTTATTCAGCCCTTCTGGCAGCGGCAATTGCAGCAAAATACCATGTACTTCAGCATCGTTATTCGCTGTATCAATGTGCTGTAGCACAGTTTCGGCGCTGGTGTGTGCGGGTAAATGTGTAATGTCGCACGCAAGGCCAATGGTTTCGGCAGCTTTTTTCTTAGCCCGAACATAAGTTTGACTGGCGCTGTTATCACCCACCAAAATCACCTGTAGCTTAGGCGTAAGTGCCAGCTGTCTAGCCACATCATGCGCTTGTTGGCGCAGGTGGTTAGCCAGTGGCTTGGTTGGGCGTAATACAGTAGTCATGAGCCGTAATGTCGTTTTGTTTCATAATATTGTCAACTCTGTTATGGTGTTGCCCATGGCAGAACAGGTAGATGCAATTGTTATTGGTGGCGGTATTGTTGGGCTATTTACGTCCCTGCAGCTTGCCCGTGCTGGTAAAACAGTACGTCTGATCGATAAAACCCACGTTGGCACTGCCCGCCACAATACTGGCGCCATGATTTTACAAGGCCGCCGCCCAGAGTGGCACCAGCTTATGCAATTCACCCATGAGCGTTGGCAAAAAACAGCCGAGGAACTGGGCAGCTCACTTGGTTTTGAACAATGCGGTAGTGCTATTTTAAACTTTACCGAGGATGCCGCAGCACAGCTAGCACAAGTGAGCGCACCAAATGGCGACTACGAGCGTCATGTGGTGACCGATATTGCCGAAATTGGCAAAGTGTTTGGCGACGGCGTTAAGGTACCAGAAAAACTCTCTGGTATTAGCCATGCCCCTATCGATGCCTCGCTAGAAACCTCCCAAACGCTGGACCATCTGCGCCGTGCTGCTGTACAAGCTGGCGTACGTATTTGGGGTAGCGATACTGTAACCGAGCTCATGGTGGATAATGGCCATGTTAAAGGTGTTAAAACCGACAGTGGTGATGTGAGCGAAGCACCATACGTTATTTTGGTTGCTGGGGTGTGGAGCAACAAAATCCCGCTGCCCGAAACAGCAAAACTGCCGCTGCGCCCAGCACGTTGCCACCTTATCGAGATGATTCCGCACGGCAATATGCCCACTCCTGTACTGATTTTACCAACACCGTTTGGCGAGGTGATTATTCACCGCCAGCGCAGTGGGCGCGCCATGGTTGCCTACACCGGGGTGATGGATAAACACCAAGCCACATGGTCCACCATACCGCGCCCACAAACAGTAGAGTGGCTTAAAAATTTAGCAGGCGTGTTGCTCCCTGCGCTAGGTAACGCGCGCATAGCGGGTGACCCACGCTGTATTTCATTGGCCGTAACGCCCGATAATATGCCCTACATTGGCCCGTTTGAAGGGTTAAGCGGTTTGCTCGTTGCTAGCGGCCTTAGCGGCCAAAGTTATGCTATGGCGGCCGGCGTTGCCGATATTATGACCGCCTACGTCACCGGGCAGGATATCCCGCTAGACCTAGGCGCGTTTGCACCGGCACGTTTCAGTGCCAAACCTGCTGCTGACAACGCTGCATAAAGTACGTATAAAGGAACCATTATGGAACAGTTGAACGAAGTTTTTAGTGTCCTGCAAGAAGTGTGGGAACAGGGTGTTTATGGCCTCAACTTAGGCCAATGGCTGGCAGCACTTGTTATTGCTGCTGTGGCGTGGTTAGGGCGTGGCATGCTTAGTCGTGGCCTAGTTGGCTTTTTGCGTTTGTGGGTGCATGGCACCAAAACCGAGCTGGACGACAAACTGTTCGAAGCGTTTCAAGGTCCCTTTACCTTACTGCCGCTCATTATTGGCGCCGCGTTAATTGGCTTAGTGCTCAACTTAAACGACCACGCACAACAAGTGGTAGACCAAACCATGCAATCGCTTTTTGTGGCGCTGCTATTTTGGGGTTTCCACAACAGTATTGGCATGTTTACCGGCACACTACGTAAGCTGGAAAAACTGCTGAACCCACTACTGGTAGACTGGCTGCTACGTGCGCTAAAAATTATTCTTATCTTCCTTGGTGCTGCCATCACGCTAGAACTTTGGGGCATCGAGGTCGCACCACTGTTAGCTGGTTTGGGCTTGTTTGGGGTAGCCGTGGCCCTTGGTGCGCAGGATATGTTTAAAAACTTCTTTGCAGGTTTGCTGATTATCTCCGAAAAACGCTTTGCCAAAGGCGACTGGATTAAAGCCCCCAGCGTGGAAGGTACGGTGGAGAACATTGGTTTCCGCTCCACGCAAATTCGCCAGTTTGATAAAGCGTTGGTGTACGTACCAAACGTGCAGCTGGCCGATGCCGCAGTCGTGAACTTTAGCGAGATGACCCACCGCCGCATTTACTGGCACATTGGGGTGGAATACCGCACCACGTCTGAACAATTGCGCCAAATTGTAAACAACATTAACGACTATATTATGTTAAATGATAAATTCGCCAAGCCAGATGAGGTAAGCACTTTTGTACGTATCGACCGCTTTGCCGCCTCCAGTATCGATATCATGTTGTACTGCTTCACCAAAACAACCGACTGGGGCGAGTGGCTACAAATTAAGGAAGAGTTAGCCCTGAAAATTAAGGAAATTGTGGAACAAGCCGGTACTGGCTTTGCCTTCCCCAGCCGCACGGTGTATGTGGAGCCCACCACCACCGATGCAGAGGCCTTTGTTCTGCCTGCGGCAGAGTAGAATATGTCGGTTATTCTCGGCATTGACCCTGGCTTGCAGCACACTGGTTGGGGTGTGGTGCGCCAACAAGGTAGCCAATTGAGCTACATTGCCGGCGGCGTTATTTCCACCACCCCCAAAACACCGGACGATGCTCGTCTGGCCGAAATTGCAAACGGCTTGGCCGAGGTGGTACAGCAATATCAGCCCAATGGCGCAGCGGTGGAGGAGGTATTCCTCAACGTAAATCCCAAAACCACGCTCAAGCTGGGGCAGGCGCGCGGTGTGTGCCTCATGGTACCGCGCCAACATGGGCTACAGGTTGCTGAGTACAGCGCGCGTTTGGTAAAGCAAAGCGTGGTAGGCACTGGCGCCGCCAGTAAAGAGCAGGTGCAGCACATGGTTAAAATTTTGCTCCCCACCGCCAGCTGGAAAAAGGCCGACACAGCCGATGCCCTAGCAGTAGCAATTACTCATGCACACCATGCCACAATGCTGGCCAAAACCGCTTAACTCCGCTATGTTGCGTACATGATTTGTTTCCTCAAAGGTCAAGTGGCAGATATCGGCGCAGATTATGTTGCGCTGGATGTGAATGGCGTAGGCTACCAGCTGTTTTGTAGTGCGCGCACATTGGGTCAGCTAGAGCCGGGGCATTCTGCCGAGGTGCACACGCACTTGCATGTCCGTGAGGATCAAATGACCTTGTTTGGCTTTGCCGACACTGCGGAGAAAGAGCTATTCCTACAACTTACCAGCGTTAACGGTGTGGGCGTAAAAGTAGCGCTAGCATTGCTCAGCAGCATTTCCCCACGTGATTTAGTACTGGCAGTAACTCAGCAGGATGCAGCGGCACTTACTCAAGCCCCAGGCGTGGGTAAAAAGTTAGCGGAGCGCTTGGTGCTGGAGCTGAAATCTAAACTTGGCAGCTTGCCAATTGGCATGGCCAACGGGGCGGAAATCAGCAGCACTGGTGCAGCATTGGCTGGTGGCGTGGTTGCCGATGTACGTAGTGCATTGTTCAACCTCGGTTACAAACCACAACAGGCCGACCGTGCGTTAGAGCAGGTCATGAACGCCGACACTCCACCACAAGAATTCGACGATCTTCTTAAAGCAACCCTTGCTGCCCTGCGTTAACCCTTTAGCATTTGACATAATGTTGTATACTCTATAGTCTAAGAGAATAATCACTCTTTCCGTTGGAGATATAGATATGCACAATGCTATCACGGCTCAATCTACAAGCTTACCCAGTAAGGCTTTGCTGAAAAAATGGGTAGACTTTATTCGTAAAGTTTCTACTTGTAATGCTCGTGCTTGCACAGCTCAATCTACTGTTGATTTGCCAACAGAGCTGAAAATTAATGGTCTGGATATTAAAGCCCAGCAAGCTGCTTATCACAATTTGCTTAATTCTTGTCGCAAAGTTTTGAGCAAAAAGAACTTAGCTGGTCGCATTAGTATCAAACTTATTGATGTTGATCATGTTGCTGGTTACCACCCAGCTTTGCAGGTTCAATTGCATGATGTGAGAGCCTGAGTAATGAAAAATATAAAAGAAAGTAGGCGCCCTTGCGGCGCCTCTTTTCTTTTTGTGCGGTTGCAGGCATACTGCGCAGGATGACTGACCCAATTCCAATGACCGACCGCATTATAGACGCTGCCCCACAAGAGGTAGATACGCTGGAGAATACTCTGCGCCCGCAATCACTGGCAGATTTCACCGGCCAGCCTAAGCTGAAAGAGAATTTCACCGTATTTATTGAAGCCGCCAAAACCCGCAGCACCGCGCTGGACCATGTGCTGCTCTATGGCCCTCCAGGCTTGGGTAAAACCTCGCTCGCGCATATTATTTCTAAGGAGCTGGGCGTGGGCTTTCGCTCCACCAGTGGCCCCGTGATTGATAAATCCGGCACGCTGGCCGCCATCCTCACCAGTCTCGAACCGCACGATGTACTGTTCATCGATGAAATTCACCGCCTTAGTCCACAAGTGGAGGAGGTGCTCTACCCAGCCATGGAAGATTTTAAGCTGGATATTGTGATTGGCGAAGGCCCAGCCGCCCGCACCGTAAAGGTGGATGTACCGCCATTTACCCTAGTGGGCGCCACCACGCGCGCCGGTTTGCTGACCAATCCATTGCGTGACCGTTTTGGCGTACAAGGCCGTTTGGAGTTCTACAACGCGGCAGACCTGCAAAACATTATTGAGCGTGCGGCCAACCTGCTCGGCGCACCAATTGAACAAGCCGGCGCTTTTGAGATTGCGCGCCGCAGCCGCGGCACACCGCGTATTGCCAACCGTCTGCTCAAACGCGTGCACGATTTTGCCGTGGTCGCTAAAAGCGATGTTATTACGGCCGACATTGCGGTAGACGCCCTAAAACGCCTAGAGGTAGACGACTACGGCCTAGACCGCAACGACCACCGCTATTTGGATGCGCTGGTAAACAAGTTCGACGGCGGCCCCGTGGGACTAGAAACATTGGCCGCCAGCATTGGCGAATCCCGCGACACGATTGAAGATGTCATTGAACCCTACCTACTGCAAGAAGGCCTTATTCAACGTACGCCAAAAGGTAGAACCATCACCATCACCGGCCGCAAAGCCGCTGAATAATCCTCTTTGGCGATTTATAGTCGTTTTTTGGAGCCTGCGCTCCGCATGTAGGGTTCCCTATCTACACTTACGGTGCTCGGCTCTGGCAAAAACGCCTCTAAATGCACCAAAGTGAACTATTCAGTATTTCTAGCCATTGAACAGTGCGTAAAAATAGGTTTTGTGGGCCGCCATCCCCAGCTCGCAGCGCGAGTGGGTTGGCGGAGGTCCAGGATACTTCCTGGTAGCAAGCGGCGGCTTTGCCGACCGCGCCGCTATTTAAGCAACGGCGACCAAGCGGGGTCGCTGGCATTGCTTGGGGTTTCCACCTTACGCAAGTTATAACCAGTCAGGTCAATGGTGTAGATATGGGTATCGTTACCTTCCTGACGGGCGAAGGAAATCACACGACCATTTGGTGACCACGTTGGTGATTCATCGAGGAAACTATCGGTCAGCAGGCGCTCTTCGCGGCCTTCAGGGTCAATCACCCCAATGTGGAAGGTGCTGCCAAGTTGCTTCACAAACGCAATCAGGTCGCCACGTGGGCTCCACACCGGTGCGTAGTAACGGCCTTTACCATAGGTCAGGCGGCGCACGCGGTTACCATCGGCATCCATAATGTACAGCGCAGGGCGGCCTCCACGGTCGGAGTTAAACACAATTTGCTTACCATCGGGGCTAAAGCTTGGTGAGGTATCAATCCCGCGGTGGAAGGTCAGGCGCGTCAGCTGCTTGTTCTTCAGGTTCATGCGGTAAATTTCGCTATTGCCTTCATGGCCTTTGGTGAGTGTCATCACCACGTTTTTACCGTTTGGCGCAAAACGAGGAGAACTATTCAAGCCTTCAAAATCACCGACCAAACTTTGTTGACCCGTTGGCAGGTCTAGCAGGTATAAGCGCGGGAAACCGTTGGCATAGCTCATGTAAATAATCTTCTGCACATTCGGGTTAAAGCGCGGGGTGAGCACCAAGTGGCTACCATCGGTCAGGCATTGGTAGTTGCCACCATCTTGGTCCATCACGCACAGGCGTTTGCGGGTGTGGCCATTGGCTGCTGGCTCTTCACCAATATGCACAATACGCGTGGTAAAGTGGCCTTTTTCACCGGTTAAAGCTTCATAAACATCGTCGGAAATACGGTGCGCAATGTGGCGCCAAAACTGGGCCGAAACCGTATAGCGGCGGCCTACCAGTTGCTTTTCGCCATGCACATCAAACAAGCGGTACTCTACCCGAATTTGCGGCTGGCCATCGGCACCATACAACACCTGTACGTTACCGGAAATAAGCCCAACCACGTTAATCAACCGCCAATCAGCAAACTGTGGCCCTTGTTGAGCAACGGACTCAGCCGATTGCAAATACGCCTGCTGGTCGGTTACATCAAACAGGGTGGAGTTCAGCAAGTTGTTGGCCACTACTTGGCGCAGTTGCTCGCCCACTTGTTTGGCTTGGTCAGTATCGCCATAAAAGTCCACCAACGCCAGCGGCATTGGGTCGGTATTTGGGTTGTTCAAATCAATACGAATGCGCGCTTCGGCCGCAAGTGTGGAGCAGAGAATAAGTAGTGTAGAGAGAGCAATGCGTATCATGGTGAGCACTTTAGCCTTTTTTATGTTTTATATCTAGGTTAGCCTGAGAAGTATAAATCAAGCAGTTTAAATTTTTCGTATTTATCGCTCGGGATAGGCAGTGGAATTGCCTTACGCACCGCCCGCAGGATCGAGTTATCATAAAATTGATGGCCGCTGCTTTTTACTATACGTAAACTTTTAATGGTACCGTCACGTTTTAGCGTCAGTTTTACCCGTGCCTTCAGCTGTTCGATGTTTGAAATTCCTGGCGGGCGAAGCCAATGGCGCTCAATATGCTGTTTAATAGCTTGTGTAGTTGTCACTATATCAATATTAGGTTGATTCAAATCAGGGTGAACCTGTGTCTCAGCAGTTACTGAAAAGAATAATAGTGGAGTAATAAGTAAGTATTTTAACATGATTATCAACGTATATAGCTACCCAGCAAAATAAAGATCCAATAGCTTAAATTTTTCATATTTTTCGGTAGGAATTGGTAATGGCACTGCTTTACGCACCGCACGCAACAAAGATTTGTCATAAAATGGCTGACCACTTCCTTCTAATAAACGTAAACTTTGAATGGTGCCATCGCGGTTTAGCACTACCTCCACACGTGCCCGCAGCTGGTCACTGTTCAACAACCCCGGTGGGCGGTACCAATGGCGCTCAATATGCTGTTTAATAATAGCCACCTCAGCCATTTCTGCCACGGTGAGCTGGCCCACAGGGGCATCGGCCACTACAGGTTTGGCAGCTACCTCGGCCTTGGCAGTATTTTCTTCTTCTAGGTTCTTAATAAAATCCAACGCAGCAAGAAAATCATCCGGGTTTTGCACCACCTTAGCCTCATCATCAACACTGCTAATCACCGCTTCTTTATCGGGTGTTTTATCCAGTTTTTCGGGGCGGCTTTCTTCAATTACTGGTGCAGGCTTAGGCTCAGGCTTTGGTTCTGGTTTGGCCGGTACCGGTTCGGGCTTGGTAATTTTTGGCGCTTCTGGCTTGCTTTCTGGCGGTGTAATAGCCTGTACCTCTGCTTTTGGTTCTTGCTTAACAGGCTCAGGTTTAGGCTGAGGCTTTGGCGCCTCCTTAGGTGCAGCACTGCTTTGCGTGCGCACAGGCTGTGGTGGGGTAGGCGGCTGCTTGGGCTGAGGCTTTGGCTCGTCGGGCGCTTTCTCGGTTACCAAGCGCACGGTAATGGCTTTCACCTCTGGTTCAGGGAATAGCTCGGGGAACTGCACCATCAAAAATACCAGCATGGCGCCATGCAACAAAAGCGAAAAGATAAAGCCTTGGCGCATGGGGGTGGCTTGTGGAGTGTGGTACATGGCGTGTGTTGTAGTAGCTTACTTTGGCGGAATCGTCACCAAGCCAATGTCGGTCAAACCTGCGGTTTGTAGCGCGCTCATCACTTGCATCACGCGACCGTAGGCAACACCTTGGTCGGCACGTAGCATAATGGCAGCGTTAGGCCGCACGTTACGAATCGCCTGTAAGCGCTTGCCCAAATCAGCTTCATCCACCGGCTGGGTTTGCAAGTAAACTTCCCCGCCTGATTTAATACTTACCTGAATCGGCTCTTCAGTATCAGGCAGCGGTTTGTTCGCCGCTTCTGGCAGGTCAATGTCCACACCTTGGGTCAGCATGGGCGCGGTGATCATAAACACCACCAGCAATACCAACATAACATCCACAAACGGCGTAACGTTAATGTCGCTCATTTGTGGTTTGCTGTAGCGAGAGCGGCGCCCACCGCGCCCGCCAGAAAGTAAAGGCCCAGCCATTAAGCTGCCTCCTTTTTAGCGCTCGTCTTTTTTAGGCTTTTTACGTCGGCACCTTCATGCTGAATTTGCATGGCGGCCAAAAATTCATCGCAGAATGCTTCCAAACGTGCGCTGTAACGGCCCAAACTACTCGATAGACGGTTATACGCAATAACAGCAGGAATCGCTGCAAACAAGCCAATCGCCGTCGCAAGCAAAGCCTCGGCAATACCCGGTGCTACAACCGCCAAGCTGGTGTTGTTGGTAGCCCCAATGTTCTGGAAACTATTCATAATACCCCACACAGTACCCAGCAAACCAATAAACGGCGCGCTAGATGCCACAGTGGCAAGGAAAGGTAGGCCTTTTTCCAAGTTTTCCATGTCGCGCGTCATCGCTGCGTCCATTAGGCGGCGGGCACGCTCAATACCACTCACATGCAGCTGTACTTCGCCAGTGTCTACTGTGGCTTCGCGCTTGGCCTCCTGTGTGCCAATAATAAACAACCGCGCCAAAGCATGGTCGGCATGTTCAGGTTTGGTATCTTGGTAGCTTTGGGCCACGCCACGGTTGTTCCAAAAGGCATCTTCAAATGCGCTTGCTTGCTTGTGCGCTTTGCCTAGTTGGCGGCCTTTGCTGAACCACATGCTCCATGCCCAAACGGACATACCCAGCAGCACCAACATCACTCCTTTAACAAAAATATCGGCTTGTAAAAACAGACTCAAAATTGACAAATCGGTGGAGTGATCCATAGGGTTCCCTAATCCTTATTGGTTGTGTGATCAAATATGGTCATGTTTATACCAAAGCTTACACTTAAATACCACGACAATAACCCCTTGAAACGTCGAAAGGGAGAGCTTTAGCTCTCCCTTTCGTAATCAGTTCATGCCGGCAGCGGCACATCGTGAATGATACGGCCATTATGGTCGTGCACCATCACGCGATTACCGCGAATAGTAACCCACAGGTCATGTTCGCTGGCATCTTGCAGCACACGAGCTAGCCGTGTGTCTACGTTGATGATGCGTGATCCTTGGCGCTCGCTAAACAGTGTAGCCTGACCATTGCTGAGGAAAGTTACTTCCCCAGTGTAGTTATAGCTACGCAGTTCGCCAGTCGTGCCACAAGCAGTGACAGATACAGCCAACACGGCCACAGCGACGATTTTTTGAATTTTTTTTGTAAGCATTTTACTTCTCCCAATGCCTCCATGTCTTCAATCCCCACATTCTGTGGATTGTGAAAACGGGAAGGCCCACGCATTTTGCGGGGCAGGGGTAGTCTTGTATAAATAAGTAGGGCGCGTTTTGCGGATTACAAGTGTTAACTCGTAAAAATAGGTGGTAGCTTGGCAATCAGTCGCGTTTGCAAACTTTCAGGCCGTTCCTTTTTAGCAATAGCACCATGTGTATTGGCCTTAAACTGCTGCGCAAATTGGAGCACATCCGGCACATGCTCGGGCAATACATCGGCAAATACGTAGCTGTGCTTACCCGGTGTAGCAATGGTGAGGGTCGCAGGGCGCTTGCACACGCCATGGCAGCCAGCTTGGCGCAGGCGAATATCCACCGCTATGTCAGCCTGTTGTAGCAGCGCGTGCTGCAACGCTTTAAACAAATCTGGGCCCGGTGTGTCGCCAGTATTTTCGGTTGGTTTGCACTTACCACACACAAAAATTTGCACCGTTTGCGCGTTTAAAGTTTCTGCTGTGGGGGTAATTTCAACCGGCATGGCGTTAGATTAACAAATTTATCGCCCAGCACTACCAAAATTATTGACGTTACCGGCAAACAGTCGCATTGTGCCGCAACTATTCAGTCCTTTTTGTCAGGGAGAGACACCCGTGATTCTTTTTTTAGCGCCCAAACAGCGCCTAATTACTGCTCTGATCACAGGGTCTGCACTGGTTCTTGCGCCTCTTGCTATGCATGAAACTGTCATAGAGCGTTACGCCGACATGATTCCCGCAAGCTGGGGTGATGTAATTAGCGCGCGCGAAGGTGAAGATGACCAAGGCCGCTATACCGTGTGGTTCACGCTGGCCAATGGCTGGGTTATTCCGGTTTGCTGCCAACCACGCCCACCGGGTGAACGGCAAAATAGCCAACCACCGTGGTGGCGTGACCGTAAACGTTTGCTGAAGAAAGTACTTGGCACGCCCGGCCTTGCTTAATACCCAACACCCCTGCTTTGCGGGGGTGTTGGCGCCTTTTGCTAGCGCAGGAGGGCAAAGTTCTTTAATCTCTTAATCGTGAAGGAAAATAATATGGATAAAGCAGCATTACCTGCACCAGAAAGCTCAGCAAATAGCGGCTTGTTAGCCGGTCTGGTTGGTATTGTAGGGCATGCTGTTTGTTGTGGCCCTATTCTGCTAGGCAGTATTATTACAGCTATTGGTGCCCCCGAACCTGCATGGCTTCATGGTATTTTGCCACCAGTTGTGGAGCAGTTTTGGCTGTTTCCAATTGCGCCACTCTTGCTCATTGGGCAAGGGTTTTGGCTCTGGCGAAGCTATAAGCATGCTAAAACATGTACAAAGCATAAGCACCATGCCAAAAAGTGGGTGCGTCGCCTAAGTGTAGTTATTTGGCTGTTGGCACTGGTTTTATACGCGGTATCACTTGTAATGCATCAAATGTATCCGCATGACCATGCTTTACAAACCGTTCCCGATTTTGGCGGTTTTAACCCCAGCGAGGTTAGCTTTTCCTAAAATACACCACCTTTGGGTGGTGTATTTTTTTTATGCAGTTTTTGTTGCATAGCTTGTGGATATCTTTTACAACCACCTCGCTCAAAAGAGCCAGAAACATCTAACCCTGAGGATAAAATGACCTCTTCTACCGCACAATCTATCGCCTCTAAGGGCGCTTCTTTGTTGCTGGTTACTGGCACTGCCACACCAGCAATTCATGCGCGTTATAACGAAGTGTTTGAGCAATTTGCTTTTGCTTCGCCGCTGGTGGATCACTTGGCCGAACTCGCGCCCGTGATTGCTCAGTTCCGTGAGGATGCCTATCCTGCCGAGCTGTTGACCGCGCTTTCGTCTGTTGAATCTGATCGCCATAATCGTATTTTGTCTGCTGCGCGCAGCCTGTATGACAATTTTGGCCGCACATTGCCTGCTGCATTGTACGAGCTGATTTTGCTGGGGATTGATTCGGATCATATTGGTCTGCGTGGTCGCGATGATGGTACGCTTTCCATGCCGTGTCAGCGTCTTTACGATAGCGCACTTCACGCGCTACTGGAGACAACGCCACTGAATAACCATGTTCAGCAGGTTCTGAGTGAGCACGGGCTCACACTTGGCCATATGCACAATTGCTCTTGTATTACGCCGGATACTGACTACATGCTGCCAACCAGCTATTGCCTGACTGGCGAGCAGCGTCATGACATCCTCGAGCTTTATGTCCAGGCATGGCTTGATCAGTACATGTTCTTCCCACTGCGTGCAGAACTTTAACCGAGCTAACCCTTATGCTCTCTACGAAACCCGCCACTTTGTGTGGCGGGTTTTGCTTTTGTAAATTTTCTGCTATAACAGCGACCTATTTTAACAACGAAAAGGCATCTCATGAGCCATATCCAAGCGCCTACTGACGGCCAAAAAATCACCTTTGAAGACGGTAAATTGAATGTACCCGATAACCCAATTGTGTGTTTTATTGAAGGTGACGGCACCGGGCCGGATATTTGGAAAGCAGCTAAGCGTGTCCTGGATGTAGCAGTGATGAAGGCCTACAGCGGCCGCAAACGAATTGCGTGGATGGAAGTATTCGCCGGCGAAAAAGCGAATGATGTTTACAACGAAGAAATTTGGCTGCCGGAAGAAACACTAGAAGCCTTCCGCGAATACCGTATTGGTATTAAAGGCCCACTAACCACACCAGTAGGTGGCGGCTTCCGCTCACTTAATGTGGCACTACGCCAAGAGCTAGACCTCTACACCTGCCTGCGCCCAGTACAATACTTCGATGGTGTGCCAAGTCCGGTAAAACAGCCAGAACTCACCGATATGGTGGTGTTCCGCGAGAATAGCGAAGACATTTACGCCGGTATTGAATTTGCCGCCGGCTCTGAAGAAAATCAAAAACTGCGCGATTTTCTGCAAAATGAAATGGGCGTACAAAAAATCCGCTTCCCCGAAACTTCAGGTTTGGGCATCAAGCCTGTATCGCGCGAAGGTACCGAGCGTTTGGTACGCGCCGCGATCGAATACGCTATTGAGCACAAACTACCTTCCGTAACCATTGTTCACAAAGGGAACATTATGAAGTTCACCGAAGGGGCGTTTAAAACATGGGCGTTCGATTTAGCCCGTCGCGAATTCTCCGAGGAAGTTGTGGTGGCAGAAGATGTAAACTGGAACATCCCCGATGGCAAAATTGTGATTAAGGACGCCATTGCCGATGCGTTCCTACAGCAAATTTTAACCCGCCCGGCCGAGTACAGCGTTATTGCTACCATGAATTTGAACGGCGACTATGTATCGGATGCTTTGGCAGCCACTGTAGGCGGTATTGGTATTGCACCTGGCGCTAACATTAACTACCAAAGTGGCCATGCGGTGTTCGAGGCAACGCACGGTACAGCACCAAAATATGCCGGTTTGGATAAGGTAAACCCATCATCGGTTATCCTCAGTGGCGAAATGATGCTACGCCACTTGGGCTGGAACGATGCT
This sequence comes from Pseudomonadota bacterium, assembly GCA_030148545.1. GTDB lineage: Bacteria > Pseudomonadota > Alphaproteobacteria > UBA2136 > JASBTF01 > JASBTF01. Next base: position 365,695 of record JASBTF010000002.1, read on the forward strand.
GCCGACCTAATTGTAAAAGGCCTTAAAGCTGCCATTACCGAAAAAACCGTAACTTACGACTTTGCCCGCATGATGGACGGCGCTGAAGAAGTAAGCTGCTCCGGCTTTGGTGAGGCTATCGTCAAGCATATGGGGTAGGGGTAGCATAGCCTTATTTGCCTCCTCAGCTAATAACTGCTATGCTTTTAGCTACCTAATGTCATACCGTTTTTGCATCACCACTATGTATGGGGTGTGAGTACGCTATGGCGTTCAGGTTTTTCGTAACTTCATGGAGAACGCTATGAACGTGGAAATTGAAAAAGCTTCTCTTGGCGGCGGTGGCGGCTGCCTCGAAAAAGAACTCATCGAAGGGTTTGGCGGACATGATCCGCCGGAAGGCAAAGGCAAGCCTGAAAGGCTGACTTCTCTCGGCGGTGGCGGCATCGGCTAACCAGCCAACGCTGAATTAACAGAGCAAGCGCCCGCAGAGGCGTCTTGCATCTGACCAACCGTAACTAACCCCCAGCATAATGCTGGGGGTATTTTTTGTATTTAAATATGCTCTTGCGGTCAGCAAAGCTGCCGCGCTAGCAACCAAAAAACCAGTAGCCAAAAAGCAGTGGTTTTTCTATAGTGGCCGCTATGAACGAACAGCTAAACACGCTCCACACCACTGGCTTGGCACAACTAAGCGGTGCCGCAAACCTAGAAGATTTAGAACAAGTCCGCCTCAATTACTTTGGCAAAAGCGGCCAAGTAACCCAGTTGTTGAAGTCTCTCGGCCAAATGGATGCCGAGACCCGCAAAACCCAAGGTGCGGAAATTCACAAACTGCGCGAGACCTTGCAAACCGCCTTTACCAGCCGTAAGGACGCGTTGGAACAAGCCGAGCTAGATAGCAAACTGGCGCAGGAAAAGGTGGACATCACCCTGCCAGGTACCGCCCACACTACGGGTAAAATGCACCCTGTAAGCGCCACCATGATTGAGCTTGCAGAAATTTTAGGCCGCATGGGCTTTGGCCATGCTGTAGGGCCTGAGGTAGAAACCGATTACTATAACTTCAGCGCGTTGAATATTCCTGCCGAGCACCCCGCCCGTCAAGACCACGATACATTTTATGTAGAAACTAAGGATGAAGAAGGTCTGCGCAAAGTGTTGCGTACCCAAACATCTAACGTGCAAATTCGCCATTTGCAAAACAACCCAGCACCGGCACGTATTGTGTCGTTTGGTCGTGTATATCGTCATGATTACGATGCAACCCACACCCCGCAGTTCCACCAAATGGAAGGCTTGGCGATTGATAAAGACCTCACCTTGGGGCACCTTAAAGGCACCATCCAAAAATTCCTTAACGACTTTTTTGGTCGCGAGGTAACACTGCGTTTTCGCATTCACTATTTTCCATTTGTGGAGCCCGGTTTAGAGGTAGATGTGGCATGGCCAATCGACCAAAAAGCGGATGAAAAAACCCGCTGGCTAGAGGTAATGGGCGCCGGCATGGTGCACCGCAATGTGCTCGCCGCTTGTGGTGTGGACCACACCCAATGGCAAGGCTTTGCCTTTGGTGCCGGTATCGAGCGTTTGGCCATGCTCAAACACGGCTTTAATGATATTCGCCAACTGTTTACTGGCCGGGTGGACTTTTTGCAGTCCTACGGCCAACTTGCCGCCAAATTGACCGCGAAATAGAGAAAAAGTTAAGAGATTAGTACAATGAAATTTTCCCTAAGTTGGTTGCACGACCATTTGGATACTACAGCTACTGGGCAACAAATTGCCGATGGCCTCCTACAATTAGGCCACGAGGTTGAGGAGGTGGTGGATGAAGCCGCCGCCTTTAACAACGTGGTTATTGGCTATGTGAAGGAGCGTGTGCAACACCCAGATGCCGACAAACTTGGCGTTTGTACGGTAGATGTGGGCGAGGGCGCGGATCGCCAAATTGTGTGTGGTGCACCAAACGTGCGCGGTGGGCTCACCGTAGCCGTAGCGCTGGAGGGTGCAACCCTACCCAACGGCATGAAAATTGAGCCACGCAAAGTACGTGGCGTAACCAGTAACGGCATGATTTGCAGCGCAGCAGAACTCGGCTTGGGCGACGACCACAGTGGCATTATGGAGCTAGAAACCCATGCCAAACCGGGCGATAGCTTTGCCGAAGCAATGAGCCATAACGATGTGGTGTTCGACCTAGCGCTCACCCCCAACCGTGGCGACTGCTTTAATGTACGTGGCTTAGCGCGCGATTTGGCTGCCCTTGGCCTTGGTAAACTCAACGAAATCAGCGTGCCTAAGCTTGCTCATTTCGAAACCACAGCCCCGCAAAGTAAAACCGAAGGCTGTAGTTACTTTGGCCAGCTGGAAGTAAAATTCCTGAAGAATCAACCAAGCCCAGCTTACATTCAACGCCGTTTGGAACAAGCAGGCCTGCGCCCACGCAACATTTTGGTGGATATTACTAACTTCATTTTGCTCGACCTTGGCCAACCACTGCACGCTTACGATGGTGCTAAAGTAGCATTGCCGCTCTACTGCCGCGAAGCAGAAGAGGGCGAAGCCTACGCCGGCCTGAACGACACTAACCTTAAGCTCAATAAGGGCGATTTGGTTATTTGCGACCAAAACGGCATTGTTGGCTTGGCCGGTATTTTGGGTGGCGCCACCAGCGGCGTTACCGATAGTACCGAAACCGTGATTTTGGAAGGCGCATTATTCAACCGCGCACAAATTGCGCTTACTGGGCAGGCACATGGCGTGCTTTCCGATGCACGTACCCGTTTTGAGCGCGGTGTAGACCCCGCCACAGTAGACCTTGCCTTGCAGCGCGCCGCTGCGATGATGGTAGAGTTTGCCGGTGAACACGTGCAGGTGAGTAGCCTTGCCAGCACCGGCACAACCAACGTGGAAACAGCCACGATAGACTTTAACCCAACCATGGTGCAAACCTTCGGCGGGTTAGAAGTAAGCGTAAAGCGCATTACCGAAATTCTGCAAAGCCTTGGTTTTACCGTGGCGCAAAATGGTGAAAACCTCAGCGTAACCGCACCAACGTGGCGTACGTACATGAGCACTCCAGAGGATTTGGTGGAAGAAGTTGTGCGCGTACACGGGCTGGATGATGTGCAGCCTGTGCTGCCAGCCTTGCCACTGGCTCCGCAACAACCTGCGCCAGCACGTGTGCAGTTCGACCGTGCTATGCGTACCGCTTTGGTGCAAGCCGGCGCTATGGAAGTGCAAACCTACAGCTTTATTCCGCAAAAAGTGGCGCAAGCTTGCGCTCCAGGTGTGGCGCTGATTGAAGTTGCCAACCCAATTGACGCCGCCACCATGACCACCATGCGTCCCAGTTTGCTACCGGGCTTGCTCATGGCCGCGCAGGAGAACACTGCCCACTCAGATGAAGCAACCTTTATTGCTGAAGTTGGCACCGTATTTACCGCACAGGAGGAGCGCCAGCACGCGGCATTTTTGCTCACCCCAAGCAGCCAACGCCATTGGCAACAACAGAGCACAGCGCCAGATGTTTACGCCGCCAAAGGCCGCCTGTTACAGGCACTAGCCGCACTCGGCGTGGGCGAACACACCTTGCAAATTGAGGCCGATGCCGGCGCACTAGCACACCCCGGCCAGTCCTTTAAGCTTAAGCAAGGTAAACTGGTTGTAGCATGGGCTGGCAGCGTGCACCCAAGTGTGCTCAAGACGGCAAATTATAAGGGCAAGGCACCTGTGTTTGGCTGTATTGACCTCACCGCGCTGGAAAAAGTAAAAGCCCGCGCACCAAAATATGCCCCAATGGATTACCCACCAGTAACGCGTGATTTGGCCTTTGTGGTACCAGCCGATGTCACCGCAGGCGACATTCAACGTAGCTTAACCAATGCTGCTAAACCCTTGTTACAAAGCATCAATTTGTTTGATATGTACCAAGGTGAACAAATTGCAGCCGGGCATAAGTCTGTTGCCTTTGCGCTCACGCTGCGCTCTGCGGACCGCACCCTATCGGAGGATGAAATTACCGAGGTGATGGACAACTGCGTGGCAACCGTACGTAAAAACTACAACGCCGAACTGCGCGAAGCATAGGAAACATAGGCCTTGCACATCGCCCTAGTTACCGACGCATGGCACCCGCAAATCAACGGGGTGGTGATGACCTATGTGGACACTATTGCCGAGCTAGAACGCCAAGGGCACGAGGTAACAGTACTGTCACCAATGGATTTCCCAAGTTTTCCTCTGCCGTTCTATAAGGAGATCGAGCTGTGCCTTACGCCATGGGCGGTGGCCAAAAAGCTGCATAAAATCCCGTTCGATGCGTTGCACATTGCAACCGAGGGGCCAATGGGTTGGGCCGCACGCAATTACGCGATGAAGCGTTATATTCCCTTCACCACCGCGGTGCACACGCAATTTGCGCCCATGCTAAAGGCTATGATTGGCGTGCCAGAAAGCTGGACCAAACCATTTATGCGTAACTTCCATCTGCCGGCGGTGCGTACCTTTGTACCAACACCAGCCATGGCCGAGCAATTACGTGCCGATGGTTACGATGACTTAGTCATTTGGGGCCGTGGTATTGATGGTCAGCGTTTTCAACCAACCGATGCAGCGCCAGAAATGGCCGATTTAGCAAAGCCAATTATGTTAAATATTGGCCGTGTGAGTGCGGAGAAAAACCTTAAAGCATTTTTGGATATGCCAGCCAAAGGCAGCAAAGTTATTGTGGGTGATGGCCCGCAGTTTAATGCGCTTAAAAAGCAGTACCCAAATGTGGTGTGGTTGGGTAAACGCGCGCATGATGATTTGGCACCCTATTACAGCGCTGCGGATGTTTTTGTATTCCCCAGTAAGGCGGATACTTTTGGCCGCGTGATGTTGGAATCGATGGCCTGCGGCACACCAGTGGCGGCGTATCCTGTTACTGGCCCTATCGATGTGGTCACCAGTACAAAAGCTGGCAGCCTGCACGACGATTTAGCAGTGGCCACAGTGCAGGCACTAACCTGCAAACGTGACGATTGTGTGGCTTTTGCACAGCAGCATACCTTGCAAGCCGTGACCAAAACCTTTGTACAAAGCCTTGCCCCACTTGACGCTACGGCAACGCTGCGCGCACAATAGAGCATTGAATTTTAAATAAATACAAACCGAGGGAAGAAAAATGAGCTTCAAAAAACTATGTAACAACCCCCCATTTGCAACGCTAAAAATTGGTAGCTTTGCACTGCTACTCACCATTGCTGCCTTTGTGCTGCAATATGGCTTTGGCGCTGAGCCATGCACCATGTGCTGGTGGCAGCGCTTTGTGCACTGGGCCATGGTTGCTGTGGCGTTTGGTGCGGCTTTTGTGGGGCTAAAATCTCTTTGCACATTGCGCCTGCTTGCGGTGTTGGGTGTTATTGGCCTTGGTTTGGCCTCATGGCAGTCTGCTGGGCAGCTTGGTGTTGTAGAACTTCCAGCCGTGTGTGGCGGTAGCGATGTTATTTTGGCCGATGCGGGTGACCTACTTGCTCAACTGGAGAAGAAAGACCTTGGCATGGCGCCAGCGTGCGATGAGATGGGTATGACCATTTTGGGCCTATCGCTCGCTATGTGGAATGTACTGGCCATGCTCGCCGTATTGGTTATTGCTGCCATTGGTGGTGTGTGCTGCGGTAAAAACTGCCCAGTTGGCGGTAAAACCGAGCCAAAGGTAGAACCTAAGGCCGAGCCAGCACCAGCAGCTCCAGCTAAAAAGGCACCGGCGAAGAAAGCCGCGCCAGCCAAAAAGCCAGCTGCCAAAAAAGCTGCTCCTAAAAAAACAGCAGCGAAGAAAAAACAGGCTAAGTAATCGCTAAAACAAAAAAAAGCCCCTTATGAAGAGGGGCTTTTTTTATATCATGCTGGTGGGTCAGCATAAATCGGCATTATTCAGCATGCTATGCTGCTTTATGCTGAATATCAGCATCATATGCTTGCTCATTAATGAGCTGAATCAGCGCGCTCTTATACATAGGGTTGCCAGAACGGTGACCAGCGTTAGAAACTACAGTCAGCTTAGACTGTGGCACAGCGTCATGCAATGCGTAAGCGTTTTTAACAGGGCATAAAATATCATATTGACCATGAATAATAAAAACTGGGATGTTTTTTAGCATTTTTGCAGCTTTTTCCAACAGTGGGTTTTGCGGGTCAATAAAGTAATTATGCTGGTGGTAATGCGTGTAAACTAGCATGCTTTGGGCAAGCTCAGCGCTATATTCCAAGGTGTTAATAAAATCCCAATCAGGCACAATATCTAGCACCGTTAGCTCCCAACGGCTTAGCTCTAAAGTTGCCTTTTGCGCAACCCCTTCATCGCTATGGCGTACCATTTGGCAATACCCCGCCATTGGGTCTGAGCGTAGTGTTCGTGGCAAAAATTGCACCATGCGCTGATATTCCCGTGGGTAAAGTTGCGCCGGAAAACCATGCTCGCTATATAGGTTCTGGATCTCTGTTTGCGTGCCAAAAAACGTGCCGGCACTCACCACGCCCAGCACCCGCTCCGGAAACTGCGCCGCATACGCCAAAGCTAAGGTAGCGCCCCAACTGCTGCCCATTACCCACCATTTTTCAAAGCCTAAATGTTGGCGCAAAGATTCCATATCGTTGATCAAATCTTGCAACGTATTATGCTTGGTTTCGGCAGCTGGTTTGCTACGGCCACAGCCACGTTGATCGTGCAAAACCATATTCCATTTTTGTGGGTCAAAAATTTGGCGTTTACTGTCGCTATTACCGCTGCCAGGGCCGCCGTGGAGCCAAATTACTGGCAGCCCATTTGGATTACCAACTTGTTCCCAGTAAATTTCATGTTCATTATCAACAGCATAATAGCCAGTTTGGTAGGGCTCAATTTCAGGGAAGGCGCTGTGAAAGTTTTCAGGCTCAGCAGGGGTATAAGTAATGCTCATGACCGCAGAATAGCAGCTTTTTACTATATAAACCAATGAATTGAAGTGCCTTACTCTGGCCCAACGTTAATAAATACGCGGCTGCCGTTACGTGGCTGTGCTTCGATGATGATAGCCACAAAACGACCAGGTTTGGCGTAATACATGGAAGATGTACCAGACTGGAAGCTGTTTACCAAGCTCCAGCCCTGCGCTGCCATTTGGGTTTCAAAAAAGCGGAACAAGCTATCTAGGTTGCCGCTACCACCAACCAAGGCAATTTTACCCATGGTGTGGTTCGGTGAAGCAAAAATTACGCTGCGATCTAGGTCAATTTTATGCGTTGCTGGAATAGGAATATCTGGAAATGCTTTAATAATGCCGCTTTCTAGCTCTTTAGCATCAGATTGGCGAGATACTTCACCCGTTTCTGGGTCTACATATTCACGCTCTGGCGCAACATAAGCATTGTTTAAACAACCGGCGAGCAACACAGGCACAGCCAGTAGAACAGCAAAACGGGACCACACTTTTTCCATGGTTTTAACAGTACGGGTGTTGAGCGTGACGTCAACTAGGTGTGATATTTTTTTGCTATAACAGCCCTATAGTGTGTTTAAACAGTCACGTTTTAGCTGGTTTTGAAAAGTGCTGCTACGTCTACCGCATCAAATTTTTCTTCAGCACCGGTAAATTCGCACGTCATTACAATAGGGCCTTCTGCCAGTAGTTCTTCTGCCTGTTGTTGGCCAATACTGAGAATAGCTTTGGCCATGCGCTCACGCGTACTTTCGGTAGGGAAGTTGAGTTCTACAGGTTCAAATACGCGTAATTCATCTTCGTGGAAAAGTTTTTGTAGCATGGTAGTGGGGCTATCGCCATGTGGGCCAATTTCTTCGGTGGCAATGGTGCCTAACAACAGTCCCAAGCGGTGCCAGTCATCTTGCTCTACTGGTTTTTCACCTGGCATGGCTTGTAGGAATAGGGCACCGCAACCCCACTCGCCATTATGCTGGCTGGTAAATACCTTAAAGTAGGTTGGCAGCTGTACCGAAGTGCTAAAATATTGTTCTAGTGAATGGCTTACCGATAGGCCATCTAGCGCCACGAGGCTTTGGTATGGCTTGCCATTTTGGGTCACGGTTACAGCAAACACGCTGTCTTTCACTTGGAGGTCTTTATACTTTAGGTCGCGAATGCGGTTTTCAGTTTCTGTTTCGGCAAATGCACGCATAGTACCGTTTTGCGAACATTGGGCGAGCAATAGCGGAATTTGCCCTGGGCTATGAATTTGTAGGGTGATGTCGGATGCTGTTTTGAGGTCGAAAGCTAAAACCGCGCTTGCTGCCAACATTTCTGATAGGGCGCTGGCGAGAAATGTATGTTGTTCTTTTAGCGTGGCAATGTGCTGTGTGAGCTCGCTTAATTGCAGCAATTTACCGCGCACATTAATGTTATCTAGCGTAAAAGGTTGTAAAATACCGTGGTTGTTGTTGCTCACAATAGTGTCTTTCTTTCAACGTTTTAGTTAGAGCTAATTAGGTCGCCGCTAAGCTGTTGGTCGGCACGGCGTTGCTCCAAGTATTGCCATAAATCTTCTGTCATGTAGGGGAAGCTTTCGTAGCTTTCCTCTGCGCCACGGGCTGGTACCAATAGTTGGTAATCGCCACGCACGGGGTTTAGCCCACGAGCGGCGGCGGTGTCAATGTTCACGGTAACGCGTGGTGTACCGCTGGCCAGACTATAGCCACCAGATTGGAGCGTGCCATAGGTTTGGTTGCTATCTACCAGTGGGAGTAAGAAGCCATTGAAAATATAAGGGCCGCTGCGCGGTGAAACAAGAACAACCTCGGCCGCGGCACGGCGACCGGTGAGCGAACGCAAGCGACCGGTTTGGTTAGAAGTTTGAGCTGTAAGCTGTAGTGATGTGGCATCGATATAGCCATTAATGGTGTTGGCGGCTACCAATACCACATCTCCTGCTTTATCGATGCGGCCAGAGATATCGGTTGGGCCATTAATGCTTAACCCACCACTTACATTAATACCTATATTGCCAAAATTGGTAATGCCCGTACCATCAATTTGGTTAAAGCTTTGGGCTTGAAAAGCATTACCTAAAATAATGCTATCTACAGTGTTAATGGTTACAGCGCCTAAACGTGTGGTGAGCCCAGCGGCACCGCCAGTGCTAAAGTTACCTGTACCAGCGGTTATGGTCATGTCTTGTGTGCCATCTAGCGTGCCGATAAAGCTAATATCGCCACCGGCAATACCTGTATTAAGAGTAGTAGCAGCGCTTAGTGTAGCAGCGCTGTTGAATAAAATATCGCTATTTGTGGTTTGGAAATTACCGCCAATGGTGGTTGTGCCGGTATAACTTTGGTCTCCTGTGGTGCGTACACCAGAGAAATTAAGTGTGGCTGCGGTAGCGGTGAGGCTGGTAAGCGGGGTAACAACACCAAGCGCTGCTGTGGTTACAATGCTGCCGGTACCACCTACAAGAGTTAGGTTCGCACCGCCATCTACAAGGCCACCAAGTGTGAGTGTGCCGCCGCCGGCACTGGTAGAGAGCTGGGTGTCGCCAGTGAGGGTAATAGCATCGTTAAAGGTGAGGTTGCTGTTGGTAGCAGTTACATCGGCCAGTAGGGTTGTGGCTCCATTAAATATAGTTGGTCCACCAATGGTAAGCGCATTGTTAACGGTACTGCCAGTTGTTGCATTAATAGTGAGGCCGCTAAGGTTGGTCATGGCGTAGAGGTCGAGCGTATCGCCAGTAATACCTAGGGTAAAGCCGCCGCCGTTAATGGCGTTACTGCTATCGAACACAATATTACCGGTGCCGTTGTTGGCGTTGATGGTGCTGTTGGCCGTGAGCAGGAAATTACCCAGTGCGGAGAAGTCTAATGTGGTATCGGTCAACAAATCGCCGCCTAAGTTTAGGCTGTCGCCACTGGTGAAGGTGAGGGTATCTACATCGGCATTGGCAAGGTTAATATTACCGCTAGCTGCAGTAAGGTTAAGGGTGTAATCGCCTGTGATATCTCCGGTAAAGGTTAGGTTATTCCCTGCTGCACCACCGCCTGTAACGGCGCTATTACCGGTAAGGGTAAGTGCATCGTTAAGTGTAATGCTGTCGCCAGTACTGGTGAGCGTGCCGTTTAGTGTCACATCTCCCGTATAGGCCTGGGCGCCGCTGGTTGTGACATTAGTAAGCCCTGTACCGCCGCTACTGGTAACGGTAAGGCTGGTGAGAGGTGTGCCGCCACCAATAGTGCCGCCAGCGGTAATGGTACCTGTACCAGCGGCTAAACTGAGCGTATTAGCGCCATCTACCGTGCTGTTGAACACAATGTTACCAGCACCTGTGTCGGTATCTATCTGTGCACCTGCGCCAATGGTGAGGGCGTTGTTAAAGGTAATTGTATCGTTAGTGGTGCCAATGTTGTTACTGAGTGTGGTAGCACCGGTGTATGTTTGCGTGCCGTTGGTATCAATTTGGTCGTTAATGGTAATGCCGGTGGCGCCGGTTACATTCAATTGGTCCACACCATTAATGCGGTACAGTGTTACGGTGTCGCCGCTCATGGTGAGGTTTTGGTTGCCGGTAATGGTATTGGCTGCATCAAACACAATGTTTTGCGCTGTTGCCCCATCGTTAGCTGTAAGCTGCGTAGCACCGCTGAGCGTAATATCGTCAATACTGGTAAAGTCTAGTGGATTATCGGTAGTGATATTAGCGTTTAGGGTTACATCGTCACCTGTGAGACTGAGGTTATCTATGTCGTAAGTTCCGGTCAGTTGAATATCACCGCTGACACCAGTGTTTAAAATCAGCTGGCGGTCATCATCAACCGTAATGTTTAGTACAATATCGTCAGCATTGGTGCCACCGCTGGTGAGGGTGCGGTCGGCTGGTAGAGTCACATCACCCGTGAGGCGCACATCACCACTACTGCTGGTGATATCTCCACCAAGAGTGATGTTGGTACCGTTGAGGTCGGTGTTGTTTACAGTTTCAATTTGTTGCGTGCTAATGGTGGTGGCATCAATGTCTATGCTGTTTGGGTCGGTTGTGGCACCTACGGCTGCAGCAAGTGTTACAGTACCACCGGCAGCGCTAAGGGTAATATCGCCGCTGTTATCTACCGTACTGTTGATATTGATATCACCATTAGTAGTGCTGAAATTTAGGTTGCCTGTGCCATCAATAGCGCCTGCTACAGTGTAATCACCATTGGTGTTGCTACCACTAAGGTTGTCGTTAAGGGTGAGCGTGCTGTTGATATCTACATTACCGCTGGTGCTGTCTAGGTTACTGGCGCCGCTAATGGTAAGGCCGCTGTTAAAATCAATATCGCCGGTGGTGGTGGTAAGATCACCGCTTAATGTGGTTGCGCCGGTATAGTTTTGTGCGCCTGTAGTGGTGGCATTTGCCGCTAGGGTAATTGTGGCACCATCAATATCCATACTGGTAAGTGCTGTGCCACCACCTACGGCACTGCTAAAGGTAACCACACCTGCGCCGGCATCGGCAGCAAGAGCTTGGCCATTATTTACCGTACTATTAAAGGTGATATTACCGCCACCAGCACCGGTGCTGAGGTTTACATCTGCACCTAGGGCGACGGCGCTATTAAAATCAATATTATTATTGGTGGTTGTTAAATCGCCATTGAGCGTGGTGGTGCCGGTATAATCTTGTGCACCGCTGGTGATGACATTATTTACGGCCACAGTGTTTCCGTTTGCCGTATAGCTAGTAAGTGCGCTGCTATTACCAATTTGGCCACCCATAGTTACTGCGCCTGTGCCAGCATCGGTGGTGAGAGCTTGGCCACCGTTTACATTAGCAGTGAGTTGAATGTCTCCCGCGCCGGCGCCAGTGCTAATTTGTGTGTCGGCAGCCAGTGTGGTGGTGCCAGTAATGGTAATATCATCGTTAGTGGTAGTAAGGTCGCCACTGAGTGTGGTGTTACCGGTATAGTCTTGCGTACCATCGGTACTTACTGCGTTGTTAAGCACAATAGCGGTATTACCGGTTACATCTAGCTGGTCTACACCAGTAATGCCATATAAGCCAACGGTGGCACCAGTTATGGTCAGGTTATTACCGCCACCAGTAATGGTGTTATCGGCATCTAATGTAATATCAAAGTATCCACCAGCACCATTATCGGAAGATATGCTGGTATCGGCACTGAGGGTAATATCATCAATATTGGTAAAATCTAGGGCGGCATCGGTAATAATGGTGCCATCTACGGTGTAGTCATCACCACTGGTAAGGGTGAGCGTATCAATATCTAAGCTGGTAGTATAAATATCGGCGCTGCCGGCAACCAAGTTCATGGTGAAGTTACCCGTTACGGCACCATTTAGCGTAATATCATTCCCAACAGCGCCGCCGCTAGTAAGGGTGCGTGTACCGTTAATAACGGTAGGCCCACCAAGCGTAATAGCGCCACCATTAGTGTTAAGGCTACCTGTTAAGTTGAGTGCTGTGGTGGCAGTGCCGTTAATATCGCCAGTAGCAAAAATAGCATTGGTGTTAATGGTATCACCCGTAGCGCTAAAGTTGGCAAGGCGTGTGCTTAAGCCCAGGTTACCGCCATTGGTAATGGTACCAGCCCCAGCACTTAAAATAAGGTTAAAGCCACCATCTACCGTGCTGTCTAGGTCAATATCTCCGCCACTGGTAGAAATACTGCTATTGCCGCTCAAAATAGTGGCAGTTTGTAAATCTACCTTAGCACCGCTGGTGGTTAAAATGCCGCTGAGCCCAATAGCCGTATTAGCATTATAAACCTGAGTGCCTACGGTACCTACATCGGCCAGCGTAATGTTTTCTCCAGTTACATTAATACTGGTCAGCGGTGTGCTACCACCAACGGCGCCATTTAAAGTTACATCGCCAGTACCGCCAACGGTGCTAAATGTTTGAGCGCCATTTACGGTTCCATTAAAGGTAATAGCGCCACCACCACCGCTGGTACTAGCCACTAGCCCGGCACCCAAGGTGGTATTACCCGCAATGGTAATATCTGCCGTATTGGTTGTTAAGTTGTCGTACAGTGTAACCACGCCTGTGCCGCTATGGGTGGTAAGGTCAATGGTACCTACACCAGTGCTGGTGTTAATGCCGCCAACGGTAATATTATCGCCATTAATGGTAACGTTTGCACCTGCTGTTGTAATGTCATCGGTGCTATCCATAATAAAATCACCTGCACCGCTCACATCTGCATCGGCAGTAAATACCACATTAAAGCCGGTACCTTGCGCCATGCTGAGCTCATCATCGGTGAGGTTTTGAATGGTAATGTTATTATTTGCCTCTAGCGTCACATTAGTTGCAGCACCTAATGCTTCTAGCGCTCCTTCGGAGATGGTGTAGGTACCAGCACCATCAGCAGCTAAAATTTCATCATCACCTAGTTGGCCATCGTGTGGTTGGGCTATGGCGCCATCTACCACCGTAATATCATCAGGGTCTAGCAATAGCAGCCCTGTTTCCCCTTGTGGTGCTTGTGTATCGGCCGTACCGCGCATGCGTAGGTCATCCTTAGCGGAAACTTCAATAAAGCCACCATCGCCACCATTATCACCACCACGGGCGCTGGCATGGCCTGCAAAATTGGTCAAATCATCGGCCCAAAAAACAATATAACCACCATTGCCGTTGTCGGTAGCATCGGCTGTGATTTCCGCACCCTGTGCTACCCCTAGGCGTGCGCTGCGGAGCATATCGCCTTGGCCTTTGTGGTCCCCACCAATTTTAATAATGCCGCCACCAGCTGTGCCATTAGCGCTCACATTTGCAGTACTAGTTAGGATAATTTCATTCCCAGTAGCTTCAATAGTGCCGCCAAATTGGTTTACGCTGTTGCCAGTTGCTTCCACAGTGCCTGCCACACGCAAACGGCCATTGCTTTGTGCCGCACCAATTTTAATGGTGCCTTTACCAGCATCTACCGAGTTAGCGCCTAAGTAGCCTTCTAAGTTTACGAGGTTGTTGAGTGCTTGTGCAGCCTCGCTTGCGGCAATTTGAATCATCCCACCTTCGGCATTGGTAGTGCCAGTGTGGTTTACACGAGCGCCTAAATCAGTATCGGCAGTATGTTTGTCGCCTACGGCGAGTTGGATCAGCCCGTCGCCGTATAAGTCCACTGCATAGGTATTGGCACTGATGAGCGCCACTTTACCTAAACGTGCGTTAATCACACCGCTGTTTTCCACGCCTGGGGCAACCAGTGCCACCATGCCACCCTCTTTAACGGTAATATCACCATGGTTGGCCACAATGGCATCGGGGTTGCCAGATTGTAAAAACTCTAATTTATCAGCTAAAAAATCAGCATCGGTAATATTGGCGCTGGTGGCCAGCAAGCCACCTACATCTACTTGGCTACCTTGGCCAAAAATAACACCATTGGGGTTAAGCAAAAATACCTGCCCATCAGCCGTGAGCACACCCAAAATGTGGGAAGGGTTATTGCTATTAATACGGTTAAGTGCGGTAGCTTGTGCATTGGGCTGGTTAAAGTGCACCGCTTCATGCGCATCAATATCAAAGCTGTTCCAGTTTAAAATAGCTTTTTGCGATGACTGGTTGATGGTGAGTTGGTTGCCATCTTGCTCTATGCTTGCGCTCCCGCTGGTAACGGTACCTTGCTGTGGTAATGCCCACCCTGCCATGGGTGCTAAGGCCGTTTGGGCGGCCAGTAGCGTAATGGCAAAGCGTTTTATATAAACCATTAAAATTCAGTACTTATGTTAAACAGCCAGCTGGGGTCGTTATTACCTTGGGTATCCACATTGCGGCTGAGTGGTTGGGCAAACACCAGCTCGCCTTGCAGTTTTTCCCACTGCACGCGAGCACCAAAACCACCGCTTACTAATGTTTGCGGTTGTTTGTCTTCATCGTCTGCGTCTTTATTTCTTATGGAGCTGAGGTCAAGAAAACCAAATACCTGCCAACTATCTAGCTTGCTGGCTAGCCATGGTAGGCTCATTGGGTCGGCCAAACGCAGCTCTGCTTTTAGGGCGGCACCATGGTCGCCGGTAAGCTCGGAAGGGTCGTAGCCGCGGCCAAAGTACGCGCCACCAACGCCAAATTCTGCAGGGGCAAGCAGGCTATCGTCAGCAAATTGGCCACTAAATGCCATGAGTAGCTGTAGAGATTCTGTCAGGCGCTGTAAGCGTGCGGCTTCAATATTCACTTTCCAATATTCTGCCTCGCCAGCTTCGCGTGATTTAAGCGGGTCAGCATCGTCCGTTGCGCCCAGCTGACCTAAGCCTTTGGTAATACGTGCTTCGGCAATATTAATACCGCGCCAGTCATCTACTTTGTCGGCACGCAGGCCAATGTAGAGTTCGCGTAGTTTATCTTGGCTAATACGGCCCGAGATGGAATCTACCTCAGCATCCATATAGTTAAAGCCGGCAAAAGTACTCATGTTTTCGGTACGGCTGCGCTTAATTTTATAGTCACCTTCTAGCTTAATATTGGCGCTGGTGCTGTCGATACCGAGAGATTCTAGCTCGCGCCCAGCACGGCTGGAGCTGCTGGTGAATTCGGCCAGTATGGTATCGCCTTTAGGTGTCAGCACATATTCGTACCCTGCTTGAATGTAAGAAAGCTCTGATGCTGTGGGGGTGCGTGCAATAGCAAGGTAGCCACGATCCATCCGCCCAGAAGGATTGTTGAAATTAGCACTGGCAGTAAACTGGTGCGGCCCAATATAGGGGCTGCCGTGGTTGTTATAGGCAATGTTACCGTTCAATTCATCGTAATCTACAACCAGCACTAAGTCGGAGCTACCGGGTACGGCACCAGGGCGCAGCAGGCCTTTGGCACTAATACCAGGGAGATCATTAATGGTGAGTAGCGTTTGCTCTAGCTCTTGTACTTTAAGCGGTTTACGAGCAATGTTCTCCGCCATTTCGGCAATCACATCGCGGTTGTCGGCAAAATCACCTTCAATTAGTACACGCTCAATGCGACCTTCAATAAGGGCAATCTGTACAATGCCATATTCAATATCCTGTGGGGGGAGGAAAGCACGGCTCAGTACATAACCATCGTTACGGTAGCGCAGCGTGATGGCATTAATCATCTCTACTAGCTCAGCCAATGTAATACTGGTGCTAATGCGTGCGGCAAAGGGGGCGGCCAGTTCTGCCGGGTCGTAAATGGTGCTTTCGGTCATCTCCACACCTTCCAGTACAAAGCTTACTTCACTTGTGCCGGGTGCGCTGAGCGGTACGGGTTGCACCGCAGGTGTCATGTTAGCAGGGTCAGCTATGGGTACGTCCAGCGTAGGCTGTTGTGGGGCAACGCGGCCGGCTTCCACCGCGCCAGGCAGCACGGTTTGTGCGTGCATAATACCCCACCCAAACAGGGTGGTAGCACAAACGGCAAGGGCGGTGCGCAAATTCACAAACTAATACTAGCAAAAGCCGCGCCAAATTGTCCTGCCCAGTGCCTTAAAATCAGGCGTTTAGATGAGGTTTAATAACAGGGGTGTGACAAAAAATAGGCCCCGCTAACGCGAGGCCATAAATTTTTAACTCTTCCTGATAGAAAGAATAATTTGAATATCTTTTAGGATTTGCTGCTGTTCTTCTGCAGAGAGGTCGTCATACCCCTCAATATAAACAGTGATTGCCTTAATGTTCGCAGCTTCACTATCCATAGGGAAGTTTTCTTGTTGTTCTACAAATGTTATGGCGTTTAAAACTAAGCGTGCTGATTGCTCGGCAAAATTTGTTGCCTTATCTTGCGATTTTTCTTGTTGTTGTTTTCTATAGGCACGTTGCTGTTGTTTTGCAAATTTGCGTTGGCGGTATGATGGCAGGTACCATACACGTCGTACAACCCATACTGTAGAAATGATCAGTAAGAGCTGCCACCAAAAAGAAAAGAATGATCTAACAAGCTCATCAAAAATGGTAATGGGAAGTCGCCAGAAATCAAATATAATAGCTAGTATAACTAATATAGCAGCGCTAGCTAAAACGAGATGTCGATAGGATTGCGGATTGTCTTCCGCAAAATTAACAGTTTGTCGAAGCATAAAAAGCCTCCATGGGGCTTTAAGAGAAATGGGTTTGATTAACCCACTACTAATGTATACATAAAGGACTGTCAACCACTATTTTGGCCAAATGATAGGCTTTTGGCCCGTTTTCCATAGGGGGAATTTTTCCATAATGGCGTTGAATTCTGGCAAGGCAATGCAGTGCTCTAGCCAGTTGCGTACGTGTGGGTGGGTTGGGCACGTATCGAACCATTCTTTATCCGGCATGCGGAATTGGCGGAGGAACGGGAAAATAGCGTAATCCAGCAGGGTGAGTTTATCGCTTGCCAAATATCGGTGTTGCGCCAATTGTTGCTCTAGCTGTTCAATAAAGATGTAGGCTTTGTTGCGCCAATCTTCATCGGCATCTTCTGGGTAGCGGGTAATGTATTTATAGCGGTCCAGCGCGTGTTTAAAATCGCCATCGTTAATGTTAATGAGCTCGTTTAAACTGCTAGAATAATTCATTAATTCTTGCGGGTCATTTTGTTGTAATGCCCAGTGCATAATATCCATGCTTTCATCAATAACATCGCCGTTGGGGAGCACCAATGTAGGTGTGGTGGCTTTGGCCGATTTTTCCACCAACTCAGCGGGCTTATTCTTTAAGCTAATTTCACGCATTTCTACGTGTGTGCCGCTGCTGTGAATCGCCAAACGGGCACGCATAGCATACGGGCAGCGGCGAAAAGTATAGAGAATTGGGTGGGTCATGACCTTAAAATACACAAATTTTAGTGAAAGCGTCAAAGAGGGCTTGCACTTTTTAATCTTTCAGGGCATATGTACGTGCCTATGCCGAGGTGGCGGAATTGGTAGACGCGGTGGACTCAAAATCCACTGGTGGCAACACCTTGTGGGTTCGAGTCCCACCCTCGGTACCATTATTTCAAAAATATGTTACGCTCCCAGTTAATGAATATTTGCCAATACCCACAACCGTTTGAGCATGCGCCATGCGTGGTGGCCATTGGTAACTTTGACGGCGTACATAAGGGGCACCGTTATTTGCTTAGTGAAGCAAATAAAGTGGCCGAAGAGCATGACTTGCCGCTGATTGTTCTAACTTTTGAGCCTCATCCACGTGCTGTGCTAATGCCAGAAAAAGCGCCCATGCGCTTAACAAAGTTAGCCGAAAAAGCGGAACGTTTGCAGCAAAATGGCGTGGCACAGGTTGCAGTAGCTGAGTTTACAGCAGAGTTTGCCCAAATGAGCCCGCAGGCATTTATTAATGATATTTTAGTGAGCTGGTTAAGTGCACAGTATGTGGTGGTGGGAGAGGGTTTTCGCTACGGCCACAAAGCGTCTGGCGATGTAGCATTACTCAAAAAAATGGGCATGAACTTGGAAGGAGGGGGTTTCCAAGTTCATGCCCTTGCACCCCTGCGGGATGCAAACGGTGAAATCATTTCTAGCTCGCGGCTACGTGCAGCAAAGCAGGGTGGTGATCAGGTTTCAGTTTCAGCGCTTTCTTGAAGTTCTTTGAGTTTCTCAATCAGGTATTCCAGCGCAATATATTGCTCAGGGTCTTTTTTGGGGTCTTCAGGCTGTGAGAGCTTCTCAAGCGCTTCTTCGGCGTGCTGAAGAATGGTTTTTTCCTGAAAAGAATAGCTGAGATCAATATCTCTGCGGTTATTTACCAAATAGTTGTTGGCAATTAGGTAGTGGCCATTACTCACAAGAGTAAATAAGTGCTGAGACGGTGTCGTCATGGCGTCCCCCATGAAGTTGAGTGATAAAAATTGTGAACGGAATAATTACTCGTAAATAAGGCGCTTTTTAGTAGGCGGTGTCAATAACTTCTTGGCAGGTTAAGTTGTTTTGTGTACGTTCTGCGCCAATCTCTTTTTTATTTTTCTGTTTGGAGGAATCCAATGTTTACTACTGAAAACTGTCACCCCGGTGTGTCTGTTGAATTGCGTGAAATGCTGAATGGTATTGTGCGCCAGCTTGGTTTTACTATGCCTATTTACAAGTGCCCTCATTTTTTGACTGAACATGTAGAGCAGCGCGAAGCTTTGCTGAATGGTGGGCGTACTCGTTCGCTGGATTTGCTTCCTGTAGCAGATATGCTGAAGCTTCTTGATGAGCATACTGGCCAACTACCGTACCGCCTGATTCATGACCCGGATGAATATGGCCCGCTTGGTGAGAGCATGCCGTATTTGCAACGTTTGTATCTTGGGAGCGATGAAAAAGAGGGGTGGAATGCTTACCTGCATATTTTTGGTTGCTCGGATAGTCGTGATCCACACAACCACCCTTGGCGCTGGGCAGTGGGTATCCCCCTTGTTGGTGGATATGAAGAACACTGCGTTACGGACACTACATTTATGGATGTAGTGGCAAATCGGCGTGAGCGTGGCCAAGTTGGTTTGATCACGCAAAATGATTATCACCGTGTGGAAATTCTCCCCGAAATGACGGTTGGTAACTTTGTAGTGACGCTGTTTATTACAGATAATGAATACCCGTATGGTTGGTCCAAGCTGCAGATGACTGATCGTAAATCGCGAGGTTGCTATGCGCCGCGAGAAGGGCAAAATCATGCCTGTATTGTGGAGCAGTACCCTATGGTGCATGCGCCCGGTAATAGTGGCGGTGGTAACTGGTGGGAAGGTGGTACGCGAATCGACGATGTTCGCGACCAGAAATATGCTACTGCTGACGAGGCATTTGCTCAGCTTTTTTCTGGTGTATCACCATTTGTACGGATGCAAGAGGCTTGTTAAGGCTGTTGCATAATACTTGAACTACGGAAAACCTCGGCCTTTATGGCTGAGGTTTTTTCGTTGCAGGGTCTTGCGTTTGCCGCATAAAACCAGTAGCTTTGGCTGTCTAACTGATATGAAAAAAAGTTTACCGATATACCCATGAGCGATAAGCCCCAAAAGCCTAATAAAAAACAGAATGATTTTGACCTAAATTTGCCGCAAACGGAATTCCCAATGCGTGCCAATTTGCCAACCCGTGAGCCACAATGGCTAGAGCGCTGGCTAAAGGACGATATTTACGGCCAAGTGCGTAAAGCGCGTAAAGGTGCCGAGAAATTTATTCTGCACTGTGGCCCTCCATACGCCAATGGTGGTTTGCACCTTGGGCACGTGATGAGTTATGTGCTGAAAGATTTTGTGGTACGTAGCCAAAGCATGATGGGTAAGGATGCGCCGTTTGTACCCGGGTGGGATTGTCATGGTTTGCCGATTGAATGGAAAGTTGAGCAAGACTTGCGCAAACAAAAGAAATCTAAGGATGATTTAAGCGTTAAAGAGCTGCGTGACCTATGCCGTGCCGAGGCCGAGAAATGGGTGGCCGTGCAGGTGGAAGATTGGAAGCGTATGGGCAGCCTGGGTGACTGGGATGGTCGCTACGAAACTAAGAATCCGCAAAATGAAGCAGGTATTATCCGTTCATTGGGGCAAATTGCTGCCAAAGGCCTGCTGTACCGCGGGCAAAAATCGGTGATGTGGAGCCCAGCTGAGCAAACTGCACTGGCCGAAGCTGAGATTGAATATGACGATAATCACGTAAGTACTGCCATTTACGTGGCGTATCCAGTTCAAGGCACAGCTAATGAATACGTCGTGATTTGGACCACCACCCCATGGACCATGCCGGGTAGCCGTGGTGTGGCGTATGGCGAAGGTATTGAGTATGCCCAAATTGAGCAGGGCGGTAAGCGCTACTGGGTGGCAAAATCTCTGGTAAGTAATGTGGCTGAAAAATGGGGTTGGGAAAATGTCAACACTGTAGCCGAGCAAGCCGGTACAGCGTTTGAAGGCACTAAGTTACAACACCCACTGTATGGCCATGAGTTACCTATGTTTGCTGGCCACCATGTGAGTGATGAGGACGGTACTGGCTTTGTTCATACCAACCCAGCACACGGCCCAGATGACTTTATGCTCGGGCAAAAATTTGGCCTGAGCTTGGCGTGCCCGGTACAAGGTAATGGTACCTATGACGATAGCTTGCCAACCCTACCAAAAACAGGTGAGAACCTCCACAACGTGCACATTTATAAAGCTGAACCAGCTATTTTAGCTGAGCTGGAGCAAGGCGCTAATTTGCTGCACCAATACAAGCATAAACACAGTTACCCTATTAGTTGGCGCAGTAAAAAGCCGTTGATTCACCGTGCGGTGCCACAGTGGTTCATTGCGTTCGATAACGACCAAAACTTACGCAGCAACTGCGTGGCTGAAATTGATAACGTGGCCTGGTACCCAGAGAGCGGCCATAAGCGCATTCGTACCATGATGGAAAACCGCCCAGACTGGTGTATTTCTCGCCAGCGTGCGTGGGGTGTGCCGATTACGGTTTTCTATGGGCCAAATGGTGAACCAATTTTGGACGCTGATGTGTTTGAACATGTTGCCCAACAGGTAGAGCAACATGGTATCGACGCTTGGGAAACCTTGAGCACCGAAGAACTGCTACCAGCAGAATGGTTAGAAGCTAAAGGCTATACAGCTGACCAGCTGACTAAGGAAACCGACATTCTGGATGTGTGGTTCGACAGCGGTAGTACGCACCACCATGTGATGCAACAACATGCCGATTTGAAGAACGACGACGGCAGTTGGCAACAGGCTGATATGTACAGCGAAGGTACTGACCAGTATCGCGGTTGGTTCCAAAGTAGTTTGTCTACCTCTGTCGCCATGAATGGTAAGTCGCCATACAAATCGGTGCTGGCGCACGGTTATGTGGTGGATGGTACGGGTCGCAAGTTTAGTAAATCCCTCGGTAATGGTATTGCTCCAAGTGAGCTGCTGCAAAAGTACGGCATGGATATTATCCGCCTGTGGGTGGCCAGCGCCAATGTGTCTCAAGATGTACGCGTGAGCGATGAGATTATGAAAGGTGTGTCGGACAGCTATCGCCGCTTCCGTAATACTTTTAAGTATCTGCTAGGTAATTTATCGGACTTTGATGCTGAGAGAGACGCCGTTGTGGTAGAGGACATGCCACCATTGGAGCGTTATGTGCTGAGCGAGCTGCACACAGTGCTAACCACTGTGCGTGAGTGCTATAACGGTTATCGTTTCCAGCAGGCGTACCAAACGCTATATCACTTCTGTAACGAGACCTTGAGCTCGCTGTACTTTGATGTACGTAAAGATAGTTTGTACTGCGATGCCCGCGTGGATAATGGCAATGCGCAAGGTATGTACCAGCGTCGCCGCAGTTGCCAAACCGTGCTGCATATTTTGCTAGAGTCATTAACAACGGCACTAAACCCCGTGCTGCCATTCACCACCGATGAGGTATGGCGTAGCTACTTTGGTGATGATGCCAATGTACATGCCGCAGTGATGACTGAGCCTGAAAGTAGTTGGCAGCTGGAAACCACTACTGCTTGGCAGCAAGTAATGGCTGTACGTGATGAAGTTCTCCAACAGCTAGAGCAAGCGCGTACTGCTGGTACGATTAAAGCAAACTTAGATGCACAGGTAACATTAGGGCTAACAGCTGATGAGCAAAGCCAGCTTGATTTTGCAGATTGGGCAGAGTTGTTGGTAGCTTCAGAAGTTAGTGTGGAAACATGGGACGGCTCAGGTGAACGCCCAGTGCGTGTCACTAAACACACAGGTGAAAAATGCCAGCGTAGCTGGAAGTACAGCCATGAGCTAACGGCAGAAGGTATTACTCAGCGCGATGCAGCAGCAATGGCAGCCAACCAAAATATTGAGGCGGCGGCTTAATGTTTGCATTTTGGCAGTCTCGTCGAGTGGGCTTTACCGTAGCGCTAGTAGCGCTGCTGGTGGACCAAGTGAGCAAGCAATTGGCGTTGGTTAAGCTTGGTGCGCTGAGCCATATGCTGATCCCTGATTTTTTAGGGCTGCGCCTTACTTTCAACAAAGGTATGTCGTTCAGCTTTTTGGCCGATGCCGATGCAATTACCATTGCTGGCGTTACATTAGCTGCAGAACAGTGGTTGCCGCTGTTTTTTGCTACATTGGCCGCAGTGGCTATTCTGGGCTTTAGCTTTTGGCTTGGTAGCTCCCGCACATGGTGGCACCAATGGGGCCTGGGGTTAGTAATTGGTGGTGCTGCCGGTAATATGATTGACCGCTTTTTGCATGGTGCGGTGGTAGACTTTCTCGATTTTTACCTGTTTGGCCAACCAATGTGGATATTTAACCTTGCTGATGCCGCTATTACAGTAGGTGTTGCGTTATTACTGTTGGAAAGTTTGCGTTTTGGCGCCAAATGAGTTTAAAGTATCACCCAATGAAAAAGAGCCTGTTTTTAGTTGTTTTGATGATGGCGCTAACCGCGTGTAGCGGTGCCCGCCCTCCGGATGAAACTGTGGTTGTGGATGGTCCATCCCTGCTGTTGCCACCAGATTACCAATTACGCCCACCGCAAGAAGGTGCTGCGGGCCCTGTGCCACGTCGTGAACGTGCGGATGCCCGTGCCATTTTAACTGGTGAAGCAATCGATAGCACCGTAACGCCAGATGAACAGCCAAGTTGGTTAGCTGAGCGCACCGGTGTGGCGACTGACCCAAACATTCGTGAAGAATTAGCTGCAGATGCTGAGCAGCAAAAGGAAGAAGAAAAAGGGTTTCTGGGCCGCTTTTGGTCCCGCGATAAGGCCGAGTAAGCCATGTGGCGTTTACTCTTAACAGCATTAGCAAGTTTAGGACTAGGAGGACAAGCCATGGCACTGACTGTGGAGCATTTTGAGCTGGATAATGGAATGAATGTGGTGGTGATCCCTGATCACCGTGCACCGGTTGTGGTACATAGCGTGTGGTACAACATTGGCTCGGCTGACGAGCCAGGTTGGCGCCCCGATAAAACTGGTATTGCTCACATGCTGGAACACCTGATGTTTAAAGGGACCGATAAAGTACCCGTAGGCCAGTTTGACAAAGTGGTAGAACGCCATGGTGGCGAAATGAACGCCTTTACCAGCTATGACTACACCGCGTATTACGAAAAAGTATCGGTAGATAATCTTGAAAAAATGATGGAGCTGGAAGCCGACCGCATGGCGAACTTGAAGCTTGCGGATGAAGATTTTCAGCCTGAGCGTGATGTGGTGCTAGAGGAACGCCGCTGGCGTACCGATAGTAAGCCGCAGTCTCGTTTTTATGAGGAGTTTATCCATAAGCACATGCCAACTCACCCTTATGGGTTGCCAATTATTGGCTGGCAGGAAGATATTGAAAATTACACCGTAGATGATGCATTTGCGTGGTACAAAAGTTTTTATGGCCCTAATAATGCTACGCTGATTTTGGCTGGTGATGTTACCGCTGACCAAGTACGCCCTATGGTGGAAAAACATTACGGTGCGGTAGCCGCACGTGAGCTAGATCCCGCCAAGCGTGAGGTTGAGCCAGCACGTAATGAGGCTGTGGTATTCGATAAAACTGATCCAGAAGTACAAGTACCAGTGTTTTACCGCGTGTACCGTGCGCCAAGTGTGTTTGCCGGTATTGCCGGCGCACCTGGTAATGCTCAGGATGCGATTGCTCTGTGGATGCTGAGCGAAGTAGTGGGCGGTAGCCAAACAGCACGCATGTACCAAAAACTGGTGGTGGAGCAGCAGCTTGCCAATAGTGCTAGCACGCATTTTGATCCTGATAGCAAGGGTGAAAGCAGCTTTGATGTATTCTTACAACCTAAGCCAAGCATTACACTAAAACAGCTAGAAGAGGCTGCAAATGCTGTACTGGCTGATGTTCAGGACAATGGTGTAACTGCCGAAGAGTTAAACCGTGTGCGCACGCAATTGCTAGCAGATGATATTTACGCTCGTGATGACCTGTTTAACGGTATTTACCGTATGGGGAATTGGGTGCTTGCTGGTGGTGAGCCAGATGAATTTTTGGACTGGCGCAATGATGTGCAACAGGTAACACCGGCTGATTTGCAGCGTGTGGCTCAGCAATATTTGGTATTAGAGCAAAGCTCTACCGGCCGCTTGGTGGCCGACGCCAGCCAACTGGGCGAGTAATAAACAATGGCTTGGTGGCTGCTCGCTTTAGTCGCCAACCTTTGCTATGCCGTGGTGTTAGAACTAAATCGCCACTGGCAACTCCCAGCTTTACCACTCACCTTGGCACGCTCTGTTGGTGTGGGTGTTGTACTGTTACCTGCCATGTTTTTATTGCCGTTACCGCAAGACCCTAAATTTTGGTGGGCAGGTGTTTTTCTTGGCTTACAGTTACCCTTTACCGTGAGTTTACTGTTTCGTTTAGCAGCCAAGCATAATGGGCGGGTTGCTGCCATGTTTATGCCAGTGGAGCTGGTGGTTAGTTTGGTGCTTTGGTGGTTGTGGGATCAGTCCAGTTTTATAGAACTATGGGATAACGCATGGCAGGGTGCGCTCGTTTTTATCGCGTTATTTATTATGCTTGCAGCCTTTACCCGTTTACGCCGTAACGACTTTGCATGGCGTGCCATGCTCACCACCATTCCTGTTGGGGTGGTGTATGGTGTGGCGCTATTTATTTTTAAACTGCTTTTTGGTGGGGAAAACGCACTGCCAAATAGCTCTATTATTCAGTTACTTTGGCTTTCTAGCAGTGTGGGTGCTTTAACGGCTTTATTGGTATTGTGGCGTTGGCCAGCAATGCGTGGAAAGCAGGTACACCTGCCGCAGTTAGCAAAAGCCGGTGGTATTATTGCTTTGTTTTACATTGCTGCCGAAGGGTTATGGATTTGGGCTGTTTCGCTCGCTGCAAACCCTGGGTATTCTGCAGCGCTGGCCTTGTTGGTTCCGGTAGGGCTTATGGCGTACCACCGTGCAACAGGTGTACGTGACGAAGCAAGCCCACAGTTAGGGCTGGTCATGGTATTGGCGGCACTTGTGTTAGTATTAGCAGTTGAAATTTTATAAGGAGATGGAACGACGATGACGTGGTGGCTATGGGCATTAATTGCGAGTGGGTTTTACGCAATTTTCTTGGATTTTAACCGCCGTTGGAAAATGGAACCGGTGCTGCTGAATGCATGGCGCGCGTTGACCATGGCAGTAGTACTGGCACCTATTACATTGTTTATGGAGTGGCCAACACATCCGCTATTTTATGGGGCAGCGGTATTTTTGGGTGTGGCGTTGTTTATTGGTATTAACGTACAGTTTTGGATGGCCAAAAAACATAATGGCCGGGTGGCTGCCCTTACACTACCTATCGAGGTGGTGGGGATGTTCGCCCTTTGGTTGGTGATTGATGATGCACAGCGCCAAGCGTTGTTTGCTCAACCCATGGTGCTTGCAGCTGTTGTAGGTATTTTTGTGGTGATGACGGCAGCATTATTGCGTTTTCGCAGTAATGATATTACGCGAGATTTGGTACCGATTATTTTGTTCCTCGGGGCTATTTTTGTGGTGATGAATGTACTGGTAAAAGCTGGTTTAGCCACGGCTAGCGAACCTTTTGGCGCAGTAGCAGTTATTACATTGGTTCAAAGTGCTGTGTTTGCTGTGCTCTCATTTGGTTGGCAACTTGTTAAAAAACAGCCAATGTGGGAGCCAAAATTGGTGAAAGCTGTACCTGGTTTAGCTGGCGTACATTTGGCGTATTCGTTGTGCCTTAATATGGGTTTTTTCTATACGCCTAATCCTGGATATATTGCAGTGTTTATTCTGCTTGCGCCGGTATGGTTGCTGTTTTACCACAAGCTAGCTGGCATCCCCGATAGTGCAAGCCCGGTTGCTGGTACAGTATTGGTTGTTGCGGCTATGGTGTTACTGTTAGTAACATCATAAACCATCGTACGGGGGAGTATTACAGGTGATTTGGGTTCTGTATTCGCTGATTACAACTATATCACTGGCAGGTTTGTTAGAGGCTAACCGCCGTTTCCAGATGGATGGTTTCCGCCTTAATTTTTGGCGCGCAAGTATGGTGACAGTAGCCATGTTACCAGCCTTATACTTTGTGGAGTGGCCCGCGCCATCTTTGTTTTATGGGGTAGCATTTGCAGCTGGTATTGCTGGTATGGTGGGTACTGTGATTCTGAATAACTTGGCGGCACGGCGTAGTGGTCGTGTGGCGAGTATTTACCTACCGCTCAAAATGTTAGTAGCGTTTATTTTATGGCTATTGGTAGATCCCTTTACTCTACAAACCATGCTGAATAGTCCGCTAAAACTATTCATTCTTATTGTTTGTTTTTCTGTGTTGATTCTTTCCATGTTGGCAGTGCGTCGCAACGACGTGAGTTGGGAAGCCTTTATTCTGGTAGCGCCAATTGGCCTGATGTATGGGGTGATTGATGTATTTATTAAATATAGCTTTGGTAGTTATGGCAGCCTAGGCGAGTTTGTGATTTATGCCTTTATTATGACCGCAACCGCTGCGGTACTCAGTGCTGGTATTTTGGCTATTCGCCCAGCACCAAAAGGGTTGCGTTTGTGTCCACCAGGCATGCTTAAAGCAGCAGCTGTGTGTGGTGTGTTGTGGCTGTTTAGTGTGATTAGCTTTTTGGCTGCGGTAGTTGTGTCACCCAACCCAGGTTATGTGTGCGCTATTCAGCTGTTAGTGCCAGTTATTCTTATGGGCTATCACAAAGTATTTGGCATTAAGGATGAGGCAAGCCCACGCGCTGCCTTAGCCATTGTTGCTGCTACGGTTGTTATTGTTTTGGTGAGTTTAAGCCAATAAGAAACGCCCCCGAAGGGGCGTTGCAGTAGGTTATTTTTGGGAACCGTGTCGGATATAGGCCCATACAGCCAAAAGAAAGCAGGAAATAATTGGAATATAAAGCAGTGGTCCGCTGAATTCATCCCAGTTTCCAGTGTATGTGATAAATGCAGCGGCCAGCAGTACCGAGCAGATCACTATGGTTTCTTTAACGCTGAGGTGCAGTTTTTTACGGCTGAAAGCAGCCAAAAGTAGAGCAGTAGCAGCAACAGCAGTTAATATGCTAATTACAATGAGGGCTGCTAGCTCAGTCCAGCTTTTATAAAGTGTAATGGCGCCTCCACCAATAACAAGCAAAGTCAGTATGGCTAAGCCCGTATAAAGGTCAGCTTTATTAGGGTTTTCTTGAGCAAATTCTCGCCAAGATTTTGCAATATTCATGGGAAATTCTCCCTTTTAAGAGCGTGAAAATAAATGGTCCAGATTTTTGTGCACAATACACGGGTTATGTAGATTTGGCCACTAAAAAGCCTGCAAGCCCGGCGATATTTTTGTCTCTAACCACGTTAAGTCCTTGGTTGTTAAGCTCGGTTATAAACTCTTGGTGGGAAAAACGCTGCGGTGGGTGTGGTACCAGTTGTTTAAATAGTGGTGCTTCCAACAGTGGGCGATAAAACTCTTCAGCATAAAAATATCCACCAGGCTTAAGCACGCGTTTCAGCTCTGTTAAAGCAACTTGCCAATTTGGTATGTGGTGCACGCAGCCAAAGCTCATCACTAAATCAACGCTATTATCCTCTAGTGCTATTTGGGTGGCAGAGCTTTCAATAAGTGTCGCCTTAATGTGTTGTTTGTTAAGTGTGCGTTGCGTGCGGTTAAGCATATTGGCGTCTAAATCTAGGCCAATGAGCTGTTGTGGCTGGCAAAGCTGGTGCAAATACACAAGGCCACGGCCATCGCCACAGCCAATTTCTAGCACAGTATTACTATGTGCAAAGGGGTGTAAGGCTTGGAACTGCTGTAGTTCCCACTGTCGCTGCCAATTGCGCCATGGGCCAGTGAGATAGAATTTTTCTAAAAAGCCGAGTTTCATTGGATGTTTTATTCAGGTTTGTTATGGTGTCGCCTATGCGTTTAGCATCTGCACTATACACTATTTTAACAACTGTAACCCTAAGCTTAGGAGCCTGCATGAATTCTGCACCAAAAAACGATGATAAAATGATTGATATTCAAGAGCTTAAAACAGCAACTGGTACCAATGTATGGCTGGTGGAAAACCATGATTTACCCCTAGTACGTATTGAAATTGCGTTTCGTAGCGGCAGCGCATTTGAGCCCGCTGAGAAAAGTGGTTTAGCATCTTTAACAGCAAGCATGCTAGATGAAGGTGCGGGTGAGTACGGTGCTAAAGCCTTCCAAGAAGCCTTGGAAAATATTGGCGGCCGCTTTGGCGCGCGTGCAGGTACATTGAACACCACGGTTAAAATTTCTAGCCTGAGTGAAAACCTTGCACAAACTGTAGAGCTTGCGGCGTTAGCTTTGCAAAACCCAAGCTTTAATGAGGATGATGTAGAGCGTATCCGCGAATCTGTATTGTCGGGCATTAAACAATCAGCGGAAGACCCTGGTTCAGTTGCCGCAAAAATGCACAAAAAGAAACTATATGGCGATCATGGTTATGGCCGCCCCGTTAGTGGTGAGCAAGAAACGGTGGAGCAACTTACCGCGGCAGACCTGCGTAACTGGCACCAAAGCCAGTACACCAAGGCTAATGCAGTGGTGAGCGTAGTGGGTGCCGTTTCTGCTGAGCAAATTTTACCACTTATTGAACAGCTTATGTCAGCTCTGCCTGAAGGAGAGGAACGTAATGCGATTTCTCAGAACCCAGCTGACCCACAGCCAGGTGTTTACACCAAGCAAATGCCTGTACCACAAGCAACGGTAAAGCTTGGGCACTTGGGCATTAGCCGTGAAGACCCTGATTATTACAAAGCTTTGGTTCTTACCGAGATTTTCTCAGGCGGCCGTTTTTCAACGCGCTTAATGGATGAAGTACGTGAGAAACGTGGTTTGGTATATGGTATTGGTGGTCGTTTTACGCACCTGCCACACCGCGGTGACTACAGTATTTCATTGGCAACAAATAATAATGATGCCGCCCAAGCTATTGATGTTGTGATTACAGAAATGCAGCGTATTCGTGACGAGTTGGTAGATGCTGAACATTTGCAAGCCAGCTTGGATTACTTGCTAGGCTCATTCCCGCTACGGTTGGATAGTCACAGTAAAATCCTCGGCCACCTAACCGTGATGCAGCTGGAAGGCTTAGGCGTAGATTATTTAGATGAATGGCCACAAAAAGTAGCAGCTGTAACGGTGGAAGACTTACAACAAACTGCACAGCGCTTGTATCACCCTGATCAGCTTGTCATTACTATTGTAGGTGACGGTGCTGCGCTTGAGTATAGCCGTTAATTATATGGATCTCTTTGAAGCTGTCGCCCAACAGGAAGCCGAGCCGACACTTGAACCGAAAAAGGATGATGTGCTAGGTGTTTCGGCGCTGAGTCGTGCGTTGCAAAAAACGGTGGAAAGTACCTTTGGGCGTATTAGTGTACAGGGGGAAATTGTTGGCCTTAAAGTTGCGGCCAGTGGCCATGCGTACCTAAACCTTAAGGAAGGTGACGATACTATTAATGCGGTCATGTGGCGCTCTACTGTGGCACGGCTTAGCATGCAACCGGCCGATGGTTTGCAGGTAATTGCGCGGGGTAAGCTCAGCACTTATAGCGCGCGTAGTTCGTATCAACTGGTTATCGATAGCATGCAACCAGCAGGGCAAGGCACGCTGTTGCAACAGCTTGAACAACTCAAGCAAAAGCTAGCTGCGGAAGGCTTATTTGATACTGACCGTAAACAGCAGTTACCATTTTTACCGGCACGTATTGGGTTGGTGACATCCTCCAGCGGGGCGGTGTTGCACGATATGCTCAACCGTTTGCAGCAGCGTGGCCCACGGCCAGTTAAGCTATGGCCTGTTAAGGTGCAAGGTGTGGGCGCTGCGGAGGAAATTGCCACAGCTGTATCAGGTTTTAACGCCATGCCTACCAATGAGCAACCCAGCGTGATTATTGTGGCGCGTGGCGGCGGCAGCTTGGAAGATTTATGGGCCTTTAACGAAGAACCAGTAGTACGTGCCATTGCGGAGAGCGCAATCCCTGTCATTTCTGGTGTGGGTCATGAACCAGATGTAACTTTGGCTGATTTTGTGGCTGACTTGCGCGCACCAACGCCAACAGCTGCTATTGAGCATGCCGTACCCGTACAGGCCGATGTGGACCACACATTATACCAATGGGCTCACCGCGCTAGCCGTGCGCAGCAACAGCGCTTGGCCTATGCCAAACAACAGTTGCAGGGCATGCAGCAAGCACTGCGTGACCCACGCATGATCCTCGCTAATCAGCAGCAACGGTTGGAAGATCGTGCCGAGCGATTAACATTAGCGATGAAAAATCAGCTTACCAACTGGCAAGGCCGCAGCCAGCAACTGGCCGCCGTGCTTAAGGCAAATAACCCACAAGCCCCGTTGGAAAAAGGTTATGCCATGGTAAGTACTGAGAATGGCGAGGCGGTTACGTCTGCCAAAACATCTGCAACCAATATTCAACTTCGCTTTAAGGATGGCACCCGCAGCGCGACTTTAAAACCTGCATCCTAACTTGTGTTTTGTGCCTATGCACGGCACACTGTGCTCATGCGTTTTTTGTTAGCTTTATTATTTTCAATCCCGGCGTTGGCGGAGCTATCGCTCAGCGGAGCTTATCAGCAGGGTGGCTTCATGATTGGCCGTACAGAACCAGGCAGTGTGGTGGTTATTGGCGATAATATGCACCGCTACCAAGTGCCCAAAAGTGGCTATTTTATTTATGGTTTAGGTCGTAAGGAAGTGGGCCCACTGCGGGTAGAAGTACGCCTGCCAGATGGCCGCGTGAGCTATGGCAAGCTGCCAATTGAAATACGTGAGTTTGCTGTGCAGCATGTTAAAGGTGTGCCGCAAAAAACAGTAACGCCTGACCCTAAACAGGTGGCGCGTTCTCGTAAAGAAGGGCAGGTGATTCGTGGTGTGCGTGAGCGCACAAGTGAGCTCACGGGTTGGCAGGAAGAGTTTGTTTGGCCGGTGAGCGATACATTAAGTGGTTTTTATGGCAGCAGCCGTACATTTAATGGGCATGAGCGTAGCTGGCATAAAGGTGTGGATGTTGCAGCACCAACCGGCACACCCATTATAGCTCCAGCCAGTGGGCAGGTACGCCATGCACGAGACACATTTTTTAACGGTAATTTGGTGATGATAGACCATGGAGCCGGGCTATTTAGTATTTACGCCCATATGGATGAAATGAGCGTAACCGAAGGCCAAATGGTACAACAAGGTGATGTTTTAGGCACAGTGGGTAGCACTGGTCGCTCTACCGGCCCCCATTTGCACTGGGGTATTTACTGGCATCAAGTAGCGATAGACCCTATACTATGGCTAACAAAAGAAAGAGTTAGTAACTAATGCTGTCCTTACTGTGGCGATCTTTTCAAGGAATTTTGGTGCTTGGCACCTTTGTAGTGTCGGCAGTGCATTATGGCCAGTTTGGGGCAGAGGTTCCTGAATATTTCAAAATGGTACTAATGCTCGGTGTATTTGGTGTGAGCGCAGCGGGTGCTTTGGTTCACCTTGTTGGTGGTAGTATTTTTGGTGTCGCAGCTGGTGGCTTTTGGGAAGGCGTGCGCGGTGGTTGCGTGCTTGGTATTGGCTTTGCTGTAGGCCGGTTGTGGGTTTACAGCATGATGTGGGGGTTAGGCGCGCTGGCGTTTGGTATTCTCCTCTCTGAAACACGTAATATTTTTATTGGTGGCGGCTTTGTAGTGCTAGGTATTGCGCTGTTTGGGCTGAACATTATGATGAAATCAATTTGGGAAAATGTAGGAACCTTCCGATGAGTGATTTATTGCTAGTGATGGATGTGCAAAACGCATTTGCTAAACCATCGACCGAACCTGTTATTGAAATTGCCAAACAAAGTTTAGATGTAGCGCGTGAGCACAATGTGCCTGTAGCTTTTACGCGCTTTATCAACACCCAGCAGCGCAATTTTGTGCGTCGTTTGCACTGGTCACAGTGCATGAGTGAGCCAGATAATTTGCTAGTAGATGGCTTAGCAAAAGATGGTGAAACAGTGTTTGAAAAGTTTTACTACACAGCCTTTACTGAAGAGTTTGAAGAATACCGTTGGAAAAACAAAGTGCGTCGTTTGTTTATTATGGGCTTTGATACCGAGGCAGGCGTACTAAAAACCGCGCTAGACGCTTTTGAGCGTGACATGCACCCCATTGTGATTATGGATGGTTGCGCCAGCGTAGGTGGTCAAGATCGGCATGAAGCAGGCTTATTGGCACTGCGTAAAACCATTGGTTTTACCAACGTCATCCACGCCGATGAATTTGCTCAGTTATTGAAGTCACAGGGTTAATTTAGATAGGACGCAGGCGGCAAAGCCGCTGCTTGCTAGTAGGGACACCCCACACCCCGCGGCAACCAATCGAATCCTCGATTGGGATGTCGAGCCCGTAACTCTGATATGTTGTTGCTGTGAGTAGGCCTAGCAAACCCTAAGAAAAAAATTATCTACGGCTGAGGTTAACCAGTTGGTCTAGGTGTTGAAACAGGCGGGTTGTATCGCTACCGTCAAGGCTGGCAGGAATCACAACCATTTTCTCACGCAGGTGTGCTGGTAGTCGTGCGGCATCTTTTTCGGTCGTTACTAGCGTTGCTTGGTTTTCTTTGGCTTCATTTAGCAAATTTTGCACCTCGGCAATGCTGTAGCGATGGTGGTCTGCAAAGCTGTATTGACGAAACAGTGTTAGGCCATGGTGTTTTAAGTTATCAAAAAACTTCTCTGGGCGACCAATGCCAGCAAAGGCAATTAGTGGCTGTTCCTTTAGCTTATCTAATGTGGATTTGTCCGCTGCTAGGGTTAAGTCAAACCGGGTGCAGGGGAGGGCTGCTGTTTTAGTGGTACTGTTCATCACCACCACAGCATGTGCACGGCGCAGTGCGTTTTTAGGTTCGCGTAAAGGCCCAGCTGGTAGGAGTTGGCCATTACCAAAGGGGTTTTGGCCATCCAGCACAACCAAGTCTACATCGCGGTGCAGTTGATGGTGTTGAAAACCATCGTCCAAAATAAGCAGCGTGGCACCAGCTGTAATAGCGCGTTTTGCGCTGGCACTACGGCGACGGCCAACCCACACTTGGGCGCTGGTATGGCGCAGTAGGTGCGCAAGCATTTTCGGTTCATCACCCACACGGGCAGCTGCATCATCTTTAGTAACGCGGTATGGTGTTTTTTGGCTGCCGCCATAACCTCGGCTAAGTATGGCCACAAGTTCACCTTGTGCGGCAAAATGTTCAGCAAGCAGTGCCACCAAAGGTGTTTTGCCACTGCCACCAACAGTAATATTACCAACAGAAATAACAGGCACAGGTGCTTTAAATTGGCGTTTGCGGCGTAGGGTCGCATCTACCTTTTGGCCCATGCCATACAGCATGCTGAGTGGTGTGAAACTATTAAATGAAGGGGCAGATTGCTGCCACCAGCTGGGTGCATTACTCATGATTAGGTTGCTCTAAGCTGTTCAATTTTTTATTTAATTCTACGGCAATTCGTTTGGTTGCACCAGCAAAACGCGGCATAGCACGTTTAATACGATCACGCTGCTGCTGGCGCTGTTGCGGATGCGTTAAAATTTCTAGCAGCCAACCGGTGAGTTCCTCGCGGTTTTTCGCTACACGGAGCAAGCCATCGGGGGTAAGCAGGTGCAACATGTCTGGAAAGTTATGCATATGTGGCCCAGAAAATGTTGGCACATGTAGCTTGAGCGGTTCTAGCGGATTATGGCCGCCATGTGGAACCAGTGTACCGCCCATTACAACCACATCAGCAAGAGACATCCACAAGCCCATTTCGCCAAGTGTATCGGCAATGTATAGCGCGGTGCGTGGGTTAACATTTTGCCCAGCACTGCGGCGTTGCACTGTGTGGGGCTGTAGGTTGAGTTTGTGGTGAATTTCCTTACCAATGGCCGATCCACGCTCGGGGTGACGTGGCACAATAATGGTCAGCAAGTCTGGTGCCGCGTTTTGCAGCAGCTGGTGCAGCTGGCTAAACTGTACTTCTTCCCCTGGGTGGGTGCTGGCACAAACAAGTATAGTACGGTTTTTCAGTTCGGCCTTTAGGGTTTTTAGCTGCTTTTCTTCAATAGGGAGTGTTGCTGCATCAAACTTAATATTCCCGGCAATACTCACGTTTTGGGTGCCAAGTTCGCGCAGGTGCAAAGCATCGCGGTCGGTTTGGGCAAAAGCATGTTCCAAACGTTGCAGAATAGGGGTGTATAGCGCTGCAAAGCGACGGCGCCATGGTTGGCTGCGTACGCTTAAACGGGCGTTGATCAGGTAGGGGTTCGGGGCGCGTGTGAGCAGTTCTGGCCAAAATTCACTTTCAATAAATACGCAGCTATCTGGCTGCCAACGGTTGAGAAAACGTGTGGCGCTGAGCATCCAATCAAATGGTGCCATGCGGTGGTAAATACGTTGCTCTAGCTTTTGTTTTTCAATCCATTTTGCCATGAGCTGCGCGCTAGTACGTGTTTGGCTGGTGACAATAACACGTAAGTTTTCATGCTTGTTTAGTAGTTCGATAAGCAGGGGCTGAATGCTGAGTAATTCGCCAACTGAAGCACCATGGAACCATATCGTTTCACCATTGTGAGATGCAGGCTTTTTACCGCCGCCAAAACGTTCTAGCCAGCGTTTTGGGTCTTCTTTACCGCGCAGCATGCGGCTTATGGTGAAGATGATAACAACAGGTAATAACACCCACCATAAAACACGATATAACGTTAGCATGCTGTGGTTTCCTTTGCTGCTGCTTGAGTTAGATTTTGTAGTTGTTGTTGCAGGTTTTGCTGCTGTTGTTCTAGGTCCATAGTTTTATCGATATCTATGGCGCTGCCCCAGTGTACTGTAATGGTATTAAACGGCTTAGGTATTTGGAATTTATCCCATGATTTAATGGTCCAGTGTTTTTTAGTAGCAATAGCAACGGGAATGAGCGGTGTTTTGCTGAGGCGTGCTAGGTCGATAGTGCCTTTGCTAACGGTGTGCACTGGTCCGCGTGGGCCATCGGGCGTAATAAACAAATTATGCTGCTGTTTAAGTTTATTGATTACCGTGCGTACAGCTTGAGCTCCCCCTTTATTGCTGGAGCCCGCCACAACACCAAGGCCAAGCGCTTTAGCGACGGCAGCAATTTGCTGACCATCCCGGCTTTGGGAAATAAGTACATGAGCAGGCTGGTTAGGACATAGCCAAGGTAGTAATAGGAGCTGGTTGTGCCATAGCGCAATAATATGTGGGGCAGTGATGGGTGCAGTACCTTGTACAATTTTGCGGCTACTGAGCCATACAAGGCGCAAGTAACAGGCGCCAATATGGCCTAACAAAATACGCATTACGGGGTGGGCAAGCAGCTTTTTCATGCCGGGTCACTATAGCTAAAGCCTTTACAAAAAGCGACAACAACAAAAATACAACTTTTT
Organism: Pseudomonadota bacterium; assembly: GCA_030148545.1. GTDB lineage: Bacteria > Pseudomonadota > Alphaproteobacteria > UBA2136 > JASBTF01 > JASBTF01. The sequence goes on from JASBTF010000002.1 coordinate 401,940, forward strand.
GTTGAAATTGGTCAGTAGGTTTTAGTACATTCTCTCATATATGAGAGATATTAACTTTAGGGGGAACCACATGATGACCGTATTTTCAAACTTAGAGACATCGCTTCAGCCAGAACTATCGCCACAATTGGCGCAAGAGTCTGTAAAGCTGTACGACCAGTTTTTACAGCTGTGCGGCAAGTATGCTGATGAAGCTTTGGTGCCACCACAGCTTGCTGATATGGCATGGCATAAACACTTGGAAATGAATAGCTACGCAGCTGATGTTCAAGGCTATTGTGGCCGTGTTGTAGAACACCAAACTGACCAAGCTGATAGTGTTCAAGAACAAGGCTGGGCACGTACAAAAGCACTATACCAAAGCGAGTTTGGTATCGATTTAAGCACGTTGAGCGATGCTGCTCAGCTGCCAGCAAGCTGCAACGGTTAATAGCTTTTTTGGAATAACGCCGTAATTTGCGGCACTAATTGTTCCTGTATTTGGCCGTTATGCGTTACTGGGGGAGGGTTATCAAATGGCTTGCCCTCCAGTAACTTAGTTTTAAAGGTGCTTTGCTCAACAAGTTGCTGTAGTTGCTGCAGGTTGTAGGCTTGGTGGTAAGGCAGCAAAGAGTGCCAGTTACCATGTGGCGTTGTAATACTTAATAAACCACCAGGTTTAAGCACGCGTAGTGCTTCTTTAATCATTTCAGGGGCACCTACTTGGCAGCCCGGTATGTAGGGCAAGTGCATTAGCACTGCACGGCTATAAACCACATCAAAACTATTGCTTTTAAAAGGCAGGTGTCTGGCATCACCTTCTCGCACGGCGCCATGTGGTAGTTTTTCTGCTGCTTCTAGCTTGTGGGCACGCTGTACGCTTTCTGCGCTAGGTTCTACCCCGCGTACCTGAATATGCGGGAAATGGCGATACATATAGCTCATTTCACGGCCGCTACCACAGCCTACATCTAGCCAAGTTATTCCCTCAGTAGGTTGTAAAATTTGTGTGGCTTGCTCAACAAGGTGCGTAATACGCGCAACAGAATTTGGCCACACAGATTGCCCTAAACGTTCAAAGTAATGGTGGCCAGTGCGTGTGTTGTAATAACTGCTAGAGGCATGGCAAATTTGGTTAATAGCCGAGGAGATGTCTTGCACAGGTTTTTGTTTATCATCAGTTAGTTGAAAAAAGATATCGCTCAGCACATCTAAAATGCTCAAGCTACTAAAAGAGATCAGATAATTAAGCATGTGCAAAATATGGCCTTGTTCAGGTAATTCTGTTTGCCATTGTGGCTCATGCCTCAACGCTTGGTACATCAATGGCACAATTTTATGCTGCAAAGGTTTGAGCGCTTTATAGTCATCATAAGCGTTAAGTGCATGAGTGGTATGTTCTAGTAGTGTACTGAGTAGTAGGTGTTGGTGCTGTTCATGCTGTGCAATATGAGGCATAGCAGCAGGGCTTTGCCCTGTTAGTAGCCATTGCGGTGTAACATTACCTGCTTCCGCTAGTTTAAGGATATTCCGTTGTGTTGGTTGAGATGAGCCGTTACGATAGCGATAAAGCTGCGCCTCGGAGATCCCGCTTTTTTCCGATAGTGCACGCTTACCGCCTAGCTGATAGGCGATTTGGTCAAGCCGGTTGCTAAATTCTTTATTGCTCATCTTTCCCCCTGAAGTATTATATTGTTCGGCAACATGCCTTAGTTGTAAAGCGGTCTGATATTATCTCGCATATGTGCGATTTTGTGCTTATTTAGTAGGCTTGATTGCTATGGTTTTGCGGCGTATGGTGACGACATGATTACAGGTTTATACGCAGCGTTAGTGGCTATTTTGATGGTAATTGTTGGTGTTTACATTGTTTCTTTGCGCATACGCCACCAAGTGAGCCTTGGTGATGGTGGTGAAAAAACACTAGAAGCAGCTCAGCGTGCGCTGGGTAATACAGCCGAGTGGTTACCCACTTTTTTAATATTGATGTGGGTTGCAGAATACAGTGACTTATCAGCCAACTGGCTACATGGTGTGGGTATTATTATGGTGCTTGGCCGTGTAAGCCATGCATTTAGCTTGATTGTTGCTGAGCAAAAGCTAAAAACAATTCGTTTTCGCCAATTTGGCATGTTTGCTATGTGGCTACCAATGTTACTGCTCGCCGTTTATCTGATTAAAGAATTCTTCATTTTTTAGCTTTAATTGGCTCTATTACAGATTGATTTAGTGTTCGTGGCTCCCAGCTCGCGGCGCGAGTGGGTCAATGCGTGCGCTAAGGTGTCCCCAGTAGAAAATGACGGTTTAGCTGATTATTTTTTTATGCAAACAAACGAGCCCCCGCAAATGCGGGGGCGACGTGCGTGTCGAAACAACTATGACCGCTTAAAAACCTCTTTTCACCAGCGTGGAGGTTGGGGCTTGGCCTAGTTGGATGGACGTTCGGCTTTGGTTTATCATGGATCACCTCCTTTGGATTGCTGGTTGTTATTCCCCACAACCACTGTACACTGCAGGGGTATGATGAAAAAGAAAAATCCACAGGATATCCACAATTTATCCACAACTCTTCACAGGGGTGTTGCGGACACGTCACCACCTGCAGAAAGCGCAAAGCCAGTCGTACTTTTTAATGGTTTATGTAGCCTGTGCAAGCGAGAGATAGGTTGGTACCGCAAGCTAGATAGCCAGCGCCGTGCGTTGGTATGGCAAGATCTGCACAAGGCAGACATGTTGCTTAAAGATAATGGTCTGACTATTGACAAGGCAGTGCAGCAATTGCACATTATTTTACCAGATCATTCAGTGCGGGTTGGCGTAGACGCTTTCCGCTATATATGGTTACAAATACCACAGCTCAAACCATTGGCGTGGTTGGTGGCTGTACCGGGTATCTATCAAATTTTTACATATTTGTACGAGCTATGGTTAAAGCACTATTACCTTAAAAGATTTAGTACCAAATAACTACTATTTGCAACGCGTACATTTTGTGGCATGATGCCTTCAAAATAAGAAGAGGATTCATACTATGTTTAAGAAAATCATGGCTACCGCATTGGTTGTAGGCTCAACTTTTTCTGCACATGCAGCAATGGATGAGGCGGTAAATAGTCTTGTTGAAAGCCGTATTAACGGTTGGTTGAAAAATGAAACAGTATTGAATGCTATTAAAGCCCAAAATGCTGCGCATGCTTCTCTCGCACAAGATCAAATTGATGCACTGGATGAACAGTGGCGCGCTGAAGTAAAAGGCGACGGTAGCGAGCTGGTAAGTAAAGTATTGGGTAACGACCTATCTAGTTACCTCAAAGGTGTTTACCAAGAAGGTGAAGGTCTTTATTCCGAAATTTTTGTGATGGATAATAAAGGTCTTAACGTTGGTCAAAGTCATGCTACCTCCGACTACTGGCAAGGTGATGAAGCTAAGTGGCAGAAAACCTTTAACCAAGGTATGGATGCTGTACTGATTGGTGAAGTTGAGTTTGACGAATCTAGCCAAACGTATCAGGTGCAAGTAAGCCTACCTGTTTACGATGCCGATGGCACAGCACTTGGTGCCGTGACAATTGGCCTAGATGCTGACCGCCTAATGGAGGTTGAATAGGTTTTTCATGCAGTTAAATCTAAACCTTAAAATCCTGCTATTGGTACAGGGGGTTATCCTCCTGTGCCTAGTGGTAGGAGGTCTGGCCCAGCGTATGGTTATTGGTGGTGATGTTGAAAATACATATACCACGTTGGTTGCAGAAAAGAATGAGCTTTTAAGCTCATCTTTTAGCGGCGCTATTAAGTGGAATAAGCCAGAAAAGATTCAAAAACTTATTGATGATTATAATGCGCAAACAACGGGTGCGCATATCTTAAGTCTCATTGTGCTAGATGCCTCAGGCAAAGAAATGTTTAAGCTAGACGATGGCGGCTTTGTAGATGAAGAAGTCCGTGAAATTAAATCGCACATGAACGAAATACGTAGCGGTGAAGCTTTGGCAGTGCCTATTCACGGTGGCCAGCGTATTTACTTACAGCCAGTTATTGTTGGTGACCAATTTGTTGGTACAGCAGCGTTTGTTTGGGATAACAAAGCATTGCGACACATTTTCTCACAAATTTGGCTAAATATTGCCTTGGTAACATTGGGTGTTGTCTTGGCAGTAACTGCTGTGGTGCTCCCTGCTATGTGGATCATGCTTGGTAAGCCTATTAATGTCTTGCTCGATATTATTAAAAAGTTGATGGAAGACGAACTAGACTTGGAAGTACCATACACGCAACGCCATGATGAAATTGGTAGCTTTGCCCAAGCCTTGCGTATGTACCAAGAGAAAAGCCGTGCCATTCAGGTTATGCAAGAAGAGCAGCGCGCTACAGAAGAGCGTGCCAAGCAAGAACGTGAAAATATGGTGCAAAACTTGGCAGAAGAGTTTGAGGCAGATGTAAACTCTAGTGTTGCTCAGGTATTTAGTGCTTCGGAAGAAATTTCTAAAGCAGTGACTGATATTGCAGACCACGTAAATATTAGTGCTGGCATTACCCGAGAGGCGGTAGATAAATCTAACAGTTCATCTGAGACTGTTGGTAAACTCAGCCAAGCTTCTGAGAAAATTCAGGACGTAGTGAGTTTGATTCGTGATATTGCGGAGCAAACAAACTTGTTGGCATTGAACGCAGCAATTGAAGCAGCACGCGCTGGTGATGCAGGTCGTGGCTTTGCTGTTGTTGCCGACGAGGTGAAGAAACTCTCTGGCCAAACCAACAAAGCAGTGGATGAAATTGCTGATCAGGTAGCCTTTATGTTGGCATCAACTGGCGATACGGTGGAATCTCTCTCCGGCATTAGTGAAATTATTGGTAAAGCGAATGATGCAACCAATTCTATTAGTGCCACGGTGGAAGAACAGCGCCAGATGAGCCAAGTAACGCTGGACCAGTTCCAACGCTTGAATGCATCGGTAGAAAGCTTCCTTACTAAGCTGCGCCGTAGCTAACCAAATATAAAAAAATTGCCCCGGTTTTACCCGGGGCTTTTTGGTGGTTTACCATTCAAACCTAGCTAGGATGCCTTGTTCTGTAATCTTCATGCCACATTGCCAAAGTTACAATGATGATGATAACCGGCCAATATAGCAGTAAATGTACGAATGGCCCCACATTTGTAGTGTAGTGAGCAAAGAAAATAGCAATGCTACACCACATAAGGGTAGAAATGGGCGGAAACAGATCAGCTACATTAAGGTAGAAGGCGCGATATGAAAAAACCGCTATGCCAACTCCAAGCCAAGCCCAGTAGAGTGTATTGAACTCAGTCCACTGAGATATTCCGAGAAATACGCTGTCAAACATCGTATCCTCCCCTAGGTTATCGCGCTCTTTTGGAACTTTCCTTTCTGGCGCGTTAAATGTTTATTGATCGGATGAATCTACAGGAAATTTGTACATCGAGCAAGTCGGTGTAAATTAACCAGCCAGTAAGAGTTTGCCAGCATCTTGTTTGTTAAAGAGGTGCACTAATAAATTTAATAAAGTGCGTTGCTCAGGGGTGGTGCCTTGCTCCAAAATGCGCTCAGCATGGTCATGAGCAATAGGCATTAAATCTTTATGGGCACTCAGGTCAGCCAAGCGCGTAACCTGCAAGCCCGATTGCCGATTACCTAACACTTCTCCCGGCCCACGCAGTTTCAGGTCTTCTTCAGAAAGGTCAAAACCATCGTTAGTTTGGCGCATGGCATCAATACGCGCTTGGCCATATTCACCAATGCGGCTGTCGTACAGCAGTAAGCAGCTGCTGGCCTTGCTACCACGCCCTACGCGGCCGCGCAGCTGGTGCAGTTGGCTTAGGCCAAAACGCTCAGCATGTTCAATAATAATCGCCGTGGCATTGGGCACATCCACACCAACCTCAACAACAGTGGTGGAAACCAAAATGCGAATCTCACCGTCGCGGAAGCGGTTCAACGTTTCCTCTTTTTCAGCAGCTTTCATCTTGCCGTGTAGCAAGCCAATTTTATCGCCATAAAATTGTTGCAACAGTTCTGCACGGTCGCTGGCTGCCGCCAAATCCGATTTTTCCGACTCATCCACCAGTGGGCAAATCCAATATGCTTGCTCGTCTTTGTCTAGCAGGCGCTGCATATTACGCACCACATCTTCCAAACGTTCCAGCGGTAAAGCGTTGGTGGTAATGGGTTGCCGCCCTGGCGGTTTGCTACGTATGGCGGATACATCCATATCGCCGTAAAAACTCAGCGCCAGTGTGCGTGGAATTGGCGTAGCGGTAAGTAGCAGCACATCTGGTGCAGGGTCGTGGTTGGTGAGCTGCAAACGTTGGCGCACACCAAAGCGGTGTTGTTCATCAATAGCAATCAGGCCGGCATTATCAAAAATAACATCCTCTTGCACCAGCGCATGCGTACCAATAATCACTTGGGCAAAACCATCACGAATATGCTCCTTGAGGCGTTTCTTCTCCGCAGCTGTGAGCTTGCCAGTTAATAGCGCTACGGTAATGCCCAATGGCTCTAGCCATTTTTTAGCTGCTTGGTAGTGCTGTTCGGCCAAAATACCTGTCGGTGCCATCAGCACCCCTTGGTGGCCATTTTCCACACAGCGAATAATCGCCGCGAGTGCCACCACAGTTTTACCACTACCCACATCACCTTGTATCAGCCTCAACATGGGTTGTGGCGCGCTCATATCAGCGTCAATCTCGCTGAGCACGGTGTTTTGGTCAGCCGTGAGTTCAAATGGCAGGTTGCTATAAAAACGTTGTTGTTTGTCATCAACCGTGCCATGCGCAATACCGCGCTGCTGCTTAGCCGTGCGCCGTGCATGCATTAAAATGAGCTGGTTAATAAAAATTTCATCAAACGCCAAGCGCACGCGGGCAGGGTGGTGTGGGTCCAGCACTTTTGGGTTTTCGGGGTCATGCATGGCGAGCAGCGCATCGGCAAAGTTTGGCCACTTGTGCTGTTCTGCTAAGTCATCTGGCAGCCATTCTGGTAGCGGTTGCTCTTGTGCTTCTTGCAATAGCTCCTGAATAGCTCGTGTCATCCACCCTTGTGTTAGCCCAGCTGTAGCCGGATATTTTGGCCATAGTCGGGCAATGTTTTCCAACCCACGTTTAGCCGGCCAAACATCAGGGTGCATGATTTTCTTGCGCCCTGTAACGCTTTTGCTTTCCTCCACCACACCATGAATAATCACTTGTTCGCCTTCGGGGTAGGCACGGGTTAACCAGCTGCTGTTACCAAAGTAAACCAGCTCCATGGTGCCACTATCGTCAGTTACCAAAATACGGTTTGGGGCACGCCCTTTGCGGAACGCCAGCTTCACGCTTTCCACGGTCACCAGTAGTGTGGTGGCTTCAGCATTGCGTGCATCAGCAATAGTACTGGTATGACGACGATCAATAACATTGGTCGGCAAATGTAACAGCAAGTCTACCGCACGTTCTCCTGCTAGCTTTTTAAAAGTATTGAGCGTTTTTTCTGGCACGTGGGGGATTTTTTCCACCGGGCGCAGCCACCAGCTGGCGGCAGTATTAAGCGCAGTATCGGTTGTGGCGGCACTTGTTTGGGGCACGTCTCTGGTGTATCACGTTAAGCATGGATATTGAATTATTAAAGCGCGAAATTCGTTACCGCGGTGGTCGCCGCGGCTTGAAGGAAACCGATGTGACCCTTGGCGGTTTTGTGCAAAACGAGCTCAACACACTGACCGAGAGAGAGCTACTAGAGCTACGCGACATTTGCTTTGAGCCTGACCAATTCCTGCTCGCATGGCTCACTGATGAGCAAAATCCACCTAAGCCTGAACCACAAAATAGTACGTGGCAAAAGCTTAAGCAGCACCACCAGCAACGCCTTATCGCTGGCTAACTCACACTGGTTATGCTAACACCCCCAGCATGTTAACACCTGCCCTTGCCACCAAACTTGCTACTGCCAATGGGCAGTTTAAGCTACATGGCCTGTTGGCAGAGCAATTGCCACTATTGGTACCAGACATGGCAACACAAGCAGCAGCGCCACTGGTGCTCATTGCACGAGATCATGCGCAATTGGTGCAATGGCACGAGCAACTTCAATTTTTAATGGGTGAGGGGCAAACGCATATTTTTCCAGCGTGGGATACCCAACCGTACGACCGCCAACCGCCAGATGCCCAACTACAAGCTCAGCGGGCAGCTACGCTACATGCATTAGCCAAGCAGCAGGTAAAAGTGTTGGTTACATCCACCAATGCCATGGTGCAGCGGGTGGTGCCAGCCACGCAAACGCCACAAGCCATTAGCGTGCAACAAGGCAAAAATTACGACCCAGCAGAGTTGGTAAAGCAGCTGGTGGGTATGGGCTACCAACGCGTAAACACAGTGCTAGAGGCTGGCGAAGTTGCCCAACGCGGTGGCATTGTGGATGTATTCCCACCGTTGGGTGAGTCAATTCGTCTCGATTTTTTTGATGATGAGCTAGACCAGCTCCATACGTTTGATCCATTGAACCAACGTACCGAGCAAGAGCTCAAAGAAGCGTTAATTGTCCCTGCGGCGGAGCTAGTACCGGGCGAAGCTGAAATAGCCACTTTCCGCGCTAAATTCCGTGAGCATTTTAGCACGGTGGATGACCCGCTGTACGTGGCGCTCAGCAGTGGCCAGCGTCCATCACAGTGGTTGCATTACTTGCCGTTTTTTGTTGCGGATGAATTGCCGTTATTGACCGATATTTTGCCAGAAGAAAGCATTTATATCGCTGCGCACGATACGCCAGAAGCCATGCAACAGCGCTTCAGCGCCGTAAATGAAATGTATTTACTGCGTGAGGAAGACCGCGGCGCCGAGCAACCATATCGCCCCGTACCGCCGCAAAGTATGTTTGCGAGTGAGGAAGAGTTAGAGCAATGGCAACAAACCTTAAACTGGCGCTTAGAAACTCCGTTTAGCGATGGTGAAAAAACAACGTTGGAACTGCCATTACATACGCATGAGTTTGTTAGCCAAAGCCAGCCACAGTTAGCCTACAAACAAGCCGCAGAGCATATTGATAGTGTGCTGCAAAAGGGTGGTCGCGTGATTTTGAGTGCACAAACGCAAGCGGCGCTAACTCGTTTGGAACGCGGCTTGGCTGAGGCAGGTGTAGCACAAATGAGCTTGGCGAGTGATTGGCAATCAGCGCAAAAAGGCCCGCGCTGTCGCCTAGCGCTGAGCGCACTTGGCCGTGGTTATGTGCTGAATAACCAGCAGCTGAGCGTGCTCACCGCGCAGGATGTTACCGGCGTACAGGAACAGCGCCGTGTGTACCGTAAACGTCGTAGTAAAGATGCAGACATGGTGCAGCACTTTAGCGAGCTGGCACCGGGCGATTACGTAGTTCATGAGGAACATGGCGTAGGCCGTTTTGAAGGCCTAATCACTATGGATGTTGGCGGCGGCGTGCAAGATTTTTTACACCTGACATACACGGGTGATGACCGTTTATATGTACCGGTAGATGCGCTGGAGGTAATTTCTCGCCACAGCAGTGCCGAGGCGGGTGCTGTATCGCTCGATAAACTGGGTGGAGCTGCATGGCAGGCACGTAAGGCAAAAGCCAAGGCCGACCTGATGGAAATGGCCGATGCGGTAGTAGGTGTGGCTGCCGAGCGTGAGATGATGTCGGGCCATGCCTACCCACCACCAGACGGCCTGTATGAAGAGTTTTGCGTGCGCTTTGGGCACGAGCCAACACCAGAGCAGCAACGCACGTTTGATGAAGTGCAAGATGACCTGACCTCCGGTCGGGCGATGGACCGTTTGGTGGTAGGAGATGTTGGCTTTGGTAAGACCGAAGTAGCGCTGCGTGCCGCATTTTTGGCAGCAGCTGGCGGCAAGCAAGTGGCAGTACTATGCCCCACCACGCTATTGGCGCGCCAACACTTGGATGTTTTCAAAAAGCGTTTTGCTGATTTTCCGTTTAATGTACGTGGTTTGAGCCGTTTAACTCCCGCTAAAGAGGTTAAGGAAACCAAGGAACGGTTAAAATCTGGCGGGGTGGATATTGTGGTGGGTACCCACGCGCTGCTTGCCAAATCAATTCAGTTTAAAAGCTTAGGTTTATTGGTGGTGGATGAAGAGCAACGCTTTGGTGTGGCCCACAAAGAGCGCCTTAAAGAGCTCAAAGCCAATGTGGATGTGCTCACCTTAACCGCCACACCAATTCCACGTACGTTGCAGCAAAGTTTGGGTGGTATGCGCCAGCTTTCCACCATTACCACACCGCCGGTGGACCGTTTAGCCATTCGTAGTTATGTCACTCCGTTCGATGGGCCGCTGCTGCGTGAGGCCGTGATGCGCGAGCTACACCGTGGTGGGCAGGTGTATGTGGTGACTCCGCGTATTGAGGACATTCCCGAACTACGCGATACTATTGAACGCTTGGTGCCAGAGGTAAGCTTGCGTGTGGCGCACGGACAAATGCCGGAGCAAGTGCTAGACCGCACTATGACCGATTTTTACGACAATAAATTCCAGCTGTTGATTGCCACCACCATTATTGAAAGCGGGATTGATGTTGCCCGCGCTAATACAATGATTATCAACCGTGCCGACCGCTTTGGCCTAGCGCAGCTATACCAACTTCGTGGCCGTGTAGGGCGCAGCAATGTGCGTGCGTATGCGTACTTTTTGCTACCACCACGTGGTGTGAATGAGCAAGCGGAACGCCGCTTACGTATCTTACAGCGGCTCAATGGTTTGGGTGCGGGCTTTATGCTCGCCAGCTACGATATGGACCTACGCGGTGCAGGTAACCTACTTGGTAAGCAGCAAAGCGGCCATATTCGTGAGGTTGGATTTGAGCTGTACCAAAAACTATTGAACGAGGCTTTGGCCGCCAAACGCCGCCAACAGCAAAGCCCTGAAGCTGTGCCAGAAGTGGTAGAAGATTTTGTACCGCAGTTGAGTCTAGGTGTGAGTTACTTGATTCCTGAGCGTTATGTGCCAGACCCAGCAACCCGTATGCAGCTGTATCGCCGCTTAGCACAAGCAAAGGATGCGGAAGCCATTACTGATTTTGCCGACGAGCTAAAAGAGCGCTTTGGCCAATACCCTGATGATGTAACGCGATTGTTGCAGGTGATGACACTTCGCAACCAGTGTCGTGTACTGAATATTGCTAAGTTGGAAGTGGGTGATAAAGGCGCTGTAGTTGCTTTCCACAATAACCAAGCCACCAACCCAGTAGCGCTGATGCAGTTTATTCAAGCCAAAGCTGGGCAAGTGAGCGTACGACCAGACCAACGGTTGGTATTACACAGCATGTGGGGTGCAGATGCGCAAAAACGCTTGGCTGGACTGGACAAATGGTTGAACCTGCTCTATGAATCGCTGAATGAGCAAGAAAAAGCCGCATAGTGATAATATCATCGCGCAAAACCGCAAAGCGCGTGCGGACTATGAGCTATTGGATTTTTATGAAGCTGGCTTAAGCCTAAAAGGTACCGAAGTTAAATCCCTGCGTAATGGCCAAGGGCAAATCACCGAGGCCTATGTTGGCTTCACCAGTGGTGAGGCATGGTTGCTCAACGGTATGATTCCAAAATATTCCCACGCCAGCGATTACATGAACCACGATGAACGCCGTAGTCGTAAGCTGCTGCTGCACGCACATGAAATTCGCCAGCTGAAAGAATCAGTAGAGCGTGATGGCCTTACCGTAGTGCCACTCAAACTGTTTTGGAAAGGTGGTAAAGCCAAACTAGAAATTGCTGTGGCCAAAGGCCGTAAAAAGCATGATAAACGCCAAGCGGTAAAAGAGCGTGACTGGAACCGCCAGCGCCAAAAACTCCTCAAAGAGAAGTATTAAGTATATTTTTGTGATAGCGTAGCGGTGTGACTCAGTTCGCCGACGTTTTTGTGTTTTCATTCCTGCTGATTTTTGTGCGGGTAGGCTCGGCAATTATGGTGCTACCTGGTTTTAATGACCGGGCAATAAATCCACGTGCTCGGCTCATGGTGGCGCTGGGTATTAGCTTAGTATTTTGGCCGCTATTGGCAGATGAATTACCTGGCTTGCCTGGTAGTGCAGGCATACTTGCCACTATGTTGTTTATGGAGCTTTTTATTGGTATTGCCTTTGGCACTATGGCGCGCATGTTTATGGCAGCACTTAATGTGGCAGGGGAGCTCATTGGTTTCCAAATTGGTTTTCAGGCGGCAATGTTGTTCAATCCGCAAAGTGGAAGCAATACCACGGCAATCAGTATTTTGCTGCTGCTGATTATGGGCGTGATGATTTTTGCGACCGACTTACATCATTTATTTATAGAAGGTGTGCTAGAAACCTATGCCGTGTTCCCCGTTGGGCAGTTTTTAGACTTAGGTTTACTGGCGCAAACGGGTGTTAAGGTACTAGCCGATGCCTTTGTGGCTGGTGTTAAAATTGCGGCACCAGTTATGGTAACCGGTTTTTTGGGCTATGCGGCGTTTGGTATTTTTAACCGTATTGTACCGCAAATGCAGGTGTTTTTTGTGGCGTTACCGCTCACAATCATGATTGGATTAGCCATGCTAACAGCTAGTTTAAGCGCTATGTTGCTGGTTTTTACACAAGAACTTACCCAAATGGCACAAGTCATGCTAAATTAACGCCATGGTAAAAATTACAGACACCACACGCACCCAACAAACCAGTAAGGCAAATAAAGCCAAAGCCAATAAAAAAGCTGGCGATGTAGACTTTTCCGCCATGGTGGATGCAGCACAGCAAACCGATGCTACAGAAGGTCAAGAAAGCCTAAACCGTGATGGTAGCGGTAACGATGCTTATGCCGCGTTACTTGCTGCGCAAGAAAAAGTACCAAGCGACCCACAAGAACGAGGTGCATATTTGTTGGAAAGTTTGCGTGAGCTAGAAAAAAATATTCTTAATGGCAACCCAGCAGCAGCATTAAGCAAGCTAAAGCAAGCGCTAGAAGCTGGCGAGGTAGATAAATCTCAACTTTCTCCAGAGTTACAAGAAGTTTTAGACGAAATTGATTTGCGGGCGCAAATTGAAGTAGCAAAGCTAGCAAAGTAGTGTCAGTAGCCGCTTGTAGCTGATCCTATAAGAAATTGAGGGGAATAAGATGATGAAAATATTTAATTGTTCGGCAAGAGCGATGTTATTAGCGCTATGTGCGCTTTTTGGCGTTTTTAATAATGTGCATGCTGGTGATGGTGCAGCACCTACAAATGCTGGCCAGTCAGGGCAATATGTAGCGCAAGATGGCAGCGTGGTTGGCTTTAAATCTACGGGCCCAGTTGCTGCAGAGCTAAATGTTTATGGTGAATGTAGTGTTGTTGTAAATGGTACGGGGCAACAGCTTTTTGTGGCCCTTAATTCTCAAGCAGAGTGGAGTGGACCTGAAGGCTTTACACAAAAAGGCGTGGAATATGACCCAGAGCTGAATGTACTCCCCTGTACCGACTTTATTTATGGAGATTGGGGCCCGTGGACACCGTGGGCTGGCAGCGGTACCGAAACACGTAGCCGTAACCGCACATGTGAACATAAAGATGATCCAACAATAACCGACGATACTTGCGGCGCTTGTGGTGGCGAATGTACCCAAACCGCCCGTCGTGGTCCTTGGGGTCCTTTTGGGGCGTGTAGCGCTAGCTGTGGCGAAGGAACGCAAACGCGAGAACGCCTATGCGAAGTTGCCACTAACAGCACTTTTACCACCATGAGCGGCAGCCAGTGCGATACGTATTGTGGTGGCTGTACCGATACACAGGCTTGTACAGGCTTAAGCGCATGTGTGGGATGTGAGGTAGCCGCATTAGATGCAGACGGTAACCCTGTGACAGTAAACGTGGCAGATGGCGATAGTATCACGCTTTATTCCGACCCAGCTCCAGACTTTGGCACAACATGTACGCCTTATACCTCTGGCTGTGAAGATGGTGAGCTGGTACCACATTTAAGCAGTAGCTTATACACCAGCTGTACGCCAGCACTGCCGCGTGATTGTACGTTGGGTAGCACAACAATACGACATGGCGAAAGCATTACAGCTTACAGTGTAGGTCAGGTAATAGAGCCCGATAGCTGTACTAATTACATGCAAACACGCACCTGTTTTGATGGCACCCTAAGCGGTAGCGAAAGTTACAGATATGATACATGTGTGGTGACCCCACCAGGCGGTAGTTGTAGCTTTAATGGTGTTGAGCTTACCGAAGGTGAATCTGTAACAGCGTTTGAAAACAGCTCTGTACCATATGGTTCTACTTGTGTGAGCGAGTCACGCACATGTTTGGCTGGCAACTTAACTGGTAGTTACGCGCACTCAAGCTGTACTGTGCAGCCACCGGCTAATTGTACGTTTGATGGACAAGTTGTTTTACACGGTAATTCTGTAACGGCGTATCAAAGCTCTAATGGCACTTGTGTTTCTGAGCAACGTACGTGCGACAACGGCACCTTAAGCGGTAGTTATCAGTATAGTACCTGTGGTGGTGGCGGTGACCCCGTAAGTTGCATGTTTAACGGTGTAGAAGTAGCGCATGGCGATAGTGTAACAGCGTGGGAAGCACCTGCAGCGTCATCTTCGGCTGATTGTAATAGCGAACAACGTACATGTAACGATGGTACGTTAAGCGGCAGCTTTGAATATACCGCTTGTTTAAATGGCTGTACTCTAGATGGTGAGTTCATACCACACGGTGAGTCTATTACGGCTTACAGCACACAATCGATTGACTATGAAGAAACCTGTGCCAGCGAAACACGTAGCTGTAATGATGGCGTGTTAAGCGGCAGTAGTTCATACCAGTATTCCAGTTGTAGTGGCCCAAGTTGTAGCATTACCAAATCTGGTAACGTAAACTGGACAGCAACCAATACACGCGGCACCACACGTGGCTGTGAAGCACACTGTGCGGGGCAAGGGTTATACTCTGTGCGTACCGATAAAGCACGTTTGTGTGAATCTGGTGAAACAGGTAACTACCCTGATAAATCTACCAGCTTGTACTGGACTGGTAACTCACTGCGCTGTTACTCCGCAGGCCAGCTGATGGATAACGACCGTAGCGATAAAACGCAGTACTGCTACTGTGCACCACACCCAAGTTGTGAAGGTACAGAATATGTACCACCAAGCACGGGTGGTGGCAGCTCAGGTGGCGGTGGCGGACAGTTTGCCGATCCAGATGAACCTGGCATGTTTTTAAATGAAAAATAAAATTAAAAGGCCCCCGTTTAAAACGGGGGCCTTTATGTCGTGTAGCGCTTTACCGACAGCACGAGCGATTACCATATGTGACTAGCTTAATGATGTTGCTGTCGTGGTCCCTAGGTTCCGGAGGGACTAGGTCAACGCGGGTCCAGGATGCCCCTGGTGCCGTGCTGCGGCTTTGCCGACAGCACGAGCAGTCCTATAAGTGGTTACGTAGCATCCACAGCGTTTTTTCATGTGCTTGCAAACGCGCAATCATCATATCTGCAGTGCCTTCATCGCCATTTTCAGCGGCTACTTCCTGTGCGTTTTTAATCAGTGCATCTATTTTTTCATGCCCGTTTACAAGCGCTTTCAGGGCATCACTGCCTTTAATTTCTGCTGCTGTAAGCTCTTCAATTTGGCTTAGCGCAGCATAACCGCTTAGGCTACCGGGTGCAGCAGCACCAAGAGCACGAATACGCTCAGCAATCTCATCAATAGCTTCAGCTAGTTCCGCATATTGTTCACCAAACATTTGATGCAGCGGATGAAAATGCGGGCCAACCACATTCCAGTGTGCATTTTGAGTGTTTAAGTAAAGTGCGTAGGTGTTAGCCAGTACAATGTTGAGCTGGTCAACAACGGCGTTTTTATTTTCAATGTAATGTGTCATGTACGTGTTCCTTATTGTTGCTAAACCCTAGCATGTTAACGCTAACCATAAAGCTATTTTTCTGATAGGCTGCCGCTATGGCTGATAATGAGGATCAATCCAGCAAAACCGAAGAACCCACCGACCGGAAACTCCAAAAACTCCGCGACGATGGGCAGGTACCGCGATCACGCGAGGTGAATAGCTTTTTTGCGTTATTAGGGGCGCTGTTGTTAATTGGCCTTGTTCTACCGTGGCAACTTACCGAGGTAATGAACCTTACCGGTGCTGTATTAAGCCAAACAGGCGACTTGGGCGGCGATGATGCGGGTGGCTTATTAGGGTTTGTTATGCAAAAGGCATTAATTGCTGCCATACCTGGTTTTATTTTACTCGTCTTTCTCGCTCTATTTGGCAGCATGGTGCAAACAGGTGGTTTGTTAATGAGCACCAAACCTATCGAGCCAAAACTCAGTAAAATTGCGTTAGATAAAGGCTTTAAACGGCTGTTTTCACTCAAATCGCTTATGGAGTTTCTCAAGTCATTTTTTAAGCTCGCGGTGCTAGGTGTCACGCTTTACGCCATTCTTTATTACTTCCGCGAAGAGTTTTTACTACTAGCCGATAAAAATGTAGCTGCCACTGTCATACTGGTTTGGAAAATAGTACTCATCATGATTGCTGTAGCCATGGTGTTTATGTTTGTCATTGCGGTGATTGACTATATGTACCAGCGCTTTGAATTCATGAAAGAACAAAAAATGTCGCGCAAAGAAATTAAAGACGAAATGAAAGATAGCGAAGGCGACCCACACATTAAAGCGCGCCAGCGCCAAATTATGCGTGAACGTGCTCAGCAGCGTATGATGCAGGATGTACCAGGTGCCGATGTGGTGATTACCAACCCAACACACTACAGCGTGGCCTTGCAGTACGATCAAGAAAAAAGCCCAGCACCTATTGTTGTTGCCAAGGGGGTAGATGCCGTGGCACTGCGTATTCGTACCGTAGCGAAGGAACATAATGTACCACTGTACGAGGATCCACCTTTAGCGCGTCAACTCTATGCTGATGTAGAAATAGGTGAGATTATTCCAGTAGATTTGTACCAAACTGTGGCGCAGGTTATTGCCTTTGTGTATCGCCAGAAAAAGAAGGTTGGCTAATCGCCAACAGCTTTTCCGCATTCGCCGCACAGCCCGTTCACCACACGTGGGCGTTCAGCTACATATAACCCGCAATAAGGGCATTGAATCGTTTCCAGCAAGTCTTTATCCGCAGCGCGAGATTTCTTTTGTTTACGGTCTGCGGCACGGAAAGGGGCCAACAATAAACTAGCAATGCCAATAAAAATAAGCGCAATAATGAGTAAGCCAAACAGAAAAATGCCAAAAATAATACCTAAAAACGCCATCTTATTCAGTCCACTGCTTAAGGCGTTTAATCATATCCGGGTGGTCCCAATCACGCACACCGGCAATACTTTGGCGTACAGTGCCAGTAGCATCCACCACAAGTGTTAGCGGTAGCTGGCGCGCTTGCCAAGCGTCACGACTACTGCGTCCCATTGGGTCATGCCATACATTCAAATCCAGCCAGTCATAGCGCCCTAAAAACTCAGTTACTGTTGCAGCTTCACGGTCGGTGGCAATGGTGATTACATCAAACTCACCTTGCTGCTGCAGTGCTAGCAGGTCTGGTAACTCTTTAATGCATGGTGGGCACCATGTTGCCCAAATATTAATAACGGTTGGTTTGCTTTGCAGTGGCAGCGTAACTGGGCGCGCAAAAGCAAGTTCCTGCACCGTAATTTTGGGTAAAGCTTTATCAACTAAAGCGCTGGAAGCACTTTGTGGCTGTTCATCACAACCAGTTAGCACCAATAAGCTCAATAAAACTGTAAACAGGTTTTTCATGCCGTCATTGTGCGCGTTATCAGGTGAGTGTCAAGAAAATGCGGTGGGTGTTAGGCTGCCATGCGGTTAGCCAAAATGGCTGTAGCATAAGCGTTCCAGCGCTGGGTGTTTTCCAGCTGAGGCAGGCTAAAAGCTTGTACCATTGCACCACTTACAACCATACCGTAAAACAGCTCAGCCGCAGCATCAGGGTCGGTGCCCGCTTGTAGGTCGCCCTGTGCTTCTCCAAATTTGAGAATTTGAGCAACTTGAGAACGGATTTTAGCGTTCAATAGCTTAATACGCTCTGCCATACCGGGTGCCTCGGTGCTAGCGTGGCCCAACAGTAGGCGCGCCAAACCTGGGTGACCTTCTAAAAATAAATTAAACGCGTGGTAAACAACTTCCAAGCGTTGTGCGGTGTCGCGACCTTCTTTTTGAGCAGCGTTAAGCGGCGTGAGCAAGTTAGCTTCCATGTAACTTACCAATGCCTCAAAAATCTCTTCCTTACTGCGATAGTGGCGATAAATGGCGCCTTCGGTAACGTGAATTGCGCGAGAAATAGCATTTACCGTAATACGTTGCTCTGGGTTTTCCAGTAGGTTGGCAACAGCTTTCAAAATTTTTAGCTGGCCGGGGCGCAGGTCTGGTGTGCTCATGCTACATCCTCCAAAAATTCCAGCAAAGTTGGGTATTGGTGCTCAATAAATTCAGCTTCGTGAATATCCGTACGGTGCACCAACACAGTTTTCATGCCCATCGTAAACGCGGGCTGTAAATTCTCTGGGCTGTCTTCAACAAACACAGCTTTAGTCGGTTCAAAATTAAACTCTTGCACCAGATCAGTGTAAACCTTGCTTTCCGGTTTGTTAATATAATCCCGACTTACATTGTCGCTAATACCATCAAATAAGTGGTCGAGGTGTAGCTGTTGGAGCACGCGCTCAGCATGTTGTGCCAAATGGTTGGTAAAAATGTATTTCTTACCGGGCAGTTTTTCAATCAGCTCAGCTGTGCGGTCACACTTTGGCAAACGTGAGTAATCCACGCTAATCGCTTCTTGAACCCACTCATTAATATCAAAAGGGTAGCCTAGCTGAACATAGCGCGCCATGGGGTCAAAGTGCGTTTTAGAGAGCTCTTCCAAACGTTTACGTACTACTTTAGGCTCAGTATCACCCTTGCGCGCTAGATAGTTTACGTAGAGCTCAATTTGCTCATGCTCAAACGAGTGCTCGGGGTTATACAGCGTATTATCAAGGTCAAATACCCAGGTGTTGATTTGGCTAAAGTCAGGGTGGGCCACTAGGCAACCACCTTCCGCTGAATCCACCATTGTTGTGCCACACTAAACACATTGTTGGTGAGCCAGTACAACACCAAGCCACTCGGGAAGAACAGGAACATCGCAGTGAAGATAATAGGCATCAGCTGCATCACCTGGCGCTGTGTTGGGTCTGGTGGCGGTGGGTTAAGGCGCATTTGAATCATCATGCTTAGGCCCATCAAAATAGGGAGCACAAAGTACGGGTCACGCGCGCTTAGGTCATGTACCCACAGGCCAAGTTCTGCATGGCGCAAGTCAAACGATACTAACATTACCTTATACATCGCGAAGAAGATTGGCATTTGGATCAACATAGGCCAGCAACCGCTTGCAGGGTTTACTTTTTCTTTTTTGTAAAGTTCCAGCATAGCCATGGCAAAGGCTTCTTTATTTTCACCATGTTGCTCTTTCAGTTTCTCCATTTTGGGCTGAATCGCTTTCAGCTTACCCATGGATTTATAACTCTTACTCGCCAACGGCCAAGTAATTAGCTTAATCAGCAGCGTAATGGCAATAATAGCCACGCCCCAGTTTCCTGTAGCTGCAGCCAACCAGCGCATTACATCAAACATTGGTTTGGCAATGGCGTGCAAAATACCAAAGCTATTTACTTTGTTTAGGTCGTGGTTTGCAGCGTTTAGTGCATCTACATCTTTTGGTCCAGCAAATAGCTGTGTGGTGTAGGTTAGCGTTTGGTTGGGCTGTAAAATTTGTAGCGGGCCTTGGGTTACAGCACTATACACATCATCGTTACCTACGCGGTTATAACGTAGAGATGCTTGCGTTACGCGGCTATCAGGAATAATAGCAGCCAAGAAGTAATGCGAGCTCATGCCCCACCAGCTTGGGCGGCCATCAAAAGTGAGGGTGCCTTTTTTCTGTAGCTTTTTATAGCTGCGCTTGTGCATTTCATCAGCAGCAAAACCTTGTGGACCATAGTAGTGGTAAAACGTTGGTTGCTCACCTTTAATGTGGCCATCAGTTTTGTGAATTTGGCTGTAGTGTGCCAGCTGTTGTGCATTGGTGCTGGCGTTTTGCACACGGTCGGTAATGGTGATCACATAGCCATTATTATCTAGCTGAAATTCACGTTCAAACACCAAGCCATTGTCATTACGCCATTGCAGTACTAATGGCTGCGCTGGCGTTAGCTCGCTACCGCGTGCAACTTGCCATGGAGTATTACCATCGGGTACTTGGCCACCGGGGCTTAACCAACCGGCATCAAAATAATGGCTTTGCGAGCCACTTGGCGCAAATAGCGCTACGGGTTCATCACCGCTCAGCTCTTTTTTACAGCACAACAGGTCTAGCTCATCAATACGGCCGCCAACGAGTGCAATGCGGCCAGCCAATAGCTCGCTTTGTAGTGCAATTTCACCGCTTTCCTGTACAGCGTTATCCAGCAGCGGTGCTACGCTTGTGGCATTGGTAGGCAATGCTTGTGGGCGTAAATCATTGAGCGATGCTGGCGCGGCAGCTGTTTCAACAACAGCTGTTTGCTCTGCTTGTTGTGGCTGTTTTGGGTTTTGCCACCACATGTATGCTTCAAAGGCAATGAGTACTAGTGCTGCTAACAGCACAGCCATCAGCAGGTTGCGGTTATCGTTATTATCGCCATTCGGGGTAAAATTTTGCATGTGCGCAGTGTCGCCATTTTCGGCGAAATGTCAAACCTTAGTTTAAGAAAGGTGGGTGAGGAACTCATCTTCACTTAGCACAGCCACGCCCAAACTCTCTGCTTTTTTGAGTTTACTACCAGCTGCTTCGCCAGCCACCACAAAATCAGTTTTGGCGCTCACACTACCGCTTACTTTGGCGCCCATAGCTTGTAACTTAGCTTTGGCTTCATCGCGGCTCATGCTGCCTAGCGTGCCGGTGAGCACCACCGTTTTGCCACTAAAGTAACTATCTGCCACCGCAGGTGCTTCATAGAGCTGCACTTGCACGCCGGCTTCCAGCATGCCGTTTACCAGTGCTTGGTTATGCGCTTCGGCAAAAAAACTGCTGAGGCTCGCCACAATGCGTGGGCCAATGCCATCAATACTTTCCAACTCTTCAGTGTTCGTCAGCACCACCTGCTGCAATGCTTCCAATGTGCCGTAGTGGCGGGCAAGGGTGGTTGCTACCTCTGCACCCACCAGCGGCAGCCCCAAGCTTACCAAAAAGCGCGGTAGCGTAATGTTCTTAGCTTTTTCAATACTAGCCAGTAAATTATCGACCGATTTATCACCAAAGCCTTCCAGCTCTTTCATGGGTGTTTCATGTTGGTTTAGCTTAAACACATCATCAGCACGTTTTAGCCAGCCAAGTTCAATAAATTTCTGAATCTGCTTTTCGCCCAAACCATCAATATCAAACGCATGCTTACTCACCATATGAATCATGCTTTGTTCCACTTGAGCAGGGCAGTCTAGGTGGTTGGGGCAGCGCCAATCTGCCTCTTCTGGCAGGCGTACCAAAGCCGTGCCACAAGCTGGGCAACTATTAGGGAAGGTAAATGTTTCAGCATTCTCTGGGCGTTTATTCTCCACCACGCTAACAACCTTTGGAATCACATCCCCCGCGCGCTCCACAAATACCGTATCGCCCACACGGATATCACGCTCTTTAATATAGTCTTCATTATGTAGTGTAGCGTTGCTCACCATCACGCCGCCTACATGTACGGGGGTAAGCCGTGCAACAGGTGTTACTTTTCCGGTGCGACCCACTTGCACATCAATAGCCTCCAGCACAGTGGTGGCTTGCTCGGCAGGGAATTTATGTGCAATAGCCCAGCGCGGTGCACGTGCCACAAAACCAAGGCGTTGCTGGAGCTGTTTGTCGTTCACTTTATAAACCAAGCCATCAATCGCGTAATCACGCTCAAAGCGGTTGGCTGTTAAGTTTTGGTAGAACTCTAATAGCGCCGCTGTGCTCTCAAACGTTTCACTTTTTACTGGTGTAAACCCCCAACGTTTGCAGGCGTCTAGTTCGCTAATATGTGTTGGGTATTGTTCAATCGCGGCGCCATCACCAAAGCTATAGGCAAAAAAACTGAGCGGGCGGCTTGCGGTAACGGTTGCATCCAGCTGGCGCAGGCTGCCTGCAGCAGCGTTACGTGGGTTGGCAAACACCTTGTTACCTGCTTCAGCTTCGCGTGCATTCAGCGCTTCAAAATCGCTACGGGTCATGTAAATTTCCCCACGAATCTCCAGCTCTTCTGGTCCGTCATAGTCGGTGAGGGTGGTAGGAATTTGTCCGATCATTTCCACATTCGGTGTAATAATTTCACCCACTTTGCCGTCACCGCGGGTTAGCGCCTGTACCAGCTTGCCTTTGCGGTACAGCAAATTACAGCTTACGCCGTCAATCTTCTCTTCAGCGGCGAGCACAGGCATGGTTTCTGTGCTTAAAAAGCGCATAATTTTTGTGGCAAAGTCTTCTAAGTCTTCAGCATCAAAAGCATTACCGAGCGATAGCATAGGTATTTTGTGTGCGGCTTGTTCAAAGCTGCGCTTGTTATCGGTAGGGAGTGCACGGCCGCCACCAACGGTTTGGGTCGGGCTATCAGGTTGCACAAGGTGCGGGAACTCTGCCTCAAGTTTTTGCAGCTGCTTTAAAAGTGCGTCAAACTCAGCATCGCTAATTTCTGGCATATCCTGCTCGTGGTACAGGCGGTTGTGGCGCTTAATCTCCGCACTTAGGCGGGCAATATCTTCACGGGCGGTATCTTCTGCAGCAAATAAATTCACTCCGCTTTTTAACATGTAAAAAAACGTTCGTCACCGTTGTCAGCATCATCAGAGTTCGCTATGTTACCAAGCACAATAAAAAAGGCAAAAACGTGCTGGTTGAATACCTACCCATTCTCATTTTCCTCGGTATTGCAGTGGTAGTGGCCGCTATTGCTATGGCAATTCCGTTTGTTGCCAACCCCATCCGTCATGATGATGAAAAAATGTCCCCGTTCGAATGTGGGTTCGAAGCGTTTGACGACGCTCGTAAACCGTTCGATGTACGTTTTTACTTGGTGGCTATTCTATTTATTATTTTCGACCTAGAGGTGGCGTTTCTATTTCCATGGGTCATGGCGCTCGATGCTATTGGCTGGCTCGGCTTTAGCGTGATGATGATCTTCCTCGCCATCCTCACCATTGGCTTTATTTACGAGTGGAAGAAAGGAGCCCTCGAATGGGAGTAAATCAATTTACGTCTGACCCTAAAGCATTGGTGCAAGAGGGAATGGAGCATATGGGCGACGAGCTCAAAAACAATGGCTACCTGCTCACCCGGGTGGAAGATGTAGTTAACTGGGCGCGTGCAGGCAGCATGTGGCCTGTAACGTTTGGGCTTGCTTGCTGCGCGGTGGAGATGATGCACGCCGGTGCCTCCCGTTACGACTTGGACCGTTTTGGCGTTATGTTCCGCCCCAGTCCCCGCCAGAGTGACCTGATGATTGTGGCTGGTACATTAACAAATAAAATGGCACCAGCGCTGCGCAAAATTTACGACCAAATGCCAAACCCTAAATGGGTTATTAGCATGGGCAGCTGTGCTAACGGTGGCGGTTATTACCACTATTCTTACTCTGTGGTGCGTGGGTGCGACCGTATTGTGCCGGTAGATGTATATATACCTGGTTGCCCGCCAACGGCCGAGGCATTGCTATACGGCATTATGCAGCTACAAAAGAAAATTCAGCGCCAAGGCGCCTTTGCCAACTCTGCCCGTGCACCAAAAGCGCAGTATGCTTATGCCCACGGCGAGGAACGCCCCTACACAGCGGACGAAATGCATATCGACCCGGCGCAACCTTTCAACCCGAAGGTGACGTCATGACGGAATTACACTACGACAAACACGTACAAACCGCAGCGCTGGAGCAGCTCTCCACCTATATTCAAAGCTGTTGTAATGACTTTATTCTGGAGAGCAAAATTGAGCGCAACGAGCTGACCATTACCGCGCGTCGTGCTGAAATTATTAAGTTTTTGCGTTTCCTGCGGGACGATAAACAATGTCAGTTTAAACAGCTCATAGACCTCTGTGGGGTGGATTGGCTGGGCAAGGAAGAGCGTGTGCAGGATAACAAACGCTTCGATGTGGTGTATCACCTGCTATCTATCAGCCGTAATCAACGCCTGCGCGTTAAAGTGCGAGTGGGAGAAAACCAAAGTGTAGATAGCTGTGTGGGTGTGTTTAGCGCCGCCAATTGGTACGAGCGTGAATGCTACGATATGTACGGCATCCCGTTTGATGGCCACCCCGACCTACGCCGCCTGCTGACTGATTACGACTTCGATGGTTTCCCACTACGTAAGGATTTCCCGCTAGAAGGTAAAGTAGAAGTATATTACGACGAAACCGAAAAGCGTGTGGCCTACAAACCGGTGGATTTACCGCAGGAGTTCCGCCGCTTCGACCAACAATCTCCATGGCAAGCTATGACAGGTAATGCCCACCTCGCCGAGGCTGATAACACCTTCAGCAGCGATGAGTTTACGGCACAAGAAAAGGAGGCCAGCTAATGTTGCAGCTTCTTGCTCTGGCTACGGCCTTTTTACCTTTTCTGGCTTTTGCAGAGAACTATCATTGTGCTGGTTTTGAAGGGCAGCGGATAGATTTTTTCGAGAACGGTAGTGTGCGGTTTACAAAAGATAAATCGGATATCACAAACTCGATATTCATCTTTGATGATGATAAAGTTAATCTTATCGTGGTGCCTGCTAATAAAAATGATTACCACGACACTAATGATAAGGTGCTTGCGGAGCTAATTGCTAATGACATGGCGGGCTCTTATCCTGGGCTTGTGCTGGCAGAAACTGCTAACTATAAGACAGCAGCATTTAAAATGGGTACAGATTCACTATTGAATGTTTATACATTTTACCACAATGGGTTAGTGATTTATAGCGTGAACAATTCTATGCACGATCTTGATGGGCTGGTTAAAGATAAATTGCCCTATGCAAGTAATAAAACCTTCTGGAATGAATGTAGGGTGTTTTGATGAGTCAATCTGAAGCATTACAACGTGGCGTAAACGTTGAAACAGTGAATGCCGCTGGCGAAGCGGTAGATGCACCGTTTACCCTCAATTTCGGCCCACAACACCCTGCTGCCCACGGCGTACTGCGCTTGGTGCTGGAGCTGGATGGGGAGGTAGTAACCCGCGCCGACCCACACATTGGCCTACTGCACCGTGGTACCGAAAAGCTGATTGAAAATAAAACATACGTGCAAGCGCTGCCATACTTCGACCGCTTCGATTACGTGAGCATGATGTGCCAAGAGCATGTGTGGTGCTTGAGCGTAGAACGTTTAATGGAAGTCGCTGTGCCTAAACGCGCGCAGTACATTCGTGTGCTGTTCTCAGAGCTCACCCGTATCCAAAACCACCTGCTGTGGTTGGGTGCTCACGGACTGGATGTTGGTGCCATGGCCGTGTTCCTCTATGCCTTTACTGAGCGTGAAAAACTGTTCGACTTTGCCGAGGCCGTAAGCGGTGCGCGCATGCACTCCAACTACTTCCGTCCCGGTGGTGTAAGCCGCGACTTACCGGATGGCATGACCCAGCAAATCTGCGCATGGAACGAGCAGTTCCCACAGCAGATTGACATGTACGAGGACCTATTAAGTAACAACCGTATTTGGAAACAACGCTTAGTAGATATTTGCGTGGTAACGCCAGAGCAAGCACTAGACTGGGGCTTTAGCGGTCCAATGTTGCGCGGTAGCGGCATGGCGTGGGATCTGCGTAAATCTCAACCGTACGAGTGCTACGACGAGCTAGAGTTTGATGTACCGGTTGGCCAAAATGGCGACAGCTTTGATCGTTATTTGGTACGCATTAACGAGATGCGCGAATCGGTAAAAATCATCCGCCAATGTCTAGATAAATTGGAAGGCGAACTCGCCGGCCAGCCGTGCAAAGCGCAAAACTTTAAGGTATCACCACCAACCCGTGATGATATGAAAACCAGCATGGAAGCGTTGATCCACCACTTTAAGTACTTTACCGAGGGCTTCCATGTGCCAGCGGGAGAAACCTACGCCGCAGTAGAATCCCCCAAAGGTGAAATGGGTGTGTACTTGGTGAGTGAGGGCGGCAGCAAGCCGTACCGCTGTAAGGTGCGCAGCCCGGGTTACCCACACCTGCAAGGGATGGATATGCTCACCCGCGGTCACCTCATGGCCGATGTAGTAACCGCCATGGGCACAATCGACGTTGTATTTGGAGACATTGATAGATAATGAAAATCGCCATTAACCAATCTGTAAAAGGTGAAAACATCCCGCAGCCGGGGGCACAGCAACTGGTATTTTCTGCCGCTGCTAAAAAGAAGATCAAAACCATTCTGGCGCGCTACCCCAAGGGGCGTGAGCAATCGGCGCTGATTCCTGTGCTATGGCTCGCGCAACAGGAGTTCGGCAACTGGCTGAGTGTGGATGCTATGGAACTGGTCGCCCGCACGTTGGAGCTGCCCTACATCCGCGTGTATGAGGTAGCAACGTTCTACACCATGTTTAACCTCAAACCGGTGGGTAAATACCATGTGCAGGTGTGCACCAACTGTGCGTGCATGGTGCGCGGCTCGCAAAAAGTTCTTGAATCAATTCAAAAGGCTACCAAAACTTCTCAAAGTGGTGAAACAAGTGCGGACGACCTATTCACCGTGACCGAAGTGGAGTGTTTGGGCGCTTGCGTAAACGCACCGATGATGCAAGTAAACACGCATTACTATACCGACCTCACGCCCGAATCCGCAGCCGAGATTATGAACCAACTGCGCGACGGTAACATCCCCGAGGCGGATACCCCACACGCCCCTAAGGACCCTGTCACGGGTGGCAAGTATGAGGAGGTGAAGTAACATGCCGACACCAATTCTAAAACCAGAAGATAAAGTTTTTAAAAACCTTGATGGTGCTGATGACTGGAGCATTAAGGGTTACAAAAAACGTGGTGGTTATAAAGGACTGAAGAAAATCCTCAAGACCGACCCTGCGGATATTATCGACACCTTGAAAAAATCTGCCTTGCGTGGCCGTGGTGGCGCGGGTTTCCCCACCGGCCTTAAGTGGAGCTTTATGCCACGGCCGGATGGCAAGCGCCCAAATTACTTGGTGTGTAATGCGGACGAGGGCGAGCCCGGCACCTGTAAGGACCGCGATATCCTGCGCTTTGACCCACACACCCTAGTGGAGGGAATGATTGTTGGCTGCCACACCTTAGGTGCCGAAACAGGCTACATTTACGTACGCGGTGAGTACTACGATGAATCTAGCCGCTTGCAACAAGCGCTGGATGAAGCTTACGAGGCAGGCCTGCTGGGCAAAAATATTGAAAGCACCGGCGTGAATGTGGATGTGTACCTGCACCTTGGCGCAGGCGCTTACATTTGTGGTGAGGAAACCGCCCTGCTAGAAAGTTTGGAGGGCAAAAAAGGTCAGCCACGTCTTAAGCCACCATTCCCTGCGGGGTATGGTTTGTACGGTTGCCCAACCACGGTGAACAATGTGGAAACCATTGCCCAAGTGCCGGCGATTCTCAAAAATGGTCTTGATTGGTGGACACGTTGGGGCCGCGAGAACAACCACGGTACTAAAATTTTCAGTATCAGCGGCGCGGTGAATAAGCCATGCAATGTTGAAGCACCGATGAGTATTCCGCTTAAGGAGTTGATTGAAACCTACGCCGATGGTGTGATTGGCGGGTGGGATAATTTGGCCGCCATCATCCCCGGTGGGTCATCCACCCCCATGCTCAACCCCGAGCAGGCCGGCGAGGTGTTGATGGACTTCGACGGTTTGCGCGAGCTGGGTACAGGTTTGGGCACCGCTGCTGTGGTGGTAATGAACAAGGAAGTAGACGTACTGGCGGTGATGACCCGTATTAGCGGCTTCTACAAACATGAATCCTGCGGGCAATGCACACCATGCCGCGAAGGTGTGGGCTGGGTGTACCGCCTGATGAGCCGTTTAGCCGAAGGCGAGGGCTCTAAGGAAGAACTAGACCAACTGTTCAACCTCACCAAACGCATTGAAGGCCGCACCATTTGCGCCTTTGCCGATGGCGCCATGTGGCCCGTGCAAGGCACTCTTAAACACTTCCGCGACGAATTCGAACGGAGACTATCAGCATGACCGAAAAAATCACCGTTATTGTGAATGGGCACGAAGTGCAAGTGCCCCAAGGCGCCACTGTGATGGATGCCTGCACCAAAGCCGAGCAGGAAATTCCGCGTTTTTGTTACCACGAACGCCTGAGCGTGGCGGGTAACTGCCGCATGTGCTTGGTGGAGGTAGAAGGCGCGCCAAAACCAGTGGCCAGCTGCCATTTTCCAGCTGCCGATGGCATGAAGGTGAACACCGAAAGCGAAACCACTAAGGAAGCCCGCAAAGGCACCATGGAGTTTCTGCTGGCCAATCACCCGCTGGACTGCCCCATTTGCGACCAAGGTGGCGAGTGCGACCTACAAGATATTGCGGTGAGCTACGGCTCCGACCGTTCACGCTTTAATGAGATGAAACGCTCGGTAGACGACCGTGACATTGGCCCGCTGATTAAAACCGTGATGACCCGCTGCATCCACTGCACCCGCTGCGTGCGCTTTGCGACCGAGGTTGCTGGCGTGGAAGAATTTGGCGCCACCGGCCGTGGCGAAAACATGGAAATCGGCACCTATGTGGAACGCGCGCTAGAGAGCGAGCTCGCAGGTAACATGATTGACCTGTGCCCCGTAGGCGCACTGACCAACAAGCCTTATGCCTACACCGCCCGCCCGTGGGAGCTGCAGCACACAAATGGTATTGATGTTATGGATGCTTGCGGCAGCCACATCAGTATTGACCACCGTGCCGGGCAGGTCATGCGCGTTACCCCGCGTGAATGTAACGCAATTAACGAGGAATGGATTGCCGACACAGCCCGCTTCAGCTGGGATGGTTTGGCCACCAATCGCCTAACAGCGCCACTCGTTCGCAAAGGCAAAAAACTCACCGAGACCGATTGGCCAACCGCTTTTAAAGCCATTAAAACCGCGCTAGATAAAGCCAAACCGCAAAAAATTGCGGGTGTACTGGGTAACCAACAAGCAGCGGAAGATGCCTTTGCCTTTAACGCTTTTATGCAGCACACGCTGGCCACTGCCAATGTAGACTGCCGTACCGATGGCAGCGCGACCGATGCGTCTCAACGTGCGCTCTACACCATGGGCACACCTATTGAACAGCTAGAGCAAGCCGATGCGGTACTGCTGATTGGCTGTAACCCACGTTTGGAAGCGCCAATGGCCAACTTGCGCCTGCGCAAAGTGGTGCGTAATGGCAGTGCTACTGTGTTTAACCTTGGTGCGCCTGCGGACCTAACCTACGCCACTACCGAGCTAGGCGATAACGTACAATTACTAGAAGCACTGAACGACCCAAAACACAAAGTGTTCAAAGCGCTCAAAAAAGCTGAAAACCCAGTTGTTATTGTGGGCAGCGGTAGCCTGCAGCGGGATGATGGCGCAGCCATTGTGAACCATGCTTACAAATTGGCCGAGGCGGTGGATGCGCTGCGCCTTGACTGGAACGGATTTAACATAATTCAGCAACATGCAGGCCGTGTTGCAGCGCTAGATATGGGCGTGCTGCCCGATAAAGATGGCATGAGCGCGGCAGATATTTCCAGCGCGGCGCAGCAAGGCCAGCTAGATGTACTCTTTGTTTACGGCGAGGGGGATATGCCACCACAGCAGCTCACAGGCGCAGGGCTCACGGTGTATATTGGTACCCACCGTACCACACTTGCCGAACAGGCAGATGTAGTACTGCCAGCGGCAAGTTATACCGAAAAAACAGCGCTGTGGGCCAACGCCGAAGGCCGTGTACAGGAGAGCTTTAAGGCTGTAAACCCACCACTGCACGCTAAGGAGGATTGGAAGATCTTCCGCGCGCTATCGGCAGAAGTGGCTCCAGCGGATATAGGGCCATTACCTTTTGACAGCCAAGCACAGCTGCGTGAGCTAATGGCCGCACGTCACCCAGCCTATGCCGCTATTGGTCAGCTGGTACCAGCAACCGAGGCTATTAAACTCAGCCGTGCCAGCAAGCTTAACAGTGCGCCACTACAGCCCACGGTGCAGGAGTTCTACCGCCAAAATGTTATTACTCAGCACAGCGCGGTGATGACCGAATGCCAAAAACTCGCCAACGAACGCACCCAACCTCAACAAAAGGCAGCGTAAACATGCGCGTGTTGCTGCATGGTGGGTATGGCCGTACTGGCGATGTTAAATCCTCAACCGACCATGCTTTAGCTGTTAAACTTGTTCACGCTGCACAGCAGTCCGATGGTAAGGTTCTAGCGTGCTTTTTTAGTAAAACTCGTGATGAAGAATACCTGGATGAATATGTCAAAACAATTCATGCTATCGATGACTCAATCAAAGTAGTTATTGCTGAACAGGCTATGTTCATTACGCAGCTTCAGCAGCATAAGGTGGTGTTTTTTCAAGGTGGGGTAACCATTAATTTACAAAATGCGCTGCAGGATATTACGTGTGAGCAGCTTGTAGCAGATAAATATTGTCTGGCTGGTGCTTCTGCTGGTGCTAACATGCTTGCTGCATGGGGTTTTAGTGGGGTTACCAAAGGTGAGCCAATGTTAGGTAAAGGAGTGGCGCCAATTGCCTTCATGCCTCATGTTAATGCCTGGCCGATTGGTGACTACCTACCAAAGCTAAAAGCAGCAATCAGCCTGCCTATTCTGCTGCTCGGCGAAAACGAAATGGTGGAGCTAGAGGTTTGATGCTTGCTCAAAACGCCAAAAATGATATGCTGCCAAACAACAAAAAAGAAGCGTAAGTTGTGCTAGAAACACTCACCAGTTACCTCGGTATTATCACTTGGCCAAACATTTGGTGGCTCATCCAAACCGTATTTTGGATTTTGGTAATCATGCTGCCGCTGTTTGGTGCTATGGCCTACCTAACCTACGCCGAACGTAAAGTAATTGGGTGGATGCACATGCGCCACGGCCCATCGCACACTGGCCCATGGGGGCTTGGCCAGCCATTGGCCGATGCGGTGAAGCTGATGTTTAAGGAATATGTTATTCCAACCGGTGCTGCAGGCGTTATCTTCCTCGTAGCACCCATGATGGTGATGGTCTTTGCGTTGATGGCGTGGCCAGTAATCCCCTTTGCCGATGGCTGGGTACTGGCGGACATCAACCTCGGCGTGCTCTATCTACTCGCCACCTCCAGCATGGGGGTATATGGCGTGCTTATGGCCGGTTGGGCCAGTAACTCTAAGTATCCGTTCCTTGGTGCCGTGCGCTCGGGCGCACAAATGGTTAGCTACGAGGTCAGCATGGGTTTGTGCTTGCTTACCGTTATCCTGCTCGCTGGCAGCATGAACTTGTCGGACATTGTGCGCGCACAGGCGGACATGTGGTACGTCATCCCGCTGTTCCCCATGTTTATTGTGTTTATCATTTCCATTTTGGCGGAGACCAATCGCGCCCCGTTCGACCTCCCCGAGGCCGAGGCCGAGCTGGTAGCCGGCTACAACACCGAATACGGCAGCATGGGCTTTGCGTTATTCTTCCTCGGTGAATACATCAACATGATTATGATGAGCGCGTTTACCGCGTTGATGTTTTTGGGTGGCTGGCTGCCACCGCTGGATATTGCGCCACTTAACTGGGTGCCAGGCATTGTCTGGTTCCTTGGCAAAACAGCGTTGATATTGTTCGTGTTCTTGTGGACGCGCGCCACTTTGCCACGCTTCCGCTATGACCAACTTATGCGTCTGGGGTGGAAAGTTTTCCTCCCCGCCACGCTTATTTACCTGGTGGCCGTGGCAGTCGCGGTAAAACTACTCGGCGTAGGAGCAGCAGTGATATGAGCAACATCGTGATTCGCCCTTATCAAGCTGGAGATGAGCACGGTATGTGCAAATCGCATGTGCGCTCAATTGAGCAAATTTGCGGTAAAGACCATTCACCAGAAGAAATACGTGCCTGGACAGGTAAAAAAAACCCGGAAGGTTATGTGTTTTCTATGGAAAAGCGTAAAGAGCGTTTTAATGTTTTGGAAATTAACGGTGAGATAAAGGGTTTCGCTGGCTGGTTCCCTGGTGAAGTATATGGCTTTTATTTAGACCCTGATGCTGCAGGTAAAGGTTATGGTCGCCAACTGTTTGAATATACCGAGCAGCAAATGCAGCAGCAGTTTCCGGGGTTTATGTGCACGATTATTTCTACAGTGACCTCTAAAGGATTCTATGAGCGCATGGGTTTTACAGTTATTGAACCAACAATAGTTGGCTTTAACTATGAAGGTAAGAAACACCATATTGATGCATGGCGTATGGTTAAACAATATCCGCAGGAGCAAGCCGCATGAACCTAAAATCCTTCCTTCTTGCTGATATTGCTAAGGGTATGAGCATCACCCTGCGCCAGCTGTTTAGTAAAAAATTCACCGTGATGTACCCGTTTGAGGCCACGCCAATA
Source organism: Pseudomonadota bacterium (assembly GCA_030148545.1). Classification (GTDB taxonomy): domain Bacteria; phylum Pseudomonadota; class Alphaproteobacteria; order UBA2136; family JASBTF01; genus JASBTF01. The sequence continues at coordinate 434,465 of JASBTF010000002.1, forward strand.
TCGCCACGTTTCCGCGGAGAGCATGCGCTGCGCCGCTACCCAAATGGTGAGGAACGTTGCATTGGTTGTAAACTGTGCGAGGCCGTGTGCCCCGCTCAGGCCATTACTATTGAGGCCGAACCACGCGAAGATGGCTCGCGCCGGACCACACGCTACGACATTGACATGGTGAAGTGCATTTACTGCGGCCTATGCGAGGAAGCCTGCCCGGTAGACGCTATTGTAGAAGGCCCAAACATGGATTTCTCTAACGAGGATCGCAGCGATTTGCTCTACACCAAAGACCGTTTGCTACAAAATGGTGACCGTTGGGAACCACAGCTGGCCAAGCGCTTGGCCGAAGATGGGAAGTACCGTTAATGCTTGGCAAAAATCACCAGTTATTACCCCAGCCAGAAGTGTATATGCATTACAAGGGCTCAGCCTACGTAAAGGTAGGAGAGGCTCTGCACACCGAAACTGAAGAAACGCTAGTTATTTATACCAATACTGATGGCGCTTTATTCGCCCGCCCCAAACAAATGTTTGAGGATAGCGTAACCATTAACGGCCAAACACAACCACGCTTTACACGACAGCAGGAAGGAGCAACACAATGATCGGCGACCTTTTATTCCTGATGCTAGCAGGGGGCTTGCTGCTGTTTGCCAGCATGGTGGTATTGGCTAAAAATCCAATGCTATGTGTACTTGGTTTGGTGGCCACATTCTTCAATGCAGCGGGGCTGTTTATTCTACTGGGGGCGGAGTTCCTCGGCCTGCTGATGATTATGGTTTACGTTGGTGCCATTGCGGTGATGTTCCTATTTGTGCTGATGACGATAGATATTGACTTTGCCGAACTGAAAGAAGGTTTTGCTGGTTACTTGCCACTAGGTGTGTTGGTTGCTGTAGTTTTATTGACCGAGGTGGGCATGGCCATTTGGGGCGGCCTGTTCACGGTAGATCATTTGGCACAGCCAAGCCTGCCACCACAAAGTGAGGCACAGAACATTGTGCAGCTGGGTGAGGTTCTGTTTGTGAACTATGCTTGGCCGTTCCTATTGGTAGGGGTGATTTTGCTAGTTGCTATGGTTGGTGCCATTGTGTTGACGCACCGCGTGCGCCCAGGTGTGCGTAAGCAAAATATTGCCCAGCAAATTGCTCGCAAGGTGGAAGATGCGGTGATGATGACCACACCAGAGAGTGGTCGTGGTGTTACCGCAGTGCATTTCCGTCGTAAAAAATCCAATGCAAAGCGGGATGAGGAGGCATAATTATGTTAAATATTGGTCTTACTCACTTCCTTACATTAGCTGCACTGCTGTGGACTTTGGGCATTCTTGGTATTTTCATTAACCGTAAGAATATTATTGTGATTTTAATGTGTTTGGAGCTGATGTTGCTCAGCGTAAACCTTACCTTTGTAAGCTTTGGCGCCTTTATGGCCGACCTTGCAGGTCAAGTATTTGCGTTTTTCATTCTCACCGTGGCTGCGGCCGAGCTGGCCATTGGCCTAGCTATTTTGGTGCTGTTCTACCGCAACCGCCGCAGTATTGATGTGGAAGCCGCTAGCCAACTACGGGAGCAGGTATAATGCAAAGTTTAGCTGTTGCCATTGTTTTACTGCCATTGTTGGCAGCCATTTTGGGGCCACTGGGCTACAAATTAGGCGATAAGTTTACGCAGCTTACTACCACCGGTTTGGTGAGTTTAGCGGCACTGTTTAGCGTAGTTGTTTACTTCAGCCTTGCTATGGGTGGTGTTGAAGCGTTCGAAGTTACGCTCTACCACTGGCTCACCGTAGGCAATTTGGATGTTACTTTTGGGGTGATGGCCGATAAACTCAGTGCCACAATGTTTATGGTGGTTACCATTGTTTCTGCCTGCGTACATATTTACAGCTGGGGTTACATGGCAGATGACGCTGGTAAAATTCGTTTTTTCAGTTACTTAAGTCTGTTTACCTTCGCCATGTTGGCATTGGTAAGCGCACCTAATTTGGTACAACTTTTCCTAGGGTGGGAAGGGGTAGGCGTAGCCTCATACCTGTTGATTGGCTATTATTTCCATAAGGAAAGCGCCAATGCCGCCGCTATGAAAGCCTTTATTGTAAACCGCGTGGCGGATGCAGCGCTTATTTTGGGCCTCTGCACAGCGTTTGTGCTGTTCGGCACATTCGGCTTTAACGAGATGTTTAGCATGATCCACACCGTGCCAGGCCTGCTGGAGCAAACGTATCGTTTCCTCGGTCATAACTGGAATGTGGCAGAGCTATTGGCGTTACTGTTATTTATTGGTGCCATGGGTAAGTCTGCTCAGCTTGGTTTACACACTTGGTTACCGGACGCAATGGAAGGCCCAACCCCAGTATCCGCCCTTATTCACGCAGCCACCATGGTTACCGCCGGCGTATTTTTGCTTGCCCGTATGAGCCCACTGTTTAACGAGGCACCAGCAGTGTTGGCCTTTGTAGCCGTAGTGGGTGGTCTTACCGCTATTTTTGCGGCAACCATTGGTTTGGCGCAGCGCGATATTAAGCGCGTTATTGCCTATTCCACCATGAGCCAGCTGGGTTATATGTTCTTTGCTTGCGGTGTTGCTGCTTATGGTGCGGCTATGTTCCATCTCACCACGCACGCGTTCTTTAAAGCGTTATTGTTCTTAGGGGCAGGGGCGGTGATTCACGCTATGCACCACGAGCAGGATATGTTTAAAATGGGTGGCCTTAAAAAGGTTATGATACTTACCTACGCCCTGATGTGGATTGGCTCACTGGCACTGGCTGGTATCCCACCATTTGCTGGTTTCTGGAGTAAGGAATACATCCTCGAATTTGCCTTCCTCAATGGTACTGAGCTAGGCTACTTCCTCTACGCCATTGGTACGGCAGCGGCATTGCTTACTGCGGTGTATAGCTTCCGCTTGTTGTTCATGGTTTTCCACGGCGAACCACGCGATAAAAAAGCCTTTAAACATGCGCACGAGGTTGGTCCAGTTATGTGGGCACCAATGGCATTGCTAGCTGTTGGCGCAGTATTGGGCGGCTTTATCTTCTACGATATGCATAAAGTGAGCTGGTGGGCTGGCGCCATTGCCGATATTCACCACGGTCACCATGGCGAGCACCACATTAGCCTTATTGCCAAATATGCACCGCTATTGGTGGTGTTAAGCGGTATTGCTACGGCCGTATGGCTATGGCTTAAGCGCCCACATTTGCCTGCCAAACTGGCCGAAGGCATGCAGCCACTACCAACATTCCTGGAGCGTAAGTGGATGGTGGACGAGCTATACCAAACGATTATTGTTAACCCGCTTGCCAAGCTGAGCCACCTGCTGTGGCAGCGCGGCGATGTACAAGGTATTGACCGTTTTGGCCCAAATGGTGCTGCGGCGCTTATGCGTTGGAGCGCGCGCCGTTTGGCTGTGCTACAAAGCGGTTATATTCACCACTACGCCTTTGCTTTTGTGCTGTTGCTGGTGGGCTTATTTACGTATTTGCTGCTGAAAGAGGTGCTGTAACATGATAGATCAACTCCCACTGCTTTCTATGCTGATTGCGCTACCGTTTATTGGTAGCTTGCTAACCTTAATGATCAAGCACGATAATAGCGCCATTGCTGCTGCTAACGCGCGCATGCTTGGCCTGCTGGTTAGCTTGGGCACATTGGGTTTAGCTATTGTAACGTGGCTCCGTTTTGAGCCTATGGGCGGCTACCAGTTTGCTGAACGCTATAGCTGGATTCCACCGCTAGGCGCGGAATATTTCATTGCGGTAGATGGTATTTCATTGCCACTCATTTTGCTTACGGCACTATTAACACCATTGTGCTTGCTCATCAGCTGGACCAGCATTACCGACCGCGTAAAGCAGTTTGTCGCGGCCTTCCTTATGCTAGAAGCACTGGTTATTGGTGTGTTCTGTGCGCTAGATGGTTTGCTGTTCTACATTTTCTGGGAGGCAATGTTAATCCCCATGTTCCTCATCATTGGTATTTGGGGCGGTGAGCAGCGGGTTTATGCCACGCTTAAGTTCTTCCTCTACACTTTTGCAGGTTCAGTGCTGATGCTGATTGCGCTCATTTACCTCTACCTGCAAACAGGCACGTTCGATCTTACCGTTATGCCAACTATGGTGCAGGACCTGCCATTAACCGCACAGCAGTTCCTGTTCCTGGCGTTCTTGGCAGCATTTGCCGTAAAAATTCCTATGTGGCCGGTACATACCTGGCTGCCGGATGCCCACGTACAGGCGCCAACCGCAGGTTCGGTTATTTTGGCGGGTGTATTGCTTAAAATGGGTGGTTATGGCCTGTTGCGCTTTAGCCTGCCGCTCGCGCCCGATGCCAGCGTGTACTTTGCCCCACTCATGTTTGCCTTGAGTGCCATTGCAATTATTTATGCAAGCTTGGTGGCTTTTGCCCAAACCGATATCAAAAAACTGATTGCGTATTCTTCAGTAGCGCACATGGGTTTTGTAACGCTTGGTATTTTTGCTGGCACAACCGAGAGCGCCCAAGGCGCGGTGATGCAAATGATCAACCACGGTATTGTAAGTGCAGCACTGTTTATGGTGATTGGCGTTGTTTACGAGCGGTTACACACGCGTGATTTAGCAAAATACGGCGGCTTAACCAAGCCAATGCCGGTGTTTGCCGCCGTGTTCATGATCTTCATGTTGGCCAGTGTAGGCCTGCCCGGTACTAATAGCTTTGTGGGTGAGTTTTTGGTGTTGGTTGGTAGCTATCCCGTGGCTCAGTTGGCAACTGTCTGTGCTGCACTTGGTGTGGTGCTGGGTGCGTTGTACATGCTATGGCTCTACCGTAAAATGATGTTCGGTACCCCAGCCAGAAAAGCCATTGAAAAGCTAGCCGATATTAACAAGCGCGAGCTGATTGCCTTTGCGCCGCTGTTGGTGTTGGTATTTGTACTGGGCTTGTTCCCTAACATGTTGCTCAAGGTAACCGAGCCAAGTGTGGACCGTGTACTGGCCATGGTTGAGCTTGGCCAAACCACTCAAAATTTAAGCGCGGATACAGCAGATATCCCTCGCCATAGCCATAAGGAGGATGCGCATGGACATTAACCTACTGCCACAAATTATGGTAACTCTGCCAGAGATTTGGCTGGCCAGCGTATTGTTATTGCTGGTTGCTGTAGGCCCATTTTTGCCAACCAAACACGCCCTAGCTATTTGCACCAAGCTCTTGCAAATGAGCCTGCTGATCACCGTTGGTTTTATCAGCTGGCAAGCGTTACCTTTGGGGGGAGAGGCCACCGCATGGCCACGCCTGCCAGACGGTATGGGAGATTTTGTGCGTATTAACAGCTTTACCCAAATCCTTAAGGTAATCATTTTGCTCGCTAGCGTTGCTGCGCTTGCTATTGCGCCAGGCTTTTGGCTGCGTGGTCGTGATAACCGCTTTGAATACCCGCTGCTTGTTGGGCTGAGTGTATTAGGTATGTTGATTCTAATCAGCAGTTACGACTTCCTCACACTTTACATTGGCTTGGAGCTAATGAGCTTCCCGCTGTACATTTTGTGTGCCTACAAGCGTGACGATGCCCGCAGTAGCGAGGCAGGGTTGAAGTACTTTGTGCTGGGCGCATTAGCATCGGGCGTATTGCTTTATGGTGTAGCACTGCTTTACGGCCTCAGCGGTGGTACTGGGTACGACCAAGTTGGTCATGCGGTAATGGAACTTGCAGCGGGCCACGGCCACCCTGTGCTGGCACTTGCCCTAGTACTTGTGCTGTGTAGCATGGCGTTTAAGCTTTCTGCCGTGCCATTCCACCTGTGGACGCCAGACGTTTACAGCGGTGCCCCCACACCAGTAACCGCCTTTTTGGCCACGGTACCTAAAATGGCTGCCTTTGCCTTGTTGGTTATTATGCTCACCGGCCCGCTAGCCGCGCTGGTAAAAAGCTGGTCACCAATTTTGTGGCTCCTCTCATTGCTCAGTATGGGTTTGGGGAGTTTGCTTGCCTTGCGCCAAAAGCAACTAAAGCGTTTGCTGGCCTATTCCTCTATTGCGCATGTGGGCTTTATGCTCACCGCGGTGCTGGCTAACAGCCCACAAGGGTTGGCCGCTGTGGTTTTTTACCTAATGATCTATGCGTTGATGACTTTGGGCGTATTTGCCGGTTTGCTAAGCTTCCAGCGTCAAGAGCGTGAGGTGGAGCAGGTGAGCGACCTAGCAGGTTTGTCTCAGCAGCAACCAGCACAAGCAGCACTGCTTGGGTTGTGTTTGTTCTCGCTAGCAGGGGTGCCGCCGTTAGCTGGTTTCTTTGCCAAGTTTTTTGCTTTCCAAGCCACTATTGCTGCAGGTTACTTTGCTTTGGCAATTATTGGCGTACTGCTTAGTGTGGTAGCGGCGTATTACAGCCTTATGCTGGTTAAAACCATGTACTTCGACCCGCCGGGTGAACCCATTACCCATCGTAATGTTGGCAGTGCCAAACGCCTGCTGTGGGTGGGTGGTGTAGCAACGCTATTATTTGGTATTCTACCAACCTTGCTGTACACCGTTGCCCAACGCGCTGTGGTCGGTATATTTTAAGGCATGCTTAACCAAAGCCAGCTTACCCCACCTGCCGAATTTACCTATGTGGAAGAAGCCCCCTCGGGGATGGATATTGCCGTAGCACAAGCTAAGGAAGGCGCAGCGCATTTAAGCAGTGTATTTACCGAGAACCAAACCGCAGGTCGTGGCCGCCGTGGTCGCCAATGGCAAGGATTTGTGGGTAATAACATTGCGATATGTTTTGTGATACGCAAAGGTACTGGCCAGCAATTGCCGTTAGTAGCCGCACTATCGGTACAGCAAGCCTTGGCCGAGGTTGGCGCTAGCCCTAGCATTAAGTGGCCGAACGATATTCTGCTCGACGGCAAAAAAGTATGTGGTGTGCTGGTAGAGGGCATTGCCAGCGCCCGCGCAAAAATTCTGGGTATTGGTATTAACGTGCTCACGCCATATAAAATACCAACAGATTTTGCTGGCACGTTCCTTAACCAACATTTGCCACAACCCACCACGCGGGAGCAGGTGCTAAACGCACTCTTCACCAAGCTGGAACAAAACTTAAACACGTTTGAGGAGCAGGGTTGGCTAGCCTTGGCCGAAGCATATAATGAACATTGCATCACCATTAGCCAGTCTGTGCGTTGGGTCAGTGAGCTTGGCGAGCTTACCGGCACAGCAACTGGGCTCGATAACGATGGCACACTACTGCTGACTGACGATGATGGTGGCCAGCACCGCATTACGGCCGGTGATATCATTGCCCAAGGCCAGCAACACACTTGACCTAATCATAAAAGCCAGCTAATAAGCAGGCCAATACCGAAAAAATTGGGTGGCGATCCCCGTGTATATAAGCATCGCCGGCTGATAAACATGTGTGCGTAAGGCCCTTTTTGGCGACATTTGACCGTTTTTTAGCTTTCGCGGGACTCATGTAGGTGAACTACACTCGAGTTTCCACGATCTAAAAAACAATCAAATCTCATCCAAAAATACCTCTTACTCATCGCATGTTATGAGAAAAGATGAAGAGTAAGGAAACAAAGAATATGGCGAAAAAGAAAGGCGGCGCTAAGGCCGCATTGTCTGCTGTGCCACTAGGTGGCGTTGGCGAAATTGGTATGAACCTCATGGTATATGAGTGCGATGGCGACATGCTGTTGGTTGATGTAGGTATGATGCTACAAGACCCAGATGCACCCGGCGTAGATGTGGTTCTGCCAGATATCAAATACATTCGCGAGAATATTAAAAAGCTAAAGGGTATCATTATCACCCACGCGCATGAGGACCACATTGGTGCTATGCCTTACTGGTGGAGCGAGCTACCAGCCCCAGTGTACATGACCCCATTTGCCGCTAACGTAATGCGTCACAAACTGCGCGACCTTGGCTACGGTGAGGAAGAGTACAGCCGCATTAACGAGGTAAGCGCTGGCGGTCGTGTGGACATTGGTGCATTTAATGCCGAATTTATTCACATCACACACTCTATTCCTGAGACTTGTGCTATTGCTTTGCGTACCCCGCACGGCAACATTCTGCACACGGCGGACTACAAGTTCGATGATGACCCATCGCTAAACGACCACACTGACGAAGAAGCGCTGAAACGCTTTGGTGACGAAGGTGTATTGGCATTGTTGGGTGATTCAACCAACGCGTTTTCACCGGGTAAATCTCCAAGCGAAGGCAGCATTTTGCCCCAGCTGGAAGAAGTGCTAAAAGACACTAAAGAGCGTCTGTTCTTCAGTAGCTTTGCGAGTAACATTGGCCGTGTGATTCGCATGGTGGAGCTAGCCTCAAAGCACGGCCGCAAGGTTTGCCTGCTGGGCTTTACCGTACGCCGCATGATGGAACACGCCAAAGCTTGTGGTTACGTCCCTAAGGAGCTGAACAATTGGCTGGTAGAGCCAGACGATGTAGCACACCTAAAGCGTAACGAAGTTATGGTGTTTGCTAGCGGCACACAGGGTGAGCTCAATGCTAGCCTGAGCCGTTTATCTAAGGGTGAAACTGTCCGTGGCGTGAAAATGGAATTTGGCGACACTGTACTGATGTCTTCTAAAATGATTCCAGGTAACGAACGTGGTATTCTTAATGTTATCAATAACTTTGCCATTATTGGTGTGCACGTGGTGCACGAGAAAATGGCCGATATCCACGTATCTGGCCACGGCTACCAAGACGATTTAAAACACATGTACGACCTAGTACGTCCGCAAATTGTGGTACCTGTGCATGGTGAGTCTGCTCACCTGTTGGCTCAGGCCGATGTTGCTAAGGCGCATGGCGTGCCGCAGCAACTGTTGTTCCACAATGGTGATCGCATTGTTTTTGGTCCTGGTGAACCACAAGTGCAGGAGCACTTTGCGCCATGTGGCCGTAGCTATGTAGACGGTATGAACATTCTGGATATCGACCGCTTTATCCTGAAGGACCGCAAGCACATGGGCTACAACGGTGCCGTAAGCGTAGCCGTGGTGGTAGACAAAAAAGGCAAGCGCAAAGGCCTGCCACAGTTGCGCACTGCAGGTGTAATGGATGAATCTCTACAAGGCGATATCCTCAACATGGCGGCAGATGCACTTCACCAAACGCTGGAGAGCAAGTTCCCCAACAACCACATCGACGATGTGAAACTGGTGGAAAAACTGGCTCAACAAACGGTACGTCGCGTGTTTAATCGCCACCGTGGTCGCAAACCAACCGTCATCACACAGTTGGTAATGGCATAAAGCTACCTAACTCAAAAAAAACCGCCTTTTAGGCGGTTTTTTAGTATGTGCTAGACAAATAATAGTTGCCACGCTACAAAGCATTTATATCTACGTACCTTTCTTCGTTCTTGGGGGATATTTCCATGAAATTTGAAATCACTACACCGCCACCTTATTTGGATCATGGCATTGCACGTATGAGCTTGGTTTTACAGCAATATGGGCTGCTAAGCACAACTAAAGCTGCTACTGACCATTACACGCCCAAATTACTTGAGACCATGTATGTGCTGTGTGTCGCTGCAAATCCTACAGATCGAGGTAGCTTTAGCAGAAGGCGTGACAAAGTCTTTAATAAGTATGAAAGAAATATGGCGACAGTATGCCTTAAACGCTTTGGTTCTTATATTTTCAATTTAAGAGACCAAGTACTCGACGAGTTTGCAGAAAAGCTAACATTCAGCTTTAACCTTACTTCTAAACAGTATGAAGAGTTCATCAAATGGGTTGGCCATGATGATAACAACAATGCAGGACTCGTCATGAAAGTTGGTGATACTGACCACAGCCAAATCGCTTGGAACATTGTGTGTGAGCGCTATGGTTTGCCACCAACAGCAACAGCTAGTGATGAATGGACTGAAGCAGATTACCAGCAAAGGTTTGCTACAAACTAATCATCAACCGCCACCTCGAAAGGGTGGCGGTTTTTTAACATGTACTCGACAAATCTTGGTAGCTGCGCTACAAGGCGTAGTATCTTTCATTCTTATCCAGTTTTTCATGGAGGTTTGCCATGCAAACACAATTTTCAACCCTTAGTATTCATTATATGAGTACTGATAAAAAGAAAATCAAAATTACGTGGCCACAGTATCTTGTTGAAACTTGGGATCCGGTCTTGCAAGAACGTGTGGGTCAGGGTCTGTCTGATTTTGAAGAGCATGCTGATCCAGCCACATTCCTGCGTGATTTACAGCGCCTGCAAGTTGTGGCCGCTTTTTACTGCGATGCACCAAGCAAGGTAGATCAAGATCAAGCGGAAGTACTGTTCGATTGGGTTTGTAAATCACTCGTGCAGAACGATGCAGAAGCTGCAGTTGCGTTACAGCGTGCGCTAGACTTTGCCCTGGATGATGTGCCGTTTGAGCACGGTGATGAAGGAGATACGTTGCTGACTGATATTCAGCAAATTTATCCCTTTACTCAAAGCTGGGAAGACGCGGTGAAGTATTTGGGCGTAGCTAATTTGCTGCCCACACCAGCCTAACCATATACCTATATATCGCCTCTGCCGCCACCCCGAAAGGGTGGCGGTTTTTTGTCGACAATAGTGTAGATGCACTATATAAAAAGCTTAAGATTCATTCTTTTTTGCGGGGGCCAAGGCCATGACCGATCAACAGCAGACTGATGCGTTAACCCTTAATATTTATATGGAAACTGGCTGGTCACAAAGCTGGAATAGTATTTTCAAAGAGTACAAACTTCCACCTATAGAACAATGGGATAGCGGCGAGCTGTTAGTATTGATGCAAGCTGCTACTGTGTATGCTCATCACGCTGGGCCAAGGCAAGCTGTAATGGAAGAGGCGGCAGACATATTTGCTTACCTTTGTTATTTACTTACAGGTTGTTCTCAAAAAGCTAAGGTACTTGCAGCAAATTTGTGGAGTGACGAAGCTAAGCGCTACTTGCCATTGCTGAAAGAGTTTCAAATGCGTTGCCATCTAAAAAGTTGGGATGAGTGGGCTGATTACTTTAGCCATTTTTATGTAGAAACGCAGATGCAAACCGCAGGTTTGGCATCTGCCTTAGCCCAAAATCCTTTAGCCCCAGCTAATGGTTAAACAAAAACCGCCACCCTTAACAGGGTGGCTTTTTTATGCGGCCTGCTGCTTAGTAAGTAATGTGTGCAGAGCGTCAAAACTTGGCACAATGGCATCAGCGCCAGCATCGCGTAATTTTTGTGCTTCAGCTGGTTCTTGCATGTGGCTAGCAGCAGTAAAGCCAATGGCAAACATGCCAGCAGCTTTGGCGGCTTTCACACCGTTAATAGCATCTTCAATAACCCAGCAATCTTGTGGAGCATAGCCCATACGCTTGGCAGCCAGTAAAAACAAATCAGGTGCAGGTTTGCTATGGGCCACATCTGCCGCTGTGGTAATTTTTTCAGCTGGGAAGAATTTGTTTAACCCCGTCACACGGTGTTTGAGCGTCACAAGGCTAGGCGTACCACTGGTAGCTAAGCAATAAGGGGCAGTGAGCTGCTCAAAAAACGCTACAGCGCCTGGTACTGCTTGCAAGCGCTGCTCATATTCAGCACCAGCCAATGCTTCCCATTCGGCCAAAAAATCATCCGGTGCAGGTAAGGTCAGGCCATATTGTTCCTGTATCCGTGCACGGTTATCTTTCACCGAGCGTCCGCGCATGTCGTCTATAATTTCCGGTGTAACTTGTAACCCGTACCTGCCGTAAAGTGTTTGCGTTGCATGCGCTAACACGGCTTCACTATCTACCAGCACGCCATCGTTATCAAAAATAAGTAGCAATTTCTTCATGTTGCACCTTGCAATAGCTCTTGCGCTGCAGCAGTTGCAGCTGCTGTGGTTTCAGTACCGGCAAGCAAACGAGCAATTTCTTGCTGGCGTTCACTCTTATCAAGTTCAGTAATGGTTGTGGTGGTGGTATCACCTTTAGTAGTTTTGGCAATGTTCCAATGTTGAGCACCACTGGCTGCCACTTGTGGCAAGTGTGTAATGGTCAGCACTTGCTGTGTTTGCCCCAACTCACGCAAAGCGGCGCCAGCAGCGCTGGCCACAGCGCCACTAATACCCGTATCAATCTCATCAAAAATTACCAACTGTGGTGGCAGGTTGGCGTAGAAAACCTGCTTCAGCGCCAGCATCAAACGGCTCACTTCCCCGCCCGATGCCACATCCTGCAAGCGGCCAAGCGGCTGCCCGGGGTTTACCGCCACGGCAAAGGTTACTTGCTCAGCGCCTGTGGCAGTAGCTTGCTCTAAGGTATCTAATTGAACTTCAAAACGTGTGCTGGCCATGTGTAGGTTGGTGAGAGCGCTGGCTACCGCTTTCTCTAGCTTTGGCTTGGCAGCTACACGCAGCTTGCTGAGTTTGGTACAAGCAGTGGCAAAAACCTGCTGTGTTTTTTGTTCGGCTTCCTGTAAATGCTGCATGCTCTGCGCTGGGTTCTCATGCTGTGCCAGTTCGTGCTGAATGGTGCTGAATAATTCTTGCAAATGCTGAACTTCGGAACGATGCTTGCGTGCTACATCGCTAACGGTGCTAAGCTGTTGATTAATCTGATCTAACCGTGCAGGGTCGGGCTGCGCTTGCTCCAACGCACGCTGTAGGTCACGCACCAAATCACTTGCTTCGTTATCTAAAGCGCTGAATCTATTGTTTAAATCTCCTAGCTCTGGTGCTTTGTCGGCCACCATATCTAGCTGGCGTGCCACGCGGCCCAAAGCATCCAAAACACCTTGCTCATCATTCAAAACAGCTTGTGCTGCGCCTAGTGCTTCGCCAATTTGTACGGCATGGGTCAGGCGTTGCTGCTCTTCTTTCAGGCTATCTAATTGTTCTAAAACAGGAATCAACGGTTCAAGCTCAGCAACTTGTGCTTCAAGCTCTATAAGTCTTTGGGCATGTCCGTCAGCATTTTGTTGCGCATTTTGCAATGCTTCAGCTGCTTCGCGCCATGTATAATACGCTTGCTGAGCTTCGTTTAGCGCAGCTTCACACCCACCAAAACGGTCCAAAATATGCATCTGGAAGCGTTTTTGGCGTAGCTGCTGCGTATCCGTTTGGCTATGAATATCCAAAACTAATGCGCTAAGTTGCTGAATTTGCTGCTGTGTAATGCGTTGGCCGTTACAAAAACTACGGCTGTGCCCTTCGGCAGGAATCAGCTTTTTAATGGTAAATTCATTGCCTAAATCAGCAGTAAACCCTTGCTCTAGCAGCCATTCATGGGCTGGGTGCTGTGGTTCAAGTGCAAGTGTTGTTTCAATTACGGCCTGGGGTGTATCTGGACGTACGCCAACATGGGTTTTTTGGCCAAACAAGGTGGCAATAGCGCCAATCAGCATGGATTTTCCGGCACCAGTTTCACCCGTTAGCACGGTCATACCTGCATGCACATCCAGCGCACACCGGTCAATCAGGCCAAAATTTTCAACATACACGCGCTGCAGCATGATCTGCTTATAGCATACATCACTTGAAACTCACAATATGAGTACTTATTTGATTTAGTAGATGAGAAGACTCATCTACTCTTTCCGTTTTACAGAAAGGAGGTCACATGACCGAAACCTTTAGTCATGTCATTAAAACAGACGGGCAAATCATACTGCTTTGCTATGTTAAACAATGGCTCACGGCAGAAAAGATTAGCCTTGAGATTGAAAAGCAAAACCCTCAATGGAAAAAGCTCTCGAGAGATAAACGTGCTACAAAAGTGCACAGCATTGTCTCATACCCGAGCAAGCTATACCAGGCAGGGTTGCTGAAACGTAAACAAGCCGGTGGTCGTAATGACCCTTATGTTTACGCCATTTCAGACAAAGGAATTGCCTACTTGAACGAAGCTTTAGGCGCTGTTGCCGGTATGGTGGAGTTCTTGGTGAGTGAAGAGTTTGATGCTTAATGTGACATGATGATGAACGCCTGCCCTTGTGGCAGGCGTTTTGCTATGTGTGTATAGATCGGCATCCCAAGCTTGCGGAGCAAGTTGGTTGCCGCGGATCCAAAGGCAATTTACGGCGCTACGTAAGCCACAGTCACCACATCCACACGGTTGGCGCCTGCTTGCTTGAGCATGCGGGCGCAGGTGCCAGCGGTGGAGCCCGTGGTCCACACATCGTCTAACAGAATAATATCTTTGCCGCTTACTAATGCCTCATCTGCGCTGAAAGCACCTGCCAAGTTGCGTTTGCGCGCAGCGGCGCTTTGGCCAGTTTGCGGTCGTGTGGGGCGTATGCGCTTCAGTGCGGTGAGCTCCAGCTGCCGTGGCTGTAGCTTTACCCACTGCCGCGCCAGCTCTGCAGCTTGGTTATATAGCCGTTTGCGCAGGCGTTGTTGGTGTAAAGGTACCGGCATAAGCAGAGCACTTGTTGGCACCGGTGCCGCGCAAAGGAACTTAGCCAACACGGTGGCCAGTTGGCTGTGGTCAGCAAATTTTAGCCGTACAATAAGGTCGTTAATAGGGGGCTCATAAACAAAAGGTGCCCAAAAGCTATCTACATGTTTAGGCAAAGGTGGTGGGCTGGTTTGTGCCCAATCCCACTGGGGTAGGGTGGGGTAGCAGTTGCCGCAAATACCCACTGGCTCTTGTGGGGGCAGCAAAGCATCGCACACCACGCAGCTGGGTGGTATCAGCATACCGCTTACCTGTTGCCAAAGCTGGCCAAATGCTTTCATAGCCTTTACAGTGCCGCGTGATGACTGAGCCGTCCACCCTTTTTAATAATGAGCACGTACAGCACAACTTCAGCCGTGCGGCAGGTACCTTTGCGGCGCATAGCCCCGTACATTATGTAGCAGCACAACGTTTGCTGGATCGTCTTAAAGATACCAAGCGAACCTTTAAGCGTGTGTTGGAGTGCGGCGCAGGCACTGGTACGGTTGCGCAGCTATTTCCAGAATATCATGAGCAGCCGGAACACTACATGCAGGTAGACAGCTGTGCCGATATGCTCAGCCAAAACCCCGCACAGGAGAAAATGCAGCTAGATATAGAGCAGCCGCTACCGTTTGCCGAACGCTCGTTTGACCTTGTACTCAGTAATATGTTGCTACCATGGCTAAACGATGTACCAGCGTTTTTGCTGAATGCTGGTAAGTGCTTGGTGGGGGATGGCTTGTTTATGGCCAGTGCCTTGGGTGTGGAGAGCTTCCCCGAGTTACGCCAAGCGCTGCACAATGCAGGCTGGAGCGATACTGGGCATATTGTGCCATTGCCAGATGTTCAGCAAGTGGGCATGGTACTCATGAAGGTAAAATTTGCACTGCCTGTAGTGGATAGGGACATGCTGACCCTAACGTTTGATTCACCACAGCAAATGCTACAAGCCTTGCGCCAGTGCGGTGCGCGCAACTTGCACCCAGCACGCAGCAAAGGCCTCACCACACCACGCCAGTGGCAAAAATTAATAACTGCGCTAGAAGTGCAGCGCCGCCCTGATGGCAAACTACCCTTAACAGTAGAGATACTTTACATAACGGCATGGCGTCCACATAGCAGCCAGCAAAAGCCGCTAGCGCCGGGTTCGGCACAGGTCATGTTAAGTGATGCGCTGAAGGGCAGCCAATAATTCTACTATACAGTGCTGCGCATGTATTTTGCCTGCGCTTCCGTTACTCATGTAGGGTTCCTTATCTACACTCCGTGACGGTTCTCGCCAAAACACATGCTCGCCACTGCCTAGCGAATTTTACCTGTTAAGGTATTTTCTAAACATAGCAGGTTTATGAATTGCCGTCCTAAATGCATACAGTGCGGAAATAACACAGGTGGATGAAACGCACGCCCAGTATACATAGCAAAGGGGTTGGCAGCACCATAATCGCACGGCACTGTTGGGGCGTGTTTGGCAAGAACCATTTGTTAGATGGGTTAGACCAGCCGTAGCGATGCAAAATATATATGACACGCACGGCGCCCGCTAATAAGTATCTATTGCTAAAACACACCGGCATGAGCGAGGCCGAAAACTGGATCGCCCCTTGAGGGTGACTGAAACGGTTCGACTTGTTCAAAAGCGGACCGAAGCCGAGAAGTTGTTCGCGACAATTGACAGGTTTTGGCGCTGGTTTATGAAAAGTGCAGTTGAGAACAGTAATTTTGGGGTGCGACCCGAGAGAACTACCCTCGACCAAGGCGTTCGCACCGCACCCTTTGCATGAGCCGGACTATGCGTTAACCGCTCCGTGCGCAAGGAGTAGGAACCCATGGGACCCGCGCCACAAAATTAGCCCCCGTCTACTTAAACAGGCGGGGGCAATTTTTTGAGTTCTATTTATAACGGCGCAGTCGGCAAAGCCGCTGCTTGTTACTAGAGATTTTCATTTAATTAAACTTTTTTAGCCAGAGGGGTTGTAATGAGAATTTGCCACCCCATCTGATTGTTATGCGAACGATGCCTTTTAATATACACGGGGGCGGTAGCTCCCGAGGATCTTCGCATGTGTCACGTCGCCGGCGACTGCCGACCGTCACCGCAGGACTCCGGGTTCTGTATAGAACGCAGGTTTAATTAAGACGCCCTCGACGACCGATACATGTTACTGACCCATAGGTGCAATTTGGCTGAATATTAGATAGCCGTCAGTACAAAATGGGAACTAATAGGGATGTTTGGTAGCAGAGCAGAAACCATTGTGAACTGGCTCTAGCCCCTCCAAACCGGCCTAGTGGATTGAACACCCGGGAGACCGTATCTCCTAAAAAATCAGCAAGCCCCGTATCAACATTAAGTTGGTGCGGGGCTTGTTTTCGTTTGTAGCTATTTACAAAATCAGCAAGGGCCCGGAAAAATCCGGGCCCTTGCTGTCGATACTCAGGCTTAGTTTTTGCTAAGCCTATTTTTTAAGCGATAGGTTCCAGTGCCCCATGCTGCTGCGACAACAATAACAAAAGTGCCACTGATGCCCCAGAACCACGTCACATCCGGTATGCTGGATAGCATAATGGCTACCCCCGAGCTGACCAGCAACATTGGCAGCGGGCGCATGCGACCAAATAATTGTTGCACCATAGCAGTAACGCCAAGTGCAACTGCAATCAGCACAAATGGCTCTGCCGAGTCCCAGAGGGTGGGTGGTGCGTGGCCTAAGGCCTCGTACAGTGCGGACTGGTCCGGCTGTGCGTCGGCCCCAAGCACCATGCGTACCAAGCTGGTTAGGGCTGCGACCTGAATAACCATCAGGCCGATAAAACGAAGGCTGCCCCAAAAGGTCATGCCTTCTTCAACGGTGTTGTCTTGCGACATGATGTTTCTCCCCAAAGGGATACCCGCCCGTTGCGGGTATTTCTTACTATTCATATAGGGCGTTGCAGTAGTTTTTCAATCCATAGTGCAAACAAAAGGCCTGCACTGCAGGCCATGAAGTATCATATAGCAGAGTGGTTATTCGTACTTATTCTGCCTTAAGTAGTAGAGCAAGCAATAGAAGCTGATCATAACTTCCCTTTCTCTTTTGTTATAACGGCGCAGTCGGAAAAGCCGCTGCTTGTTACCAAGGGCACCTTGGAACCGCGTGAACCAACTCACTTTGTGAGCTTGGGACCACGGTGACATGTTTCCCAGCGCTTACTTATGAGAAATCACACAAACTTTTTCTGACTATTTTGTCTAGGTTTTCTGCGGGTTTTGGCAAGGGTGAAGAAAAAAAATCAGACAACTGCATTTTTTGTGTTGACAGTGGGGCGTAAAGGCACTAGTTTCCGCCCCGCTTGAGAGGGAAATAAACAACCAACTCACAGCGGGTTTTGTGACAATAGAAGACGACACCATATGCTCAAAGTCTTGGTTTGTTGTTGGTGCTTTAGTACCAGTAACGATCAAGCAATTATTTTTCTTTAGTCGATACGTTGCGCTGTTGAGCGTGACGGATTCAAGAAGAGGAATACTCTAGCATAAAATATATGTGGGTGTTGATTGGTATTGGCTTAGGCCAATAATTTAACGCCTGCGTATGGATGAGAATAATCGCATAAGTATGAGAAGAGCAAACGGTGGATGCCTTGGTAGTTAGGAGCGATGAAGGACGTGATACGCTGCGATAAGTTGCGGGGAGCTGCGAATAAGCTTTGATCCGCAAATGTCCGAATGGGAGAACCCAACCGTAAGGTTATCTTACACTGAATACATAGGTGTAAGAGGCGCACCCGGGGAACTGAAACATCTCAGTACCTGGAGGAAAAGAAATCAACCGAGATTCCCTTAGTAGTGGCGAGCGAAAGGGGACCAGGCCAGTGGCATTAATGTAAGAACGGGAAGTTGTTGGAAATCAACGCCATAGTGGGTGATAGCCCCGTACCGGTAGAAAGCATTAATGTCCTCGAGTAGGGCGGGACACGTGAAATCCTGTTTGAACATGGGGGGACCATCCTCCAAGCCTAAATATCCTAATTGACCGATAGTGGACAAGTACCGTGAGGGAAAGGTGAAAAGTATCCCGACAAGGGAGGTGAAATAGATCCTGAAACCGTTTGCTTACAAGCTGTAGGAGCTCTTCGGAGTGACTGCGTACCTTTTGTATAATGGGTCAGCGACTTATTCTATGTAGCAAGCTTAAGCCATCAGGTGTAGGCGCAGCGAAAGCGAGTGTGAATAGCGCGATAAGTTACATGGAATAAACCCGAAACCGGAGTGAGCTTACCATGGGCAGGTTGAAGGTGCGGTAACACGCACTGAAGGACCGAACCAGTACATGTTGAAAAATGTTTGGATGACCTGTGGTAAGGAGTGAAAGGCTAATCAAACCCGGAGATAGCTGGTTCTTCGCGAAAACTATTTAGGTAGTGCCTTGTATGAATGCTAGCGGGGGTAGAGCACTGGAAGGGCTAGGGGGGCCTACCGCCTTACCAAACCTTACCAAACTCCGAATACCGCTAGTCTCTGTACAGGAGACAGACCATGGGTGCTAAGGTCCATGGTCGAGAGGGAAACAGCCCAGATCGCCGTCTAAGGTCCCTAAATTTTGGCTAAGTGTGAAACCATGTGGTGTTACTTAGACAGCCAGGAGGTTGGCTTAGAAGCAGCCACCCTTTAAAGAAAGCGTAACAGCTCACTGGTCGAGTGACACTGCGGGGAAAATGTAACGGGGCTCAAGCCAAATACCGAAGACGCGAGCGCGCAAGCGCGGTAGCGAAGCGTTCTGTAAGCCTGTGAAGGTGGATCGTGAGGTCTGCTGGAGGTATCAGAAGTGAGAATGCTGACATGAGTAGCGATTAGACAGGCGAGAACCCTGTCCGCCGAAATCCCAAGGTTTCCGACGCCATGCCAATCAGCGTCGGGTAAGCCGGTCCCTAAGACGAGGGCGAGAGCCGTAGTCGATGGCAATCAGGTTAAGATTCCTGAGCTAGCAGGTGAGTGACGGATCCAAAACGTTGTGTCTCCTTATTGGATTGGAGATGCCGCCGGAGGGTTCCAGGAAATAGCCCCTGCATTAAGCCGTACCCTAAACCAACACAGGTGGGATGGTAGAGTATACCGAGGCGTTGAGAGAATGGTGGTTAAGGAACTCGGCAAATTACATCCGTAACTTCGGGAGAAGGATGCCCGGTGTGTAGGCAACTATGCGCCGGGGGCACAGAAATGGGGATGGCGACTGTTTAGCAAAAACACAGGACTCTGCAAACTCGTAAGAGGACGTATAGGGTCTGACGCCTGCCCGGTGCCGGAAGGTTAAATGATGGGGTGCAAGCTCCGGATTGAAGCCCCGGTAAACGGCGGCCGTAACTATAACGGTCCTAAGGTAGCGAAATTCCTTGTCGGGTAAGTTCCGACCTGCACGAATGGCGTAACGATCGTCCCACTGTCTCAACCACCAACTCAGCGAAATTGAATTGCCCGTGAAGATGCGGGCTACCCGCGGCTAGACGGAAAGACCCCGTGCACCTTTACTACAGCTTTGCAGTGAACTTAGGGGCAGCTTGTGCAGGATAGGTGGGAGACTTTGAAGGTGCGGCGCCAGCTGCATCTGAGTCATCCTTGAGATACCACCCTGGCTGTTCTTGAGTTCTAACCAAATGTGTTATCCACGTTTGGGACCCTGCATGGTGGGTAGTTTGACTGGGGCGGTCGCCTCCCAAAGAGTAACGGAGGCGCGCGAAGGTTGGCTCAGAACGGTTGGAAATCGTTCGTTGAGTGCAAAGGCAGAAGCCAGCCTGACTGCAAGAGAGACATCTCGCGCAGGCACGAAAGTGGGCCTTAGTGATCCGGTGGTTCCGCATGGAAGGGCCATCGCAAACGGATAAAAGGTACGCCGGGGATAACAGGCTGATCGCACCCAAGCGTCCATAGCGACGGTGCGGTTTGGCACCTCGATGTCGACTCATCACATCCTGGGGCTGGAGCAGGTCCCAAGGGTTCGGCTGTTCGCCGATTAAAGTGGTACGTGAGTTGGGTTCAGAACGTCGTGAGACAGTTTGGTCCCTATCTACCGTGGGTGTAGGAATATTGAGTAGAGTTGCCCCTAGTACGAGAGGACCGGGGTGAACGTCCCTCTGGTGTCCCTGTTGTCGCGCCAGCGGCATGGCAGGTTAGCTACGGACGGAAAGGATAACCGCTGAAAGCATCTAAGCGGGAAGCCCCCTACAAAACTAATATTCCCTATCAGGACCGTGGAAGACCACCACGTTGATAGGCCGGATGTGTAAGCGCAGTAATGCGTGCAGCTAACCGGTACTAATGATCCGAATGGCTTATGCTATTATACTCGGAAATACGCAGACGTTAGATTTCAATCTAACATCTATATATGAAAAGCTAGTTTGAGCAGTATGGTGTGTTGAGTTTATAGCAAATTTTCTGGTGGCCATGGCAGAGGTTAAAAACCCGTTCCCTTTCCGAACACGGACGTGAAGCCCTCTAGCGGCGATGGTACTGCTTTGCGGGAGAGTAGCACGCTGCCAGGTTTTTGCTATAAATTCAGCACATTATGCGTGTATGTTGTCGTCTTTTATTGTTATTCCTAAGCCCAATATAAAAAATCCCCCTAGTGGGGATTTTTTGTTGTTTCATACTGGTAGATTTGGTACACAATTCACATAAAGAAACCACGTTTTACAAAGAACACCTCGTGCTGCTGTTGATGACGGTCCGCAGTACCTGGAGTAGGGTGCTGATTGCAGGAAATGGCGAGTAAGGCGTCTAGGCAAAGCGAGTTGTTGTGAGCTCTTTTAACTGCCTGCTGACTAAGGTAGGATCCCAGACAAGCACCATTGAGCATGGTGGGCGTCTGCCCTTAGAGGCTTTGATTGGCCGTAAAACCTCACCTGGAGAAGGGCGCTGCGCAAGCAGAGCCCTTTTCTTGTATGGTAGATCAACTTTATTCTTGCATCATTTACTGAGATTCACTATAAACGCCGCTCAACCTAATATCCCGTTTTACAGTTAGGGGGACGTAGAGGTTGAGCAAAAAGCCGGGACTTGCCCCAAACAAGCCCGCTTGCCAGTATGGTTTACATCGGTACTAGCCCTCAGAAAATGCTAGCCGCTGCCATGCCACCCTGGTGCTCCCTCTACGCGCAAGGGGCCGCTGATTTCTCAGCGGCCCCTTGTTTCTATTAATGCTCGGAGTTATCTTTGCCATTACATTCAAAATAAATATAAATGCCAAGTAAGCCGACTCCAATGAGCAAGAGTCCTCCTAGTGGAACCCAAGGTGATAGATCAGTCATGAGTAAGCACTCCTTTCTATAAAGGTGCCCCATCAGCAAACGTATTTTTATGTTTCTATAATTCCATGCTATTTTAAAAGGTGATTAATAATCAAATAAAAAAGCCCTGCCAAACAGGCAGGGCAATAGCTATGTTCTTTTTTGTAGTTGTATAATGGCTTTTACAGTCAGTATGAAAACAACAAGCAGAGCAACGCTTGCAGCAATAAATTCTCCATTTTGGTGCATCGTAATTTCCTTAAAAAGGTATAGTTGTGGTGTTTCATGCGCTGGATACACCTGTGGCTATTTGGCGTCAACCGTTCATTGACAATGATGCCTTTAACACGTTTTAATGTGACACAACGAACCAGCATATGGCACACCATTTGCACCACAGTACCGTAAGGTTATACAAGTTCGAGAAGGGAGAGGCGCCACATGGCCAAATCTAAAGACAGCACCAGCGGAACATTATACTGCTCATTTTGTGGTAAATCACAGCATGAGGTACGCAAGCTGATTGCTGGCCCAACCGTGTTCATTTGTGATGAGTGCGTACGCCTATGTATGGACATTATCCGTGAGGAAGAACAAGCACCGCGCCAACAGAAGGATGCTGACGGCAGCCTGCCAACCCCTACCGAAATTAATGATACTCTTAACCACTATGTTATTGGCCAAACCCTGGCCAAGCGCTACCTATCGGTTGCGGTGCATAACCACTACAAACGTTTGGAGCATGCTGGCACCGAGGACGATGTAGAAATTAGCAAGTCTAATATCCTGCTGGTAGGTCCGACCGGTTGCGGTAAAACATTGCTGGCACAAACGCTTGCCCGCATTTTGGATGTACCATTTACCATGGCGGATGCCACCACCCTCACCGAAGCCGGTTACGTGGGTGAGGATGTAGAAAATATTGTGCTGAAACTGCTGCAAGCTGCCGACTATAATGTAGAGCGTGCGCAGCGCGGTATTGTTTACATCGATGAAATCGACAAAATTTCCCGTAAGTCTGACAACCCATCTATCACGCGTGATGTAAGTGGTGAGGGTGTACAGCAAGCACTATTGAAAATGATTGAAGGTACGGTTGCGTCAGTACCGCCGCAAGGTGGTCGCAAGCACCCTCAGCAGGAATTTCTGCAAGTAGATACCTCTAATGTATTGTTCATTTGTGGTGGAGCCTTTGCGGGGCTAGATAAAGTGATTAGCCAGCGTATGCGCAAAACCGGTATTGGTTTTAACGCTCATGTAGAAGCGGCGGATTCACGCGGTATTGGTGAGCTGTTCCAACACTTAGAGCCAGAAGATTTGGTGAAGTTTGGCTTGATCCCAGAATTTATTGGTCGTTTGCCAATTCTAGCAACGCTGGAAGATTTGGACCAAGACGCCTTGATTCAAATCATGACCGAGCCAAAGAACGCGCTGACCAAGCAATACCAACAACTGTTCCGTATGGAAGGTGTAAACCTTACCTTTACGAAGGACGGTATGGAAGAAATTGCTAAGGAAGCAATTAAGCGTAAAACTGGTGCGCGTGGCTTGCGTTCCATTATGGAAGGCGTACTGCTAGACACCATGTATGAACTCCCCGGTACCGAAAACGTGGAAGAGGTTGTGGTCAACAAAGATGTTGTGAAGAAAAAACAACCGCCACTGATGATCTTCACCGATCAATCTGACGGCACCGATGGCAAGTCCAGCAAATCACGCAAGGCAAGCTAATGTTTAAATTTATCCCGGCCATGTTAATCATGGCCACTTTTATTGGAGCACAAGCACAGTCTGCACAAGAGTGCGTTGGTGCCGAGCGCCTTACGCTAGAAAGCGTGTGCCGCGAGAAAACGCACGTGGTGGCAAAAATTAGCTACCAAGGTAAACGTACGGTGGACCGTTTATCTTTTGGGGTAGAGCTACCGGGTGAAAAATACAGCGGTGCGTTTAAATTCCAAGATGTTGATGAAATTGATGGCCCAGGCACTTACACCGTAAAGGCGCGTATTTTGCCAAGCCAGCAAAAGCGTAAGCTAGGCCGTGTGCAGAATATGCATTACATTTTTGTAGATGGCAGCAAGCAAGGCTGTGGCTTGTTTAACAATAACTTTCCTGCAGGTTCAGGGCGCGAAAACCGCTACCCACTCATTGAATCTTGTAAATAATCGCGCTTTACGCCATCAGGGCTTGAAGTATACGCATAAACCGATAAGAATGAACGTATGACTGATTTTGACCTAAGCCAACCACTACCGGTTCTCCCCCTTCGTAATATTGTTGTTTTCCCACACATGATTGTGCCGCTATTTGTCGGCCGGGAAAAAAGCGTACAAGCGCTGGAAGAGGTGATGACCAAGGATAAACAAATCCTGCTCGTAACCCAGCGTGATGAAGCACAGGATGACCCAAGCCACGAAGATCTATACAGCGTGGGCTGTTTGGGTAATGTGCTACAAATGCTGAAATTGCCAGATGGCACAGTAAAAGTATTGGTAGAAGGCCAAACCCGTGTACGCCTGGTAGATATGCAGGACGACGGCGCCATGTTTACCGCCAAGGCCGAGGCATTTGCCGAGCGCGAAGGCACGCCACAGGAGCTAGAAGCTCTGGTGCGCACCACAGTTGGCGAGTTTGAAGAATACGTAAAGCTGAACAAAAAAATCCCACCAGAAGTATTGGTAAGCTTGGCCGCTATTGATGAGCCAAACCGCTTGGCCGATACCATTGCCAGCCACCTCAACCTCAAAATTGAGGAAAAGCAAGAGCTGCTGGAAATGGACTTGGTAGATGACCGTTTGGAAAAACTCTACGAGCTGATGGAAAACGAAATTGGCCTGTTGCAGGTCGAAAAACGTATCCGTAGCCGTGTGAAGCGCCAAATGGAAAAATCTCAGCGCGAGTACTACTTGAATGAGCAAATGAAAGCCATTCAAAAAGAACTTGGCGACATGGAAGACGGCGGCGATATGGCCGAGTATGAGCGTAAGCTCAAAGAAGTGAAGCTGAGCAAAGAAGCTAAAGAAAAAGCTGAGCAAGAGTTTAAGAAACTGAAGATGATGTCACCAATGTCTGCCGAGGCAACAGTGGTGCGCAATTATCTGGACTGGATTTTGGACCTACCATGGGGTGTTAAAAGCCGCATCAAGAAGGATCTCATATTTGCTGAAGATGTGCTCGATGAAGATCACTACGGTTTGGAGAAGGTTAAAGAGCGCATTGTGGAGCACCTTGCAGTGCAACAGCGCGTACAAAAGCTAAAAGGCCCAATTTTGTGTCTTGTTGGCCCTCCAGGTGTGGGTAAAACCTCATTGGCCAAATCTATTGCCCGTGCTACCGGCCGTAAGTATGTACGTATGGCGCTAGGTGGTGTGCGTGACGAAGCTGAAATGCGCGGCCACCGTCGTACCTACATTGGTGCGCTGCCAGGTAAAGTTATTCAAGGCCTCAAACGTGCCGAAGCCTGTAACCCACTATTCCTACTGGACGAGATTGATAAGCTCGGCCAAGACTACCGTGGCGACCCAGCGTCAGCCCTACTAGAAGTGTTGGACCCTGCGCAAAACAGTAGCTTCCAAGACCACTACCTAGAAGTAGATTTCGACCTTTCCGATGTGATGTTCCTATGTACGGCAAATAGCCTGAATATTCCGCCAGCCTTGCGTGACCGTATGGAGATTATTCGCCTGTCCGGTTACACCGAGGATGAGAAGGTGGAAATTGCTAAACGTCACCTATTGCCACAGCAAATTAAAGCTAATGGCCTCAAAAAAGGTGAAGTTGAAGTAGCCGAGAGCGCTGTTCGCGCGACCATTCGTTACTACACGCGTGAAGCGGGTGTGCGTAACCTTGAGCGCAGCATGGCAACCTTGTGCCGTAAAGCCGTGAAGGAAATTCTGGAACTGCAAAGCAAAGCTGCGAAAGCTGCAAAAGGTAAGAGCAAGAAGGCCCCAGCAGTAGAAACCATTAAGATCAGCGAGAAAAACATTGAGAAATTCCTCGGTGTGAAGCAGTTCAGCTATGGTGAAAAAGAGCAAGAAGATCAGGTAGGCTTGGTAACTGGCCTAGCATGGACCGAAGTTGGTGGCGATACCCTACCAATCGAAGCCACTGTACTGCCTGGTAAAGGTAAAGCGCTCAACACTGGTAAGCTTGGCGATGTGATGCAAGAGTCTATCAGCGCTGCTAACAGCTATGTACGTAAGCGTGCAACTGACCTTTCTATCGACCCTGATTTCTACCAGAAGACAGACATTCATATTCACGTGCCAGATGGCGCCACTCCTAAGGATGGCCCTTCAGCCGGTATTGCCATGGTAACTGCTATGGTAAGTGCGCTAACCAGCAACCCGGTTAAACGCACTGTGGCCATGACTGGTGAAGTAAGCTTGCGCGGCCGCGTTATGCCAATTGGCGGCCTGAAGGAGAAGCTGCTTGCAGCTCTGCGCGCTGGTATTGAAACCGTATTGATTCCACAGGATAACAAAAAAGACTTGGCCGATATGCCGAAGAATATCACCGCCGAGTTGACCATTATCCCGGTAGAACATGTGGATGAAGTGCTAGAAATTGCCTTGACGAAGAAGCCATTTAGCGCCGCTGCGTCAAAAGCAAAGGGTAAGGCCAAGGCAACAACTGCCCGCCGCACTGGTACACGTAAATCTACTGGTACCAGCCGCCCAAGTGCGTAATACATAATACAACTTAATACCCACACAGTTCTAAATATTGTGTGGGTATTTTTTTGCCATAATCTCTTACGTATAATATGGATTTTTGGGCCGCCATCCGCAGCTCGCAGCGCGAGTGGGTTGGCGCGGGGGCTGGGGTGTCCCCAGTAACAAGCGGCAGCTTTGCTGACCGCGTAGTTATAGAAAACCCCCGTTTTTTATGATGTCTAGCCCCCATTTTTTACAAAATGCATCAAAAATAGGCAAAAAATGGCGGTTTTCTGCGGTTTTAAGTGTTTTTGCTAACCAGTTGAATTTATTGAAAATCAGGTGTGGTATTCGGTGTTTTCCGCAGAAATCAAGGGTTTTTTTAACAAAAAAAGTGCTTATTGGGGTTGACAAATGGGGGGTAAGGCTCTTAAATCGTTGGTGACAGCGGGATGCGACGTTGTTTGAGGGGTTCTCAAGCTTACGTACTGCTGTCTCGACAACAGTGTGGGTTGGCCACACCTTGTCACCAACTAATAAGGAATATAGACCCGTGAACAAACAAGAACTGATCTCACAAGTTGCTTCAACTGCTTCTATCACAAAAGCTGATGCTGCTCGCGCTGTAGACAGCGTATTCGACACCATCACAAGCCAGCTAAGCAGTGGTTCTGAAGTACGCCTAACCGGCTTCGGCACATTCTGCACAAGCCAGCGTAAAGCAACTACTGGCCGTAACCCACGCACTGGTGCGACCATCCAAATCCCAGCTTCTACTCAGCCAAAATTCCGCGCTGGTAAAGCTCTACGTGACGCTGTTAATTAATAGCGATTGTAACGTAGTTACAAAAAAGGCCCTACGGGGCCTTTTTATTTCTCTAAAATCTAATTTGCAGGAATAAGGCTTTGCCCTGGCCGTGGTAATGGGCCGCTAATAAGCCGGCCAATGGCGCGTGCTGGGCCACTGGCGGTTTGCTCAAAGGTGACAATCTCCACGGTGCTTACCGGTTGTGTTTCGGTCTGTAAATATTGAGTAAGCTGTAGACCACTCTGCTGAGTCGCGCCAAGCATCACATGGTCGGGGCCTTGGTGGCCAAGCACATGGGTGCGCCAGTCATAGCTTTGTATGGGGCGTTGCAGTTGCTGCACAATGGCGGCAGTTGCATCACTTGCAAGGGAAGGGCTCAGCGCATTATGTTGGCTTAAACTCCCCACAAAACGCTCTTCCGACTTACCAACAGCGGTGTACTGCCCTTGGTACAGCACGGTACCGTTGCTATCCACCAACCGAAAGTTCACCTCGGCACTTGGCTGCACAGCCACAGGCTTTAGCCGGCCAAACAAGCGTGGCGTATTTTGCGTTTCAGTTTGGGTTTGTTGTTGGCTAATAACCTCAAGCCGAATATCGCTATAGCCACTTTCCTGCACCACAAATAGATGAGGGTGCCCTTGCCATGCGGCTTGTAGCTGGCGGGTTAAGGTGTCGTCATTACTTTCAATATGAAAGCTACTACGCAAGCTAGATAGCTCAACCGTAACACCATGAGGCGTAACATATGGTTGAGGTGTAGAAGGAGTACTGGTACAGGCACCTACAATAAAGCAGGTGCCTATAGCAGCAAGTAGATTAGTTTTGTGCAGCGGCAGCCGGTTGGGCATTTTTGCTGTACTTAACTTTTGCGTTTTCGCGTAGACCAGCCAAGTAAGCTTGAATCAGCTGTTCAGTCAAACGCTGTTGAATAGCAGGAGCAACTTGCTCAAACGGTGGTACGTAAGCATTGTTAGTGTCTTCCACTTTAATTACGTGCCAACCAAATGGTGTTTGCACAGGCTCTTTACTCATGCTGCCAGCTTCCATGGAGAAAGCAGCTTCAGCAAAAGCAGGAACCATATCGTTACGGCCAAACCAGCCCAAGCTACCGCCAGTTTGTGCAGCGCCATTGTCTAATGAGTTTTCAGCTGCAAGTTCAGAAAAATCAGCACCATTATTAAGCTTCTTAATAATGTCGCGTGCTTCACCTTCTGTTTCTACCAGAATGTGGCGTGCATTTACCGCAGGTTGGGTAATTTGTGGTGCCAATGCTTGGTATTCAGCTTGCAAACGCTCAAGTGTAATAACCCCCTCTAGCTGTTGGTTAACCATGTAGTTGTAAACTAGGTTACGGCGCATTTGCTCAAACTGTTGGCTAAACTCTTTGTTGCGGCTAACACGTTTTTTGGCAGCATCTTGGCGTACAAGTTCTTGTTCTACCAAACGTTCCAAAATGTTTTGACGAATTTGTGTTTCATCTTGCTGAGCGCGCAGCTGTTGTGGAATTTGGTTAACGTGGAAGTCCACTTGCTCGCTTTGGATTTTCTTACCATTAACAGTAACCAAAGTTTCAGCAGAAGCGCTGAACGCCAAACCGGCTGTTAGCAAGGCGGTGAGGGCAATGTGTCGCATAGTTTTCTCACTAATTTTGTTGTTGTCATTATATCGTTGCATGGCACTGTGCCGCGTTTGCCACGGCTTGGCAAGCACCTTCGTAATGCTGAGCGCGAACAAGCTTGACCTTTTGCCTAATTTGGCGGCATATGAACATAGCTAACTACTTACCTATTTCGCATACGCGCAGGAGAAAGAAAAAGGTGAGAAATTAAATTTTGAAGATGGAGTATAGCGAGCTACATGACTGATGAAAAAATGAATTTATCGCTTTTTCAACTCCTGTCCGTAGGATGGCTGTTAAATCAGCGTTTGGTTGAGTTATGGCTCAATCAAGTGGGGTCCACCACACTCAATCGCCAAAACACCAACCAACCACTGCGTTACGCCGATTTTACTGGCCACGCGTGCGTGAAATAGGTAAGTAGTTAGCTATTATGAAACAGCTGATTCACCAACTCCGCCAGCGGGTACACATTTCTATGGCATGGTCCGATACCAGCGCTGTGCGTACATGGCGTGTACCAATGTGGAGCGTTATTACAACCAAAGCTGTAGTTGTAAGTATTCTGGCTGTAGGTGCTTTAGCGCTGCTAGGACGTGGAGAAGCCGTAACAAATATTGTAGCCACAGTAGCCGACCCACAAGCCGCAAAACGTGTGAGCCAGTTGGAAGATGAAAAAAGTTACCTGAAAAAACAGCTGCAAGTGATTAGCCAAGAAATGGGTGTGCTACAAGCACGCTTAGACCGTTTAGATGTGATTGGTGAAAAATTATTTGCTGATGAACTCTTTGCCAACCTTTCTGGCTCTGATGATGAAAACGCCGCCCCTGAGGATAGCTTAGGCCCAGGCGGTCAAGGTGGCCCCGCCGAAGTTGATTTTGAAAAACCAGTAGATATCCAAAAGTTATTAGAGCAGTTGGCAGCTGTACAAGCTAAGGCCGATAGCACCGAAGCTGCAATGACAGCAGGCCTAGCGCTTGTTAGCCGCGACACTTTGAACGATGCTAAGCTACCGCAGCTGTTCCCTGTGGTGCACCCACGCGCTTGGGTAAGTTCACCATATGGCTGGCGTAAAGACCCGTTTAATAAAAACCGTGCTTGGCACAGCGGTATCGACGTAGCAGCAGCTATGAACGCACCAATTGTGGCTGCGGCGGATGGTTATGTCGCCTTTGCTGGTTATCGCTACGCGTACGGCATCATGGTTGAGCTGCGCCATGCTAATGGCCTTTCCACACGCTATGCGCACCTTAAGCGGTCAACCGTATCTCCTGGTGATATTGTAAAAGCTGGCGACCTAGTAGGTTTAATGGGCTCTACAGGGCGTTCTACAGGCCCACACCTTCACTTTGAAGTACTGGTAGGCGACCGCAAAGTTAACCCATATCCTTTTGTTAAGGATACACGTCAACTGCAGCGTGCTCGCGCGCGCCAAGGTGCTACCGAAAAATTGCTAAGCCAGCTTAATAGCACAAACGCTCAAGACAACTAATTAAACCTGAATAAGGTTGCGAAAAAGCGCATAACCAAGTAAAACTGCGCGCATGTTGAATATTCTCTTTGGTAATCACAGTAGCCGTTATGTAAAAAAGCTTGGTGGATTAGTTAACCGTATTAATGCATTAGAAGCAGATATTAAACCAAAATCTGATGCTGAGCTAAAAGCGCTGACCGCACAATTTAAAGAACGCCTAGCAGCTGGCGAAACAGAAGATAAACTGCTCCCCGAAGCATTTGCAACCGTGCGTGAAGCAGCGCGCCGCACATTGGGCGAACGTCATTACGATGTACAGCTCATGGGTGGTATTGTGCTACATCGCGGCAATATCTCCGAGATGAAAACCGGAGAAGGTAAAACCCTCGTTTCTACACTACCAACTTATCTTAATGCATTGGCCGGCAAAGGCGCTCACGTGGTAACGGTGAACGATTACCTTGCCAAGCGTGATGCCGAGTGGATGGCGCAGGTGTTTAATGCACTGGGTATGGACTGCCGTTACTTGGTAAGCGGTATGAGCGCCGAGGATCGCAAGGCAGCCTACGCAGCAGACATTACCTATGCCACCAATAACGAGCTTGGGTTCGATTACCTGCGTGACAATATGTCCTTCACGGCTGACCAATTGGTACAGCGTGGCCACCACTTTGCCATTGTGGATGAGGTGGATAGCATTTTGATTGATGAAGCACGTACCCCACTCATTATTAGCGGCCCGGCGGAAGACAAAACCGAGCTGTACCACAAGCTCAACCCACTACCGCAGCAGTTCACTGTGGGAGAAGATTACGAACTAGATGAAAAGCAGCGCAACATTTCCCTAACCGATGCAGGTATGGATCGCGCTGAACAGCTGATGCAAAAAGAAGGATTGCTTGAAAAAGGTGCCAGCTTATACGACGTAGATAACGTGATGCTGGTGCACCACCTCAACCAAGCTATGCGTGCGCACCTGCTATTCCAAAAAGATACCCAGTACATCATCCACGAGCAGCAAGTGATGCTGATTGATGAATTCACCGGCCGTATGACCCCAGGTCGCCGCCTGTCCGAAGGCTTGCACCAAGCGATTGAAGCTAAGGAGAATGTGCCAATCCAGCAGGAAAACCAAACTCTAGCCAGCGTGACCTACCAAAATTACTTCCGCCAATACAGCAAACTGGCGGGTATGACCGGTACAGGTGAAACTGAGGCAGAAGAATTTCGCACCATTTATGGCCTAGACGTTATTGAAATTCCAACACACCGTGCCGTAGCACGTGAAGATGAAGCGGACATGATTTATCGCACTAAGGAAGAGAAATTCCGTGCGATTGTGAAAGATATTGAAGACTGCAACAAGCGCGGCCAACCAACTTTGGTGGGTACAACCAGTATTGAAAAATCGGAAGAACTTGCCGCAGAGCTGCAAAAACACAAGGTAACACACAAGGTATTGAACGCCCGCCACCACGAGCAAGAGGCAGAGATTATTGCCCAAGCAGGCCGTTTAGGTGCGGTAACCATTGCTACCAACATGGCTGGCCGTGGTACCGATATTAAGTTGGGTGGTAATCTAAGCCTATTGCTAGAAGGCGTGGAAGATGAGGCCGAGCAACAGAAAATCCGCGACGCACACGAAGCTGAAAAAGCTAAAGTGATGGAAGCAGGTGGCTTGAAGGTAATTGGTACCGAGCGCCATGAATCGCGCCGTATTGATAATCAACTGCGTGGTCGTTCTGGTCGTCAGGGTGATGTAGGCCGCAGCGTGTTTTATATCTCTCTACAAGATGACCTGATGCGTATTTTTGCCCGTGGGCTAGATACCCTCATGGCGCGCATGAACATGCCGCAAGATGAGGCGATTCAAAGCAAACTGGTGAGCCGTGCCATTGCCACTGCGCAGAAAAAGGTAGAGCACCACCATTTTGATGTACGTAAAAACCTCCTGAAGTACGACGACGTACTGAACGAGCAACGTACGGTGATTTACGCCCAACGTCGCGAGGTTATGGAGTCTGATACTCAGAATGGCGATGTAAGCGACATGGTGGCCGATATGCGCGCCACAGTGGCTGAAGATTTGGCCTTTAATTGCTTCCCACCAGGCAGCTACCACGAACAATGGCAGCTAGACACCTTTAAGGAAGAAGCACACCGCCTGTTTAATGTAAACGTACCGGTAGATAAATGGCTAGAAGAAGATGGCATTGACGTTGAAACAATTCATGAGCGCTTTATTGACTTTGTAGAACGCACATGGCGTGAAAAAGTGGAGCGCTTGGGCGCACCGCTGATTCAACAAATTGAGAAAATGCTACTCCTACAGGTGATTGATACCCAATGGCGTGGCCACCTCAAACAGCTAGATTATCTGCGCCACGGCATTGGCTGGCGCGGCTATGCACAAAAGGATCCGCTGGCCGAGTACAAGCGTGAGGCGTTTGCTCAGTTCGATGGTACGTTGACACAAGTGCGTGAGCAGGTGCTGTTGCTGCTTTCTCGTGCCGAGCCACACCCAGACGATTTGGCAAAGCTACAAGCACAGGAACAACAGCTGGCAACCGCAGCAGAAGACCGCCTAGCACAAGCTGAACAAACCCGTAGCGAGCCAACCGTGCTCAACCCAGAGGTAAAGCAAAGCGAGCAAAAGTACGCGCAGGAAAACCCCTACGCCAACCAAAACGTGCCACGTAATGCGCCATGTCCGTGTGGTTCTGGTCTCAAATACAAGCATTGCCACGGTAAACTGAGCCAAGCTGCGTAATGCAACCAACTCAAGTTGCGGTCGTTATTGTTCAGCGCCCTAGCGACGGCGCGGTGCTCATTGACCAACGCACGGCGGATAACAAACTTGCCCCAGGCAAGTGGGAATTCCCCGGCGGCAAAGTAGACCAGGGCGAGAGCCTAACTGCGACAGCTTGCCGTGAAATCAAGGAAGAAACCAACCTCACGTTAGCGGAAAGTTCTTTAAAAGAATTAGGGGTTTGCGAACAACGCGGTGAATATGCTGTGGATGTGCATTTTTTCCATACCATGCAATTTACTGGTGCTGCCATTCCTTCTGGCGAAGTAGCAGCACTAAAGTGGGTATTGGTGGAAGATATTCCAGCTTTGAAAGACTTTCTTCCTAACGAGCGTGGCCAAACCGAATGGCTATTACAGGTTTTGAGCTAGTACTTGAAATAATACCGTCGTTACACTAGGTATAGGGTACATTTAATCTTCATCCCATTTTCTAAAAGAAAGGGCGTACGTGATGAACAAGCTCATTCATCCTGTAACGCGTACCGGTGTGGCTGCAGCATTGTTGGAGGTGGATCGTGTGTGTGCACCTCGTGATGACTTCACGCAGCTGGTTTTCCAGTTGCCAGACCCGTTGGACTACCCAATTGTGCCGATTGTGAGTTCAGGGCCAGGGGCACCAAAAATGCAGTTTCGTGAAAAGGGGCGTAGTCCCAAATCTCGCCAATCATTACCACCACGTAACCTGAAATAAGAAAGAGCCGCTCAATGGGCGGCTCTTTCTTTAATGGAATATGTATTAAAAAACACCCCTTAGGGTGTTTCCGCCATCCCGAACAAAGTGAGGTTGGCGCGGGGGCTGGGGTGCCCCCAGTAGCAAGCGGCGGCTTTGCCGACCGCGCCACTAGTTACTTAATCTTCTTCTCAACAAATTTCACGTGTTGGCGTACCACAGGGTCGTACTTGTTGAACTCCATTTTACCCTCGGTGTTAGGGCTCTTAGGGTTCTTTTTAGTCACGTAGTAGTAACCAGTCTTTTTACCCGTTTTTGGGTTAATAGCTGTGGATTCCAGCTTAATGTAAATCGCGTTACCGCCTCTGCTCGCCATCGGTCTAATCCTTAATCTTTTAATCAATTCCGCCCGTGTACATGGGCAGTGCGGACAGTGTGTACGTTATGTGGAGAGTCATGTCAAGTGTCAGGTGCAACTTTCTGAAAACTACCTGACAGTGCCATAACCCGTCAGAGATAAGGCAAAAGAGGTACGCAAACATGGTTACGCGAGAACAACAGAACAAGCTCCTGCATCCCTATTCGGTGATGTTGGTGGATGACCATGAGCTAATGCGTGCTGGTGTCGCTACATTGCTCGATTCAGAGCTGTTTTATGTAGTGGCCGAGGCAGGTTCAGGCAAACAAGCACTCCAGGAGTATGCAGCACATTCCCCTCAGTTAGTATTACTGGATATTGTGATGGACGACCTCAACGGCCTGCTGGTAGCAAAGGAGCTACGCCAAAAGTATCCGGAGGCGGTTATTGTTATGCTCACTGCCTCCGAGGACCCGCGTGACATTGCCATAGCCAAACATTTAGGCGTGCGTGGCTATTTGCATAAGGATATTTCAGTACTAGAATTTAACAGCACGCTGTATCAAATTATGGCCAGTAACCAAACCATATTCCCCGATATAGAGCATAACCACATTCCTGTAGAGTTTGATAACATCCACCTCACCGGGCGAGAGCAAGATGTACTGCGCTATATTAGCCGTGGCCAAGCCAATAAGGTCATTGCTAACACGCTTGGCATTAGCGAAGGCACGGTAAAAGTGCACCTTAAAAACCTGCTACAAAAACTCGGTTGCGATAACCGCACGCAAGCAGCGTACTACGCCTTCACTCATCGATTAGTGTAATTGAATATAGTAGCGGCTTTGCCGACCGCGAGAGCAATCTAATGGTGCCCAGGAAAGGACTGACGCTCGCCCTGCTGCCTCGCGCCCTGCGGGCGGCATGCGCCGTCCCAAAGTGACGTGCTGTCACTTTGGCGAACCTTAAAGGTTCTCGCCTGCCAGTACAGGCCAGACATAAAAAAATCCCCTATGGGGACATTTTTATATCTGGTGCCCAGGAAAGGACTCGAACCTTCACGGGATTTCTCCCACTACCCCCTCAAGATAGCGCGTCTACCAATTCCGCCACCTGGGCAACGCGGCGCACTTTAGTGGCCAACAGGTAGTTTGACAAGTTGTTTTCAATAAGTTTGTTATTTATGCTGGTTCAAAACAGAGGGGCAGAAGTATGGAATTTCGTGAAGCAGCAAAAGAAGATCTAAAAGCCATTATTGATTTATACGCTGATGATGCGCTCGGCACCACACGAGAAGCACCTGGTGAACCTATTGATAGTAGCTATATAAAAGCGTTTGAGCACATCTCTGATGATCCGAATAATAGAGTATATGTATTAGCTAAAGGAGCAGAAATTGTTGCTACAATTCAATATACGGTTATTCCTCACCTGTGCCGTAAGGGCGTCAAACGTGCACAGCTAGAGGCTATTCGTGTGCATAAAAATTATCGTGGTCAAGGTATTGGTGAAAAACTTGTTCAATTTACTATTGATATAGCCAAAAAAGATGGCTGCAGTTTAGTACAGCTCACAACCGATAAAACACGTGTAGATGCCCACCGTTTTTATGAGAACTTAGGCTTCACAGGCAGCCATTTAGGCATGAAGTTGAATTTGGTGTAGCTATTTCTTCGGCAGTTCAAGGTCGAGCTGTTTGGCGCGCTCGTCATAGGCGCGTACAATGCGGCCCACTAGCGGGTGGCGCACTACATCAGTATCACCAAAGCGAATCACCTCAATATCTTTCAGGCCTTCCAGCACATCAACGGAATCACTCAACCCATTGCGGTGCCCGCGTGGCAGGTCGCACTGGCTTGGGTCACCAGTCACCACTGCTTGGCTACCTTCACCCATACGGGTTAGAAACAACTTCATTTGCTGCGATGTCGTATTCTGCGCTTCATCCAAAATCATAAAACAATGGCTCAGCGTACGCCCACGCATGTAGGCCAATGGCGCCACTTCCAGCATGCCGTTTTCGCGCCAACAGCTCCATTTTTCGCGGCCAACGGTATCGTCTAACGCATCAAAAATAGGGCGCAGGTATGGGTCAATCTTTTCTTCAAACGTACCGGGGAGGAACCCCAAGCGTTCGCCAGCCTCCACCACCGGGCGGGTGATGATAATACGCTTCACTTTTTTGCGTAGCAGCTGCTGTACCGCAAGCGCCGTAGCAATATATGTTTTACCGGTACCAGCTGGGCCAACACCAAAGGTAAGCGTGCTGGATTTAAGCGCCGCCATATAAACATGTTGCTGCACACTGCGTGGCGCAATGCGGGTAAGGGGTGTTTCAATCACCGCAGCTTCTTTGCCCATGAGGTCGGCAGGGCGGAGTTTTTCGTTAATCAGCCCATCAGTTATGCGCAGCGCGGCATCAACTTGGTCAGGCGTTACGGTAATGTTGTTTTCCAGCAGGTCGTACAGGTCTTCCAGTACGGTTTTAGCTTTCTGAGTTTGCTCAGGCTCACCACTAATGTTCAGCTGGTTACCGCGGCAAACAATTTGCACGCCAAGGTGCTCTTCAATTTGCTGTAAGTGCGCGTCGTGTTGGCCACAAAGGCTTTGGGTGAGGTTATTATCTTCAAATTCTAAGCGCAGCGGTTTGCTACTTTGCTTCGGCGGTTTGGCCATTAAGGAATATCCCTTATCATTCCATCGCTATGCCATTCTACTAGCCAGTGCTACAAATGCGTTTAGCCTGCGCTTCCGTTACTCATGTAGGGTTCCCTAACTACACTCCGTGACGGTTCTCGTCAAAACGCATTTTCGCTAACTGTCTAGCGAATACGTAAACAGTCTAATGCTCTAGAGCTGTTCTCCATGCAGGCTAAATTTGCGCTGCGATGTCACCTTGACACGAACAATCTCACCAATCAACTGCGTTTGTGCCTCAGCATCGCCAGACACAGCAATTGTGCAGCTAATGTTGTGTGGCGTACGCCCTTTAAGCAAGCCATCCTGGTCGCCCGGTCCTTCCACCAACACGGTGGTTTCTTTACCTACAAACGTGCTGTTAAAGTTCTCTTGGCAGGCTTCAATAGCCGCCAGCATGCCGGCAAGGCGCTCTTTTTTCACTGCTTCTTCAACTTGGTTGCTTAGTGCCGCACCCGGGGTACCAGGGCGTGGAGAATACGCAAAACCGTAAGCCGTACCATAGCCAACTTCAGCAATCACGCTTAGTGTTTGCAAATAATCTTCTTCAGTTTCACCGGGGAAGCCCACAATAAAGTCACCACTCATCGCAATGTCTGGGCGCACGCTACGCAAGCGCTCCACATGGCTCAAGTATTCTTCCACCGTGTGGTTACGGTTCATAGCCGCCAAAATTTTATTACTACCCGACTGCACAGGGAGGTGGAAGTAAGGCATCACCTTTTCCTCCTCAGCAAAAATATTGAACATTTCATCGTTCATATTATTCGGGTGGCTGGTGGTAAAGCGCAGGCGCTCAATGCCATTAATTTGGGCAAGCTCTTTCAGCAAGCCAGCTAGCGTGAGCTCTTTTCCTGCAGCATTAACACCGTGGTAGGCATTCACGTTTTGCCCCAGCAGGCACACTTCTCGTACACCTTGTTCGGCCAAAATTTGTACTTCTTTCACCACGTCTTTCGCAGAGCGGCTCAGCTCTGGCC
The DNA here is from genome assembly GCA_030148545.1 of Pseudomonadota bacterium. Classification (GTDB taxonomy): domain Bacteria; phylum Pseudomonadota; class Alphaproteobacteria; order UBA2136; family JASBTF01; genus JASBTF01. Next base: position 472,175 of record JASBTF010000002.1, read on the forward strand.
CACGGGTGTACGGCACCACGCAGTAGGTGCAAAACTTATCGCACCCTTCCTGAATCGTCACAAACGCAGTAGGGCCATAGGCACCCGGCGTTGGTAAAGCATCAAATTTTTGTAGCTCTGGCAGCTCGGTATCTACAATGCGGCTCAGGCCGTGGTGGCGCGTGGCACGTTCCACAAACTCAGGCAGGCGGTGCATGCTTTGCGGCCCAAATACCACTTGCACCTGTTGTGCACGTTTAAAAATATCCGCACCAAGAGCTTGGCCAGTACAGCCACCCACAGCAATAATCGCATCGTCAGCGGTTACTTTCTTCATGCGGCCAATATCGCTAAATACTTTCTCATCCGCTTTTTCACGGATGTGGCAGGTGTTGAGCACCACCAAGTCTGCACCATCATAGGTATCGGTCAGCGCGTAACCGTGCGGCTTCATCAGCTCGGCCATGCGTAGGCCATCATAAACGTTCATTTGGCAACCGTAGGACTTAACGAACAAACGCTTCATCCCCGCAGGAATTTCACTATCAATAGCATGTTGAATTAATACTGGCATGGCGCTGTGGATAACTGAACCCACCAAAAAAAGCAACCCCCACCACAGCAAATGCCATGGTAGGGGTTAAATGTCGGAACTCAGCGCTTAGGCATCGAAACGTGGGCGAGTACCCATGGTTGAAGCACCTTCGGTTACAGCTATCCATCTAATGCCTTTATCTGTATGTTCAAAGGCTTTGTTCAAGAGGGTTACAATCCGATGCCTATAGGCCTCGTCATTGAGAATTTCAGAAATCGGTATTTGGATTTGGGCGGTATCATAAATTTTGCACCAATATTCCCACAAATAAGCAAGCTGTGCTCCGCGAATGTTCATATCATCCAGCAGTTTGAGTAGGTTGGTAAAACCTTGCTCAGGATGTGGCACATTTTTGTCAAACCAACCTTTGGCTTCCATAAGAAAGGTCATAGCATTGCCAACACCCTCCGTCATCAGCAGTACTTGTTCTCCAAGATTCTCTGCTGCGCTGAGCGGTAGGCGTTCGCCTTGTGTCCACTGGAGCAAGGCGGCTAGTTGCTCGTTATCAGTCATGATATCATCTCCATGATGTTGCGGAAACGCTAAAAAAGATCCCATCACGGGATCAATGTGGTGTTCCCATGAATGAATGATGAACTTTATGTAGGGTTCAAAATACCCATTTCAACTGCGCGCTGGCGGAATTTTTGCAGGTCTTGCTGGCATGGTTGCTTCATGTTGGCATTGCGCAGTAAAAAAGCAGGGTGGTAAATGGGCATAGCGGGTATTGGTGCAGCCAGCCCTGGCACGTGCAACTCCTGCCACGTACCATGAATTTTGGTGATTCCTTCCTTGGTGCCAAGCATGCTTTTCATAGCAATGTTGCCCAGCAAAATAACCAACTTTGGCTGGCGTAATGCAATGTGCTTGTCCACAAACGGGCGCACGCTGGCTAACTCTGTGCGAGATGGATTACGGTTTTCCGGCGGGCGCCAAAACATCATGTTGGCAATGTAGACATTTTCAGCGCGGGTAAAGCCAATTTCCAGCAATAAATCATCCAGCAGCTGTCCACTGCGCCCCACAAACGGTTTACCTTGTTCATCTTCACGTGCACCGGGGGCTTCACCAATAATCATCATCTCAGCGTTTTCGTTGCCATCGGCAAACACAGTGTTCAGCGCATCGTGCTTTAATGCACAGCCATCAAACGCTTCTACCGCGGCACGTAGCTCGGCAAGGGTGGTACAATTTTCAGCAGGGTGCGTCATGGCGCCACCATAATCCTAATCAGCACACTTGTCAGCAGCGCTGTTTCGCACTATGTCATAGAGCATGAAAGCCAACCCAACCCGCACCTGTGTCGTCACGCGTGAAAGTTACCCACAAGCACAGCTTCTGCGCTGTGTCGCCGGGCCAAATGCTACAGTGTACTTCGACCTCAAAGGCAATGCACCGGGTCGTGGTGCGTACGTGCACCCCAGTAGCTTGGCGAATACGAAAAAACTTACCAAAGCTTTAGCCCGCCCGCTAGACGGCGCCCAATTGCCAGAAAACTTCACCCAAACCACACAAGAACTGCTGGAAAAAAGCCTATATCAGCAAATTGGTACCTTGCGTGGCGCGGCACAAGTGTTGTGTGGCCTTGGTGGCGTTAAGGATCTTCAGCAAAAGCAACAGCTTGCCATGGTGATGCATGTGGCAGACATAGGGCAAGATGCCGCACAAAAATTAAGCCAGCTGAACAATGATGAAATAGATGTGTATAGCTATGGAAACCGCGAAAAACTGGCGCTGGCACTGGGCCAACCAGATGTTGCTGTGGTGGCCTGCACCGCACGTGCCGCGTCAGCGCTAAAGCCCAGCCTTGAGAAACTCCTTGGCATACAGTCTGTAACGGGTTAAAACCCCACCCACAGCACAGATTTATATAGTAGAGAGAAAGACAAAGCCGCATGACTGATAAAGACACAAGCAAATCAAAAGGCACCCTCAGCTTAGGGGGTACGCTTAGCGCAAACCGTAACAGTGGCGGCAATAGTGGCGTGGCTGTAGAGGTGCGTCGCCGTCGTTTTGATACTGATGCTGTGGATACATCAGCCGCTGCTAGTGGCGATAGCGAGTTACAACGCCGCCTAGCTGCGCTACAGCAAGCGCGCCAAGCCAGTAACGATGGCCAAGACCAACGTGCTAAAGACCGTGAGCAAGCAGCCAAACTGCGTGAAGAGCAAGCTAAAAAGCAGGCCGAAGTAAAGCGCCGCGAAGAGGAAGAAACCAAGCGTAGAGAAGCAGAAGCAGCCGAGCGTGAAATTGCACGCCAAAAAGCTGCAGCCGATGCTGAACGTGCTGCTCAACAGCAAAAAAGCACACAGCACAGCAAGTCTTCTCACTCTCCAAGTAACGACCATAACCGCAAAACACTCACTGTAGATAACAACAGTGGCGGTAAAGGTAACAACCGCTCAGGTGGCCGCGATGATAAAAAACGCGGTGGCCGTAATGCCTACCTTGTAGAGCTAGAGCAACGTGCACGTACTCGTCCGGGTGGTGGCCGTCGCGACCGTCGTCCACGTCATGGTGAAGGTGAGACAACAGCGAAGCCACAAGAGAAGGTGATCCGCGAGGTAACCATTCCAGAATTTATTACCGTGCAAGAGCTAGCAAGCCGCATGGCCGAAAAAGCTGGTGAAGTGGTGAAGAAAATGATGCTGATGGGCCAAATGGTGACCGTGACGCAAACAATTGACCAAGAAACCGCAGCCTTAGTTGTGGAAGAAATGGGCCACACCTACAAGCTGGAAGTGGAAAACGCGGTAGAAGAGAATTTGGTGGAAGAAGACGATAACGAAGCAGATCTGCAAGATCGTCCACCAGTGGTAACCGTTATGGGTCACGTTGACCACGGTAAAACAACCCTGCTCGATGCCCTGCGCAGTACCGATGTAGCCGGTGGCGAAGCCGGTGGTATTACTCAGCACATTGGTGCGTACCAAGTGAAAACTAAAGCTGGTAACAAAATTACATTCCTAGATACCCCAGGCCACGAGGCGTTTACCGCCATGCGTGCCCGCGGTGCCGAGGTAACCGATGTGGTGGTACTGGTTGTAGCTGCAGACGACAGCGTGATGCCACAAACCATTGAGGCGATTAAGCACGCCCAAGCCGCAAAGGTGCCAATTGTAGTAGCCATTAACAAAGCCGATAAGCCAGAAGCTAACGTGGATAAAGTGAAGCAAGACCTGCTCAGCCACGATGTGATTCTGGAAGACTTTGGTGGTGATATTGTATCGCAGCCGGTTTCAGCGCTGAAGCGCCAAGGGCTAGAAGAACTAGAAGACCTCATTTTGCTACAAGCAGAAATGCTAGACCTAAAAGCAAACCCGAACCGTCGTGCCGATGGCTTCATTGTAGAAGCGAAGCTAGAAAAAGGCCGCGGTGTGGTAGCGAGCATGATTGTACAGCGCGGTACCATTAAAGTGGGTGATATTCTGGTAGCGGGCCCTGTGTGGGGTCGTGTACGTGCGCTGATGAACGACAAAGGCGAACGTGTAGAAAGTGCAGGCCCAGCTGAGCCTGTAGAGCTACTTGGTTTGCAAGGCGTACCAACCGCTGGTGATAATATTGTAGTGGTTGAAGATGAAAAACGTGCTCGTGAAGTTGCGGACTTCCGTGAGCAAAAACTGCGTGAGCAGCAACATGCTGCGCGCCGTACCTCGCTAGAAAATGTTTTCGACCGTATGAAAGCAGGTGATGTGGAAGAACTGCCAATCATCATCAAGGCAGACGTACAGGGCTCTATTGAAGCAATTGTCCATGGCTTGAATAAACTGAGTAACGACGAAGTTAAAGTGAACGTGATCCACAATGCTGTGGGTGTGGTAACCGAGACCGATGTAAATTTGGCCACTGCCTCTGGCGCACTCATTATTGGCTTTAACGTACGTGCCGATGCTTCAGCCCGTACTATGGCCGAGCACGAAGGCGTGGAAATCCGTTACTACAACATTATTTACAACCTATTGGACGACGTAAAAGCCGCCTTGGGTGGCCTATTGAGCCCAGACTTTGAGGAAGAAACCACAGGTCAGGCCGAAGTACGCCAAATCTTCACCTTCAAAAAACTGAAGATTGCTGGTTGTATGGTAACCGATGGCTTGATTAAGCGTGATAGCAAAGCACGCCTACTGCGCGACGGTAAAGTGATTCATGATGGCCTTGTTGGTAGCCTACAGCGCGAGAAGGACAGCGCTAAGGAAGTTCGTGGCGGTTACGAGTGTGGTATCACGCTTGAGAACTTCGACGATATTAAAGAAGGCGATATCATTGAAGCTTACGAGATTAAAGAAATCCAAAAAACATTGGATGATCTCAAAGCCGCTGCCGAGAAAGAACCTAAAGCAGACACCGCTGCATAATTAGGAAAACGGGAGTATGTGGCGCGCCCTTTACTCCCTTTCCATGGTTTCACGCTATGTGGTGCTGTGTAGCTCAGTCATAGCCATTTACTTTATCGATGAAATTCTCCTGCTGATCGAGCATCCGTTAACGTTATCTATTACTCTAGGGGTGGAGAGCTTGGTGTTTGTAAACTCCATTGCACCATTGGGGTTATTATCTCTTGTTTCTGCACATTATGTCATTATGGAGCAGGCGTGGTTGTGGTTGTTCATGGGCTATTTTACAGGGTTATTGGCCAATGTAGCTTCCTATGGGTTAGGGCGCTGCTTAGCAAATTCTAAGTTTAACACCAGTCCTAATAAAACATCCTTTTTCCTCACTTTTTGGCACCCGCAACTAGCCTCTCTTGCTGCATTTAACGAGGGCCTCCGCCGCGAAGCTATGCTGCCTTATTTTGGCCGCAGCACATGTTTTTCGACACTGTGGTTCAGCGTGGTGTGTGTGGTGATTGCTCAGGTCCCGCCCAATACAGGTAGCAGCAAGCTGGTGCTTATTGCCTTCCTATCCATTATTGTATGGACTGCTTATGATGTCTTAAAAATCGTACTACGCAAACCTAGCTAAAGTGATTTGTGGAGCTTCGTGGTCCCCAGCTCGCGATAGCGAGTGGGTCCACGCGGGGGCTGGGGTGTCCCCAGTAGCAAGCGGCGGCTTTGCCGACCGCGTAGCTATCAATAACCTCAAAAACTCTGCTTAATACCCTTCAGCAGCTGGCGTGCCCAGTTTTTCTCTTCGCCAGCAGGGGCAAGGTTTTGGCCGGTGAGCAAGCTGTAAGCATCGCGGTACCAGTCAGAGTCAGGGTAGTTATACCCCAGTACAGCAGCATTACGTTGTGCTTCATTATTGAGCCCTAGTGCCAAGTTAGCCTCTACCAAGCGATATAGCGCTTCTGGAGTTTGGCTGGTAGTGTCAAAGTCGCGCACCACGTTTTGGAAGCGGTTAATAGCCGCCACATAAGAGCTTTGCTGCAAGTAGTAACGTCCAATGTCCATTTCCTTAGCGGCAAGGTGGTCACGCAGCAGGGTAATTTTCAGCTTTGCATCACGGGCGTAAATGGTGTCTGGGTAACGGTTGATCAGTTCTTCAAATGCCATCAGCGCACCACGTGTATGCCCTTGGTCACGGTGAATATCGGAGATACGATAGTAATACGCCATGCCACGTAGGTAGTACAGGTAAGGCAAATCATCATGTCCGGGGTGGAACTTAATCAAACGCTCAGCAGTAAGGATAGACTCTTCAAATTCTTGCAAGCGGAACTGTGCAAAAGCAATCATCATTTGGCCGCGGGTGGCCCAAGCAGAGTAGGGGTGTTGGCGTTCTAGCTCTTCAAAAGTATGAATTGCTTCCGGGTAATCTTTACTCGCCAGCTCATCCATCGCTTGGTTATATAGCGCACCAACGCTACCAGTTTGTTCAGCAAGTTCAGGTTTACTACATCCCACCATCACCAGTGGCAGCAGTAAAAGAGCAAAAATACGATTCATGCGCAGGATACTACCCTATTTGTCCGTAACTATGAAGGCCACCGAGGAATAAATTCACACCCAAGTAGCAAAATAGTGTGGCCATAAAGCCAATAAGGCTCCACCACGCCAAAATAATAGGGGAAATATTGTGGGTGAGCCGCGCATGTAGGTAGCCCGCGTAAATGAGCCACACAATAAGTGCCCAAGTTTCTTTAGGGTCCCACATCCAGTAACCGCCCCATGCTTGGTAAGCCCACAAGCTACCCAGCAAAATAGCAATGGTAAACAGCGGAAAGCCCAGCCCAATACAGCGCGCTGCCACGGTATCAGCCTGCTGCAAAATGTTGCTATGCCCACGCCATGCCGCTACAAGACCAACCACGCTGGCAGCAGCCGCCACCATAAATGCACCATAGCCTAAAAATGTGCTCAACACATGCCATGGCAGCAAGTTGCTTTGCAGAGCAGGCACCAGCTCACGCGGGCCAGCTTGGCCAATGCTTTCCAGCCATAGCACAATAAAAGCAAAAAACAGATATAGCGGCGCTAGCCCAGCACCTAGTTTATCAAAGGCAAAGTGGCGCTGTGCCCAAACACCAAAGGCACCAAGTAATGCCAGCAATAGCATAGAAACTTCAAACAGGTTGCTCAAGCCCACATGCCCCAGCGCAAGCACTTGGTGGTTTACCCATACAGCTGCCACAACCCAGCCGCCAGCGAGTGTACTTGTGGTAAAAATCAGCGTTTGGCTCACACGTTCTGCAAAGCGTAACCTCGGCAATAAAGAACATATAGAAAGCCCAGCCCCCAACACAAAGCTGTAACTAATATAAGGCACAACTTGCACCAAAATAAGCTGGTCAGTGGGTAGCTGTGGGTTTTCAAGCAGTACAATGCTACCTGCAGCAACAGCGGCGCATAGCAACCAAAACAGAGCGTATATTAAACTAGGGTTATTAAGGCGCACGGTAAAGTGCTCTATCGCTTAGGAGTAAAAACGGTAAGCGTTTTTACCACCTTGTTTGGCGGCATACATGGCTTCATCCGCAGCGTTTAGCAGTGGTTCAGCTTCTTTCGCATCATCTGGTGCTACAGAAATACCAATACTACCGCCCATCTTAATGCGGTTGTCACCAATCCAGAATGGCGTATTCAGCAGTTCTAGAACCTTATCGGCACGGGTTTTCATTACCTCACGGTCAGCTAGGCCAATTAGGCAAATCACAAACTCATCACCACCCAAACGACACAAAATATCATGCTCACGCACACAGGCTTTCAAACGGTCAGCTACCATCAGTAGTGCTTCATCACCAGCTTCGTGGCCATAGGTATCGTTAATTGGTTTAAAGCCATCAAGGTCAATAAAGAAAGTCGCTACAGATTCATCACGCGCCAGCGCACCTTCCAAGCGTTGCAGCAAGTAACGGCGGTTTGCAAGGCCAGTCAGCGCATCTTGGTTCGCTTCACGAATCGCTTTATCACGGTCCGATAGGCTGTTAATCAGCTTGGTTAGCTTGCCCAGCTCATCTTTACGGGTTGTTTCAATAACTTCAATAGGTTGGTTTTTGGCGAGGAGCTTGGCCTGCTCACAAATATCATCAATAGGCTTAACAATAAAATTGCCGCTTACAAAGCCACTAATACCACCAATAACTAGGCCCGCACCAACAGCCGCTGCCGCGGTGATGATGATATTACCCAGCACAAAAAACACAATTACCGGCACCAATGTCGCTACCAAACATGCAATAACGCTGCTAACAATTAGGAATAAACGCAAACTTTTCATATGCGCTCAGACTAGCAGATTTCTCGTTACATTCAATGATTTTCGTGTGTTAAAGTCATGGTATGAAAATATTAGTGACCGGTGCGGGTGGTTTTATTGGTGAGGCTTTGATACCGCATTTAACAGCACAAGGTCATCAATGTGTTACAAGCTCGCGTCAGCCTCAACCTCATGGCGTGGTTTGGCATCCGCCACAGCAAAAATTACAGCAAGAAGCGTTGGCAGGTGTCGATATTATTATCCACCTTGCAGGCACTGGTATTGCCACCAAGCGTTGGCGTAAATCTCGTAAGCAGGCTCTACTACAAAACCGTGTAGAGCTGGTGGAAGACCTTGCCAATACGCTCAACCAATTGCCTAAAAACCAACGCCCCAAAAAAGTACTCATCGCCTCGGCTATTGGCTGGTATGGCAATGCCGACGCACGTGCCGATATAACGCAACCTTGTACCGAGCAGCATAGCGCTGGTGATAACTTTAGCGCCGAACTCTGCCGCGCTATAGAAAACGCAGCCAAACCCATTGCCGCATTGAATATCCCTACTGTTTTGGCGCGCATTGGTATTGTGCTTAATCCACGTGGTGGTGCCTTAGCTAAAATGATGCTGCCATTTCAATTGGGATTGGGTGGCCCTGTAGGGCATGGCCAACAAACCATGAGTTGGATCAGCCGTACCGATGTTGTCCGGGCGTTGAGTTACCTCGCAACCGAGAGCCTGCTAGATGGCCCGGTAAATTTAACGGCGCCAAACCCAGTAGCGCAGCAGCAATTTGCCAAAACATTGGGTAAGGTACTGCATCGTCCCAGCTTTGCCCCCATGCCTAGTTTTATTGTGCAGTTGCTATTTGGCCAAATGGGGCAGGAACTACTGCTAGAAGGCGCAAATGTAAGCAGCCAAAAACTACAAAACGATGGCTTTGGCTTCACGCACCCTGACTTGGAAGCAGCACTACGCGCTGAAATTTTCGCTTAATAAGTTAAAGCGTTTCACCAGCAAAGCTCTAGCAAAACCCGCGGCCTGTTCAGTGTCAGATAACGGCTGAATCAGCTCGGCAAAGTTATCAGCGCTACCTACATCGGCAATGCGTTGCAGGTTGTTTAACGCTGCAAAGAAAGGCGAAAACTTCTTACTTTGCAAACGGTCACGCCCCCATACATACACGGGTTTTTCAGTGCGGCAAGCCTCACTCACCATGCTAATAGAATCCGCCGTAACCATAATATGGTCTGCACTATCCAACAGGCCAAAGTAGGGGTTGTCACCCGCATTGCCCGGTGCCCACACCCAGTAACCTTTGGCACGTAGCTGCGCCACTACAGCAGCCGGCGTACGCCGAGATGTCGTAATAAGCGGCGTTAACTTATGCTGCTGTGCATGTTGTTCAATATCAGCAACCAGCTGCTCAATTGCGTGCTCATCAAGTTTAAAACGCTTGCTAGGTCCACCAACCAACACGGCTAAGTATGGTGCTTTATGTTCTTTACCAAGTTGCGTGCGCAACTGCTCGCCAGCAGGGTTTAGCAATGCGGGTGTAATACGGTTTGGTGCGCCAATAGTGGTCACAACATGTGGCAATGCTGGTAGCTTGTCGTGGCGCGGGCTCACCACAACATCTGCCCAGTTTAGGTCAAACCCAGGCTTTAAAATTTGAACCACAAACAGTTCGGGGTGTTGTACTTTAAGTGCTTTGGCCAGTGGTGCTGTTTGCCATCCAACATTAATCAGTATCTGTGGTAACGGCTCAGGCTGTTTCCAGTTAAATGAATGCAGCGGGCTCAGCACACGTAGCAAACCAGTCCAGCGTGTGCGGTTGAGGGGGATAAGCGCTGGTGATTCAAACCCAATGGCTTCAGCAAGTCCCAGAGCTTGGTTATCGTTCCCTGCACGCCCAATAGAAAGGATGCCGCAGCGCAAATTTTGTAGAGGATCAGTAGTCACTGTTGCCAAAAGTTAGTAGGTCAACATTGAACAGAATATCAGTTGCTGGTGGCACCGTACGGTTGCGGAAACCACGGCGGCGCACAGCAATACCAGCACGGTAGCAGTTATGAGTGTACTTCAGCTCGTGGTGTAGCAGCAGCTGCTTACCGCCATCGGTAAGGTCACGGCGCATTTCGGCATAATACTGCCATTTAGGGTGCGGACTAAACTGGCCACGCAGCGTAAGCTCGCTTGGGCCAGCGTCTAAGTAAGAGTAGGTGGTTTGGAAGTAGTTTGTCTCCGTATCACCAACGGTAATGTTTGTATCAGCACGGCGGGTTACAAGGTCGGCGTTATCCAAACGTACTTGTTGACTTAGGCTCAGGTTTTTATTAGGTCTTAAACGTAGCAATGCCACCCAGTCGGAGCTTTTGGTACCGGTACCGCCCAGCTCAGGTAGGTCAGCATCATTAAACCATTGGATACTTTGCCCCACAAACAAACGTGCTTTCTCTTGCTCGGCACTACCCCAACGTTGGTCTACACCATAAATAAAGCGAGGACCTGTCTCTACGCGGTCCAAACCAGCAAAGCGGTTGCTATTAAACAAGTTTGTAACATCAAGTTCATAAGCTACAGAGTCATCATTCGGAATTTCATCAGGCGTGCCACCGCGTGGAGAAAGCACCAACTGGGCACGTGGCGTTACCAGGTGGCGACCGTTTGGTGAAATCATTGGCTTTTGCCAATCAATAGAAACTTGCGGCAGTACACGGCCCGTCCAGCCATCGTCTGTAGTGCCATCCAAGTGGTAGGCATCGGTACGTAGCTTGGCTTCTACCTCCACGCGCTGACCATGGGCTAGTTCAATAGGCTTGTGGTAACTGGCTTGGCCAATAAGGCGTTGGGTACGGGCACCTTCATCGCGGTGTAGGGCTTGGGCATCACCAAACAAACGTAGCTGGCTGCCGCGCTCTCCAAGCTGAACCACACGCTCGGCCTGCACTTGTGGCAGTACTTGTGCGGTTTCGTTATTATCGGCGCCATTACGCAAATCTTGGTAGTGCGTGGCTTGCGCTACAACGTAATGTTCGGCACTGGCATCTTCTGCATAAGCGGTACGGCCAAGGTAAGCCGGGGTCTCGTTAAAAAAGTCATCCAAGTAGGTTTCGTCAGATAGTGCAGCACCCGTAAAACCAACACGGCGCCCAGGCTGTAGTACATACACGCTATTAATATCAACATGACTCCGAAAGTCGCCACTTTGGTCATCATCAATCATGCTACCATTAATTTCGCTGCGCCAGTGTTCGCCCTGCAAACGGTGCTGTCCTTTAAGCATTAGGCCACGCTCACTCATGGCACGGGCACGTAGTGTTACATCTTCGTTATCGGCCTTGTGGTAGTAGTAGGCGGTTTCTACCTCTAAACCATGGTTACCACTGCTGCCAAAACGTGGAGGGAGCAAACCACTACGCCCTTGGCGTGGGCCAATAGTGTGGCTAAACCAAGGTAGTTTCACTAAACCACGGCCAAAAGCCACCAGCTGTGGGTCATCATAATGCAATGCGCTGGTAGAAGGTGTGTAGGTAATCTCCGCTGCTTGTACATACCATGGTAGTTCACTGTCGTTACTACAGGTATCGGTACATGGGGTGTATTTAGCATTAGTAAACACCATGCGGCCATCGGCTTTGCGTTCGGCACGGGCGGCAGTCATCCGGGCGCCCGTTGGGCCAAGGCGTAGGCGCAGTGCTTCAATAATACCACTTTTAAATTCACCGTTTAAATCAATGCTCTCCACAAACAGAATAGTCCCATCAGGTAACATAAAGGTAACGTCACCCGTAGCGGTCAGGTCATCTGTTTCAGGGTTAAAAATAATATTATTAGCGCGCAGGCGGTGGTCGTTACCAATGATGTCTACATCACCCGTAGCATTAACAACGTTTTCCTTAAGGTTGTAGCGCACATCATCAGCAGAGAGAGTAAACGGCAAATCTTGTGCCCATGAAGCGGGTTGCCACAGTAATAACAAACTACAAAATAAGGCGGTAAGGCGCGTCACACCATTTCTTCTTATTGTTTAAACTAACAGGGACTATTCTTCGCGGAAATGGAGGAATAATGCAAGGCTTGTTAAAAACGCCACTACTGTTGGTGCCCACGCAGCAACTGGCAAAGGCAGGCGCCCAGCCAAGCCATAGGTGGCAATTAGGTTGCCAAACAAGTAAAAACCTAGCCCCATGCCCAAACCAACCAAAACCATTCGGCCCAAACCATAGTTGCGGGAAAAGCGCAGTGCAAAGGGAGCTGCAAGTAAAAACAGCGCCATCATAAGTCCTGGTGCTGCCAGCAAACGGTGCCAGGTGAGCATATGTTCCTGCGTGGCAAAGCCAGTTTGCTGTAGTACACGAATAAAATTAGGCAATTCCCACACTGGTAACGTATGTGGCGATGTTAAACTGGTACGAATAATATCTACCGAGAGTGTGGTCGGCATCAGCATCTGGTCTTTCCAGTTAATGTCGGCGCCACCTTCCATCACAAAAATTTTCTCAATTTGCCACAAACCTGGGAGCAGTGTCATACTCTCGGCATCCAAGCGCTGCACAAAGGTGCCATCTGGAGCAAAGGTAAACACAGTGGCTTGCTCCAGCTTGCTACCACCTTCGGTAACTTGCTTAGCGTAAATAAACTGCTCGCCATCATCAGCCAAGGGCTGCCGCAACCAAATGCTTCCGCCACGGGTAATTAACCCTTTAGCACTACCAGGAATCAGCAGCTGCTCTTGTGTTTCATACTGCTTGAGCAACACCGCAGAAATCGGTTGAAATACAAATAAATTAAAAATACCGGCACCCACAGTAATAAACAGTGCAGGCAGCAAAAACTGCCGTGCAGAAAGTCCGCTAGCGCGAATAGCACTCAGCTCCTGTGTGCGGCTAAGGCGCGTAAAACTAATCAGCGTACCTAGCAAAATAGCAAACGGTGCCAGCTGCACCAACATGTCTGGTAGCTTAAGCACAGCAAGGTACAACGCACTTATCACGCTATCCTGCACATTACTGAGCCGACCCATCAGTTCCAACACATCAATTAGGTAAATGAACGTTGCCAGCACCGCTGTGGTCAACAGTACTGTGCGCAAAAACTGTACGCCTAAGTAAAAGGATAGAGTGAGAGAAAGTCGACGCTTCATCGCTGCTCTCCCATATATAGCCAGGTGAAAATAATCACCGCAGCAGGAATAAACCACTGTGCCTGCAGCACAACAGGCATACCTTGCGCCGCCATGTTGTTCAGCGCCATCAGCAAGGCCTGTAAGCCAAACACAATCACACTACACATCAGCACTGGGCGCATACTGCTCATGCGTGGCGGTTGTGGGCGAATCATAAAAATAGCCATCAAGCAGCCAAACATGAGCGGCAATAGTGGCCACAGCAAACGTTTGTGGAACTCTGCCTTAAACTCCATACGTTGTTGTGGGCTAAGTTTTTCACCCAAACCACGTAGTTGGTACAGCGTGCGTTCGTCTGCTTCGGCAGTGCGTTCGGGCAGAGGGCCATAGCGTTGTGTAATGTCTAGCGTGTGGCGTTCAAACTCCAGCATGCTCACGCGGTTCGGCGCCACATCTTGCCGAATCCCCTGTTCCAGCACCAACATTGGTTGGCCATTATCACTGGCCACCACTTCGCCGTGGCGTGCCATCCACGTTACCGGTTGGGCCGGGTCGCGGCTGTCGTGCACTAACAATTGGCGCAAGCGGTTGTAACCATCACGTTCGCGCATATACACCATCACCCCGTTACCCAGCTGGTTAAAGGTACCGGGCTGCACTAGTAGATGTGCTTCCTGGTGGCGGATTTTATGTTGCAGTTCTTTAAACTCAGTTTTGCTAATAGGGAGTGCCCACAAGTTAATAAAATAGCTCAGCGCCACCACCAACATGCTGGCAATCATCAGTGGTTGTACCAGCTGTTTGCGGCTATAGCCATGGGCAAACAGGCTGTTGAGTTCGTTATCATCGTGCCAGCGTTTAAGGGTAAGGGCGGTACCAATAAAAAACGCTAACGGCAAAATAACTTGTAACAGCATAGGTACCAACAAACCAGTGAGTTGGAAAAAGACCATAATAGAAAGGCCTTTGTTCACAATCATGTCCAAAAAGCGCAGCGATTGCGTAAGCCACACAATCACTAACAATACCGTGGCAGTAAGCCCGCTCAGGTAAAGCGATTCTTTCAGGAAATAACTATTTAATCTGCGCATAGAGTCACTCTTATAGCCCGTAAGCTAGTTGTGCTTCAAGCATCATGAGCCATCCATACGTGAGAGAATTGTCGCGGCTCGGTGTCGATACGTATGCCGTTGCTCGTAGTGTTTGCGTGCTGTTTGCGCTAATTTATCAGCTTCAGCTGGTGCTTTAATAAGTGAGCTTAACTTAGCCGACCAATCATCAATATCATCTGGTACGCACATCATCACGTCGTCACCATCGGCAACCACTTCACGCAATACGGGTAAATCGGCACACAAAATGGCCTTACCATGTGCCATGTACTCAAACAGTTTGAGCGGACTAAACCAGCGCGCCAAATCACCACCAGTACCACCACGTACCGATTGGCTAAACGGCGCCAACGCCACATCAAATGTTTCTACAGTTTTAAAAGCTTGTTTGTGCGGTATATGTCCATGCCATGTAATGTTGTCGGTGGCTTTAGGCTGCCATTGTGCCACCTGTTCGGGCGTGCCCCCCAGTACATGAAACTCTAATTTGGGGTGCTTAGCTGCCAGTGGTACCAATGTTTCAATACCTTTGCCGGGGTATAGGTTACCCATAAAGCCAATGCGTTTTACTTCTTTAACGCGTTTTACTGTTTTGGCATCCACGGGTGGGGCAGCATCGTGCGCTACAATTACTTTCTCTGCCGGCAGGTTTAGCGTGGTTTGGTAGTACTGCCCCAATGCGCCAGATATCCCCACCAACCAACGAAAGTTTGGCCGCTTCACCGCATAACGCAGCATCCAACGGTTAAGCTTGCTATAGGGAGATAAATCTTGGTGTGCCTCAAACGCAGTGGGTAACCCAAGCAACGTGCAGAAAAACGCTGTCGCCATATCTCGTGTATAAACCAGCGAGATATCATCTTGCTGTACGGCCCATAGTGCTGCTTTTAGTGCCCAGCGGTAGCCATTAGCAATACCATCGGCACGTTTTAAGTTATGTACCTTATAGGTCGCCTCGGTGTTGTAGCCTTCGTGGTAGGCGGTCATGTCGTCGGTCAAAATAGGGGCCACAAGGGTAATGTCGCAGCCTAGTTCGGCAAAGCCGGCGCACTGGTAGTTCACTTGCACGCTACTGCCGTTGCGGCGTGGCATGCGCCCCGAGTGGAGGTAAAGGATGTTCATACCCGCAGTGTAGGGGAAGTGCTGTTATTTGCAACAAGAGTCTTGTTTTTACAACCTTACATGGTTAACGTAACGAGCATAATAAATGTATGGAGGCCAGCATGGCAGCTCTCGCAAAACAAAATCCACAAGCAAAAAACTACCAATTTAAGGTGTGTACTGACTGCCCGTTGTGCCAAAGTACCCATACAGAAACGCTTTATAATGAGCCGTTTACCAAAGGTAAAACAGCGGGGTTTGTTTCTTCTTACTATCAATCTCGCGTCCCAATGGAAAAATTAGCCGATGGTAATTACCATGTGCGCGAATGCACCGATTGTGGCTTTGCCTGGCAGGCCGAGGTGCTAGAGGGTGCAGGTATTAATGCATTATATAGTGAGTGGATTGAACCGCAGGAGAGTTTGCGCAAACGGGAAAACCCGGGCACGACATTCTCCGCCAAACAAGCTAACGAGGTGGCGTTATTTTGCTTCCTCAAACACAAACAGCCGGCAGAGCTTAAGGTGATGGACTTTGGCACCGGATGGGGTAATTGGCCGATTATTGCCGCTGCCATGGGTGCCGATGCTTATGGCGCTGAGCTGGACTCGCAGCGCCGTGCACGCTTTACTACCAAAGGTGTAAAGCCAGTAGAAGATATTTTTAACTGCACTGAACAGTTTGATGTAATTAACAGCGACCAAGTTTTTGAACACCTTACCGAGCCGCTACCACTGCTTAAACAGTTGGTAAAGCTACTGAAAGATGATGGTGTATTGCGTATTTCCGTTCCAGATGGCACGAAGACGTTGAAGAAAATTCGGCAACAGGGCATGCAATATCAGCCTGCTAAAAATGCACTGCATCCGTTGGAACATGTACTGTGCTACCAACACCAGCATGTTATTGCGTTAGCCGCACAAGCTGGTTTGGTGCCTATTTCACCAATGCAGTTGTTTAAAGCTCAGCTAGAAAATTTGCGCCACGGCAGCTATAACATCAGCATGTTAGTGCGGGATATGTGGGCACAGCTGCGTAGTACGCGTATCATCTTCCAAAAGAAAAGCACCGCCTAATCAGGCGGTGCTGGAATTACTTGTTTGCTGAGATATTTAGCATAGCGATCTGCGGTGTCTGCTAATACAGGCTTAACCAGATCAATTTTATAAGAGGTTTCGTAGGTGTTATTAAGCGTATCTAGCAAATCTTGAATAGTTTTTTCATCAACGATCACGTAAAAGCTTACCAAGGCATGGCTAATGCATTGCTTAACCTCAACATGGCCCGCATAAGTTGTAGAGTTGGTGATGTCTTCAATTTTCTGAGCGAGATCTCTGATCTTATCGCTTCTAACGGCACCTTTCACTCTAAATTGAATGAATGGGGGTAGGCCATCAATTTTTGCTTGAGGGGCTGATACAGGCTTGGGTTCAGCAAGCTGAAATAACTTGCGTAAAAAAGAAAACATGACTAGTACTCCTTCCGAAGAGTAACCATAGTGTTGCTTCGGGATACAATTAACAGAGAGTAGAGTCAATGGGATTTTCATGTGGAATTGTTGGATTGCCAAATGTAGGTAAATCCACACTGTTTAATGCGCTAACGCAAACAGCAAGCGCAGCGGCGGCTAATTTCCCGTTCTGCACTATTGAGCCAAACACCGGTATTGTCCCTGTGCCAGACAACCGCATGGATACGCTGTGCGGCATTGTTAGTCCCGAAAAAAGTATCCCCACTAGTATGGAATTTGTGGATATTGCAGGCCTTGTTGCCGGCGCGCACGAGGGAGAGGGGCTGGGTAACCAGTTTTTGGCTAACATCCGCGAAGTATCGGCCATTGCCCATGTGGTACGTTGCTTTGAGGATGATGACATCACCCACGTAGATGGTGGTGTAGACCCACTACGCGATATTGAAACGATTGAAACCGAGCTCATGCTGGCAGACCTAGCAAGCCTCGATAAGCAAATCAGCGGTATTCAGAAAAAAGTAAAATCAGGTGATAAAACGCAAGCGCCACTGCTAGCTATTATGGAACGTGCACATGCATCGCTGTCAGACGGTAAGGCCGCGCGCACGGTGGAGCTAAGTGCAGAAAAAGCACCGTTAATGACATCACTTAACCTGCTGACCACCAAGCCGTTACTATACATTGCCAATGTGGCAGAGGGCGACTTGCCCGATGGTAATGCCTACAGCGCCAAGGTGCAGCAGCACGCTACCGCCCAAGGGGCGCAGTGCGTGGTTGTATGTGCAGCAATTGAGGCCGAGCTGGTAGGACTAGAAGATGCTGAGCGTGATGAGTACCTGAGCGCTCTAGGTCTAGAAGAACCAGGCCTGCACCGTGTAATCCGCGCTGGCTATGCCTTGCTAGACCTCATCACCTTCTTCACCGCTGGTAAAAAGGAAGTACGCGCCTGGACCGTACGCCGCGGTAGTACCGCACCGCAAGCTGCTGGCCGTATTCATACCGATTTTGAGCGTGGCTTTATCCGTGCCGAAACAGTTTCTTACGATGATTACACAGGTCTAGGTGGTGAAAACGCCGCGCGTGACGCTGGTAAACTGCGCCAAGAAGGCAAAAGCTACATCGTACAAGATGGCGATGTGCTCCATTTTAAATTCAACGTTTAAGTACAGTAAAAGTCGTTGAAAGAATAAAAAAAGAAGGATACAGTGCGACCTATGAAACACATATTTGCTGCTTTAATTTTGGGTTTCGGTATTGCTGCACAAGCTGCCGATGATGTTAAAATCGCTGTGCTCGACGCACAGGAAGTAATTAACAATACCAACGCTGCTAAGCGTGCGGTGGAGGCTCTAAAAAGCCGCCAAGCTGAAGCACAAAAGCAGATCGAAGACCTAGAAGCCCCACTAATTTCCCGCCGTGAAGAGCTGGAGCGTAAGCGTAGCGCCATGACCCAAGAGCAGTTCTTGGAAGCACAAAGTGGCCTACGTCGCGATATCAACCAATTCCGTGCCGAAGCACAAAACATTCAAGAATCTCTAGACCGTGAGCAACTGCGCCTCCGTCGCGAGATTGCTGAAACCGTAAAACAAGAGGTGGAAGCTATGTCCGCCGAGCGTAACTACACCATTGTATTGCCAAAAGGCTTGGTGTTCTTTGCGGTGGATAGCGTGGATATTTCTAGCGAGGTGCTTAAGCGCGCTAACGCTAAGCTGGACGCTAACCAGTAAGCTTGCGCCACCCAAAAGGGAGCAAAAATGGCTATTACCATGGAGAAAATTGCCACAACACTGGGGGTAGAGCCCCCAGTTGTTGATTTTACGGCTTCTCATGCCGCCCCACTGGAGGAGGCAACATCAACAGCTCTGAGCTTCTTTTTCGATAAATCACAAGCCGATTTTGCCAGCCAAACACAGGCTGGTGTGGTGGTCACCACCGCTGATTTGGCAAGTACACTGCCAGCACAAACACACAAATTGGTTGTGGAAAATCCACGCGCAACTATGCCTCAGGTGCTTGCCTTATTTGCCCCAGTGGCGCCACAAGCTGGTGTTCACCCCACTGCTGTTGTGGATGAAACTGCAACGGTAGCTGCTAGCGCTTATGTGGGCCCACACTGCGTTATTGGCCCTAACGTACATGTGGGTGAAGGTACAGTTATTCTTGGCCAAGCATGGCTTGCACATTGCCGCATTGGCGCACGCGTTTTGTTGCATCCTGGTGTGCGTATTGGTACGGATGGTTTCGGCTTTGTGCCCGGTGCAGAGGGGGCAAATAAAATCCCTCACGTTGGCACGGTAGAAGTTGGTGATGATGTAGAAATTGGCGCCAACAGCACGATTGATCGTGGCACCATGGGCGCTACACGTATTGGCCCAGGCAGCAAGCTAGATAACCAGGTACAGGTAGCGCACAACGTAACTATTGGTGCGCATTGTCTCATAGCCGCACAGGTGGGGCTAGCTGGTAGCTGTACTTTGGGTAACGGCTGCATGCTGGGTGGCCAAGTGGGCGTTGCCGACCATGTTGAACTGGCCGATGGCACCACAGTAGCCGGTGGTAGCGGTGTTACCAAAAGCATTACCGAACCTAAGCAAACATGGGCCGGTTTACCAGCACAGCCTATGAAAAACTGGCGCCGCGAAGTAGTAGCGCTGCGTCAATTGACCAAAAAGGGAGCGTAACCCATGCCACAAACGCTAACCAAAACCCAAATTGAGCAACATTTACCGCACCGTGAGCCTATTTTAATGGTGGATGAAGTTACAGACTGGCAGGCGGATGATTACCTTACCTCCACGTGCTTTTTTGGCGAGGATCACAGCGCATTTAGCGGCCATTTTCCCGGTAACCCTATTTTGCCCGGTGTATTGCAGGTAGAGGCCTTGGCACAGGCTTCAGCACTACTCGTAGCGCTTAGCCGTGGCTATACCACCGCCGATGCTAACTACCTGTTTGCCGCTATCGAAAATGCGCGTTTTAAACAGGTTGTAAAACCAAACACAACGCTTACTTGGCGTATCAAATATCACCAGCACCGTGGTGACCTATATAAATTTAATGCCGAGGCACATACACCCGATGGTGTGAGCGCTTCAGCCCAACTCACTGCGAAAGTTGTACGACATGAAAAATCCTAATATTCACCCAACTGCCATTATCGATCCTTCTGCCCAGCTAGCGGCAGATGTTACTGTTGGTGCCTATAGCATTATTGGGGCAGAAGTAACTATTGGTAGCGGCACAGTGGTGGACCACCATGTGGAAATTCACAGCGGTACAGTTATGGGTGCCCGCAATAAAATTGGTAGTTTTAGTAGCCTAGGTGGTGTGCCACAGCACAAAACATATCAAGGCGAACCAACGCATTTGGTTATTGGTGACGATAATGAAATTCGCGAGCACGTGGTCATTCACCGCGGCTCTCAGGTAGATGGATGGGGTACCACAAAAATTGGCAACAATTGCTACATTATGGCGCAAACCCACATTGGGCACGATTGCCAACTGGCCGATAATGTAACCCTTACCACCGGTGCGGCACTTGCCGGCCACTGTCAAGTGGCCGAAGGCGTTTTGCTGGGCGGCAAGTGCGGCTTGCACCAGTTTGTCCGCGTAGGTCGTTGGGCCATGGTAGGTGGCCAAAGTACGGTAGCGCACGATGTACCGCCGTTTTGTATTGCTGTTGGTAATCGCGCCAAGCTGGAAGGCTTGAACCTAGTAGGGCTAAAGCGTCGTAATATTCCGCGTGAGACACGCGTTATGCTGCAAGCCGCCTTCGATGAATTATTCCGCGAAGATGGCGAAGTATTTGCCGACCGCTTAGACCAAGTTGCTAGCGATTATGGCGAAGTTTCAGAAGTTCAGGAGCTGATTGACTTTGCCCGCGGTACCAAACGCAAATTGACCCAAGGTGCCTAAATGAATAGTGCAGCTGCTCCTATCCAAGCGCCCGTAGCTATTTTAGCGGGTGGTGGAGCTTTGCCAAGCATGGTTGCGCAAGCCCTGCAAGCCGAGCATGGTGTAGCAGCGGAAGATATTCGCATTATTACCTTTACCGAACAGCCACAGCCAACTGCATTGCCAGAGGATTTAACGCAGCGTGAATACCCGCTAGGCGAGGTGCATCAAATTTTTGATGACTTAAAATATTACGGCATTAAATCTGTTGTGCTGTGCGGTCGTATTGCGCGGCCAAAATTGTTCTCGCTAAAGCTCGATAAAACTGCACGGCGCATTTTATTTGGCGATGCTGGTGCATCGGCATGGATCAGCACCGTATGCCGACTTATGCCGAATATCGGCACCGCAGAGCAGCCACCGCAGTTGAGACATGATAACGCCTTGCTGGAAGCTGCAAAGCGCGAACTAGAGCGCCAAGGTATAACCCTTGTTGCACCGCATAATATTGTGCCAAATATTCTGGCAAAAGATAAAAATTACAGTGAGTTATCCATTTCTAAAGCGCAAGAAACTGATATCGAACTCGGTTTCCAAGCATTAAAAGACCTCGCCGTGGTCGATGTTGGCCAGTCAATTATCATTAAAAATCAAACAATTATTGGTATCGAGGCGGTAGAAGGCACCACGCAGCTTATTAGCCGGTGTGCACCCTTGCGGGAGTCGGGCGGGTTGCTTATTAAAGGGGTGAAGCCAAACCAAAACAAAGAGTTAGATGTGCCAACTGTCGGCCCAGATACATTGCAAGACCTCGCCAAACACGGCTACGATGGCTTAGTCGTTCAAGCTGGGGAAACACAAATTATTGATTTAGATCAATGTGTTAAAGTGGCAAAGCAGCATAATCTGATCTTTAGTGGGTGGCGTGCATGAGCATGCTCATCATTGCTGGTGAACCTTCGGCCGATCAGCTGGCTGCCCCCGTATATGCCAAGCTGAGTAAGCTTTTCCCTAATTTAAATATTACTGGTGTAGGTGGCCCAGCCATGGCGGAGCATGGCTTTAAAAGCTTGTTCCCAATGGAAGAATTAAGCCTTATGGGGCTTACGGAAATCATTCCTCATCTGCCGAATATATTTAAAAGAATTAAAGAGTTAGAAGATTATGTGCTGGCAAACAACATTAAGCTGGTGCTCACAGTTGATACGCAAGAGTTTAGCTACCACCTTGCCAAGCGTTTGGCTCCTCATGGTGTAAACTGTGTGCAGTTAGTCGCGCCAACTGTGTGGGCATGGCGCCCCGGGCGTGCACAAAAATATGCTAAATATTTTAAACATATATTAAGTATTCTTCCGTTTGAAGATGAGCATTTTAAACCCCATGGTGTGGATGTAACCTATGTAGGTAACCCTGTGGCACAGCGCATGGCTAAATGGCAAAAAACAGCACCACTGGCGCCAGCAACACCAATGCGTATTGCTGTGCTGCCAGGTAGCCGTGGTGGTGAATGGCGGCGTTTGCTGCCTCGGTTTATGACGGCTATTTCCCGCATACGCTTGCGCCGTGGACGTTTGCCAATTGTGGTACCCATTGCTGATACACGCCACCGTGAGTGGGCTAAAAAGCTGTCCGAGCTAGGCGGTGTGGAAATTGTGGAAGGGGAAAACCGCTGGCCTGCATTGCAAGAATGTCGTGTGGCATTAGCGGCTTCGGGTACAGCTAATTTAGAGCTCGCTATGTTGGGTGTTCCAATGGTGGTGGGTTATCGTGTGGCTGATACCACGGCAGCAATTGGTAAGCACCTAGTAAAAATTCCGTATATTAGCCCGGTAAATTGGGTGGCTGGCAAAGCTGTGGTGCCAGAGCTTGTGCAAGGCGCCTGTACCGCAACAGCTTTGGCTACAGCGCTTCGTCCGTTAATTGAGCAAGATGCTTTGTGGCACCAGCAAGCTGAACAGCTGGCGTTGGTGCGTAATAAATTACTGGTTAAACAAGACCCTGCTGACCTTATTTGCGACGTTCTGGCGCAATATTTACAAGTTTAATATCTAAGTGTGCGGCCATTTTTGGCACACTCCTTGAATGTATGCAGTCGTAAGGCGCGTTGAGCGCTAAGAACGATGAGAGGAGGTGAGCCATGAGTGCAACCGTAGGAAAAGGGAATATACCGCCGTTAATGACCCGGCTGAAAGAAGAGCTTAGCTTGCTGCGTGAGCAAGTAGCGGTACAGGACGAACTCATTAAAGAACTTGAAAAACAAGCACATGAAGATAGTTTAACCGCACTGCCAAATCGCCGTGCTTTTGAGCGCGAGATGAAGCGTGCGTTACACCAATATCGCCGTTACCGCCGTAGTGGTGCCGTGTTGTTGGTAGATATTAATAGTTTTAAAAGCATTAACGATTCATTAGGCCATGCCGCAGGTGACCGTGTGTTACAGCATGTAGCGCGTTTACTGCGCCAACATGTACGTGAGAGCGACATGGTAGCGCGCTGGGCAGGCGATGAGTTTGTCATACTGATGGTTGAAGCTGATGGTGTGGATGCTGAGCTAAAAGCTGCAGAATTAATGGCTGCGATAAAGCAGGTGCCATGTCGTATTGATGACCAAGAAGTAAGCGTGAGCTTGAGTATTGGTAGTTGTGGGTTTGAAGCTGCACGCAGTGTTAAAGGGCTGATTGAGCGTGCCGATGCCGCAATGTATGAGCAGAAGAGTAATTACCATACAGCTTTAGCAGTTTGATAATAAACAGGGTTGTGCTAATTTTTTGCACCAACACTTGAAATAATAACTTTGTTGAATACAATATAGTTAGAGAGTTTGAAAAAGGACGTAGCCATGAGCAAGAAAACAGCAAGCCACACAATGGAAGACCTGATGCAAATGCGTACCCGCGCAGGGGATACTGACTCTGCAGAAATGGATGGTCTACTTGCTGAGATGATTGAGCTAAAGAAAACTGTAGATTATCAAAACAAGCTTATCCACTCACTAGAAGAAGATGCGATGACCGACCCGCTGACAAAGCTGGTGAATCGCCGTGTTTTTGAGCAAGAGCTGGTACGTTCCTTAGCTTCTGCTAAGCGTTATAACCGCCAACATGCACTGCTGATGATTGATGTAAATGGCTTTAAAGATATTAACGATAATTTGGGCCACAGCACGGGTGACCGTGTGTTGCAGCATATTGCCCAGCTGGTGAAGCAAAACACACGTCCAACCGATGTGGTGGCGCGTTACGGTGGTGATGAGTTTTGTGTAATTCTTAATGACATCCGTGCTGCGGAGAATGGTATGGAGCGTGCTAAAGCTCTATCTGATCTTATTGCTTTAACACCTTGCGCGACCGATAAAGGTACGATCACAGTACAACTTAGCATTGGGGCGTATGCTTTTGGTGCGAGTGATGAGTTGAAAGAGGTAATTGCGAAGGCAGACAAGTCTATGTACGACATTAAGCAGACTGCACCGCGCTCAATTTTTTAAGCTGAGTTTAAAATTTAAAAAGCGCCCTACGGGGCGTTTTTTGTTGTGACTTGCGTGCAAGAGATGGGGCAGATATGGTGCTCATCCGAAAGGGGTAAAACCATGTTTGAATTCTTAAAGAAATTTTGGAAATGGAATATGAAAACCAATGGTTTTTTTATTAATCGGATCATTGTCACTATCGTGATTGGAACCTTATTCGCCGCTTGGTTTTTCATAGATGCGTTTTTGTTAGGGAATTTAAATAACTGGATAAGCTAGGGCGAGGTGCTAATGCTTGAAATTATAAGAAGGGTTTTTATTGGTTATTGGAGATATAATTCCGGAAGAAGCCTAGGCTTTTTAATTATTATGTTTTGTAT
Source organism: Pseudomonadota bacterium (assembly GCA_030148545.1). GTDB lineage: Bacteria > Pseudomonadota > Alphaproteobacteria > UBA2136 > JASBTF01 > JASBTF01. The sequence continues at coordinate 496,944 of JASBTF010000002.1, forward strand.
TCTTTTATTTTTTGTCAGTTTATTAATTAATGATTTTTTAATATAAAAAGTAAGGGCATTAGCCTCGCACCCTGCAGGCGGCTAAAGCCGTCCAAAAGCGACGTGCTGTCACTTTTAATTTTTGCCAAGCTTAATTGCTGCGTAGGACTTTCGTGGTCCCCAGCTCGCAGTGCGAGTGGGTCCACGCGGGGGACCGAGCTGGTATGGCAAAGCCATAAAAAAGGATTAAATATCGTTTTTAGGCGAGTGTCCCGGAGACTGATCTTTAGGTCATGTCATAGGGGGGTGCCCCCAGTAATAAACCCCGGCTTTGCCGGGGTGAAATTATATAAGTGGTGGCCAGGGGCGGGCTCGAACCGAGTTTATGATAACCCAATAAAATCAATTATTTAGCAGAAGCCTGTTCGCCTCAACTACCCCAAACTGTTACAAAAACGTTACAAAAGCGCAAGCTCTAAGTGAACAGGGGGTGCCTTTTTATACGCCCGTTGAACGAGGGGGTACCAAGGGGGAGTGACATACTCTTTAGTATTCTATGAGAGCTTGAGATTTTCTCGTAGAAATTGGTTTAATTTAGTTCATCTGAGATAACTTTACGGTGCTTTTTAATTTGTTTCTTGATAGCTTTGGAGCCTAGTTTATTAGCTGCTCGGATAGCATATTTGATTGCATTAGCAGCTTCATTATAGTTTTGTGCGGTGAATTTATTTGAAATATTACGCCTGCGTATTTTAGTTTCACCTCTTTTGAGTCTATCTACTAAAAAAGTTTTGGATGCTCTTCGTTTTTCTACTTCTAACTTCCAACGCAGCCTTCGCCAATAACGAGATAAAGTAGAAGAGCGAATTAAATAGCGCTTACCGTTAAAGGAAATACCTAAGTAGTCTAATTCTTTTGTTATTCCAGTGGTTGCAACTATTCCATTCTGTCTTACAAAACTGCATATAGTGGTTTTGGCATCGTTAATTTTTAGGGTGGTTCCTACATACTCTTTTAAGAGCTTGTTAACATTAGTCGCAACTTCCTGCTGAGTAAGGGTATTCTCTGGTAGAGAGACAAGTATATCATCAGAGTATCTTTTATATAAGCCACCAAGGTTTACTTCAATGTATGCTTTCATCTGTAAGTCAAACTGCATCATGACAATATTAGATAAAAGAGCGGACATTGGTGAGCCTTGAGGGATACCATAGCTTTCAGTGTTACGTATTACGATAGACTTAGCATGTTTTCTAAAGTTATCGATTGAGCAAAGCCGGCCTTTTGGGGGAACCTTTAGACCTTGACTTTGTAACAGGTTTATCAATTCTTCTTTATCGCAGTGAGCATAATTTGTGTGTGATTTATATACCGTGAATTCTCCGTGGGGAAGTCGACCTTTACGAAGGGTTTGCCAATTAGCCAGCAAGGTGTCATGTGGGATAAAGTCAAAGAAACTTTTAATATCATATGCATACGCAGTACATGGAGCTATCTCAGCTATTCGTTCAAATGCATCTTTAGCTAAATCAATATTGTCTAACCCCGTTTTGCGATAGGCAATTGAATTATTCTCTAGATGGTTATCTTTTACCCACTGGTCATATATAGGCTGTATTCTTTTTGCATAATATCTGTAAATATATCCATCCTTGTGACTTGCGTAGCGAAGTGGACGCTCTTTTTGTTTAACACGGGTTCCAAAACCTTTGAAATATTTACCGAACCTACGTACTTTCTTATTGTAGCTTATGAAGGGTAAAAAAGAGTGTTTTGCAAGCTTAGACTCTGGTGCAGTAACCAATTTATAGGCTACCTCAGAATTACACGGCTCGTCTAAATGTTGGTAATATTTGCGTTGATAAACCTGAGATGCGTCACTGAGGAACTCTTTGTATGATAACTTTTTTAGTGGTGTTGCGAATGGCAAAACCCCTGAAGGGGACGTCGCGTCTGTCGCTAAATCCTTCAGGGGTGTCTTAAGGTGCTGTTTGGTGGTCATACAAAAACCGCTCAGCCAACGCCACACTTTGGTGAAAGAGAGGGATTCACCGCAAGGTTATTTAGCAGCATAATCACTCATACCTCACTCTACGCAATTGCCATAGTATGTTACTATACAATATGGGGTAACCATTAGCATGAGTTACAGAAACAAAGTTCGTAACTTAACTTGGTATACCATCAAGGTTATACTTGTGACTTACGATATTATCGAAGTTATCAAGTTTGTACTTGACTCGGTAAACCGACCATCCCTGCTCAGCTTTCCTAGCAGGCGGTAGTGAATATACCATAAGTAGTAGTTTTGTCAATCACCTATTGAGAGTGATAATGATAGCTTTATGCTCTTTGAGCTATGGATTTCATAAAGAGTCAAAACTAGCTTTCTATCCCATTCCATTGACGTATTTGTTGGCATAAATCATTTAGCTGCTTTTCTAAGTCTAGAGTGTACATGTTTGTTTGATTAATTTCTGGGGTAAGGCGTTCTGCAAGGATAGATTTCTTAGCTTTATTGGTCATGTATGATTTTCTAGTTACACTTAGTGTGGGAGCATAGGATTCATGAAAGTCTTCATAGGTTTCAATTTGTTTAACAGATGTTTTGCCAATGTGTTTAGCAATAGCTTCAGGGGGTAAGTAGTTTTCAATTTCCTTACCTTTGGTAACCCAAACCATGAGAGAGTTTTCTTCAAAACCAGCTTTTAACCGTTTCTTAGTACTATTTAGCCCAGTACTAGAAGTTTTTTTATCACTATCCATTAAAATGGCAGCATTCCGGTTAAAGGTAAGAATATTAATTAGCTCGTTATTCTCTGTAGATGTATCAAAGTGAGACAGAATGCGTCCACCATAGTAAATACATTGGTAGTGCAACCCTTCTTGTAATTGACCATTAGTATGTTCAGCTATCCAGCGGTTAAGGTAAATACGATCAGAAGGGCCTTCAACCCAGATTACTCCGTTGGACTGTAGTATATCACTGGCTCTAATGTCTAAGTCATCCAAGATATTACAATTGCAAATATACGTTTTAGCTGTTGTCGCGCTAGAAACATTGTTTTTACTTGAGACATGAATAATTTGGCTATCTTCACATGCGCTATATTGATCAATTAATACGTTTGAATGGGTGGTAATAAAAATGGGGCAGCCGTGTTCAATAGATATGTGGTGTAGATAGTTGATAAGTCGCCTTAGTAGAGCTGGGTGTAAATTGTTTTCTAACTCTTCAAAGCAGAAAATAAACTCTGAAAGCTTCTTCTTTTTTTCTTTAGGTAGAATATGAATATAAGTCAAAACCATAATCACAGTTTTTAAGCCGCTGCCAGATAGAGATAGTGCGATATGTGTTTTACCTTCTTCTGATAAGTATATTTCCCAGTAACCATTGTCCTTCTGTTGGCAGTGAATACTTTTAAATGTAAACTCGGGCTCAAATATTGTATTGAGGGCGTTAAGAATATCTTCATCTACAACAGAGCTGTTTTTTTCAACTTTATTTAAATACCTTTGTATTATGTTAGTGACACCAGTTCCATTATTTTGAATGGCGGTATTGGTATCAGGCTCTGGCACAATATCTCTCTCTGCGTGAATGCGTGCAAGTTCTTTACCAGCAAAGGGGTTTTCAAAGATCGCTCCCAACTTTCTTAGGTGTGATGTATCGTAAAGCTCTTCTATGTGTGGGTTGGGGTTAGCATCAATGGTTGCTGGTTTTTGTACGCTTATGATTTGATAATTATTGCTACTAACACCTTCGGCTTTTGCTAGTTTCCCAATGTATTCTTTACCATAGTGCCAGTGATTTCCTAATATACCGTCACTGCTGGTACGACGTTTTTGAAAGACTGTTTCTAGTACATTTTGAGTAAGGTTGCGGTGTATTTCAATAGTAGGTTCGTGTTTCTTTAAGTGGTAGCTAGCTTCTGGAAAAGAGAAGTCTTCCTGTATGAGATGCTTGAATATATCCAGCAGTGATGATTTTCCAGAGTTGTTACGTCCAATGATAATATTCAAATTTTTGATATCATCAAAACCAGCAAGTTTCTCATCAAAGCATTTGTAATTTTTGAAGTAAACTCGCACACCTTGGTATTGCATATACTATCCTTAAATCTATTGTGAATTAGCGTTTGCAAGCTAACATCATTCTACTAGAAGTTAAAGGTGTTGGTGCTTATTAGTTATGTACAGCCAGATATTAATTTGTTCGCTCGCACCGTTTCCACTGCTCTTCCTCTCCGCCGTCTTCTAGCTCACCTGTTTCGGTATTGTAGTTCATGATTTGTACAACCTTCTTGCATAGTTTGGGTGCGTTAGGTGGTGGGGCGAACAAGAGGGCTGTTCCGAATAGTACTGCTGCTAAGATTTCCATTAGATTTATCCTTCGTTACCTAAGCAAGATAATTCAATGGCCAAAGGATCACTTGAAGCATATACAGCAAGCCGTTCCCAGTGTCACACCAGAGTAAGCCCCAGAACCCTGACTCTGACATACAGCTTAAGCGACTACCGATTAACATCAGTAAACCATGTAGGCCACCAACGATACAGTAGCCATAACCAATATAAGCAATCCAACTAGGCATTTTATTTATCTCCTTTGCTTCTTAAGAGGTAGGCGATGGGGGCGAATACTAACGATATGACGAACCACATTAGTAGGAGCTTTGAGTAATCAACATTCTGTCCCCAGTGTGGGCGAGTCAGAAGAAAGCTATGTCCTGCGGGTTCACCTTGAAAGCCTATCCATGGCGGGAATATGCCAAGTGCGAGTATAGCTATAACCCATAGGCCAATAAGTGCGTTGGTTTTATGTTGCATGAGTATTCTAATGCCCCTTCCTAGTAGTTTTATCTTGTGAATGTTGCGTGCGATGTTTTCAATGAGCTTACAAATGTATTTCCCTAGTAGGTATATGAGCCAAAGCTTCAAAGGGATAACGATAATGGCAGCCATAATTTCAAAGGGCATAATTTCCTCCATGTTATACAATAGGCTGCATGTGCTGAGCATATAGCAGCCGGAGGTTAAGAACCGAACGATAGAACGGCGCAGTGCTTTTGGGCAAGGCCTTGGACAGAACACTGCCCTCCGGCCAAATGGAACCGAAAGGCAGCACTGTTTAACGACTGTGCAGAGAGTCGCTATCGTTGGGGTTCTTAAGCCCCACATGCCAACCACTGGCATGCCTAAGCACTTTAGAGAATGTTACGACGGAGCACAACCCATCTGTTTTTGTATGACCGAAGGGGGGCGAGTACAATCGTATAAACCTACCGTAACCTACCGTTGATTACCTATAGAGGTGGTACGAAGGAGGGCGCCCCTACAGACTAACACTAGAACTATTAGTTACATTACCGTTCCCATCAACACATAACGCTGACCACCGAAGGGGAGACGGTCGCGGCGCCACCCCATTGCTCTGTTAAGCAAATGAACAATGGCCAACGCCGGTCACCTAACCAATGGCCGCCAATTGCTTACAATTGTACCATTAGGGGAACCCGTTAATTTAACAATTGATACAGTTGGTTACGGACTAGCTAACTGCTCTCTGTAACAATATCCATTGTACTCCCTTAGGTCATACCGTTGTTCGTACAACTCATGGTCAATCTCAGAAATCTCATCAGGCTTCTCAGGGGCAGCAGAACTTTGCATAACATCCTTAAAGCTCTCTCTCATGGTTTCTTTGAGAATATCCTTAGCTTGTGTTTGAACAATAAAGCTATCATGTACGGCAAGTACTACATACCCTTGTTCAAGCATACGTAACATCACTTGTTCAGCAATCTGTGCATCTCGATACTGCAACTCTTTACCAATGCCCTGAAAGAAGTAATCTGCCACAGGTGCATGCATCTCACTAAAAGCTACTGTAATCGGTTCAAGAGAGTCAATACCAGGTGGGAGTGGTGGTAGCTGTCTAGGGGCTATATTTGCTTTAGCATTGAGTAACCGTTGGAACTGAATTTTGTAGGTTTTACGGAAGTCAGGGGTAAGTAGGGGGTTAATATGCTCCAAGCGGTAGGCGTCATCATTCGGATCCCATTTCTCACCGATATGAGCATAAAGCAAAGATGGATGAATAGCTTGGTAGTCTAATTCAACAGTAGGCTTAGAGTTTATTGTAATGAATCTTCGGTATTTGCTCTCGATTCCCTCCCACCATGCGCCATAGAATCGACCACCTCGGTCAAACTCTGCTCGACCATCGTTAAACACCCTGTGTAAGTATTTTTTACTGAAGTTAACAGGAGGTTTGTAGGATTCTTCTTGTTCATCACTGGCATCGTTTGCAATCGCAGCATAGCGTCTCTTGTTGTACTCTTGTAATTCATCATCAGTGACGAATAGATTTATATGGGCAGCGTCTAAGGCGCTATTGATGGTCAATAAGTTGCTACGCATTGTATTCGTGTGGTCAGTGTCGCTGTAATCGATACGTTGCTTGTTATCATCCTTAAGAATAATAGTTTCAGCGTTACGGTAGTCTATTTCCACATAGGGTAAACCCTCAGGGAAGTGCTCGGCTAACTTACTGAGGAGCTTAGGCGTTGCTCTAACAACTGTGCTTAACCCTCTGCCAATCTCACCCTCAACAATATCTAGATAACCAAGTTTAACCAATGGGTGCATGGATTTTTCAATCAGGTGAGCATGGCTAATCTCTGCTCGTTGGTAACGTGACTGGCTAGAATAGTAATTACTTCTGCACCGCATAATAATACTGAGGTTAGGATCGGCCACATGGTTGTACACAATATTTAGCAGAAGTGCTCTGAGGCTTATTCTAAAGCTGTTTGATTGGCTTTCTGTTAAACCTCTGCCTCGATTCAAATGGCTGAGTATTTCTTCCTCAAATCTGCATACAGTAAGTGCCATTTGTTCGTCATCTGACTCAAGGTAAAAATCAAAGTGTTGAGCGTACTTAGGATTAATGGGGAGGGTGGCAGTCATCGTTTGTATCTCGTGTTGGTTTAATATTATCCCATGGTAAGTCAAAGGCTACAGTGTTGATAGCTTCTTGCATTGCGTTCAGGGTTGTTTGGCCATAGTTTGAACGAGCAGAACCCTCGTTATGGCCTGCAAGACTATCGATAATAATCTGATTGGTATTGAGCTCACGTAGTTTGGTGATAAACGTATGGCGGAAACTGTGGAACACGAGCCCACCACCGTGTAGCTCAAGGGTTTTCATCCACGTAGCGTAACGCTTAGAGAAGATATTAGCGTAGTTCTGACGCTTGCTACATAAAGGTAGCTCAGGGAATAACTTGCTATGTCCTTCAGTGGTAGCTCGCTGCTGGTAATCCAGTAAGCCTAGCTCAATGAGCTTTTGATGCAGAGGAACCTTACGGGCTGAATGGTGGTTCTTAAGTTTTTTGTGTGTGCCGTTAGTATTAATATCTATGAGCCAAATGCCTTCCTGTTCGTAAATATCGTTAGTATCTAATTGACAGATTTCATTCATACGAGCGCCAGAGAGTAGGGCAATGAGCGGTACCCAAAAGAGCCCATCTTCAATAACGGTAGTACCAGCAGCATAGCGATGATGGCTGTTACGTGAACCACGATAAACAGGACTGCTAAAGATTTTCTGTAGATGCTCCAGTTTGTAGGGCTTGATAGGTGTAACTTGGCTACTAGAGCCATTTATCTGTAGACCTTGGAATGGATTATCACCCTCATAGTAAGCATTGTTAACTGCCCATGTGAACAACGTTTGCATAGAGAGCAGCTTTTCATTCACAGTCTTTACGCTTTGTCGTTCAGTTTCAGGAACGTTGAACTCTAGAATCTTTTGAATATCCATATCGCGATAAGGTTTACGTTTACGCATATTCTTAGGGAGCTTAAGTAGGTTTTCCTTAAAGGTTACGGCATCGTGTTTGGTGATATCGGCAAGTGGCTTATCACCCATGAGTTCTTGCCACAGGGCAAAGGTGGCTGTCTTAGTTGTTTTACTACTGGTACCAGAGGTATCTTGCTGTTGGTATTTTTGTATTGCTTCGGAGAACTGTAGGGGTGGAAGAGCTGTTTGTTGGTTAGCCTCCTGTTCGGGTGGGTACTGTAACCAATCGCTCTTATGTGCCAAAGGTTGGTGGTGTACGTACTGCTGGCACAATTGTTGGATAGCCTCTTGTACCTGTAAGGCTCCCATACGTGCTAGCTCTTTGTAAGCTGGTGTGGATTTACCAACGGTAAGCCTCTGTGTGCTAATGATATGGTCGCTTATATCAAACAGTGGGTCAGTAGCACTACGGTTCTCAAATGGCTTTAGGATGTTATCTGTAACGTCTTCTAGAGTAGGGGCATCCGGGTGGGGTTCGTACTCTGTGCCGGGGATAAGCTTAAAGCGGTCACCTGTTCGCGTTTGCTGCATCCATGCTTCAAAGCGTTCGATACACTCTTGGTAGTAGCGTTGGGTAATCTGTTGAATTTCTGCTGTTGTGAGGTCGGGCATGCTCTCTACTGTTCTAAATATCTCTTTAGTTACCAGAGCCATACTAGAGCAAAGCTCCTTAGCTTCGTAGAGGAAAGTTGTGTTGAGCGATTTAACAAGCTCTGGCTTACCAAAGCGTTGCCTTAGTTCTATTGGGACACTGATACGAAAGTAATACGTAGCACTGCGTCGGAGTAGGTACGATTGCTTTGCCATTCTGTTACACCTCACTGTTACAAAACGAGGTTTTTCAGAAATCTGCCAGTTAACTATTTGATTTTAATAGAAGTGGTGGCCAGGGGCGGGCTCGAACCGCCGACACAAGGATTTTCAGTCCTTTGCTCTACCAACTGAGCTACCTGGCCAGCGCGGCGGTTATAAAACGCTTTGGCCCCTTAGGGCAACTGTTTTGTTGTTTTTTCTGCATTTTGGTAGCTGGGTAAGCAAAGGCAATTTTTTATAACCGCAGAATTCTGCGGTTTTTTCTCTTTTGGCATTAATATTGAATACAATATACAATATGGAGAGAAACACACCGCACCACGTTACACAGGCCGAGCAAGATGCTCTTATTGAAACAACTGTAGCAGTTGCTGAAGAAGCACCTGTAGAGCAGGAAGCTACTGAAGCAGAAGTAGCTGCTGAAGTTGTGATTGAAGAAGGCCAGCCAACTCCTGAGTTTATTGATTTTAGCGCTATTGAGCCTGCAGCAGGCCCTGCGGTGTTGAGTGAATCTTCTGCGCTGACCCCACCACAACTAGTACCAGCTAGTATTGAACGTGATGAAGAGCTAGGTGCAGAGCGTGACGCTCGCAGCGATGTAATTAGCGACGTACCAGCAATTGCACCAGCGGTTGCGCAAATTCCATTTTTTGCACAAGTAGCTAACCGTGCTGATTTGCCACCACGTATTATTCGTGTTGCTTTGCGTCAACTGCGTGAGGAAGCACCAGTGCAGCAAGAGCCTGCACCACAGCCACAGCCAACGCCTGACCCAGAACCACAGCCTGAACCTACTCCAGATCCTGAGCCTCAGCCAGAGCCGGAGCCAACACCAGAACCTACGCCAGAGCCTGCGCCACAACCTGAGCTGATCCGTGGTACCGAGCGTGCAGATGTATTAACTGGTGGTAAAGCTTGGGAGCGTATTGAAGGTTTGAACGGTAACGACACAATTGACCCAGGTAATAGCAATGCTGACCAATTGGTGGGTGGTCGCGGTAGTGATATTTACATTGGCCATCATGGTAAATGGTCGGAGATTCGTGATGAGCAAGGCAGTAACGATGTGCTGCGTGCAGAAGGCCGTACTGATATTGATTTGAAGCTAGAAGATGGCTTTAGCGGTGATGTAAGTGGTTTGGAGCGTATTAGCAAAGGTGCAGATGTAGATACGCTGGATATTATTGCTCGCAATAATAACACCGCCGTAGATTGGGATTTTAATGGCGTGAACATGAGCGCTGTGGATGAAATTCGCGGTAGCAACATGGATGATGAGATTCATGGTGGTAACAGCGCCGAGGTTATTGATGGCGGTAAGGGTGACGATATTCTTCATGGTGGTGAAGGTAGCGATGTACTGCGCGGTAACAGTGGCGTGGACCAGCTAAATGGTGGCGGTGGTAACGACCGTTTGGATGGTGGTAACACTAACGGTGATATTCTGGATGGTGGCCGCGGTAGCGATATTTTCCTCGCGCGCCATGATAAAGCTTGGCATTACGATGATGAGCAAGGTAGCAACGATGTAATTTTGGCTGAAGGCCGCAGTAATTTCCGCGTAAAACTGTACGATGGATTTAGCGGTGAGGATAGCGGTATTGAGCGTATTAGCGCTGGCGATGATGTAAATGACCTAGACGTGGTAGCACAAAGCAATAATGTTGCCGTAGATTGGGATTTCAGCGGTGTGAACATGAATGATGTTGACGAAATTCGCGGTAGTAATCTGGATGATGAAATTCGTGGCGGTAACAGCGCTGAAACTATTAATGGCGGTAAGGGTAACGATATCCTCCACGGTGGTGAAGGTAGCGATGTATTGCTTGGCCATAGCGGTGTGGACCAGCTAAACGGTGGCGGCGGTAACGACCGTTTGGATGCTGGTAACACCAACGGTGATATTTTGGATGGTGGCGGCGGTAGCGATATTTTCCTCGCGCGTCATAACAAAGCTTGGCAGTACAATGACGAGCAAGGTAGCAACGATGTAATTTTGGCAGAGGGCCGCAGTAACTTTAACATTAAGCTGTACGATGGCTTTAATGGCGATGATAGCGGTATTGAGCGTATTAGTGCTGGCGATGATGTGAATAACCTAGATGTCATCGCGCAAAGTAATAACACCGCTGTAAACTGGGATTTCAGCGATGTGAACATGAATGATGTAGATGAAATTCATGGTAGCCATAAAGCTGATACCATTATTGGTTCTAACGGCCATGATGTAATTGAAGGTGAAAAAGGTAACGACATTCTGGTTGGTGGTAACGGTAACGACCAACTGTTTGGTGAAGCAGGTGACGACATGCTGCTGTGGGACCGTGGTGATAGCGTGATTGATGGCGGTAGCGGTTTTGATACTGTAGTTGCTGAAAACCGTAGCTTGAATGTAGACCTAGATAGCGGTGTATTTGCCAATGTGGAAGCATTCGATGTAACCAACAACCGTAATGATGACCTTACCATTAATGCCTCAGATGTACTGGACCTAAGCGATGACCGTCGCCTGGTGATTGAAGGTGATGCAGGTGATGAAATTAGCAGTGTAGATTTTGTTGACCGCGGCGCAAATGAAGTGCTGGGTGATACAACATTTGCCACCTTTAGCAGCGGTAGAGCTGACCTATGGGTAGAGCTAGGCCTAGAGCTAAACGGTGTGGTGCTGGTATAACTTTCTAACTCATTGCGAAAATACGGATAACGCGCTACTCTGCGCGCCATGCAACGCATATTTATTGTTTTAAGCATTTTGCTATTTGGGGCAACTAGCCAAGCTGTAGAGGACCGTATTGTCGCCGTAGTGAACGATGCCGTGATTACCGAACAGCAGTTAGATCAACGTTTTCAGCTTGTATTACGCGGTATGCCGCAACGCGTGCCACCAGCGCAGCTTAAGCTGTTTTACACGCAAGTACTCAACCAATTGGTAGATGAAGAACTACAGCGCCAGTTTGCCGAAAAAACTGAAATGAAGGTACCTGCCGGCATGGTATCGCTTACGTTGCAGTCGTTAGCGCCGCAGCAGTCTCTTGGTTCTATCATGGCGCAAGCTGGGCCAATGGCGCCTACTTTGCAAGCACAAGCCACAGCACAGGCGCGTTGGCGCCGTATTATGCAGCGCTATATTGTGCCTGGGGTTAATGTATCTAACGCCGAGGTGGATCGCTTAATTAAAAACCTTCTTGGTAATCAACAGCAAACCGAGTGGGAAGTAGCGCAAATTTTCATCCCAGTGGATGAGGCAACAGGTGTAACTCCAGAAACAGAAAAACGTTTGGCAGAAATTGCTGCAGAAGTAAAAGCAGATCCAAGCAAGTTTGAGCAATATGCAGCCACCTTTAACCCACAAGCAAACCAGCAAAATGCAGGTTATTTGGGTTGGTTTGGCTCTGGTGAGCTGTTCCCCGAGTTGGAGCATGAGCTAACAATGACCGAAGTAGGTAAGCCAACGCCGTTGGTGCGTACGCAGGCGGGGTTGCACATTGCGCTGGTTATTAACCGCCGTGAGCGTGAGGTGGTGGTGCTAGAACCGCAAGAGCAGTGGCGTTACCTAACCTTTAAAGGTGAAAGCCAGCGTGAGCTGCGCCGCACACTGAAAGATTTGGACCGCCCAAGTGCGGCGCTTAACCTTGCGCGCAAATCAGCCGATGTTAGCGATAGCCAGTGGGTAAGCCCAAGTGAGCTAGATAAAAAACTGGCCAAGCAGCTTAAAAGCAAAAAAGCAGGTGAGGGCGTTGTGACGACGGTAGATGGTGAGGCTACGCTATACTACGTATATGGTAAGCGGTCCCAATTTCCTGCAAAAACTGAGCAATACCGTGAACGTGTGCGCGAACGCCTGATGAATAATCGGGTAGAGCTAGAAGCACGCCGCTTTATGCGTGATTTGCGTCGCGTTGCTTATGTTGAACTCCGTATTTAAGACATGACCACCCCAGCCGCCGATAAACGTTTTGGCCAGCATTATTTGCGGGATCATTCTGTGGTGCAGAAAATGATTGCCGCTATGAAGCTGAGCGCCGATACACCGGTGCTGGAAATTGGTCCAGGCCCGGGTGTGCTCACCAAAGCATTGCTCGCTACAGGTGCACCAGTAACGGTGGTGGAAATTGATGAGCGGATGCTACCGGGGTTGGAAGAGCTAGCGGCAGAGTATCCAAACCAGCTGACGATTCACCATGCGGATGCGCTGGAGGTAGATTTTACCACGCTAGTACCAGCTGGTAGCCGTTTTTGCGGTAATTTGCCATATAACGTGGGCACCGAGATCGTGCTGCGTGCGCTGTGGCAAGGTACCCACTGGCATAGCCTGACGGTCATGCTGCAAAAGGAAGTAATTGACCGCTTTTTGGCCAATGCGGGTGACCGTGATTGGGGTAAATTGGGTGTGTGGGCAGATTTGCTTAGCACGCGCTATAACTTGGTAACTGTAAAACCCGGCGCGTTTGTGCCACCACCAAAAGTAATGAGCGCGGTGGCGCAGCTTATACCGCGGGAGCAGCCGGCATATCCGTATCAGCATAAAGCGCTGGAGCGTACATTACACGCCACCTTTGGACAACGTCGCAAAATGCTGCGTGCTAGCCTCAAAGGTAAAATCACCACCGACCAGCTGGAGCAACTGGGCATAGAACCCACAGCACGCCCAGAAACATTGGCTACAGAGCAGTTCTGTAAACTTTCAGAACAGTTATAATAGAAATATCGCCATCCCCAGCTCGCAGCACGAGTTGGTCAGCGGAGGTCCAGGATTCTTCCTAGTAGCGAGGGGTGGCTTTGCCAGCCCCGAAGTTAGAATCCAATAGGCCTGCCGCTTACAACACTCCCGGCACGGAACCACAGGGTGTTGGTGTTATCGGGGTTAACATCCCACTGTAGGCGGCCGCTATTGGCAGCATCGGTTTCTTCGCGAGGGTCAAAAATTTTGTTGAGTTCACGGGTTACGTTAGGTGGGGTTTGGTCAAACGTGAGCCACAGGCTACACACCATGCCAATACCACAAGTGTTGCGGTGGTTTTGGTCCTCACGGCGCAGTAGGCGAATTTTGCCATACACAGGGTGTACGGTAGAGCGGTTTTGCACATAAGGTCCAAGCCAGCGCGCTTGTAGCTTGGCATCCATTTTTAGGGAGCCTTTGTCGTACAGAGCGCGGTAAGCATCCTCATCGCCACCAGTGTATGTGGCGTAGTGTACACCTACTTTAAGGTCGTACTGCATGCCTTCAATAGCGCGTGCGGTTTCTTCCAGTTCTTTACTAAAGCCATGAGCACGAATAGAACCCACGCTCATTACTCCGGCGGTACCCGCTACAACGGAGAGAATACTAAAAATACCAATGGCAATGCGAGCATCGAGCCCAAATAGTGCACCGCGCTGGCAGGTGAATATGTTTTTCATTAACGTCTCATACCTTTATGTTCAGTAGTGCGGAAGTACAAGTCTACCATATCATCGGTATTGCTGCTGCCTTGTAGGCGGCCTAGTTGGTGTTCGCTCGCTTCGTCTTCAGGCACGGCACTGGCGTCAAAATAGTGGTTAATGGTTTGCCACACTTTGAGCGGCACCTCGGTCAGTACAATCCAAGCGTAGCAAGGCTTGCCATAGGCACAGGCTTCTCGTGCATTAATTTGTCCAATGGAAATACTATATTCGCCAAAGCGTGGGTGGTCGCGGTTCATTTCACGCAAGTAGGGGCCGTTCCAGTGGCGACGCAGGCGTGGCATAACGGCGTTTTTATCGGTTAGTGCTTGGAAATCGCGAATACCATCGCTGCCACCATTAATGCTAAAGGGCACAAACACACCAATATCTGCTTGGTACTCGGTCATTGCATCGTTAATGGCTTCAAGTTCATGAATAGCAGCAGCGTAACGTGCTTGGTGAATTTTGCTCATGGCAAAAAAGCCAATCATGGTGGTCATAATACCAAAAACGCCAAGGGCAATCCGGGCGTCTAGCCCAAACATAGCACCACGCTGTGCGCTAGAAAGACGGCGTAATGCGGCGAGGATAGGCATTAAAACCCAGTTCCAAAGTTTTCTAGCAGCTGGCCAGCAATACTTGGTTTTTGCCCATGGGTACGGGTGGTGCGGTTGCTTGGATCAATAGTACGACCATCATCCGCGCCGCGCTCTTGCAGTTCGCTCAAGCGGTTACTCTCATCAAAAGTAAGCTCTAGCACGGTACGTTCAGTTAAAATGCCAGGGTTTAGCGGTTTATCAATCACACGCTCGGATACGTAGTACCACACATCTTGCTCAAAGGTAGATGTAGAGGAGGGGCTACCAAGAATCATTGATACTTGTTCTTTAGTAGTAATACCTACACGCAGTTGTTCTAGCTGGTCGCTATGAATCACTTGGCCTCGGGTGTGCACCACGGTAGAGCAAGCGCCCAATAAAATTGCAATGCAGCCCCCATAAAATACTTTGCAGAATGTTTTCATGCGCGTACTTTAGGCGAACTATGAGTTTGAGACAACTTTTCCGGCGGCTACGTACCCCAAAACGTGAACAACGCGCGTTGGTTTTATACAACTGGGTATGGGAACAAGCGCAAACTGCGGCGCCAAAGTTATTTGATGGCGAGCAAAATGCAAGTGATGAACCAACGCGTCAGCAACGGTTTGAGGTGTTAGGCAGCTTTGCTGTGGCCACCATTGCACAACTTAAAACACAAGGTGAGCACCCACTGGCACAGCGCTTTCATGATGTGTTTTTTGACCAGGTAGAAGCAAGTATTCGCCAAGGTGGGGTGGGTGACCCAAGTATTAATAAGCATATGAAAAAGTTTATTGGTGCATTTCAAGGTCGTTTGGTGGCGTATATGCCTGCACTGGCCGATAGCGATGCCGATGTACTTGCCGTGGCGATGGAACGCAACAAAGTGCCACAGCCTAAAAAGCTTGCAAAAACAGTACTTGCAGAGGTGACACAGAAAAATCTGGATACAGTGCTTGATTTATCCTGAAATATGCGCTAAACAGCGCCCCTAACGACAAATTTATATATAGTTATAAGCAAGGAATAGAGCCATGGCTGTACAAAAGAGCAAAAAATCGACCTCACGCCGCGATATGCGCCGTGCACACGATGCATTGAGTGGTGCCCCAATATCTGAAAGTGCAGATACTGGTGAGCTGCACCGTCGTCACCATATTACTGCTGATGGGTGGTACCGTGGTCGCCAAGTGATTAAGCCAAAAGCGGCACCAGCACAGGCAGAAGCTCCTGCTGCTGAAGCTGCTAGCGCTGAATAGTCAGCCTAGTTTCTGCCGTGAGTACGGCTGCAACAATTATTGCCGGTGTGGGAGCAGCGCTCCCCGCCGGCAAAATTTCTAATGACGAGCTAGCACGCTCGGTTCAAACTTCTGATGAGTGGATTCGTACCCGTACGGGTATTTCTCAACGTTACGTATGTAGCGAAGGGGAAACCACAACAACACTAGCCAGTAATGCAGCACGCCATGCATTGGCCGAAGCTGGTTTAGACCGTGCAGATATTACTATTGTAGCTACTGCTACCCCAGATTTAACCTTTCCAGGTGTTTCTAGCCAAATTCAACAAATGTTGGGTTACCAAGGTGTTGCGTTTGATATTAATGCCGCGTGTAGTGGCTTTGTACATGCTATGAGCATTGCTGATAGCATGATGGCGCAAGGCGATTTAACCACTGCCTTGGTGGTTGGCGCTGATACGTTTAGCAATTTGCTCGACTGGTCGGATCGCCGTACTGCAGTGCTATTTGGCGATGGTGCTGGTGCTGTGGTGTTAAAACGCCAATTTGGTGTGCCGGGCGTACTTGGTTTTCAGTTACAGGGTGATGGCGCATTTGTAGAAGATTTACGCGCAACTGACGGCGTGGCAACCACACAAACATCTGGCTTTACCACCATGAACGGTGGTGAAGTATTTAAACATGCAGTACGTGGTATGGCAGATAACTTAACCGAAACACTAGCTGCGCATGGGCTAGATGTAGATGCCGTGGACCACTGGGTACCACACCAAGCCAATGCACGTTTGCTGCAATCTGCCGCTAAGCAAGCTGGTATTTCGCTAGAAAAAGTGGTGATGACGGTTGACCGCCATGCCAATACATCTGCTGCTTCTGTGCCGTTGGCATTATCGGTAGCGGTGCAGGAAAAACGCTTTACAGCTGGTGACTTGGTAGCCTTTAGTGCCTTTGGTGCAGGTTTTAATTGGGGCACGGTGCTCTATCGCTGGCAATGATTGCTTGACCGCGTTTAATAACAGCTTTATCTTACTGTTATGGCTAATAAAGTTCCAACACATACACGTGCTTCTCTAGCAGAAGCTGTTTATCACGAAGTCGGCTTGTCGCGTAAAAATGCGTCTGAGCTGGTGGATGCCGCAATCGAAACTATGATTGGTAGTTTAGAAAAAGGCCAAACAGTTAAAATTTCTGGCTTTGGTAATTTTGCTGTACGCCACAAAAACGAGCGTGTAGGCCGTAACCCAAAAACTGGGGAAGAAGTGCCAATTACTCAGCGCCGTGTGGTTGTGTTCCGTGCCTCCAATATTTTGAAGGCTCAAGTTAACGGCGACGAGTAGGGCTGTGTCGAGCACTCCTGAGCTGGATTTGTTTGGCGAGCCTATTACGGCAACGCCTGCTTCTGCTAATTCTACAAACAGTAACCAACCTTCCGAGCGAGGATATAAAGCTATTAGCGCTGCCGCTAAAGAGTTGGATGTGGCAACACATGTACTGCGTTTTTGGGAGAGCAAATTTCCACAGCTGCAACCGATTAAAAAATCTGGCCGTCGTTATTATGGCCCAGAGCACATGGCATTGCTTAAGCGCATTAAAACGTTGCTGCACGAGCAGGGCTACACCATTAAAGGTGTGCAAGGCGTGCTGAAAAAGCCAGGTGTGGTTAAAGAAGCTAAAGCACCAACGCCAGTTGCAGCAGCAGAACCTTTACCGCTAGATAAATGGCGTAAAGACCTTGAGCAAGCCCGTAAACTGCTCAGTGACTAAAATTTTTACTTTGTTGGCTGTTGGGTTGTGTAGCGTACCATTGGCGCAAGCGCAGGATATTTTCAGTGAACTCCGTTTGCTGAGCGAGCCACTTTTTCCCGGCAAAATTAGCATGATTAGCGAGACTGTCACGGATGTATCTGCCACCTGGCCACTGTATGAAACGGCAGAGGGGGCAAACTTTCGTGTGGTAGCCTACACACCCGGCCGCACGCAGGAGGTGGCTTTGCCAGTAACGCAAACGTGGCAAGCTTTACCCAGCACAGCATTACAGGTGCAATTAAGCCGTTGTGTAAACCAATCACCAAACAAGCAAGGCGCAGCTGCCTTTGTGAGTGTAGCAGGTGCAGCGTCGCAAACCTTGTTTAGTGGTTGGATGTTTGCCGATGCCCCACACGCCAGCACCCTTAACCACCGCCAGTTTGGATTACTCTTCCTCAATTGCGAATAAAAGAAAACCCCGCTTAATAGCGGGGCTCTTTTTATGCATTGGCGTGAGTAACGGTTAACTCTTACCCCACCAGCGTTGGAACGTACCTTTGGATTTTTCCTCAGAACCTTTTTCGGCAGTTGGCAGCGTTTCTACGTTATCTGCTTTATCATCAGCTTTTTTAGCACTAGCTTTGCGTGGTGCACGCTTGGCTTTTGGCTTATCTGATGACTTTTCGTCAGATTTAGCTGATTTTTTAGCCTTACTCTCTTCGGTAGATGCCTCATCGGCTGTGTTACGTGTCGTTTTTAGGCGGCGCACAGCTTTGGTTTTTACTGGTTTATCGCTTGCAGCACTGGCTGCTGCTGCCACGGCAGATTGCTCTGCTGGCTTAGCTTCAGCCGATTCCTCAGTACCACCATCTACTGGCTTGGAACCTTTGGTAAGGCGCTTAATAGCTGATTTTTTAGCCTGCTTGGCAGGTTTTTTACCTGCTGTAGCTTTTGGCGTAGGGGCATCATCAGCTTTAGCGTCTTTTTTGGTATTTTCTTTACGGGTACGTGGTTTACGCTCTTTTTTATCGCTACCTTTGTTACCACCGCTAGGTTTACCATGCTTTTTCTTGCTGTAGCGTACTTCGGGTGGCTCATACGGCTTTTCACGCAGTTCTACATTAATAATACTGCTCGATTCTGTACCATCTGCTTTTACGCGTACCAGCTCTAGCTTCATGTCTGGCACCATAACGGTGGCATCAGCCATAAACTGAATTTGGTATTTGTATTTTGCTTCTAGGTCTTGGATCAAGGCACGTTTGTGGTTGAGAATGTACAGGCTCAACTCGGCAGAGGTATGCACAATCACGCGGTCTGCTTCGCCAGCAATATCATTTTCTTCCAAGCGGCGCAGAATCATCAGCGCAGCTGTGGCGTTAGAAACAATGCTACCACTACCCTGACAATGCGGGCAGGTAATAAAGGTAGATTCGTTTAATGATGGACGCAGACGCTGGCGGGAAATTTCCATCAAACCAAAGTTGGAGATATCGCCAACTTGCATGCGCGCACGGTCTTTACGCGCTAGTTTGCGCATCGCACGTTCCACCTGGCCGTTATGGCGGCGGTGGTCCATATCAATAAAGTCGACCACAATTAGGCCGGCCAAGTCACGCAGGCGAATTTGGCGTGCCAGTTCTTCTGCTGCTTCTAAGTTTGTTTTTAGTGCGGTTTCCTCAATATTACTACCTTGTGTGGCACTACCGGAGTTCACATCTACCGATACCAGTGCCTCGGTAGGGTCAATAATGAGATAACCACCTGAAGGAAGCACAACACGTGTGTGGTGCAGCTTATTCAGTTTTTGCTCTACGGTATATTCGGTAAAGATTGGGCTTTTGCCGCGGTGCTCTTTCATTTTCTTCGCTGCTTCGGGCACCATGGTTTTAGCATGGTCCTTGGCTTGGCGGTAAATGCGGCGGCCAGCAATCACAATTTCCTCAACATCTTCGTTGAACATATCGCGAATGGCGCGGGCAACAAGGCTTGCATCCTCATGTACGCAGGCAAGGTTATCTTCTTTATCGAAAGATTTTTGAATGCCTTTCCATTGGTCAAGCAGGCTATCTACATCACCTTGGATGCTCTTTTGGTCTTGGCCAACACCAGCGGTGCGGATGATCAGGCCATTCTCACGTGGAATATCTAGCTTGTTGAAAATCTCACGTAGTGGCTTACGCTCGCTTGAATCATTAATTTTACGAGAGATACCACCAGCATATGGTGTGTTTGGCATCAGCACGCTAAAGCGACCAGCCAAGGCGTAGTATGTGGTCATAGCAGCGCCTTTACCGCCACGCTCTTCTTTGGTGATTTGCACCAAAATTTTCATACCCGGCTTAAGCACTTGTTCAATACGGTAGCGGCGGTGGATTGGTGGTTTGCGCGTGTTTGGTACGCTATTATCAGGCGCTTCCTTAGGCTTTTCTTCTTGTGCTTCTTCAGCTTTAGCCGCTGTAGCAGCACGTCGTGGTGCTTTGCTTGGTACAGCTGTGCTGGTGTCTTCTGGGTTTAGGCTATTGGCAATCGCAGCAGCACGAGC
Source organism: Pseudomonadota bacterium (assembly GCA_030148545.1). GTDB lineage: Bacteria > Pseudomonadota > Alphaproteobacteria > UBA2136 > JASBTF01 > JASBTF01. The sequence continues at coordinate 517,134 of JASBTF010000002.1, forward strand.
GTCTTCATCTTGCTCTGCCTCGCTTAGTTCGTGGTCGTGGCTTTCTGTTGCAGCGTTACCTACTTCCTCATCTGGGGCATTATCATTGCCACGGCGGCGATCAGCTAGATCTTGAAGTTCTTGCAGAAGCTCGTTTTTTTCATCTTTTTCAAGGTCAAACCACTGTGGGTGAACTTCGCTAAAGGCCAAAAAGCCATTGCGTTGACCACCATAGCGGAGGAACGCAGCTTGTAGCGAGGCTTCCACGCGGTCTACTTCAGCTACATATAGGTTACCCTTTAGTTGGGTTTTACCTGCGGTTTCAACTTCAAAATCGTCAATTTTATTATCATCGGCAACGACAACGCGAATTTCTTCAGCGTGCGTACCATCGATCAGCATGCGCTTGGTCATGGTCGGTGCTCCTTATCGGCGACCACTGGTGTGTGCGATACATCAAAACCATCCGCTTAAAAGCGGTAGTATGGGGAATCCTTGTGGTTAATGTGATTCATTATGATGTAGTTTTAAAATCTTGTTTTAATTGCGACAAACACTCAGTTGGTCAGTTGGTATCAAATCTTTTTTCGTTCTCGGGCAGGGGTTTTGTTGCCTGCATTTGTTGCGGCATCCTCGCCACAGCAGAAGCATCATAAACCGCTCGAGCATGGTACGCAAATGTTCTGTGCGTTAAATTTAAAATTGATGCTGGGGTTATGTATTCGCCGTTTACTGACTACGCTACCAACTGCGCTGTTGGTGGCAACTTTTGTGTTTTTACTATTGCGTATTTTGCCGGGTGACCCATTAGACGTTTTGTTGGGTGAAACAGCGTTACCAGCCAATCGGGATGCTTTATCTGCGGCACTTAAGCTAGACCAGCCTTTGTTGAGCGCATATGGCAGCTATTTATTGGGCTTGGTACAGGGCAATTGGGGACAGTCTTTTTACAGTCAGCAGCCAGTGTTGAACATGCTGTGGCAGCGGTTACCAGCCACTTTGGAGCTAGGCTTGGCAGCGTTAGCGGTAGCATTAACCATTGCCATACCTGCGGGCGTTATTGCGGCACTTAACCAGCAAAAGTGGGTAGATAAAGCAGTTTTGGGCACAACCACCTTGCTATTTGCATTGCCAAGCTTTGTATTAGGCCCGTTGCTGATGCTTATTGTTGCAGTATGGCTCGGTTGGTTGCCTGTGGCTGGTCGTGGTGAGTTGGCGCACGTGGTATTGCCAGCTATAACACTGGGCGCTGCCTTAAGCGCACTCACAGCGCGGTTACTGCGCAATAGTTTGCTAGAAATTTTGAATAAAGTTTACATAACAACGGCACAAGCCAAAGGGGCTAGCTTTTGGCGTCAACTGTGTAACCACCTGTTACCTAATGCTTTATTGCCAGTGGTTACCATTGTGGCTCTGCAGGCAGGGGTGGTGCTAACCGGTGCCGTGTTGACCGAGGCGGTATTTGCTTGGCCTGGTGTGGGCCAGTTACTGGTGGATGCTTTGGCACAGCGTGATTATCCGCTTATTCAGGCCACAGTACTGTTTATTGCTTTGGTGTATTTGCTCATGAGCGTGCTGGCCGATGTAGGTGTAGCTGCACTAGACCCACGTGTGCGTGACCAATGGGGGGCAAGCTAATGCAATTTCCATTGAGTATGAAGTTAGCGCTAGGTTTTTTGTTGTTTGTTGTGGTGATAGCGCAGTTGAACGGTCATAGCGCCCAGTGGCAGTACTGGGATGCGTTTTTTGCAGCACCTTCGTTTGAATTTTTATGGGGTACCGATAGTTTGGGGCGAGATGTTCTCTCTCGTGCAGCGGCTGGTGTACATGTGGCGCTCGTGGTTGCAGTGGGGGTATTAGTGCTTACAGCGTTAATTGGTATCCCACTAGGGTTATTGGCCGCTTGGTATGGTGGCTGGGTGGAACAAGTGTTAACCCGTGTGAGCGATGCATTTTTAGCTATTCCCGGCTTTTTACTTGCAGTGTTGGTTACATCGTTACTGGGGCCGGGGCTTATTAATGTTATTGCCGCATTAGCCATTGCGGGGTGGATCACGTTCTACCGCCTTACACGTATTGAAACGTTAAAACTACAACAGCAAGAGTTTGTGCAAGCAGCCAAAGTGCTGGGCCAGTCACCGTGGCACATCGTATGGCAGCATTTGTTACCAAATATGGCGCCTGTATTGTTGGTGGAAGCTATTTTTGTGGCAGGTGGTGCAATTTTGGCAGAGGCAGGATTATCGTTTTTGGGTATTGGACTGCCGCTACCCGAGGCCAGCCTTGGCCAAATGCTACGTGAGGGGAGCCGCTATATGCTCGTTGCGCCACACCTCGTAGTGGCTCCGGCACTGGTTTTGGTAGCACTGTTATTGATTTTTAGTCAGCTCGGTGAAACACTCCGCCGTAACTTAACACCACAGGGAGAAGGGAACTAATTTATGTTGCGGGCGTTGCTACTCGTACCTTGTTTATTGCTAGCATTAGGGGCTCAGGCAGCGCCTACGCTGCAAAAAGTACGCCTTGGCCAACATGAGCAAGAAACCCGCGTGGTGCTAGAATTTAGCGGTGAAGTAAAGCCTAAAGCTGTATTTGACCTGCCAAACCCTAACCGGCTGGTGCTAGATTTTCCGCAAATTAACATTGCTAAAAAGGCATTAGAACAGAGCTATAATAAAAATACCCTGATTACGGATATTCGCTCAGCACAGAACAAACCGGGTGTAGTGCGTGTGGTGATGGACCTAACCAGCCCAGCGCAAAGTAAAGTGTTTACACTTCCGCCAACTAAAGGTCGTGGCCACCGTGTGGTGGTGGATTTATTACCTTCTAAAAAGGCTGCTACCAAGCAGGTTGCGCAAGCCCGTGCACCACGCAGTATTTTAAGCACTGTGCCGCCGGTACCTAGCGCAAAAACCGAGCCTAAAGGTCCGCTTGTGGTGGTGATTGACCCTGGCCATGGCGGTAAAGACCCGGGTGCTATTGGCCGCGCACGTAATTATGAGAAACATGTGGTGCTAAGTGTGGGTAAAAAGCTGCGTGATGAACTGCGGGGTGAGGATATTAAAGTAGTGATGACCCGCAGTAGCGATAAGTTTATTCCCCTGCGTGAGCGCATGCGCATTGCACAGCGCCATAATGCAGATATGTTTATTAGCATCCATGCCGATGCTCATAAAAAACGTAGTGTACGTGGTGGTACGGTATATGTGTTGTCAGAAAAAGCATCAGACAGAGAAGCCGCGCGCTTAGCGCGTAATGCCAATAAAGTCATTACACCGGGGCTAGATATTTCGCACGAAGCACCAGACGTGCAAGATATTCTGATTGACCTTACGCAACGCGAAACCATGAACCGCAGTGCACTACTGGGGCGTGAGGTGTTGGAGGAGTTCCGCAAAGTAGCTTACTTGCGTAAAGACCATTTGCTTTATGCTGGCTTTGCCGTGCTTAAGGCACCTGAAGTACCGTCTATTTTAGTAGAGCTGGCCTACCTTTCTAACCCAGATGAAGAACGCAAATTGGTAGATAAAGCTTACCAAACAAAACTAGCAAAATCCTTGGCGCAAGGTATTCGTGATTACGCGAATAGGTATCATTGACCAACACGTTACCGCATAGCGGTAAACAACAATTAAATATTGTTGTTAGGGTTGTGTCCCGGAGACTTATGCCCTCGCCATAGGCGAGGTGCGTAATGTCGCAGGTAAGAACATCATGTAAATCGATAGGTATACATTGCCTAAAACTAAGCAAACAGGTATCAATACAATATGTTTGCCCCATTAAAGCAATTAGCACAGTTTGTGAAGAGTTTGCCTAAACGCTCCCTGCGTTGGTGGTTGGCTGCCTGCGCTGTGCTTGGTGCTGTGGGTGCTGCTTTTGCGATGTTGCTTATTATTGGAGTGTATGTTTGGTTTTCACGCGATTTGCCGAATTATAAATCACTAGCCGATTACCGCCCAGCACAGGTAACCCAAGTTTTTGCAGCCGATGGTACATTACTGGCCGAATTTGCACGTAAACGCCGCTACTACACGCCCATTAGCGATGTGCCACAGGAGCTGATTAATGCGTATTTAGCGGCAGAAGACACTCAGTTTTATGAGCACGGCGGTTTTAATTTAAAGGCTATTGTACGCGCAGCATTAACCAACTTGCTCACCAACCGTTTGCAAGGCGCCAGTACCATTACGCAGCAAGTGGCTAAAACTTTTCTGCTCACGCGAGACCGTACCTATACACGTAAAATTAAGGAGCTCATCCTTTCTCGTCGTATTGAAAAAGCCTTTACGAAGGACGAAATTTTGGAGCTCTACCTCAACCAAATTTATTTGGGAGCAGGGGCATATGGCGTAACGGCAGCGGCATTAGCTTATTATGGCAAAACGTTGGATGAACTCACACTAACCGAGCGTGCCATGCTGGCGGGTTTGCCAAAGGCGCCAAGCACGTATAATCCGTTGCGCAACCCACGCCGTGCCCGCGCTCGCCGCGATACCATTGTACGCCGTATCCAAAATGCTGGCTTTATTGATAAAGCAACAGCGGATGAAGCTGTGCAACAACCATTAGCACTCCAGCCTCAACCACTACTACGTGGGGAGAGCCACTTTGTAGAGCATGTACGCCGCGAGTTAGTGGCTAAATATGGTAGCGATAAAGTATTTGAAGGCGGCCTAAAGGTATGGACCACGCTGAGCAAACCAGTGCAAGAGGCATCAGAGCTTGCGGTATATAATGGTGTACGTGCGTATGACCGTCGCCATGGCTGGCGCGGGCCAGTAGCACGCTTTGGTCTGCTTGTTGGTTGGCAGCGCCGTTTGGAACAGCTGACCGACGAACTCTCCTTACCTAATATTTTGGGTGAGCTAGCCGTTGTGCAAAGTGTGGATGATGCAACTAAGCAGGCCAGCATTAGCTTTTTAGGTGGTGCTGAAGGTACCATTCCATTCCATGCGTTGAGCTGGGCGCGGCAGTATGAATCACCCGACGACCTTGGCCCTAAAATTAAACGTGTAAGCGATGTACTGGAAGTAGGAGATGTTGTGCTAGTGCGCCCATTGGGAGAGGTAGCACGTGGTGCAACAGGTAACGCACCAGTAAACCATTACAGCTTGGAGCAAGTACCACAGGCACAGTCTGCCGTGGTGGTGATGAACCCGCACGATGGCGGCATTATGGCAATGGTAGGTGGCCTAGGTGGAGACCGTGGCTTTAACCGTGCAGTACAAGCCAAACGCCAGCCTGGCTCTGCTTTTAAACCTATTGCTTACCTAGCAGCGCTGGAGAATGGCTATACTCCTGCCACACCAGTGCTAGATGCACCTGTGGTGTTTGATGGCACGGCAGATGGCCAACGTTGGAAACCGCAAAACTACAGCCAACGCATTTATGGTGCATCACCATTGCGTATTGGGCTAGAGAAATCCCGTAACTTGATGACCATTCGCCTAGCGCAAGACATTGGCATGCGCCGTATTATCGCTCGCGCAAAAAGCCTCGGCTACGATGCTAATATGGAATCGGGCGACCTTTCAGTAGCGTTGGGTTCGGCTGCTGTAACGCCGCTTAATCTCACACAGGTTTATGCCACGTTTGCCAACTTAGGTAAGCAAGTAAAACCGTATAGCGTTAGTAAAGTGCTGGATAGCAATGGCGGTGTGCTGATGCAACGTGGCCGTAGCTGTGAGAGCTGCTTAAGTGCGTGGGGTTCTACCGCAGAGAATATTCCACAATATCCGCAGGAAGTTTTCCCGCAGGTGATTGACCCGCAATATGCTTACCAGGTGAATAGCATGCTGGAAGGCGTGGTGCTGCGTGGTACTGCGTGGCGCGCTAAGGAGCTCAATTTGCCATTAGCCGGTAAAACAGGCACCACGAACGACTATATCGACGCTTGGTTTATGGGGTATAGCCCGCAGGTGGTGGCTGGCGTATGGTTTGGGTTGGACCGTCCAACAACATTAGGTAACCCCGAAACTGGCTCTAAAGCAGCATTACCAATTTGGAAAGAAGTGATGGCTGCAGCGCATGCTGGTAAAGCTGTACCGCCATTTACAGTGCCACCAGGACTAAGCTTGGTGAAGATTGACGCTGAAAATGGTACTCTGCCAACGGCGCAAACCAAACGCACGTTGTTGGAGGCGTTTATTCCCGGTACAGAACCGGGGCAAGCCAAATCTGGCAATAATAGCGTACCAACCACCACCAGTGGCCAGCCACTGCGTTTAGATGACATTTACTAAGGAAGGACCTTGCGATGGACGCAGAACAGCGCAGTCAGTTGGGTAAAATTCAGGAGTCGTTAGAACTCCTGAGGGGGCATCTTTGACGTTGATCAAGCCCGCACCGACCTCCAACAACTAGAAGAAAAAGCAGCTGACCCAAACTTGTGGAACTCGCCCGACGCGGCGCGTGACGTGATGCAGCAAAAAGCTCAGGTAGAGGGCAAGCTTAAGCAGTACGATGCAGCGGCACAAAAACTGGACGACGTACAAACGTTGTTTGAGTTGGCGCAAGAAATGGAAGATGAGGATACGCTGCAAGAAGCGGGCGGTGAGCTAAAAGCACTGGCGCAAAAATTAGATCAGCTAGAAACCCTAACCATGTTGAGTGGTGAGGCAGATGGTAACAATGCGTTTGTGGAAATTCATGCAGGGGCAGGGGGCACAGAGTCGCAAGATTGGGCGCAAATGCTACTGCGTATGTACAGCCGCTATGGCGAGCGCGAAGGGTTTAAAGTTGGCTTAATTGACCAAAGCGATGGGGAAGAAGCAGGGATAAAATCTGCCACCCTTAAGCTAGAAGGCACTAACGCATTTGGGTTTTTAAAAACAGAGGGTGGCGTACACCGCTTGGTGCGCATTTCTCCCTTTGATAGCCAAAACCGGCGCCATACATCGTTTGCATCGGTGTTTGTGTACCCAGAGGTAGATGACAGCATTGAGATTGATATTAACCCCGAAGATTTGCGCGTAGATACCTACCGTGCCAGTGGTGCTGGTGGCCAGCACGTAAACACTACAGACAGCGCGGTGCGTATTACCCATACACCAACTAATATTGTTGTAACGTGCCAACAGGAGCGCTCTCAGCACCGCAACCGTGAAAAAGCAATGAACATGCTGCGCGCACGATTGTATGAGCACGAGCTACGTCAACGCCAAGCTGCAAAGGATGAAATGGAAGCCGGTAAAACCGAAATTGGTTGGGGGCATCAAATTCGCTCCTACGTATTACACCCCTACCAAATGGTGAAGGATTTGCGCACGGGTGTGGAAACCAGCCAATCACAACACGTGCTAGATGGCGATTTACAGAGCTTTATTCGTGCGGCATTAGCACAAAAAGTGGTGGAGGTTTAGGTAGGTTCGCTATGGTTATTCGCACGTGCCGCCTTGCTCTCTACGCTACAATTTTATTGGTTGTGGTGCTGTTGAGTGCGGTCATAGCTGTTTTGAGCCATAGTGGGTTACTCACACAAACCATTAATAATCAGCTGGCACAGGTGCACGTGAATGCTCAAAGTTGGCAATGGCAGTGGCGTAGCGCTACTTTGGTAGGGCAAAATATTCGCTACACCCAAGCGCCAGATTTAAACATTCCAACGCTGAATATTTCTCTAGGGTGGCGCATGGGCTTACCAAGCCTGGGGAGTATCAGTACCGAAGGTATTAGCTTAAACCTTAAACAAAATGATGCTGGTTGGCAGCTAAATGGCTGGCAGCTACCACAGCAGCAACAGCAACAATTTGAGCTTTCCATACCGTGGTGGCTACCACTCCCTACCGAAGTAAGTGCCATTAACACGGCACTAAGCGTGCAAGCCCAAGCTTTGTCGGAAACAGTGGTGCTAGAGCAAGCTAACCTGCGTTTATTGCGCTTGGCTGATAAGTACTATGATTTTAGCGCTACCGGTAGCTTTGGGTTCCAAAACCAGCCTGAGCGTTTGCCAGTATTGGTACGTGGTGAGCCAAGTGCTGATAATAAGGCGATTCATTTATCTGCCAAATTTGACCACCTCCCAACAAGCTTGTTAGAGCCCATTATGCCTACCGATTTAGGCAAAGTGATTGATGCGGAAGGGCGCCTTTCGGTAGCTATGTCACTAGGCTGGGATGGCAGCATGGGGCAGCCGCAATTTACATTACTTTTTGGTGAAGGTGAGGCACGTGTACCTGGGGTGTACCAAGGTACGGTACCGTTTAAACAGCTGAGCTTAACAGGTTGGTGGGCAGCAGATGGCGCAGCGCTGCATGTATCGCCCATTATGTTGCAAACAGTGGGGGGAGCTACAGTTTCGGTAGCAGGTAAGTTGGCACACCTAGACGACCCTGAAAAATTACACATTGATGTACGTGCGCAAGTGCCACGCATTGCTTTTGCAGATTTTTTGCCGCTCTTACCCGATGTTGACCTAGACGACACCGTAGGCTGGCTACGCGACCATATTGATGGTGGTGTGCTGCACGATATTGATTTTGTATTTAAAGGTGGTGTGGACCAAGCCATGAATTGTGCTGCCAAATGTGGCTATGGCGGTACCGCTTGGTTCGAAAAAGCTGATGTACGCGTGCTAGATAATTTGCCCGTGCTTTACCAAGCAGGTGGAGATTTTGAACTGCGCGAAGATAAAATTTATATTCACCTACCACAGGCCGAACTACACAGCACAGCAGCGCAAGCGGTCACCCTTACTTTTGGCAAGCTATTCCGCGAAACGCATATTAAGCCAGAGCTCACTGTTAATGCCGGTACTCTAAAGGGCAATGTACAGCGCGTGATTGAAATGATTGGCATGGAGCTAGAAGATCCTGACTGGTTTGGTCCGGTACAAGGTGAGCATGTTACGAAGGGTTGGTTTAAAACACCACTTGGTGACGATGTAGACTACCCCGATGCTACCTTTGATTTAACCGCGCAGCTCCGCAATGTGGGTCTTACGGTGCCAGATATGCCAGAACTGGTATTTAGCGGTAAAACAGGTGTGGTAAATCTCACCGAAAAAGAATTGGTGTATAAAGGGCAAGGTACGCTTGGTGGCGCACAAGTGAGCATGACCCGTGTAGATGACCTAACCCAACCTGGTGAACGTAGCGAGACATGGCTAGAAGGCGAAATTCCGCTTAAGCCATGGGAGCAAAGCTTACGTGATATGGGTCTGCGCTGGGAAGCACCACTGCGCGGCACAGTGCAAGTAAGCGAATATGGCGATGAGTTCCGTTTTGACTTAGCAAGTAACGCAAGTGCTAACAGCCTTACCATGGTGAACTTAAAGTGGCACAAACCACCGCAGCAGGAGCTGCATGTGGAACTATTAGGAAATTACACCCCACGCGGCACTGACTTAGACCAAATTATTGTTGGTGGCTATAATGTTGAGGTTCTTGGTCGTGGCCGGGTAACGGCTGATGAAGAGGTGGAGTTTCTTAACTTTGCACCGTTCAAGGTTGGTCCCTTAGGTATTCAGCAGCTAGATTTTCGCCCCAATATGTTGGAAGTAGTTGGTGGTAGCGTGGATTTGCGCCCATGGTGGGGTGAAAAACCAAACAAAAAACAGCAACAAAGCGAGCTGCCAGAGCAGATGGAAGTACAAATTGTGCTAGACCGGCTCCATGCACCGGGTGGCCAGTTTGCAGGTGTCTCTTTAAATGCGTTGCGCCAAGGTGGCCATTGGCAATCGGCAAAGTGGCAAGCGTTGTTGGGTTCAAGTGGCGAGGTTACCGGCCATATGGATGCTGGCCAAACCCGGCAAATTTACCTACACGCAACAGATGCTGGTCGTTTCCTCCGTTTGGTTGGGGCACATAAATCTATTGAAGGCGGTGCATTACAGCTGCAGGCACAAGTACCGCTCACCGCCAAACCTCATACAACGGGTGTGGTTAATATTAATGATATCCGTTTGCATAACGCACCGGTGCTTGCGCAGCTATTGGGTTTGCTCTCGCTAGAGCAGCTTACATCAGGTAGTGGTATTATCTTCAATACGCTCACATTCCCGTTTGAAATTCAAAATGATGTTGTAAAGCTCTCTAAGGTGCGTATGGATGGGCCAGCTATTGGTATTACAGGCGATGGCACGGTAGATACCGCGCAAAACATTTTAGATTGGCGCGGTAAGCTTGTGCCCGTTGCTGGGTTAAACAAGGTTGTAAGTAGCGTACCATTGCTGGGTACTATCCTTACTGGTAGCCAAGAAGGGTTGGTTGTGGCTGACTTTAGCGTAAAAGGGCCGCTGGATAGCCCGCGTGTTGGCGTTAACCCCATTTCTGTTGTAACGCCGGGTTTGGTAAAGGATATTTTTAGTGTACTAAAAGGAACCGTAAGCGATGAAGAGTAAGTTATTATTGCTGTTTGCATTTGTATTAGGTGCATGCCAACCCGTTGCAGACGCAGCGCCAACGCACACTGTAAAGCTTGTAGCGCCAAATAAGCGCGATGCTGTGGCTTATGATGTAGCACTGGCACATACACCAGCTAAGCGTAGCCGTGGGTTGATGTATCGCCGCGAAATGCCAGCCGCACAAGGGATGCTATTTATATGGCCTCGCCAAGATAATGTAAAAATGTGGATGAAGAATACGCTCATTCCGCTGGATGTATTTTTCATCCGTGATCGTAAAATTGTAGCGGTAGAGCGTAATATGCGCCCACACGACTTAACACCACGCGGGCCTGGCACACCGGTAGACATGGTGTTGGAACTCAATGCTGGCCAAGCTGAACAATACGGCATTGGCCGCGGTTGGACAGTGCAAATTCTAGGCGATGTGCCAAAAGCTAAGTAAAATCACATTTAGTTCGTGGTCCCTAGGTCACGGAGTGACTAGGTCCACGCGGGGGCTGGGGTGCCCCCAGTAATAGGGGAGTGGCTTTGCCAGCTGCCCTGTTATCATCTAATTATGGAAGGGCTTAATAGCAAAGCCTTGCCCATCTTTTTGGGAGCGTTGGTAATCTAGCAGTAAGCGGCGTACCAGCGGTGCCAGAATAATCAACCCAATCAAGTTCGGGATAATCATCAGGCCAATGCTAATCTCCGCAATGTTCCAAACCAGCGGTACAGAAGCAAAGGTACCCAATGCCACCGCAATAACAAAAGCAAATTTATACAGTGTAATGCCACGCCCTTTGCTGAGGTAATTCAGCGCTTGTTCGCCGTAGTAACCCCAGCCTAAAATGGAGGTGAAGGCGAAGAAGATGAGGCAGAAACTTACAATCAGGTTACCAAGTGGAATGTCCCAAATGCTTAACGATAGTGTTTGGCTAAACGCAGCAGCAGTTAGGCCAGCACCAATGTTATTGTCCGCCACTGCGGTTTGCCACAAACCGGAGGAGATAATAACCAGCGCTGTAAAGGTACACACTACTAAAGTGTCAATCATGGTTTGTGTCATGGAGACAAGTGCTTGCTCCACCGGGTGTTTGGTTTTGGCAGCTGCCGCCGCAATAGGGGAGGAGCCTAGGCCAGATTCATTAGAAAATACACCACGGGAGAACCCTTGGCGCAAAACATCTTTCAGTACGGCGCCGGCAAAACCACCTGCAGCAGCAGTACCAGTAAAGGCATCGGTAAATACCATGGCAAGAATGCTTGGGATGTGTGTAATGTTAGCCAGCAGCACAACGCTACCTGTTACCACGTAAATAAGGATCATAGTTGGGGCAACGGCACCGGCAAACTGGCCAATACGCTGTACACCACCAAACCAAACTAGGGCTAAAGGTACAATAATAAGAATGGCTGTAACTTCCTTAGGCAGGGCAAAAGTTTGCCATAGTACATCGCCAATGCTGTTGCTTTGCACCATGCCACCAGCACCAATACCACCCAAAATAAGGAATACGGCAAATAGCGCACCCAAAATAGGCCAGCGCACACCATCACGCAGGTAGTACATAGGCCCACCAGCCAATGTGCCATCACGACGTTTTAGGCGGAAGTGCACACCCAGTACACCTTCGGCAAACTTGGTTGCCATACCCAAAATACCGGTTACCCACATCCAAAACAGGGCGCCTGGTCCACCAAGAGCAATAGCCGTAGCCACACCAGCAATGTTACCGGTACCTACGGTGGCGCATAGTGCTGTCATCAATGCTTGAAAGTGCGAGATATCGCCATCGTGATCGTTCTTTTTATGTTTATTATTGTGGTTGGGGTGAAAAGCTAAATTAAGCGCATAACCCAGTAGGCGGAACTGCACACCTTTAAGCAAAACAGTATAAAGCACACCAGTGCCAACAAGTAGGGTCAGCATAGGCCAGCCCCATAAAAAACCACCTAATGCGTCCATTAAAGCCTTAAATTCAATCACGGATATGCTCCAATTGTTTACGTATTTCGCCACTGGTTAACAACTGGGGCAGTACTATAGGGTCTTTTCCAGCTGCCATCAATACATACAGCGGTACACCTTGGCGGCCGTAACGCTCTAGCTCTTGGCTAATGGCAGGGTCGTAGCGGGTCCAGTCACCCACAAACTGCTGCACGTTATATGTTATGAATAATTTGCGCACATCGGCAGATTTTAGCGTGGTGTGCTCGTTTACCTTACAGGTAATACACCAATCAGCCGTAAAGTTAAGGAACACAATTTGCCCATCTGCCAAAGCTTGTTCTACAGCTTTGGGTGACCATGCTTGCTCATGTTGCCTGTGTTGATCAGCTGGCATGGAGGTAGCGGGCACATAAAATTGCACCGCCCACACGCTACCAATAACAGCCGCTAGCAAAATAACCCAGCCACCAAAGCGCGTATCATTACTTTGTGTCGGCTGGTTGAGTAAGTTAAACATCCACATTGCTAGCGATAACAGCAGTGCCAGTGCCAGTACAAAAGCAAGTGTATTTACCGATGTTTGCTGCCCTAGCACCCACAACAGCCATAAAGCTGTCGCAATTAGTGGAAAACCGAGAAACTGCTTGAAGTACTCAAGCCATGGGCCGGGTTGTGGTACCCGCTGCAGCAAGTTGGGGTACAGGCTAATCAGCAAAAATGGTAGCGCTAAGCCAAGACCTAAGCTGGTAAAAATGAGCACCGCAGCAAGGCCACCTTGGGTAAGTGCCACGGCAACAGCGCCACCCATGAAAGGTGTGGTACATGGCGTTGCCAATACTGTTACCAGTAGCCCAAACAGGGCCGAGCTCACAACGCTGCCGTTATCACGCGGGGTGAGGCGTGCTAAACTTTGCCCAAAACTAATAAAGCCAAAAAAGTTAAAGGCTAGCAGTAACAACAGTAGTGATAGCAGCGCTACAAATAAGGGTGACTGTAGCTGAAAACCCCAACCCAACTGCGCACCGGCAGCTTTAAGCGAGAGCAACACAAGCGCAATACCCACAAAGCTTGCCACCACACCAGCTGTGTAAGCCACGCCATGGCGCCATGGCTGTGCTACATGAGCTTTTTTAATAATGCTTAACGCCTTAAGCATCAGTACCGGCAGCACACAAGGCATCAGGTTTAAAATAATCCCTGCAATAAAAGCCAGTGCAATAATCAGCAATAAGTTGTGTGATGATGCATCAGCAACCGCAGGGTCACCCATAGGGATGTCATTTACCCAATAATCTTGCCCATCTAATGTTAGGCGTCCGCTGAGTGTGCTTGGCATGCCTCGGTGAACATCAGCTTTTAGTAGGAGGTTACCTTTGCTGATTTTTTGCGCTGCCGTATCGTTAATTATCCCTTCTTGTGCGGGGTAAAAGTAGGCAGTTTTGGTACCAGCGGGGAGCTGTAGTGCCATCGTATCCTCAGTAATGCTAAAGCTAAGTGGCGCTCCGGCCCACGGTTGTGCATATTGAGTGCGTACATTAGCAAACTGTTGCTGCACATCCTGTTTGGCAATGCTGCTGCTACCCACATTAACCGGGAGCTCTAGTGTCCCTTCGCCAGGGATGCAAACATCCTTACACATGAGCAGGCCAGCGTGTGTTTGCAGGTGATATGTGCCAGGTGCAGCATGCTGTGGAATGCTGAGTTCATACAGTAAAATCAGCTCATCTTCATAGCCATAGTTAACGAGTGGTGGAATATCTAGCCGCAAAGGTGTTGGCCACCCTTGAATACTACTAATGCTCCAGCCTGGGGGTAGGGTCCAGTTCAGTTCGGGTGGTAGGCCGCTATCTCCAGCATTATGCCAATATACATGCCAATGTGGGGTGAGGTTAATGCGCCAGCCAATAGTTATTGTTTGGCCTGGTTGTGCTTGTTGGTGGTCGCTAATAAGCTTCAGTACCGATTGTTCGGCCACCACTTGTTGGCTTTCGGTAGCGGTTGCAAAGGAGCTAAAAAGTGCTGCAGCACATAGCAGTAACGTTGTGATAAAGCTTGATTTTTTCATGGTCACGCGTCACCTTATCACCAATAAACAACAATTTATAGTACTCTATATACACACTATGCGTTTGCTCGGCCAATTGCTCCTTGTTCTACTTATTAGCTTACTGTTTGTACCTGTTTTGCTGTGGTTGGTGGTAGAGCTGTGGATTGCCTACCCACCACAGGCCGACCTAGTACCAGCTAAAGCTGCCGCCATGGCACGTATTTGGCAAAATATGGGCTTAAATGGCTTTGGTTATTTAGTTGGTTTTTACCGCGACATTATGGTGGGCGTTTGGCCGCTGTGGCTTGTTGGCTTTTTGGGTGTGGCCGTTGCTGTGGTGCTCATGCTTATTTCTCGCCTACAGCAGCAGGCAGGCCCGTACCTTAAGCGTATTCACCAGCTGGAGGCACATTTGAGCCAAGCAACGCGTGAACAACGCATGACACAAGAACAGCTGCAAACCTATAACACGCGCCTTATCGCCAGCTATGCCGAGAGCCGTACTGGGCTAATTGAACTAGCTCCTTCTGGACAAATTGTACAGTTAAATAAAGCTGCCATGCGCTTGCTACATAAATGGAGCGGCACAACCGAGCCATTGGAACAAAAAGTGTTGCAGCTAGTGCTACCAGATTACGCTAATACGGCGCTAGCAACAGCCGTACATAACAGCCTTGCCGAAGGTGCAGCTTGGGAGGGGGAAGTTACTTTACCAAGCCTGCAAGCGCATGCGTATTCACGCGTGTTCCCGTCGGTTGGTGGTGCGTTCATGACCTTGCGTGACATTAGCCATAAATACCAAGATGAATCTGCCGTATATGCTGACCAGGCCGCGCTTTCTGCATTGTTAAACAACATGCCATTGCCAGCAGCTGTGTTGGACCAAGATTGGTGCTATTTGCGTGTTTCCAAAGCGTGGGGACAGCAGTTCCGCATTGCTGAAGACCATGTAGAAGGCCAATACCACTTTGACCATATGGCAAGTTTCCCCCGTGCTCGGGAGGAGCTAGAACAGCTGGTGCAAAGCAAACAAGCTCAGGGCGAAGAACCACTTAAATTTGGTGACCAAGAAGAATGGTACCGCTGGCAAGTAACCCCCTGGCGCGACCAAGCCAGTAACCGTGGTGGTTATATTTTGAGCGCAGAGGTTATTACCGAGCAGGCGCAAACCAAAAACCGTTTGGCAAGCCAACTCCAGCAAGAACATAAACTGGCCTACCACGATGTACTTACTGGGTTGCCAAACCGCCAGCTGTTCTACGATCGACTGAATTTGGGATTAGCACAGGCTTATCGCCAGTTGAGTCGCGTGGGCCTTATGTTCCTCGACTTAGATGGCTTTAAAAGCGTGAACGATACCCACGGCCACGATGCAGGGGATATTTTGCTGAAGGAAGTTTCTGAGCGTTTAAAAAGCTGTGTGCGCAAAACCGACACTGTTGCCCGTTTGGGTGGGGACGAGTTTACCATTATCCTCTCTGCCGTACGCAGTGCTGAGGATGTGGTCATGGTGGCCAATAAGGTGATTGAGCGCATTAACCTGCCATACCCCATTATGGATAAAGAGCTACATGTAGGTACCAGTATTGGTATTGCCATGTACCCCGATGATGGCGCCAGTGCTGGTGACCTGCTAACTCTGGCTGATGAAGCAATGTATGACGCCAAGCACAGCGGTAAAAACCAGTACCGATTTATTTCTGAGCTGAAGGAAAAGCAGCAAGCCGAAGGTGGTAAAGCCGAACCAGAACAGGTAGACCCTACTGAACGGCGTGCTCCAGTTGAAGAAGAACAGAAAAAAGAAGCCGAAAAAAAATCGGTGTAACCCCCTTGCAACGTGGGAACAAGGCCCTACATGGATAGTAGGAACAAAGATTGACAACAGCAGTAGAAATTGCATACGCTAGTAGATATTGGAACGGGAGTAACGATGATGAGTAATACACAACAGATTTTTGACCAGCTTTTTAGCAGCATGGTGCTGCCTGTTAAGCCTGCAATTCAGGCTACTGGCGCCAAAATTGATGTGACCGACCCAGGCACAGTGCAAATGGCAGAAGGCTTTGAAGGTTACACAGGTGATGACATGTTGGCCAATGCTGGTTTTCAGCACGAAGAAGCACAAAGCGGCACACAACAGGAATTACATGCTGAAAAAGAGTAAAAATTCAGCATCATTCAGCATATTTAAGAACCGCTGCTTGGCAGCGGTTTTTTTTGTGCTAAACTCCGTTTATGTTGATTACCACTGCCCCATTTGTTGAAGGTTACCGCATTAAACGTTACGGCCCACTGGTGTGTGCCGAGGCGGTGATGGGTACTAACTTGTTTAAAGACTATTTTGCCAAAGTGCGTGACGTTGTGGGTGGTCGCTCTGGCTCTTTCCAAAACGCACTGGCCGATGCCCGTGAGAGCATTCTGCACGAGGTGCAAGTGCAGGCCAAAAAGGCCGACTGTAATGCCATTATCGCCATTGATATCGACTACGGCGAGGTAAGCGGTTCCAACAAAACCATGCTCATGGTGGCGGTGCAGGGCACTGCTGTATACATCGAACCTGCTTAGCGGTTATTTGTTAGCTATTTTTAGGGTAGTTGGATATTTCAGCTTGCAATTTAGCGTACATTTTTCTACAAAGCAGCCACGGCCGAGTGGTGAAGTGGCTTAACACAGCGGTTTGCAAAACCGTCATTCGCGGGTTCGAATCCCGCCTCGGCCTCCATTTCAAATACCTTCGCGGTTGGCAAAGCCACCGCTTGGTACCAAGAAGTATCTTGGAACTCCGCCAACCAAGTCGCGCAGCGACCTTGGGATGGCGATGATTACACAACTTCAGAAGTGGGATGAGAACCCGCGATGCGGGTTCGTAGCGGAGGCAGCACGCCGGAGCAGACGTGCTATAGGCACGCCCGTAGGGTGGGGCGCAGCAGGCGCTCCATCAATCCCGCCTCGGCCTCCATTTATATTTCTTTCAATTGTTGAATCAATGTTGCCATATCGGCAGGTGGTTGCTGCTCAAAGCGCATGTTTTGGCCGCTTACGGGGTGGGTAAAGCCCAATGTGGTGGCGTGGAGCATTTGGCGGTGGGTGTTTTTAATGGTGGTAAGTACTTCTTCTGGCAGATGCTTAAGTACACGCGGGCGGCCGTAAACAGGGTCTCCCACCAAGGGGTGGCCATGGTGCGCTATATGTACGCGAATTTGGTGTGTGCGACCGGTAAACAGCTTGCAGGTCACCAGTGCTAGCGGGCCGGAGAAGGTAGCTTGCACGTTGTATTTAGTGCGGGCAGGCTTGCCGCTGTTCTCCACCACCGCCATTTTTTTACGATCCTTAGGGTGGCGGCCAATATTCCCTTCAATCTCAGCAATATTTGGCTGCGGGTGGCCATACACCAGCGCGGTGTACTGCCGCTCAATAGTGCGGTCAGCAAACTGGGCGGAAAGGTGTTGGTGCGCGGCATCGTTTTTGGCAACTACCACCAAACCAGATGTATCCTTATCCAGCCGGTGCACCAAACCTGGGCGCTCCACACCACCAATGCCAGAAAGGTCGGTACAGTAATGCAGTAGGGCATTTACCAAGGTACCGCTATAGTTCCCCGGCGCTGGGTGCATGGTGAGCCCAGCAGGCTTATTAATCACCAGTAAATCCGCATCCTCATACACCACGTCTAGCGGAATATCCTCCGCCTCAATGGTGGTTGGCTCAGCTGGTGGTTCATGCACGGTTAGGCAGTCGCCTTCCTTCACCTTATAGGTTTTGCTGGTGAAGGGAATATCGTTGAGTTCCACATAGCCCTGTTGCAGCAAGCTTTGCAGCCGTGTGCGACTAAGCGTAGGCAAGCTACTTGCCAAATATTTATCTAATCGCTGGCCTTGGTGCGCCGCTTCAATTGGGGGCAGGGTGTGGGTCTCCATGCGGCTTTGTAGCACAAAATAGATATCGGCATAAGCCATGTTGTTTACCATGGCTTTGCCGACCACGAGAGCATGATAAAATCTTGACAGCGTATACGGAAATAGCTAAACACCATCTACCTCGTTAATACGTGGGGCCGATCCCGGCGGCAGGGCGCTGTCGGTGGCAATTGAAAAAAGGACAATGAATATGAGTACTATTCCTGCTCAAAGCCGTACCGAAACCGGTAAAGGTATTTCCCGCAAACTACGCCGTGATGGCCGTATTCCTGTAACTGTTTACGGTAGTGGTGATCCAATTAATTTATCTATGGCAGCTAATGATTTGCTGCGTAGCGTACGTGCTGGTGCGTTTTGGACCACCAAACACACTTTGGATATTGATGGTAAAGACAAGCTAGATGTTTTGGCACGTGATGTACAAACCCACGTGGTGAATGGCCTGCCAATGCACGCTGACTTCATGCGCTTTGATGCGAAGAAGCAAGTACGTGTGAACGTGACTGTACGTGTAACTGGTGAAGACCAGTCTCCAGGTCTGCTTAAAGGTGGTGTACTACAGTTGGTACGCTCCGACATTGAAATGGTATGTCGTGCCGATAGTATTCCAAACGAATTGGTAATTAGCATGGCAGGCACCGACATTGGTGACAGCGTGCAC
Source organism: Pseudomonadota bacterium (assembly GCA_030148545.1). Taxonomy (GTDB): domain Bacteria; phylum Pseudomonadota; class Alphaproteobacteria; order UBA2136; family JASBTF01; genus JASBTF01. Next base: position 536,022 of record JASBTF010000002.1, read on the forward strand.
ATGAGCAGCATTGAGTTGCCAGAAGGCGTACGCCCAGCTATTGCTGACCGTGACTTTACCGTAGCCAGCGTGGTGGGTACCCGTACCTCTACCATGGCTAACTTGGCCGAAGGCGAAGAAGGCGCAGACGCTGATGCAGAAGGCGCAGAAGGTGCTGAAGAAGGCGGCGAAGAAAAAGCTGCTGAATAAGTATCCCGCTTATTTGGAAAGGTCGGCATTGCCGGCCTTTTCTTTTTGCTAAGAGCTTGGTACAAGTGCGTATGAAATTAATTGTTGGTTTAGGCAACCCCGGTAGTGAATATGCATCCACGCGCCACAATGTGGGCTGGATGGTGATTGATAAATTGGCCGAGCAGTTTGGCGCCCGTGCCTGGCAGGGTAAGTTTAAGGGTCGTTATAGTGCGAGCACTATTGATGGTGCTAAGGTAGGCTTCCTCAAGCCGGAAACATTTATGAACCTATCGGGTGAGTCGGTACGGGCGGCTATGGATTTCTTCAAAATCACGCCAGCTGATGTGATTGTTATTCATGATGAACTAGACCTCGACTTTGGTGATATTCGTACCAAGGTTGGTGGTGGCACAGCGGGGCACAATGGGCTGAAGTCTATTAAGCAGCATTTGGGCACGCTAGATTTTGCGCGTGTACGCTTTGGTGTTGGCCACCCTAGCGATAAAAACCGCGTAAGCAGCTACGTGCTGAATGATTTCAGCAAAGAAGAAGCGCCTCAGCTGCCAGATTTACTAGGTGATGCAGCTAAAGCAACGGCAACAGTTTTAGAAAAGCTTCAGTGAAAATAAAAGCACCGACGTCATTCCCGTGAAAACGGGAATCCAGTTGGCAGGCACTGTACTTAACTCTCTAGATTCCCGCCTACGCGGGAATGACCAAGTTATGCATCACTTATCGTTATAGGCAAATTAAGGCGCGCTAAAATAAATCGCTATAAAGATTTTCCAACACGCCAATCGTGGGGTGTGGGGCGGTGCGCAGGCATTGGTCCCAGCTGGCCATGGGTAGTGAAAACCCAGTTTTTTTGCGTTCAAAGTGGCCTTGAGGTAGGCAGCTTACAAAAGCATCCTTCAGCAATTTTTTGTTCATTTGCCACTGTGGCGGCAGGTTGAGCGCAAGCTCCACCACAGGTACGCTCAGTAATGGCACACGAACTTCTAAGCTTACGGCCATACTCACGCGATCCATTTTGGTGAGGATATCATCCGGTAGGAAGGTATGAATATCCAGCCATTGCTGGCGCAGTGGGTGCGGTAAATCTTCGCGCCAGTGCGGGCGGAACGACCATAAATCATCATAATCTTGCGGAATACCCAGCGGCTCTTTCCATAAATTACGCCAACTGGCAGGGAGGCCGCTGGCCAAAGCGTAATGGTGTTGTTCCAGTCCATCACGCGGGGTGAAAGGTTCCAAACGGTTGGCAGCCTTGCGGCCAAGTGGGCCAGCATAGTGGCGAAGTAAGCTGAGGAAAGGACGCCACGCTGGAATTTGCAAAGCGCTAGGTTGCTGTTGGTACCAGCGGTAGCCAGCAAATAGCTCGTCGCCACCGTCACCACTTAAGGCCACGGTTACATGCTCACGCGCGGCTTTGCACACCAAGTAACTTGGCCACGCAGATGTATCAGAAAATGGTTGGTCGTACCACTGGTGCAGTTGCTCTAGCGAGAAATCCTGTTGTTGCAGGTCGTAGCTGAGTTTATGGTGCTCAATATTTAAGTGGTTTGCAACGGCTGTTGCCTCGGCTGTCTCATCACGGTGGCTACCGTTAAAGCCAACAGTGTAGGCGGCAATGTTGGGGTTTTCCTCTGCTGCTGCGGCAATCACGCAGGCGCTATCCACCCCACCGCTGAGGAAGAAGCCCAGCGGCACATCCGCCACTTGTTGATCTTTTACTGCTTTGATCACAGCGTGGCGAATGTAATCGCTCGCCTGTACCTCGTTAATGTAGTCAGGGAAGGTGAGCTCAGGCTCCCAATAGCGCCACATGTGTTGGCTGTGGTCGGTAAGGTTAATGGTGAGCGCATGTGCAGCAGGGAGCTGCTTAACCTCGTTATACAGTGTTTTAGGGGTTGGGATATAACGGTAGGTCAAAAAGTCGTACAGAGCGGTATTATCAACCGTTAAATTATCCCACAGGGCAGTGAGTGCCTTAAGCTCGCTGGCAAAGGCAAATTGCCCATTATGCAAGCCATAGAGCATCGGTTTAATGCCCAGTTGGTCGCGCACCAAGTGCAGTTGGCCTTGTTTTGCATCGTACAGCACAATAGCAAACATACCATCTAGCTTGCTGAGTAGCTTTTGTAGTCCCCAACGTTGGTAGCCGTACAAAATGGCTTCGCCATCACCATCGCTGGTAAAGGTAACGCCTTCTTTAGCAAGCTCGTCACGTAGCTCGCGGAAGTTATAAATCTCTCCGTTAAAAATAAGGCTAATAGCACCATCGGGCGTGTGTAGTGGTTGGTCTGCTGCAGTGGAGAGGTCAATAATGCTTAAGCGGCGATGTCCCAGAAAAATACCGGTACTTTCTTGGTAGTAATCATGGCCGCCATCGGGGCCACGGTGTGCCATAACGTCCCGTGCTGCGCGGGCGTGTTCCAGTTGAGTTTTAGGTAGGGCTGTAACCCCAAAAATACCGCACATGGGTGTGACGCTCTACGTATTCAGCGTTTTCGCGCCAAGCTCATCGGCGAGTTGTACAAAGGCTTGGTAGGCGTCATCCACTTGGGTGGCATCGGTACCACGAGCAACCAGCGATGTGCCGGGTACGTTTTCTACACGGAAAGGGTAAGAGCCAATGTCTAGCTCGTTAAAGCGTTGTTGGATAATTTCCAAATCTTCGCTGACTTGGCCTTCGGTCGCCATAACATCCAAGCTGCGGCTATGGAAAATTTCGCCGCGTTGTAGCAGTGGCACGCAAGCTTCGAACATGGCTTGGCAAATTTTGGGAATACCAGCTAGCACAAACACGTTATGCATTTTAGCGCCGGGATGTTTCGTAATTGGGTTATTTACCAGCTGCGCACCTTGTGGAAAATCTGCCATGCGGAACGTGGCTGGAGTAGCACGGTCGCCATAGCTCTGTTTAAAGCTTTCCACAGTTGGCACATGGCGTTCTAGCTCCACGCCAAAGGCTTCAGCCACGCAGGCCATGGTAATATCGTCGTGCGTGGGGCCAATACCGCCTGTGGTAAACACGTAGTCTGCCTGTTTGCGCAGTGTATTAATGGTGGTGACAATGGCGTCGTGGTCATCGGCAATAACGCGGGCTTCCTGCAGAGTAATGCCAAGCTCGTCCAAACGGCGGGCAATGTAATTAAGGTTTGCATCAGGTGTACGGCCACTTAGCAGCTCATTACCAATAAGAATAAGAGCAGCGGTGGGATTGTTATTTTTACTCATGGGTAGATTCTGCCTCAGCTGTTTCCGGTTGCCAAGCTTCTAGAAATTCGCCTAGATGGGGGCGGTTTTCTATATCGTTTGCACAGTAGTGCGCGGCGTCTTCCATTGCGCGTTTAAAATCAGCGCTGTTGAGCACACCTGTATGGTGCTGCCAGTGCAGGTATACCAAGTAGGTGTTCAGCACATCGGTTTCGCAGTAGTCGCGGATTTCTTTCAGCAAGCCATCATCGTACATGGTAGCTACTTTGCTGCCATCAATACCCAGTTTGCCGGGGAGGCCTAAAATAGAGCACATTTCATTCAGTTTAAGGCCGCGGGTGGCAGCACCGTAGTTGGTAAGCACATCCAGTAAATCGCAGTGCCAGTCAGCGCTATAGCGGCTGTTGTAGCTGTTCCATTTATCGCCGCTTTGGTGTAGCCACGGCGCGGTGATGCCGTATTTCATGGCGCGGAATTGCAGTACAGGGAGGTCGAACGTGCGGCCATTGTAGCTCACAAAGCGTGGCTTGGTACGGCTAAGGTGTTGGAACAAACCTTTAAGCAGTTCCTCTTCCGTTGCTTCCACACGGCCACCAGTGCGTAGCTCTTGCAAGTGGTAGCGCTCATTGCCGCCATCGCGTTCAATTTCTGCTTCTAAAAAGCTAATCGCCACGACCTTATGGAAAGGTTGGCGAGGAAAGCCATTATTACCGTTAGTGATATCTAGGTGGTATTGCTCTAGCATATCGCGGCCTTGTGCTTCATCCTTAGGGTGTTCGCCTGTTAGGCTTGGTAGAACTTGGGTGTCGGGGACTGTTTCGATATCGAACACAAATAAACTTTGTAGCATAAGGCTGTTATACGCCAAAAAAATGCCCCCGCCAATGGCGGGGGACTGTAAAAATGCGTTTATTTAGCGCACCAAACGTGGGGATACTTCACCAAAAGTTAGCACTTCAGCAAAGCGAGCCATGTTATTGAGTGAGCATTTTTGCTCATCATCGGAGCGGCCAATGCAGGCATCGCTAATAACTACGGTGTTAAAGTCACCATCGTGTGCGGCGCGTACGGTAGATTCGATAGAACCAGAAGTATCAGCACCAACAATGTACAAGGTGTCTACACGGTTTGCGCGTAGTACAATTTCCAAACGGGTGCGGAAAAATGCGCTAGAACGGTGCTTGTGCATGCGTGGATCTTCATCTTTCGGTGCGGTTAGCTCGTGGAAAGTACCGCCCCATTCTTTAGACAGCAGTGCGCCTTTGTCTTTCACTTCACCATATAGTGGAGACTGGCTGTAAAGCTCTGGGTAGCCAGGCATAAACCAAGTACCAACGTGAATTACCAAACGCTCAGGGCTGCGGAAATGCTCCTGAATACGGGCAATACGTGGCAAAATTTCCTGTGCATTGTTTGCCATGCCGCCAGCCAAGGCGCCATCGGCGTGTACATAGTCGTTTACAAGATCAACACAAAGCAAAGCGCTGGTGGTCATAAGAAAGTTCCGTTTCTATTTTTATAATTTAGCTACAAATTCGGCGCGTATTTGCCGCCAGAAAGCATACGCTGTCAAGCTACTTTCTACAAATATGTAAATAAAGTTTAAGAGGGGTTGACGCTTGTTGTAAATGGGCGTAAAAGCCGCCTTCGATACACGTATTAAATGTAAGACAAATTACAGATATATAAATAATTTCAAAGGATTATCATGCAAATTGCACACGCAGCAACGGAAGCTGTTCATACTGTTGACTGGTCTAGCACCAGTGTTTGGCTAGCGATTGGTTTATTTATTAGTACCTATGCATTGATTTTGACCGAGCGTATTAACCGCGCGGTTTTGGCGGTACTGGGCTCGGGGTTGATGATTCTGCTGGGCGTGCTCAGCCAAAGTGAGGCTGTTGCTGGTATTGATTTTAACACCATTGGTTTGCTGTTGGGGATGATGATGATTGTCGCCATCACCAAGGAATCTGGTGTGTTTCAGTACATTGCGATTCTCTCCGCCCAAAAAGTAAAAGCCGACCCGTTGGGGTTATTGGCCGTTATTGCGTTGGTAACAGCGGTATTCTCTGCATTGCTAGATAACGTAACAACCGTATTGCTAACCACGCCGGTTATTTTGTTGCTCACGCGTGAGCTGGAGGTAAAGCCATACCCATATCTGTTTACCAGTATTTTAGCGTCTAACCTTGGTGGTGCGGCAACGCTTATTGGTGACCCACCAAACATTATGATTGGTTCTGCAACCCACTTAACCTTTAACGATTTTGTTGTGCATATGGCACCTGTAGCTTTTGTGAGCTTGGGTATTACCATGGCGGTTATCTTGTTCTTCTGGCGTAATAGCCTCACTACTAGCGAGCAAGCTAAAGAGCGTATTATGAAAATGGATGCCGTTGCAGCGATTACCGATAAAGGCCTGCTGATTAAGTCTTTGATTGTGATGGGCTTGGTACTGCTTGGCTTTACTGTGGGTCACACCATGTTCCATATGCCGCCTGCAACTATTGCGCTGACTGGTGCAGTGATTTTGCTGCTGTGGGAAACGATTCAGCACGATAGCGAGACACAGCATGAAAAAGTACACCACACCATTGCTGAGGCTGAGTGGGTAACCTTGTTCTTCTTCGGTGGTTTGTTTGTGTTGGTACACGGGCTGGAAAAAGTTGGTATTATTAACTTCCTTGCTGACCAAATGATGACCGCCACAGCAGGAGACATGCAAATGACAGCTATGGCTATTTTGTGGGGCTCTGCAATTGTTTCAGCGCTGGTGGATAACATTCCGTTCGTAGCGACAATGATTCCGCTCCTCAAGGCAGTAGCGCCAGAGTTTGGTGGTGCCATGGCAATTGACCCATTGTGGTGGGCGTTGGCCATGGGTGCATGCTTTGGTGGTAATGGTTCCTTGATTGGTGCCAGCGCTAACTTGGTAGTTGCCGGTTTGGCAGAGCGTAGTGGGCAGAAAATTCCCTTTGTGAAATTTATGCTGGGTGCATTCCCGCTGATGATTCTGAGTATTGTGATTGCCACCGGCTACATGTGGCTGCGCTACTTGTAAAAGCCATTACTGAGCGATAGCTCTTGGCGATGTGAGCGCACCCTGCTAGGGTGCGCTCATGCGTTATGATGTACCGTTACAGCCTGCTAAATTCATTAAGCGATATAAGCGATTTTTTGTAGATGCCGAACTGCCAGATGGCAGCATTGCCGTGGCGCACTGCGCTAATACCGGCTCTATGAAAGGACTGCTGAACGAAGGCGCGACCTGTTACTTAATGCCACAAGAAAGCGGCAAGCTAGACTGGAAGTTTGAGCTGGTTGAAGCGCCAAGTGGTGCGCTGGTTGGGGTCAATACCGCACGGCCAAACAAACTGGTGGAAGAAGCTATTTTGGCCAATGAAGTGCCAGAGCTAATGGGGTATGAAAACCTAAAGCGTGAAGTGAAGTATGGCCAAAACTCACGCATTGATATTTTGCTGACCGACCCAAATAAGCCCGATTGTTACGTAGAAGTAAAAAACACCACGCTGCAAGTGGGAGAGGTGGCGCAGTTCCCCGATGCAGTAACAACGCGCGGCTTAAAACACCTCAATGAACTGATGGATATGGTGAAAGAGGGGCATCGTGCCGTGATGTTTTATTGGGTACACCGTAACGACTGCACGCACTTTGAACCAGCTGTAGAGCTAGACCCAGAATATGCCGCGGGCCTAAAACAAGCGGTAGAGCAGGGGGTTGAAGTGCTGGTTTATGCAGCCAATGTGCAACCAGAGGGCGTGACAATTGCAAATAAATTACCTATAAAACTTTCCTAACAAGGATATTAACTGTGAGCCAGAAGCCAAAAAACCGAGTAGAACTGGATAAAATGCGTAAAGCCGGAGAACTGGCTGCGCAAACGTTGGATTATATTACTCCGCATGTACAACCGGGCGTGAGCACAGAGCGCATTAACCAGCTGGTGCACGATTTTATTACCGAGCATCACGCCATTCCTGCGCCATTGAACTATCGCGGTTTTCCTAAGTCAGTTTGTACCAGCATTAACGATGTTGTGTGCCACGGCATTCCTACCGAAAAGGAAGTCTTGGCCGAAGGTGATATTGTAAATATTGATGTAACGGTGATTGTGGATGAGTTCCATGGCGATACATCACGCATGTTTTACGCTGGCGAGGTGAAGGATAACGCACGCCAGCTTGTGGAAAGCACCTATAAAGCGATGTGGGCGGGGATTGAAACGGTAAAATCCGGCAGTAAGTTGATTGAAGTCGCCGATGCGATTGAAGCAGAAGCGAAGCAGCATAATTACGGCGTAGTACGTGAGTTTACCGGCCATGGCATTGGTAAAACTTTCCACGATGAGCCGATGGTGCTGCACTACAATGCTGGCCACCCAACCCAAATGAAGCGTTTGCGCAGTGGCCAGTGCTTTACTATTGAGCCAATGCTAAACGAAGGTACCTGGCAAACTAAAATGCTGGACGATGGTTGGACTGCCAAAACAAACGATGGCAAATTAAGTGCCCAATGGGAGCACACATTGGCAGTAACCGATGATGGGTACGAGGTGTTTACCCTTAGCCCTGCCGGGTATAAACTGCCGCCGTATGGCTAATTCTACCGCTAAACTCAAACCACATTATCACGGCCACCGTGGCCGCTTGCGCGATAAGCTGATTAACCATGGCCCGCATGCACTGGCAGATTATGAGCTATTGGAGCTTGTACTGGGTGTGGCACTACCACGACGGGATGTAAAACCACTCGCTAAGGAACTTTTGGCAAAATTTGGTGGGCTTTCTAACCTATTGGCAGCATCACCAGGTGAACTTGCTAAGTTTGAAGGTGTTGGTGATTCAGTTATAGGTATGCTCAAAGCGCAGGAAGCGTTGGTATTGCGCTATCGGCGTGAAGTGGCGCAAGATCGCCCACGCATGGACAGCACAGCCGTAGTGGTGGAGTATTTACAAGCACGTATGAACGGTCTGCAGCATGAGGTTTTTCATGTCCTAGCATTGGATAATAAATATAAACTGGTTGCGGATGAAGAGCTGTTTCGTGGCACCATTAACGCCACAGCAGTATACCCGCGTGAAGTGGTAAAACTGGCATTGCAGCACGGTGCTGCAGCGCTGATTATTGCCCATAATCACCCCAGTGGAGACTCAACCCCAAGCGATGATGACCACCTGTTAACGCGTGAGCTGATGCAGATTTGCGCTAGCATGGGTGTGGAATTGGTGGACCACTTAGTGATTGGTGAAGGGGCTTACTATTCCTTCCGTGCCCACGGCCAAATTTAATAACTCGCTAGCTAAGTTAATAATTGAGATAAAAAAGGAAACCCCGCAGCATCATTGCTGCGGGGTCCTTTATGACAACCCGCCGGGGGGTGACGTAGTTAGTTGTCATAACCGAAAATAGTGATGCGCCGACACATTGCTTTCGGGGGGAATGAGGTGAAAGAAATATGCCGGCGCTGCCTGTGCTTTCTCATGGGGTGAGAAGGGTTATAGCACAGGGCATTCTGTAAACAGGGGCGGGCGCGGTGGCTGGGCCCCATGGCCGTAGCATTAGCGTGGTTAAGATACCTTGCTAAAAAACCCAGCCACCGCGGTTGGCGCTGCACATGTTCCGAGTGAACACGACGCTGCCGACATATAGGTTAAAGACTTACTGAAAGAACAAAGCTGCTCAGAACACAGTTAATGTGTCCCAATCGCGCACGAGGCAGTCCAATCTGGGTAATAGCTATTGTATAGCTATACTTGGTAGAGTGGTGCTGCTATCGCGTCTAGCGCTGTGTTATCTCAGGGTGGAGCACGGCAGGCCTTGCGGCGGCGTCTCAACATCCGGTCTTTAACGGATTCAGGTCATCGGGGGTGCCCCGAAAAAAAGCTATTAAAAAATTAGGTGACGACCAAAATAGGTAGCTGTGGATAACTTGTCAAATATTTTTTATTCAGCTGCAACTGGCGTGGGGCCTAACACATGGGCACCACCATCCACAAAGTGCACTGTACCACTTACACCTTGGCTCAAATCGCTCAGCAAGTAAGCACCAGCGCCTGCCACATCATCCTGCGAGGTGAGGCGTTTGAGTGGGACGGTTTGTTTGTGGTAGTTAAGCATGCTGCTAAAGTCACCAATGCCGCTCGCAGCAAGGGTTTTTACTGGCCCAGCGCTAAGCGCGTTTACGCGAATATTTTGCGTGCCTAAATCTGCTGCCAAGTAGCGTACGCTAGCTTCTAAAGCGGCTTTAGCTACACCCATAACGTTATAGTTGGGTACCACTTGCGTTGCGCCAAGGTAGGTAAGAGTAAGAATACTACCGCCATTTACCATCAGTGGTGCAAGGGCTTGTGTGGTCGCTACAAGCGAGTAGGCAGAAATATCTAGTGAGCTCAAAAACTGCTCGCGGCTGGTTTCCACAAATGGTTTGTGTAAAGCATCGTGGTCAGCAAAAGCAATAGCGTGCAGAACAAAATCAATATTGCCCCATTGCTCTTTTAAGGTGTTTGCCATAGCGGCAATAGAATCGTCATCACCGACATCGCAAGGAATAAGGTTGTTAATACCCGCATCTTCAGCTAGGGGGCGAATGCGTTTTTCCACCGCCTCGTTAGGGAAATAGCTTAGTGCTAGTTCAGCGCCCTGTTCGTGCAGCAGCTTGGTGATGCCCCAAGCAAGAGAGCGTTTGTTGGTAACGCCCATAATAAGGCCGCGCTTCGGTGTGCCGTCTGGCTTGGTAAATAATTCTTTCATAAAACGTTTATACCATTCTACACAGCTGTTGACGAGGGGCAAAAATAGGTATACCAAGAGTATTGAAACGCCTTGTTTCCTCACTTTTAATGATACACAAAAAAGCCTTTATAGGCTCTGCTTTCGGAAGCTTCCGGGATTCGTGATGGCCATCTGCCTCTCTGCAATCTGGTAGCTACCAATCGACTGTCCCTCGTATAGGTTCCGCGCTCATTTTCCTTGCGTGTTACTGGTTCCCCATGCACACTTTGTTGTGTATGTTGATTACCAGAATGTTAGGAATTATTGCCGCGTTATACTTATTAGGTGCCGGATATGCGTATGTTACGCAAGATGCTCAAATTTTTCCTCGTGAACAATTTGAACCTTATCCCATCACCCTTGATAGCTCGATGACTGATGTACACTTGCCTACGTCTGACGGTGCTACACTTCATGGTTTAATCGTGAATGTTAGCCCAACAGTGCCCAAACAAGTGTTAGTGGTTGTCTACCCAGGCAACCAGCATGATGGTCGCCGCTTTGCAGGTTTCATCGGTCGCGATGTTTTGCAAAGCGATGCCGTGGTAGTGGGTTTCCAACACCGTGGTTATGGCCAAAGTACTGGCACACCTAGTATGGATAACCTCTATGCGGATGCCGTACACATTTATGACACCTATGTATCGAAGTTTAAGCCCAGCCACGTTTACGTGCTGGGCTATTCTCTTGGCTCTAGTATTGCAGCGTATGTAGCCAGCCAACGTGAGGCTAGTGGGCTTATGCTCATTACCCCGTTTACATCTATGGTAGATATGGCTAAGGCGGAATACCCGTACTATCCCGTAGGCATGCTGCTTAAACACCATTTCCCCACACAGGATATTTTGCAAGATGTACAAGTGCCTACAGCCATTGTGGTTGCCGGTAAGGAGGAGCTGATCCCCACTAGCCATGCCCCACGCTTGGCAGATACTGTAGGCAGCAACTTGCTGTTTAGCCGTACATTGCCTCATGCCACTCATGGCGATGTGCTAGACCAGCCGGAATTTCCGGATGTGGTAAAAGAATTTATAAAACAAGCCCATTAAACGACTCAAGGCCGTCACTTAGTGACGGCCTCGTTGGTGTTTTCCTTCTTGTGGGCAAAATGCATCACCAGAAGCGATATGCCGAAAAAAATCAGCGATTCACGAAGGTTTTCGTAGGTACCGTCGAATCCAACGAATTCGACAAAGGTCACCATACTCAGCAAAAAGCTCATGCCAATGGTTGCATATCCGTAGATCTTCATGAAAATACGAGTCATTTTAATCCCTTTCAGGAAAATGCGCGCACAGGGCACGACTTCCCGTTTCAGTTTATACTGAGTAAAACGGGCAAAATTAAGATAGGTCTAAGCCCGAAGGCTTGTTTATTATTTATAATGTGGGGCGCAAAAAGTTGGCTGACAAGTGGCGTATCCCATAAAAATGCCCTACACTCTGTGGTATGAGCAAAAACGAATTTAATTTTGAGGCCGCTATGGGCCAGGTACAGCAGTTAGTTGAGCAGTTAGAGCAGGGAGAGCTGCCGCTAGAGCAGTCATTAAAGGAATATGAAAGTGGCATGAAGCTAGTACAGCAATGCCGCCAATACCTGACTGAGGCGGAGCTAAAGGTAGAAAAAATTATCGCACAACAGGCCGATGGCAACGTAACAACTGAAGAGCTGGACATTTAACTGCTATGTCCTTAGCGCTATCAACAGAGCAAGCGAATAGTTTTAAGCAACTGGTGCGCGAGAATGCTGCTGCATTGGAGCAATCACTGGCAGACCTGCTCCCCAAAGCGGGTACTGAGCTGGAAAGCCGTGTGATTAACGCGATGCGTTATAGCACGCTGGGCGGTGGCAAGCGTTTGCGCCCGTTTTTGGTGCGTTATAGTGCGTTGCTGGGTGCGGAGGCGAGTGAGCAATCTATTCTGCGTACAGGCGCTGCAATGGAGGTGATGCACACCTATTCACTGATTCACGATGATTTACCATGCATGGATGATGATAGTATTCGCCGTGGTCAACCCACCTGTCATGTAGAGTACGACGAGGCAACAGCTGTATTAGCAGCAGACGCTTTGCAATGCCTAGCATTTGAATTGTTAGCCGACCCACAAACCCATGCTGATGCGGATATACGTTGCCAATTGGTGCAGCATTTTGCCAAAGCTGCTGGAGCACATGGCATGGTAGGTGGCCAAATGGTGGATTTACATACCGATGAAGGCCGCTATGCCGAGCAAGCTATATTGAGCCAAGCACAGCTACAACGCCTGCACGCCATGAAAACCGGCGCCATTATTGAGGCTGCTTGCCACATGGGTGCGTTAATTGGCGGTGTGGATGAAGCAACCACACAAGTATTAGCAATCTACAGCAAGCACTTTGGCTTGGCCTACCAAATTACCGATGATGTGCTGGACGAAACCGGCAGTGCTGAAGCTCTGGGCAAAACCCCAGGTAAAGATGCCGCGAGTGGAAAATCTACCTTTGTATCGTTACTAGGGTTAGAGGGTGCACAACAAGCTGCCGAGGCAACCGTGCAACAAGCGTTAGATGCGCTAGCACCGTTGGATGACCATGCCGAGCCGCTACGCCAGCTTGCTCAATATTTGCTTACACGCACAAAATAGCCATCTTTACTGATTTATGAACATTTTCTGGTGCCTGCGCTCCGCATGTAGGCTAACTACATCTTACGGTGCTCAGCACTGGCGAAAACATCCTTAAATACAGCAAATCTAGCTATTTGAAGTGCAAGCTTGCCACGAGTTGGCTGTGTGAGTTGGTGGTGTATGGGCCGCCATCCCCAGCTCGCAGCGCGAGTGGGTTGGCGCGGATCCAAGGTGCCTTTGGTAGTGGTGCTGCGGCTTTGCCGACAGCGCCGCTAACCTAAATTTGTATAAACGTCTTGCACGTCTTGGTCGTCGTCTAGTGCGGCAACCAGCTTTTCCACTTTTTCGCGGGTTTCGTCATTCACAGCTTGGGTTTGGGTGGCAATGTAGTTGAGCTGTGCTTCTTCTGGCTCACCAAACTTGCTAATCAAGCTGTCACGGGCTTCGCCAAAAGCATCTACGCTAGTTACTACCATGTGGCCATCTTCGCTGCTTTCCACATCGTCGGCACCGGCATCAATTGCTGCTTCCAGCATGGTATCGTCATCGGCTACATCAGGCTTAAAGTATAGCTCACCTTGTTGTTTAAACATCCATGCCACGGCGCCATCGTTACCCATGTTACCGCCGTTTTTGTTAAAGGCAGTACGCATGCTGGTTACGGTGCGGGTGGGGTTATCGGTAAGGGTGGTAACCAACACAGCAACACCGCCAGAGCCATAACCTTCGTAGGTGCGTTCTACAAAATCTGCGCCTTCAATTTCACCAGTACCGCGTTTAATCGCGCGTTCAATAGTATCTTTCGGCATGTTAGCGGCGCGGGCTTTGTCCACCATCACACGCAGTGAAGCGTTATCGGCCAAGTCACCACTACCGCCAGTACGGGCTGCGGTCATAATATCGCGAATCAAACGCGTAAAAATTTTACCGCGCTTAGCATCTACCGCAGCTTTTTTGTGTTTAATGTTTGCCCATTTACTATGTCCGGCCATGGTCTTTGCTCCATTTTTCAATTCTTTCAAGTAGTCTAAAAGTGCCCCAGTCATCAGCTTCTACAAGGTTGGTTACTTGGTCTAGTGCAACCCATTTCATATCGAGAGATTCGTGGTTTTTAGTAATATTCAGCTTTTCTGGCACGCTAAATAAGATACTAACATCGTAGTGTAGGTGTACAGGCTCATCTTTTTTAGCGTTATCGGCAATTGAGTGTACATCTAGGTCAAAAACGCCGTCATGTAGAAGGGTTAAGTCGTGCAGCTGCGCTTCTTCAGCAATTTCTCGGCGTGCGCCAGCAATAAGGTCGCCATCGCCATCTGCATGGCCACCTGGGGTAAACCACATGTTTAATGCGGCATGGTGCTGTAGCAAAATATGTTGAAAATCAGCAGTGATAACACAGCCACTGGTGGTTATATGCCCGCCAAGGCAGCTACGCTCAAAAGCATCTTCATGCGTTGCAAGGAGCTGTTGCGTAGAACGAATATTACGCTCTTCACGAGCATCTAAAGCTTGGTAGGTGCTGAGCTGTTGTTGTAGCCAGTTGTGCGCTGCTGTCATGAGAGTGTTTAGCCGAATTTTGGGCGTTTTGTCAACGCTGGCAGAGAATCACTTCTTTTTCGGTACACACGTAGTCTAACGGGATGTCGTGGTACTCATCAGGGAGCTGTTCAACTTCTAAACCACTTTGTGCAATTCCGCAGGTAACTACAGGAAACTCAAAGGATTTTAATGTCATGTCGTAAAAGCCTTTACCGTAACCAAGGCGGTAGCCGCGGCGATCGAACCCAACGCAGGGGATCAGCATCAGCGCTGGTAAAATCTCACTCCCGCTAGCGCAAGGGATGCCGCGTTTGTCATGGTCAAGCTGGTCGCCTGGGGTCCAGTGGTTAAAAATAAGTGGTAAACCTGGAGCAGCAACGCGCGGTAGGGTAAGTGTGTAGCCGGTTTGCGCCAAATCTTCGGCCAGCCAGTTAAGGTCAACTTCACCCTCTAAAGGTTGGTAGAAAGCAATCACACCGGGCGTTTCTTGGGCAACAACATTGCGCACATTGTTGGCCACTTGCCAATTGTAGGTGCGTTGTTCATCAATGCTGAACTGTTGGCGAGTAAAAAGTAGTTCCTTGCGGAGTTTATCTTTTTGTTCTGGTGCGCTGAGGTTGAGCGGGTCATCCGCTGTGCCACGGGGAGACATTAAGAGAGACTTTCTGCCATTTGCTCTAAACGATGAGCCAAGTTTTCATGCAGACCAGCAAGGCTTTTGTGTTCGGTATCACGCTCTTGCTCTAGGGTGAGCATGTCATCAGCCAACATGAGTAGAGTAAGTACCAGTTGTTGGTCACGTTCTACACCGCCAGCTTGTTGTTGCATTTGGCGCAGGCGTTCATCTACACGTTGGGCAACAGATTTTAAACGAGGTGCCTGTTCGGCTGGCACATTCATAGTGTAGGTGCGGCCGCCAATAGTGAGTTGTACAGCTTGGGTCATGCGTGTTGCTCCATATTAGCAAGTACCGTATCAATCAGTTTACGTGCCGCAACATGGCGCGCTTTAAGTGAATGAATTTCGCTTTCCAAATCGCTGATTTTATTAGATTCTTCAGGCGGGTTTTGCGCGATGTTAACAGTGGCTGCGGGAGCGCTAACGGTGTGCCCGTTGGAAATTTTTTGTTCCAAAGTGGTGAGGGCAGCTTGTAAGCGCGCGGTGTTAAGTGGGTCGTTACTGTTTGCGGTCATGCTCCGTAGGGTACTGTGCATGGTGCGGGTGGTCAAGCACACAGCGATTGCATCTTACACCTGTTGGGCTTAAGCTAAGCATCAATGAAAACAATAAAAGATATTGATGTAGCAGGAAAAACAGTGCTGGTACGGGCGGATGTAGATATTCCGCGCTTTCCTGATTGCGACATTAGCGTGAACGATCAACGTTTACGGTCTTTTATTCCAACGCTTAAATATCTTATTAAACAGGGCGCGCGCGTAGCTATTTGCGGTCATTTAAGCCGTCCCTATGGGCGCGTGATTCCTGAGCTAAGTTTGCGCCCAGTTGCCCAACACTTAGAGAAACTAAGCGGCGAAACAATTAATTTTTGTATCGATTGTGTAGGTCGTGCTGCGCAAACGGCAATTCGTCAGCTAAAACCCGGTGAGGTGGTAATGCTGGAAAACTTGCGTTTTCATCTTGGTGAAAGTGCAAATGAGCACGATTTTGCTAAGGAATTAGCAGGTTTGGCCGATGTATATGTAATGGATGCCTTTGCCACGTGCCACCGTAACCATGCTTCTATTGCTACGGCGCCGCGTATAGCACCGCAGTGTGTGGCGGGGATTTCGCTAGCGCATGAGGTTGGTATGCTGAACAAGGTTACAACCGAGCCAGAGCGCCCGCTTTCTGTTATGTTGGGTGGTTTAAAAGTTTCTACCATTGTAGGTATTATGCAAGACCTACTCCCACAAACCGACACCATTATGTTGGGTGGTGCCTTGGCAAATACGTTCCTTGCGGCGCAGGGGTGCAATATGGGAGCTTCGGTATTTGAGCCTGGTCAGTTAGACCAAGCGCGTGAACTAATGGTAGAAGCTGGTGTTGTAGGCTGTCGCTTGGTATTACCGCACGATGTAGTAGTGCAAAACGAGTCTGACCGTGACGCAGCAGCGCAAATAAAAGCGGTGGATGCATTAGGTAACGATGATGCTGTAATGGATATTGGGCCAGAAACCCTTAAAAACTGGGAGAAAGCATTAAGTGGTGCCAAAACTGTGGTATGGAGCGGCCCACTAGGCCATACCGAGGAAGAGCAGTTCCAAAAAGGAACGCGCCAAATGGCAGCCTTTGTATCAGGTATGGATGCCTACCGTGTAGCTGGTGGTGGTGAAACAGTAGAGCTTATTTACCAGATGAAACTAGGCGAGAAATTTGATGCCATTTCCACCGGTGGTAACGCGCTGCTAAGTTACCTTGAAGGTAAGCATATGCCAGGATTAATGGCACTTAAACAATCGAGTTATCCTGCACCAAATGTCGACATAAACGCCGCCTAGTACTTTCCTAGCAGCGATTTATGCGCACTGCTTTGTTCTTCAGTAAGCTCGTGTATGTTTTCTTATACATGTCGCTTACTTCATCTCTGCAGCAGCACACCTAAATACACTGTGGTAAAGCACTAGCTATGCTCACAACTTGGTTGCTAAAAGCGCACGTTGCTCCGCAAATTTAAAGAAATGAATGTATTTCTATGTTGGCAAATTGTGTGCGTAGCCATAAGGTGAGGCTATGGCCGATAGTATGGTGCTCAGTCCCGCTGAGAAAAAGCAAATAGAACCGCTGATGCGGTATTTGCTGCCGGATATTATTAAAGGCAAAAAAGAGATTGTCATTAACAAGCCCGGTGAGATTGGCTTTGAAGACTTTGACGGCAACTGGGAATTTAAAGAAGCGCCTGAGTTAAGCTTTGAAGTGCTGACCACGGTTATGAACTTACTGGCCGAGCGAAATAATGTGGCGATTAATGCCGCAAACCCAATTCTATCTTGCAAAATGCCGGGCGGACACCGTGCCCAATTTGTGGGTGGTTTGCAAAACCCAAACAAGTTTTCGCTCACCATTCGCCTGTTCCAAGACCGTACCTTTGGGCTGGAAAGCTTCCAATTTAAGGATGAAGATCGCCAAGCTGTTATTGATGCTGTGCGCGGTAAAAAGACGATTCTTATTAGCGGTGGTACAGGTAGCGGTAAAACCAGTTTTATGAACTCACTACTGCAGTTTATTGCAGAGGATGAGCGCTTGGTAACCATTGAGGATGTACGTGAGCTGAAGGTGAAGCACCGTAACTGGGTGTCGTTTGTATTTGCTAACAGCAAAGGCGATGATCAAAAGAATATCAACGACTTACTAAATGCCACCCTACGTATGCGGCCGGACCGTATTTTGCTGGGAGAGGTACGTAAGGAAAATGCGTTTACGTTTTGTAGCGCCATTAACACCGGCCACAAAGGGAGTATGGCGACCATCCACGCTAATGATCCTAAATCAGCGATTGATGCGGTGCTAAACCGAGTACTGCTCAATGGCGATATTAACGAGGAAGCGCTGGCTATTTTGCGGCGCCAGTTGCTGGGCGATATTTATGGGGTTGTGCAGCTAAATCGGGTAAAAGGTGGTGTTGAGGGGTATTTTGAAACAATTAACCCGCAAAAAATGGAAGCCAGCTTAGCTGCTGAAAGTGGAGGAAACCCTCAGCCACAAGCGCAACCTGCACCTCAGGTGGAGCCTCAACCCATACCAGAACAGCCTGCCGAAAAACCACAACAAAAACCCGTTGAGCCTGATGCCGAAATTCAGCACCAACCAGCATCACGTGCCGAAGCAGTGCCGAATGATGCTACCCCATCAGCATCAAGCCGAGCAGATAGCGCAAATATTGCGGCTAAGGCCGCGGCCTCCGCCGCCGAGAATGTGAGCAAAGCCATTGCCGATGCTATTGCTGCCGCGTTAGAGGACCAGAAATAGCAAAAAGCCCCGCACTGTGTGCAGGGCTTTAACTTTGGTTGCGTGAGTCTGGAAGAAAAATTACGGCATCGGGTTGCGGTTTCTTTCCCTCTGGTGGGTCGAGGTTGGTCAGTGGCCAGTCGATACTTTTAATCATCGCTGGGCCAGAACGACCCCTATTAGCGTTTCTGAGCGCTACAGATGCAGCGCGCTTGAGCATGTCGTTACTGTTGTCAGGGAAGGTGATGAACATAAAGTCTTCATCTGTTTCTTCGTCGCGGCGTTTTTCAAACGCGGTATCTTTGTGGTTAACCCAGTGGTCACCAAGTGTCCTTTTAATAGTATCAAGGACAGCACTGGTTGCATGGGCGGCAGGAATTTTGAGCTGCCAAGCCATGGTTGCCTCCTTGAATAAAAGGTACGGTAAGGTGAAGTTAGGTGCTGTTTGTAGCATAGGCTGAGTGTGGATACAATATACAAAAAGCCGCCGGATGGTGTGTCCGGCGGCTTTTAATTGAGCAGATTTAGTCAATGACCCAGCAGCTTGTATCGAGATCAAAGCGTTCGCCAATGTGGTGGCGTAGAGCTGCCAGTGTATCCAAATCTTCGTGACGCACAAAGCAAGTCAGCTCATTGTTTTGGTTGGTGATCTGGAGACCCTGTTCTGTGACAAGAGCTTCAAACTCATCTGGCGAGTTTTTATAAATGGGTTTTGGAATATGCAAAGTGCGCATGGCAACTCCTTTATCTTGAAAAAGAACGAAACTTGTGGCGGCGGTATAGCAGAAAGTGATATTGAATACAATGGTGTTATGCATGCATACGACAAAAGCTTGCATTTAGCGCTATTTGTTGTACATTGCCCGCGAGTTTTAAAGATAGACAACAGACACAAGGAATAATCACGATGACGATTACCGCCTCCCAAGTGAAAGAGCTGCGCGACCGCACTGGCGCCGGCATGATGGATGCAAAAAAAGCATTGCAAGAAAACGATGGTAACATGGAAGCAGCGCTAGACTGGCTGCGCACCAAAGGTATTGCTAAGGCGGCGAAAAAATCTGGCCGTGTGGCGTCAGAAGGTTCTGTAGTTGCTAAGAGCGAAGGTACAACTGCCGCCATGGTAGAAGTAAACAGCGAGACTGACTTTGCTGCTCGTAACGAAGCTTTCCAAGAATTTGCACAAAAAGTGCTGGATGTTGTGTTTACCACCGGTACCACCGACATTGATGCCTTGAAAAACGAAACTTACCCAGGTAGCGATGCTAACATTGGTGACACTTTGACCAACTTGGTTGCAACCATTGGTGAGAACATTCAACTGCGTCGTGCTGCTCAGCTAACTGTAGATAGCGGTGTGGCAAGTGCTTACATCCACATGGGTGGTAAAATTGGTGTACTAGTTGGCCTGAGTGGCGATGCTAGCGACAACCTGAGCCAAACGGCTAAGCAGGTTGCTATGCACGTTGCTGCTTCTAACCCAGCTGCGCTAGACCGTGACAGCCTGGATGCTGATGCCGTTGCGCGTGAAAAAGCAATTTTTGTTGAGCAAGCTGAGCAAAGCGGTAAGCCAGCTCAAGTGATTGAGAAAATGGTTGAAGGTCGTATGAACAAGTTCTTCGCTGAGAATACTTTGAGCGAGCAGGCGTTTATTATGGATACTGACCGTAAAGTGATTGATGTAGTTACCGCTGCTGGTGGTACTGCCATTACTGGTTACTCACGCTTTGGCTTGGGTGAAGGTATTGAAAAGAAAGAAGAAGACTTTGCTGCAGAAGTAGCTGCTGCTGTAAACGGTTAATTCGTTTTCTTTCGGAAAAAGCCTGCACTGCAGGCTTTTTTTGTGCCTAAACATCGGGTAAAGTGGCGGCATGAAAGATTTTCCGAAGAGACTATTAGTAAAACTATCGGGTGAACGCTTTGCTGGTAATGGTGATACGCGTGATGGCGTGCTGAACGTAGATGCTATTGGCATGCTGGCCGATGAACTGCTGGAAGTACAGCGCGAAGGTGTGCAGCTGGGTGTTGTGCTGGGTGGGGGGAATATTCTCCGCGGGCATGAGATTGCTGCATCAGGTATTGAAGCCGCGCAAGGCCACTACATGGGCATGATGGGGACGGTTATTAATGCGTTAGCATTACAGAATGTGCTGGAGCAAAAAGGTGCTGATACGCGCGTGTTGAGTGCGTTGGAGGTAAGCAATGTGGCGGAGCCTTATATTCGTCGCCGTGCGCTGCGCCACTTGGAGAAAAATCGTATTGTTATTTTTGCAGCCGGTACCGGTAACCCATACTTTAGTACCGATAGTGCTGGTGCGTTGCGCGCGGTGGAAATTGGCGCAGATATGCTGATTAAAGCCACCAAGGTGGACGGTATTTACACCGCTGACCCTAAAACCAATGCAGATGCCAAGCACTTGGCAGAAGTTTCCTACAAAGATGTATTGGTAGACGACCTGAAGGTGATGGACGGGGCGGCGATTGCGCTGTGTCGTGACAATAACCTCCCGCTGATGGTGTGTGCGGTAGAGCAGCCGGGTAGTTTGCTTGCGGCACTTAAGGGCGATGTAAAGCGAACGTTGGTGACGGCTTAATTTCAGCAACAGTTGTTAGAGGGGAAGCAATTGTACATGATGCAATCAGTTGACCTTGGCGGGGATTGCGCCTATCTTCCGGCAATATTTTAATGAGAGGATAACCAAAATGCTGGACCACGCTGATTTGAAACAACGCATGCAAGGTGCGCTGAATAATTTGAAGGAAGAATTTAATGGCCTGCGTGCTGGTCGCGCCAATGTAGACCTGCTAGCACCTGTGATGGTGGACGCCTACGGTAGCGATATGCCGCTTAACCAAGTGGGTACTGTTGGTGTGGGTGGTCCACGTAGCTTGACTGTACAGGTGTGGGACAAAAGCATGGTAGCCGCTGTAGAAAAAGCCATTACCAATAGTGGCTTGGGCTTAACCCCAAATGTGGATGGCCAAAACATTCGCCTTAACCTGCCTGAGCTAAACGAAGAGCGCCGTACTGAGCTGGTGAAGCTGGCTAAGAAATATGCTGAAGAGTCTCGCGTGGCGGTGCGTAACGTGCGCCGTAGCGGTATGGACGACATCAAAAAGCTGGAAGGCGACAGCGAGATGAGCGAAGACGATGCGCGTCGTGAATCTGACAGTGTGCAAAAGCTGACGGATGAGTTCATTAAGCAGATTGATGAAGCCCTGACTGGTAAAGAACAGGACATTATGACCGTTTAACCAAAACGGTTATGGGGGACGCAGTTTTTATGGCGCAGGCACCTGCCCACGTTGCAATTATTATGGATGGTAATGGTCGCTGGGCGCAAGCTCAGGGCAAGCCACGTTTGGAAGGCCACCGCCAAGGGGCTGAAAACGTGCGTACTATTTTGCGTGCAGCAGCTGATACTGGTGTACAAGTGGTAACGCTTTACGCGTTCTCTCGGGAAAATTGGCGCCGCCCTGAGGAAGAGGTTGGTGGCTTGTTTAACCTGATGCGCCAATACTTTAAGAACGAACTTAAGCAGCTGAATAAAGAGGGTGTGCGGGTTCGTTTTATTGGTAACCGTACGCCTGAAGGTGGCTTGCCGCAGGATATTCTGGACATTATGACCACCACTGAGCAAGAGACGGCTCAGAACGATAAAATTACGGCCGTTTTTGCAATTAACTATAGTGGGCAGGATGAACTATGCCGTGCGGCAGCTAAGCTGCAGGCAGAGGGTATTGCTCAGCCAACTTCAAAGCAAATGGAACAGGCGCTAGACATGCCAGATTTACCGCTCGTGGATTTGATTATCCGTACCGCAGGCGAGCAGCGCTTGAGTAACTTTTTGCTGTGGCAGGCAGCCTATGCCGAGCTGATGTTTAGCGATAGCTATTGGCCAGCTTATGGTAAGGAAGAGTTTTTGGCGCAGCTGGAAAAATTCAGCAGCCGCACACGCCGCTTCGGCCAAACGAATGAGCAGCTGGCACAAAAATAAAAGCGCCCGCTAGTGCAGGCGCTGAGGAAAAGAGTAAGTGGTTTGAGCTAGGTCTGAATAGTTTTTTCCACCGCCATGTCGGCCTCATAGCGGTTCATAATAGCTTCGATGAATGTTTTTTCGAAAGTATCATGTTTTGGGTCGAATTTGACTATGTTTCGTACGGAATGCTCCCATTTATAGCCTCCAAAGCGATACCAGCCGTTGATTTGACGTGCGTGATGTTCTTCAACGTATTCAAAAGCTGTCCAGAAATTTTCTGGTATGGGGTCTAGCCAGTAGGGATATTCATACGTTCCTGCACGGCGTTCAAATACTTTCAGTGCACGGCCGCCAAACGGCTGTGCCAGCAGGATCTGAATTTTAGTATCCACCATGGCCCAAATTATGAGGGTTAATATGGAGAGGGGGAGTATAAAAGCAAGGAGAAAAGTAGTTGTATCGGACATAGTTGTCCCTTTCTAAAAACGTGAGTTGTGCCTGATATGGGCAATTTGAATATTTAGTACAGTGTTTGGCGGTATATTGCAATATATGTGTACAAAAAGCCGCCCAAGTGGGCGGCTTTTTTAAGGTGAGGCGCTGGTTAGCTTGTGGCGGTTGTTTGCTCGGTGTTTTGGGTGGGTGCGTTATTTAGCTCGTACCCTAGCCAGCCGGCCAGCAAGGCAAGAGCTAGGCTGATCATGGCTATTTTGGGGCTCACGGCAATTTTATCAATAAGCACCGCCATAACAATAATGGATGTTACGGCGCAAAACAGGTGCAATGTACCCACAATTTGCGCCGGGTAGTTTTTGTAGGCGAGGCCAACAAGGTAGTTACCTAGCAGTACAATAGTAACAGCAGCAAGCATGCTGCGCCCCCATGTGGTGGGCAGCCATGTGTAAACTTGGTGTAGTTGCTGCGGCAAAAATTTACCAGCGCCAAAGGCAATGCCAATAAAAATACAAAGGTGTGTGCCAATTTGTAGCGCAGCGGCAGGGAGCCATTGGGTAAGCATGTGGAGATGTTTCCTTTTTTAATTGGAGGCGGGGAATAACACTTGCGCTTATGGGGTGTCAATATGTATAAGTTTACTATGGATTTTTTACCTGAGCTTTATGCCTTATTTTTGACCCTCCCTGCCGGTAGTTTGTTGTGGAGTATTCTTATGTTTATTGTGGTTTTGGGCGTGCTGGTTTTTGTGCACGAGTGGGGCCACTATGCTGCTGCACGTAGTGTTGGTGTGCATGCCGAGGCATTTAGTATTGGCTTTGGCCCAGAGCTATTTGGCTGGAACGATAAACACGGCACCCGTTGGAAAGTATGTGCCCTGCCGCTAGGGGGGTATGTGGCCATGTATGGCTTTGAGGCGGAGGGTGAAAAAGTACCCGTTAAGCGTCGTAAAGAAGCCTTCAGCTATAAAAACGTATGGCAGCGCATGTGGGTGGTGTTTGCTGGCCCTGGCATTAACTTTTTGTTCCCTATTATTGCATTGACCTTGCTGTTTTGGGTCAGTGGTGAACAGCGCCCCATTGCGTTTGAAGAGCAGTCGGCCACGGTTGGTACGGTTCGTCCTGGCTCGCCAGCGGCAGAAGCAGGTTTACAGCGTGAGGACGTGGTACGTTTTATTGATGGTCAGCCAGTAGGCACGTGGATGGAAATGGTGGCGAAGATCCAATCACGCCCAGAGCAAGCAACGACTTTGAACATTGTACGTGCTGGTGAACCTATGGAGCTGAACATTACGCCAGCGCTGGTAAGTACTAAAATTGCTGGTGAACAGCGCGATATTGGCCGCATTGGTGTGGAATTTAACCCTGATACAGAACTGGTGCAGCACAGCCTGCCAAGTGCACTGGTAAAAGCTAGTAAGGACACATGGGGCTATGTCACCATGATTGGTGATACCTTGGCCAAGCTGTTTAGCGGTAAAGAGGATGTGAAGAACCTTGGTGGCCCGCTGGCAATTGGTGACTTGGCTGGGCAGAGTGGGTCCTACGGTTTTTATGCGCTGATTATGTTTATGGCGTTGATTTCGGTAAACCTTGGTGTGTTGAACTTGCTGCCAATTCCAGCGCTAGATGGTGGACACCTGCTGTTCTTCCTCATTGAAGCCGTAAAAGGTTCTCCCGTAAGCATGAAAGTGCAGGAGTACGCCTACCGCGGTGGCATGGGGATTCTTGCCGTGCTGATGGTTACTGTTTTCTATAACGATATTGTGCGGATGTTCAGCTAGAACAGTCGCCTATTGCGATTTATGAATATTTTTTGGCGGTTGCGCATCCGCATGTAGAGTACCCTATCTACACTTACGGTGCTCACCGCTGGCAAAAACATCCCTAAATCGCAATATTCAACTATTCAGAAGGATAGCCTAGAATGAAAACCACACATTGTGTGCAGTAAAATTCATATTTTATAAGGTGTAATGCTTGTCAAATGGCGCGTGGGGCAGTAGCCTAGCGCCATGAAAAATTTCATGTTTACAGTTCTAGCGGTGAGCAGCTTTGCCACCAGCGCTTTGGCCCAAGTGGGTATTATTAAAGATATTGCCGTGACCGGTAACGAGCGGGTGGAAGAATCTACCGTGGAAAGCTACTTGCCACTACGGGTGGGCGATGCTTACCGTGCGCAGGATTTGTCTGCAGCGCTGCGCGCACTTTATGCAACCGGCTTGTTTGGTAATGTAGAGCTTGGCTTTGATGCTGGTACACTTACTGTAGACGTGGTGGAAAACCCACTGGTGAACCGTATTGCTTTTGAAGGCAACAAGAAGCTTCATGAAGACCGCTTGGAAGAGGTGATTAGCTTGCGCCCACGCGGTATTTACACTGCGGCTAAGGTTCAGCAAGACGTGCAAGAAATTCTGTCGCTTTACCGTCGCCGTGGTCGTTTTGCGACCGAAGTAAACCCACAGCTGATTGAGCGTGACCAAAACCGTGTGGATGTGGTGTTTAGTATTGAAGAAGGTCCTAAAACTCGTGTTGAGCGCATTAGCTTTGTGGGTAACAGTCGTTTTTCTGACCCTGATTTGCGTACGATTGTACAGACCGATGAGTCGGCGTGGTGGCGTTTCCTCAGCCAAAGCGATACCTATGACCCACAGTTGATGGAACTGGATAAAGAAATGCTGCGCCGCCACTATGTGGAGCACGGCTATGCTGATTTCCAGGTGGTGAGTGCTGTTGCTGAACTTACCCCTGAGCAAGATGCTTTTATTTTGACATACACAATTAACGAAGGTCCGCGTTATGACTTCGGTAAAATTGGTGTGCAGGTAAATGCAAACGACCCTGACCTTGCGGCCGAGAGTGTGCAGGCAGAAGTAACGCTGGAAGAGGGGCAAATTTATAACGCCAAGCGTGTGGAAGAAAACATTGATAGCATTATTAGCTTTTTGGGTAACCACGGCTTTGCCTTTTTGGATGTAACGCCAGAAGTTGTGCGTGATGAAGTAAACCGCACCATTGACCTGACCTTTAATGTAAACCCTGGCCCACGTGTGTATGTGGCGAAAATTGATATTGAAGGGAATAACCGTACTCGTGATGAGGTGATTCGTCGTGAATTGCGCTTGCATGAAGGTGACGCCTTTAGCGCAACCAAGCTGCAACGCTCTGAAGACCGTGTGCGTCGCTTAGATTTCTTTGAAACTGTGGAAGTAGAGCGCAGCGAAGGTACCGAAGCTGACCGTTTGAACTTGGCGGTTAAGGTGGCTGAAAAATCTACCGGTGAGCTTAACCTTGGTGCTGGTTACAGTAGTTATGAAGGGGCGCTTGCAACAGCAAGCTTGCAGGAGCGTAACTTCCTTGGTCGTGGGCAGCGTGTGGGTGTTTCTTTCTCACTGTCGGAGGTACGCCAAAACTATAACCTTAACTTTATCGAGCCATGGTTCCTTAATCAAGAGCTTGCTGCTGGGGTGAATTTGTTTAACGATGAGCAGGACTTTTCTGACGAGTCTAACTTTGACCTGTCTGTATTTGGTGGTGGGGCAAGCTTAGGTTGGCCAACTGGTGAATTTACGCGTAACACCTTGCGTTTGCGTTATGCAGAAACCGAAATTCAGGATGTGAAGAGTGATGCCTCTACCTTGGTACAGCGTGAAGAGGGGACACGTAGCGGTATCTCTCTACATAATACATGGGGGATTGATACCCGTGACCACGTGTTGACCCCAACCCGTGGTTACCGTGCTGCATGGGATGTAGGCTACAGTGGCTTTGGTTCTGATATTGATTACTTAAGCTCTCAGGTTTCGGGAGCGGTGTACCGCGAACTTGCAGAAGGTTACGTGTTTAGCGTTGGTGCTCGTGCTGGTGCTATTGAGGCACTGAACGACCGTCTGCCAATTTATGACCACTTTAGCTTGGGTGGTGCAAGCCTGCGTGGGTTCGACCGTCGCGGTGTAGGTCCACGTGACCGTCTGACCAAGGATGCCTTGGGTGGTAAATACTTGCTGGCCAACAACGTGGAGCTAACCTTCCCGCTTGGTGGTTTGCGTGACCTTGGTGTGCACGGCATTCTGTTCTCCGATGGTGGTATTGTGACTGAGTTTGACGATGCCAATAGCGATGTGGTGGACACCACAACGTATCGTGTATCGGTTGGTACGGGTATTTACTGGCAATCGCCAATGGGGCCACTACGCTTTGAGTTTGGTGTACCGGTTAACAAAGCTGATGAAGACCGCAGCAAGACCTTCTCCTTCAGCGTAGGTACGCGTTTCTAAATCTCAGCCGTATGCTGTGCACTGGGGATGGCGAAATACCCGCATACTGTGCGGGTATTTTTATGGACAAGATAAAGTTAATTCAAATTAATCATTGACGTTCGCATACAAATGGGGTAAAGACCCCGCACGCTGTTGAAAAAGTACAGCTAGACATTGGATAAATAGGCCAAATTATCAGTCCCGAAAAAAGCGTATAACTATGGGACTTCGCGGTAGGCAGTAGCGCTATAAGCCACCGCTTTTGTAATGCCTAAAACCCAAGAGTCGACAGTGAGAACATACAAAAAGAGAGAGCTGAAATATGCCAACCATTAACCAACTGGTCCGCAAGCCTCGCGAGCTGCAAGTGACCAAAACTAAATCACCCGCTATGCAGGCTTGTCCGCAGCGTCGTGGTGTTTGTACGCGTGTTTATACAACTACACCTAAAAAGCCTAACTCCGCGTTGCGTAAAGTGGCTAAGGTGCGTTTGACCAATGGTTACGAAGTAATTGCCTACATTCCAGGTGAAGGCCACAACCTGCAAGAGCACAGCGTTGTGCTGATTCGTGGTGGTCGTGTAAAAGACTTGCCAGGGGTACGTTACCACATTGTTCGTGGTGCGTTGGATACCCAGGGTGTTAAAGATCGTAAGCAGAGCCGTTCTAAGTACGGTGCTAAGCGTCCTAAGTAAGCGTTAAGGAGATAGAGAGTTATGCGTCGTCGTCGCGCCGAAGTCCGAGACATTCTACCAGACCCTAAGTTTGGTGATATTGTTGTAACCAAGTTCATGAACCAAGTAATGCTACACGGTAAAAAAGCTGTGGCTGAAAAAGTGGTTTATGGTGCTTTTGATAATATTGAGAAAAAGCTGCGTAAGAGTCCTGTTGAGATTTTCCACACAGCTTTGGATAATATCCGCCCAGAAATGGAAGTACGTTCACGCCGTGTTGGTGGTGCTACTTACCAAGTGCCAATGGATGTACGCCCAGCGCGTGCACAGTCTTTGGCTATCCGTTGGTTGGTGGATTTCTCCCGCAAACGTAGCGAAAAAACTATGGTAGACCGTTTGACCAACGAACTGTTGGACGCTTTTGAGAACCGTGGTGGTGCTGTACGTAAGCGTGAAGAAACTCACAAAATGGCTGATGCAAACAAAGCGTTTGCTCACTACCGCTGGTAATAACAGAACAAGAGACCTAAGGAGACTCACACCATGGCCCGCACAATTCCCTTCAACAAGATGCGTAACATTGGGATTATGGCCCACGTTGATGCTGGTAAAACCACAACAACTGAGCGTATTTTGTACTACACAGGGCGTAGCCACAAAATTGGTGAAGTGCACGAAGGTGCTGCCACCATGGACTGGATGGAGCAAGAGCAAGAGCGTGGTATTACCATTACCTCTGCGGCGACCACCACCATGTGGAAAGAACACCAGGTAAACATTATTGATACCCCAGGTCACATTGACTTTAACATCGAAGTGAAGCGTTCTGTACGCGTGCTTGATGGTTTGGTTGCTGTGTTCTGTTCTGTTGGTGGTGTTGAGCCTCAATCTGAAACCAACTGGCGTCACGCTAACACCTTTGGTGTGCCACGTATCTGCTTCATCAACAAGATGGACCGTATGGGCGCTGACTTCATGAATGGCCTAGCAATGATCAAGGAACGCCTTGGTGCTAACGCTGTGCCGATTCAGTTGCCAATTGGTAAGGAAGAAGACTTTAAAGGCATGGTTGACCTTGTACGCATGAAGGCATACATCTTCCAAGGTGATGACCTAGGTGCAACTTGGGATGAAACTGATATTCCAGCTGACATGATGGATGAAGCCAAGAAGTGGCGTGATAATCTTGTTGAAGCTGCGGTTGAGCAGGATGAAGAAGCGCTGATGGCTTACCTAGATGGTGAAGAGCCAGATGAAGCAACACTGAAAACTTGCATCCGTAAAGCTACCTTGGCGATGGATTTCTTCCCACTGATGTGTGGTTCTGCGTTTAAAAACAAAGGTGTACAAGCTTTGTTGGATGCTGTGCTGGACTACCTGCCATCACCAGATGAAATTACCGACATTAACTTGGAAGCAACCGATTACAACGATGCTGACAAGACCATTCAAATGAAAGTGGACGATGATGCGCCACTAGGTGCTTTGGTATTTAAAATTGCCACTGACCCATTTGTAGGTACGCTGAACTTTGTACGTGTGTACTCCGGTACGATTAAAGCTGGTTCTCACGTATTTAACAGTACTCAAGGCAAGAAAGAGCGTATTGGCCGTATCGTGAAGATGCACGCTAATAACCGTGAAGAAGTGACCGAGCTGCGCGCTGGTGACATTGGTGCGGTGATCGGTCTGAAAGATGCCGGTACTGGTGACAGTATTTGTGACGAGTCCAACAAAATGGTTCTAGAAACTATTGAAGGTATGGACACCGTGATCAGCATGGCGATTGAGCCAAAGACCAAAGATGCTCAGGAAAAAATGGGTATTGCTCTTGGTAAGCTGGTTAAGGAAGACCCAAGCTTTAAAGCATACACTGACGAAGAATCAGGCCAGACCATTATTGCTGGTGTAGGTGAGCTACACTTGGAAATTATGGTAGACCGCCTCAAGCGTGAGTTTAAGGTTGAAGTAAACACTGGTGCGCCAATGGTTGCTTACCGCGAAACTATTACCTCTGCTGCGGAAGTAGAAGGTAAGTACGTGAAGCAGTCTGGTGGTCGTGGTCAGTACGGTCACGTATGGATTAAGTTTGAGCCAAACGAGAGCGGTGCAGGCTTTGAGTTCGTGAACGAGATTGTTGGTGGTGTTGTACCTAAGGAATACATTCCAGCTGTTCAACAAGGTATTGAAGAACAGATGAAGAACGGTGTTCTAGCTGGCTACCCAATTGAAGACCTGAAGGCAACTTTGTACGATGGTTCTTACCACGATGTAGACTCCAGCGAGATGGCATTTAAAATTGCTGGCTCCATGGCAATGAAGGCCAGCGCCGAAAAATGTAACCCAGTTATTCTTGAGCCGATGATGAAGGTTGAAGTGACCACACCTGAGGACTATATGGGTGATGTAATTGGTGACCTAAGCAGTCGCCGTGGCCAGGTTGCTGGTACCGAGGATAAGTTTGGTTCCAAGGTTATTACCGGTATTGTGCCGCTGGCAAACATGTTTGGTTATGTAACCAACCTACGCTCTATGAGCCAAGGTCGTGCCAACTACAGCATGACATTTGAGCGCTATGACCCCGTTCCAAGTAACGTGGCCAGCGAGCTGATGGAAGGTAAAAAAGCTGCGTAAGCAGTAAAACGAAGAGCTTACAATAGTAAGAAACACAGGAGTACCGTTATAAAGGTAAAAACTGATTATTTTGATAAAAGCCTCATCGTCTAGCGGTTAGGACACCAGATCATTAAGTATTTGGAAACAGAGGTTCGATTCCTCTTGGGGCTACCATCAAAATAATACGAGTTGCTTAATGGCGTATTAGCTCAGTTGGGCAGAGCGCATCTTAATCACGAAAGTGAAGATAGATGAGGTCGTAGGTTCAAATCCTGCTGGGCCAGCCAAGCAATAACTAGATGGAGGGGGAAGGTAACTTCCCCCAGCACCATCACCTAAACGGAAACTTGTGTAAAAAGTAAAACCGTGCCTCTGCCAATAAGAGTAAGCACGTAAGGAGAAAGAGAAAAAATGGACTTGTCGCAACACATTCGCATTCGGTTGAAGTCTTACGACCACCGCATGCTAGACAAATCAACGGCTGAAATTGTAGACACCGCAAAACGTACCGGTGCGCAAATTCGTGGACCAATTCCACTGCCAACCAATATTAAGCGCTTTTGTGTGCTGCGTAGCCCACACGTGAACAAAAAATCACGTGAACATTTCGAAATGCGTACCCACAAGCGTATAATTGAGATTATTGAACCAACACCACAAACCATTGATGCGTTGATGAAGCTTGAGCTGGCATCTGGTGTGGATGTACAAATTAAACTGTAACGGGAGAGAAGAGCATGAGTCGTCAAGGTTCTGGTCGTAGTGGTCTAATCGCCCGTAAGGTGGGTATGACCCGTATTTTTAACGAAGAAGGTCGCGTTATTCCGGTAACTGTATTGAGCGTTGAGCCAAATGTGGTTATGGATACTCGTACTGAAGAAAAAAATGGTTACACCGCGATTCAGGTTGGTTTTGAAGACCAAAAAGAGAGTCGCATGACAAAACCTATGCTGGGGCACTTTAAAAAGTGCAACACCAGCCCTAAAAAGACTGTTAAGGAATTTCGCGTTACAGCGGATAACCTGATTGAAGCAGGCGAAACCATTACTGTGGAACACTTTGCCGAAGGTCAGAAAGTAGATGTTTCTGGTACTTCTATTGGTAAAGGTTTCCAAGGTGCGATGAAGCGTCACAACTTTGGTGGTATGCGCGCTTCTCACGGTGTGTCTATTAGTCACCGTGCACACGGTTCTACTGGTCAATGTCAGGACCCGGGTAAGGTGTTTAAAGGTAAGAAAATGGCCGGTCACATGGGTGATGCAAAGCGTACCCAACAAAACTTGGTGATTGCCAAAATTGATGCCGACAAAAATGCGCTGCTGGTTAAGGGCTCTGTGCCTGGCGCCAAAGGTAGCCTAGTGTTTGTACAAGATGCGGTTAAAAACCCGCCAAAAGCAAACTAGTAGCGGTATTTGAGGAGAAAGAACATGAAACACGATGTGATTAATCTGGATGGTGCTAAGCAGGGTGAAGTAACTCTGTCTGAGCAGGTATTCGGCTTGGAGCCACGTGCTGACCTAATGCACCGCGTAGTGCTATGGCAGCAAGCAGCGCAGCGCCAAGGTACTTCTAATGCTAAAACCCGTGGTGAAGTAGCCCGTACTGGTAAAAAAGTTTACCGTCAAAAAGGTACTGGTGGTGCGCGTCACGCGTCACGTAGTGCGCCAATTTATGTTGGTGGTGGTAAGGCTCATGGCCCACGCCCACGCGACTTTAGCTTTAGCCTACCTAAGAAACTGCGTGCGCTAGCTTTGCGTACTGCACTTTCTAGCAAGTTGAAAGGTGAGAGCCTGGTAGTGCTGGACGAAGCTAAGATGGCAACACCAAAAACTAAAGAGTTGAATACCAAGCTGAACAAGCTTGAGCTACAAAACGCTTTGGTTGTTGTGGATGCGCTGGACCAAAACTTTGACCTAGCAAGCCGTAACTTGCCACATGTAAAAGTTATTCCATCTGAAGGTATTAACGTACTAGACATTCTACGTAAGAAGAAACTGGTACTTACTAAAGATGCTGTGGCTATGCTGGAAACTCGCCTACTGCAACGCAGTGGTGCGGCTAAGGCTGAAAAGCCAGCTGTTGAGAAAAAAGCTGCCCCAAAGAAAGCTGCTGCTAAAAAGGCACCAGCCAAGAAGGCACCAGCTAAAAAAGCTGCCGCTAAGAAAACTGAAGCAGATAGCTAAGCGGTAGAGAGAGGGAGTTAAGATAATGGCAAAAGTACAAGCGACTGAAAAGCAGCTACAGCTGATTAAGCGTCCGCTGATGACTGAGCGTACCACCCAAGCAGGTGAGAGCGGTTGGATCACTTTTGAAGTGGAAAAAACTGCGACCAAGCCTGAGATTAAGGCTGCGCTAGAAGCTATTTACAGCGTAAAAGTTGAGCGTTTGAACACCATGTTGGTGAAAGGTAAAAGCAAGCGCTTCCGTGGGATTGCTGGCCGCCAAAGCGACCGCAAGAAAGCATTGGTTAAACTGGCAGAAGGTCAAACTATTGACCTTGGCCTAAGTAACTAAGTGATTGAAAGTAGAGGAGCCGAAGGATCATGGCACTGAAAACCTATAAGCCGACTTCAGCAGGCCGCCGCCAGTTGATCGGTATTGACCGTAGCGAGCTGCACAAAGGCAGTCCGGTTAAGTTTTTGACCGAAGCGAAAAAGAGCACTGGTGGTCGTAACAACCAGGGTCGCACAACTGTGTGGCACCGTGGTGGTGGTCACAAGCAGCGTTACCGCTTGGTAGACTTTAAGCGTCGTAAACTCGACGTTGCAGCAACCGTGGAGCGTTTGGAGTATGACCCAAACCGTACTGCGTTTATTGCATTGATTAAATACACCGATGGTGAGCTAAGCTACATCTTGGCACCACAGAAGCTGAAAGCCGGCGATACTGTGAT
Organism: Pseudomonadota bacterium; assembly: GCA_030148545.1. Lineage (GTDB taxonomy): Bacteria > Pseudomonadota > Alphaproteobacteria > UBA2136 > JASBTF01 > JASBTF01. The sequence goes on from JASBTF010000002.1 coordinate 569,170, forward strand.
GTCTGGTAAAGATGCTGAAATCACTGTAGGTAATGCGCTTCCACTGAAGCACATTCCAATCGGTACAATTGTTCACAATGTTGAGCTAAAGCCTGGTCGTGGTGGCCAAATGGCACGTAGCGCCGGTACAAGCGTACAGCTTGCTGGTCGTGATGGTGCGTATGCTCAGCTGAAACTGGCTTCTGGCGAGCTGCGTATGGTACATGAAGATTGCATGGCTACCATTGGTGCAGTAAGCAACCCAGACAACATGAACACCCAAATTGGTAAAGCTGGTCGTAACCGCTGGCTGGGCCGCCGCCCAACCACACGTGGTGAGGTTATGAACCCGGTTGATCACCCACATGGTGGTCGTACCCGCGGTAACCGTCACCCAGTGACCCCATGGGGTAAACCAACCAAGGGTGCGAAGACACGTAACCCACGTAAACCAAGCGGCAAGATGATCCTACGCGATCGCCGTAAGAAATAATTAAATTAGGGGTATACAAAGATGCCACGTTCTGTTAGCAAAGGACCGTTTGTGGACCACCACTTGATGGAGAAGGTTCAGAAACTAGTTGATGGTAATCGCAAAGAGGTTGTGAAGACTTGGTCTCGCCGCAGTACTATTCTGCCCGAGTTCGTAGGTTACACATTTGCGGTTCATAATGGTAAAAAGTTTGTACCAGTACTGGTTACCGACCAGATGATTGGCCACAAACTTGGCGAATTTTCACCAACTCGCACTTACAGCGGGCACGGTGATAAAAAAGCCAAGAAATAGATAACGAGTTAGGTTAAAGGACCAAGAAAGATGAGTAAGAAGAGTGATCCTCGCCGTCTGCCAGAGAACGCCGCTGGTGCGACGTTGAAGGCGACCAAGACCAGTCCGCAGAAAGCACGTTTAGTGTTGGACCTGATTCGTGGTATGTCGGTAGAAAGTGCTTTGAATGAGTTGCAATTTAGCACTAAGAAAGTAGCACAACCTATTAAAACACTTCTGGAAAGTGCAATTGCCAATGCAGAAAACAATCACGACCTAAACGTGGATAATCTGTACGTGGACACTGCTGTGGCGGACAAAGCTTACGTGATGAAGCGTTGGCGTGCCCGTGCCCGTGGCCGTGCTGCAAAAATCCTGAAGCCGTTTACACGCATCAACCTAGTGGTTGCTGAGCGTGCACAAGAAACTGCAACTAAAGCAGCTCCTAAAGCTGCCAAAGCGGAGAAATAATCATGGGTCAGAAAGTTAATCCAATTGGTTTTCGCGTTGGAATTACCCGTAGCTGGGATAGCCTATGGTTCTCTGAGAAGAACTACCCAACGCTGATTGCTGAGGACTTCAAAATTCGTAAGTTCCTGAACAAGCGTTTGAAAAATGCTGGTATTTCTAAAATTACTATTGAGCGCCCAAGTGGCAAATGCCGTGTGACCATTCATACTGCACGTCCTGGTGTGATCATCGGTAAAAAAGGTGCCGAGATTGAAGTACTACGTAAAGAAATTCAGAAACTGAGCGAGAGCGAAGTATTCCTGAACATTCAAGAAGTACGTAAGCCAGATGCTGATGCGCAACTGGTAGCTGAAAGCATTGCAAGCCAGATTGAGCGTCGTGTTGCTTTCCGTCGTGCGATGAAGCGTGCGGTACAAAACGCGCTGAGCAATGGTGCACTGGGTGTACGTGTTTGCTGTAGCGGTCGTTTGGCTGGTGCTGAAATTGCGCGTACCGAATGGTACCTAGAAGGCTCCGTGCCTCTGCACACACTACGTGCTGATATCGACTACGGTTTCGTAGAAGCTCACACCCAGTATGGTGTGATTGGTATCAAAGTGTGGCTGAACCACGGTGAGAAATTTGAGATTGACTACGGCACCGGTTCGGCGTAGAAGCAGCGACTTTGAGGAGTAGAAAAAATGTTACAACCAAAACGCACTAAATTCCGTAAGGCCCACAAAGGCCGTATTAAAGGGATGGCAAGCGCCGGCACCAACGTTAGCTTTGGTGAGTTCGGTCTGAAGGCGACAACCTCCGAGCGTGTTGATTCACGTCAGATTGAGGCTGCACGTCGTGCGATTACCCGTCACATTAGCCGTGGTGGTCGCGTATGGATTCGTATCTTCCCGGATATCCCCGTATCTAGCAAGCCTGCGGAAGTACGTATGGGTAAAGGTAAAGGTTCCACCGAGAAATGGGTGTGCCGTGTTAAGCCAGGTAAAGTTATGTATGAACTAGCTGGTGTACCTGAAGATTTGGCACGCGAAGCGTTTCGCCGTGCAGCGATGAAGCTGCCTGTGAAGTGTCGCTTTGTAAGCCGCGAAGAACTGTAAGGGAGAGAGAATGATGGCTGATGTGATGAACATGGAAAAAATTCGCACCCTGAGTGACGACCAACTGCAAGCTGAAGTGTTGAAGCTGCGTGGGGAGCAGATGAATCTGCGTTTCCAAAAGGCTACTGGCCAAATGGAAAAACCTAATCGCTGGCGTGAAGTTAAAACACAGATTGCTCAGCTGAAAACTGAACAGAGTGCCCGCCGTAGCGCGGCCAGCAACTAAGGAGTAGAACAATGCCCCGCCGCGTATTACAAGGCCAAGTGGTGAGCGACAAGATGGACAGTACCGCAGTGGTACTGGTTGAGCGTCGTATGAAGCACCCACTATACGGTAAAACTGTTAAAAAATCTAAGAAGTATCATGCACATAACCCAGATGGTTTGTGTGCAGCTGGTGATCTGGTTGACATTCGCGAATGCAGCCCTATCTCCAAGACTAAGCGCTTCGAAGTAATTAATGTTGTAACCAAAGCATCTGCTGCAACACGCATGGATGCAGAGGACAGCATGGCGGCCAAAACAGCCGCTAAGGAAGCTGCACAAGCAGAGAAGGAAGCTGCCGCTGCGGTCGATGCACAGGGCACCGATACCCCGGCAGAGAATAAGGAGCAACAGTAATGATCCAGGTAGAAAGCCGCCTGCAGGTTGCCGACAACTCTGGTGCCAAAGAGGTTATGTGCCTCAAGGTGCTAGGTGGTGCCGGTCGCCGTTACGCCCGTGTGGGTGATGTTATTGTGGTAAGCATTAAGAATGCTTTGCCACGCGGTAAAGTGAAAAAAGGTCAGGTTGCCCGTGCCGTTGTGGTACGTACAGCCAAAGAGCTGCAACGTCCAGATGGCAGCGCAATTCGTTTCGATAACAACGCTGCGGTGTTGATCGATAAGAAAGGCTCACCTATTGGTACCCGTATTTTTGGCCCAGTAGCGCGTGAGTTGCGTGCAGCTCAGTACATGAAGATTGTGTCTTTGGCACCGGAGGTATTGTAAAATGGCTCAATTACAAAGCAAATTGAAGCGCGGCGACAGCGTTGTTGTGTTGACTGGTAAAGATAAAGGTCAACGCGGCACTATTGAGCGTGTGATCACCAAAACCAACCGTGTAGTGGTAAGCGGCATTAACACCGTTAACCGTCACGTTGGTCAGCGTGAAGCCATGCGTACGCAAGGTCAGCCAGGTAAGGTTCAAAAGGAAATGCCAATCCACGTTTCTAACGTAGCGTTGGTAGACCCTAAAGAAGACAAGGCAACTCGTATTGGTTACCAAACCAACGATAAGGGTGAAAAAGTGCGTGTAGCTAAGAAGAGTGGCGAGACAATCGATACACTGAAAAAAGCTGCTGGTAGTAAGCCTGCTGCAAAGAAGGCACCTGCTAAAAAAGCACCAGCCAAGAAAACTAAAGAAGAGAGTGCGGAGTAAGAACGATGGCACGACTGCAAGAACTGTATAAGACAAAGCTTCGCAGCGAGCTACAGCAAACGCTGGAGCTGAAGAATGTCATGCAAACCCCAAAAGTTGATAAAATTGTTATCAACATGGGTGTTGGTGATGCTGCTGATGATAAAAAACTAATGGATGCAGCTTTGGCTGACATGCGCCTTATTGCTGGTCAAGAGCCAGTGGTAACGCGCGCACGTAAATCTATCGCGGCGTTTAAAATCCGTGAAGGTATGGCCATTGGTTGTAAAGTAACCCTGCGCGGTAAGGTGATGTACGAATTTTTAGATCGCCTGATCAATATTGCGTTGCCACGTGTACGTGACTTTAACGGTGTTTCCGACAAGTCATTCGACAAGCAAGGTAACTACGCACTGGGTATTAAAGAGCAAATCATTTTCCCAGAAATTGATTACGACAAGACCGACCGTATTCGTGGTTTGGATATTGTTATTGGTACAACCGCGAAAAACCAAGAACAGGGCCGTGCTCTGTTGGCAAGCTTCGGCATGCCGTTTAAACGCAAAGGGGAGCAGCTATAATGGCTAAAGTAGGTATGTGGCAGCGCGATGTTAAGCGTCGCCAAAAGGCAGCTCGCGATGCAGAAAAACGCGCTGAGCTGAAGAAAATGGTTAAAGATTCTAACCTAGATTTTGACGCGCGCATGGAAGCTCGCGACAAGCTGAACAAAATGGAGCGCAATGGTTCACAGGTACGTACCAAGAACCGTTGTCAGCTGACTGGTCGCCCACGTGGCTTCCTGCGTCAGTTTGGTTTAAGCCGTGTGGTTCTGCGTGAACTGGCCAGCAAAGGTAAGCTGCCAGGCGTGACCAAGGCTAGCTGGTAAGAGATTGAGAGAGGTAAACGATCATGACTATGACTGATCCAATTGCAGATATGCTGGCTCGCATCCGTAACGGGCAGCAAGCAAAGCGTAAAACTATTTTGGTACCTGCTTCTAAGTTGAAGCGTTCCATTTTGGCCGTACTCACCCGTGAAGGTTACGTGGGTAACGTAAGCGACGCTACAGATGCACAGGGCCACCCTGCGCTAGAAGTAGAGCTACGTTACTACCAAGGTACGCCGGTGATTTCTGAAATTAAACGTGTGTCCCGTCCGGGTTTGCGTCAGTACAGCAGCAAAGAAGAGCTGCCAACAATTCGCAACGGACTGGGTACAGCTGTGGTATCCACCTCCCAAGGTATGCTGACCGACGCGGAAGCGCGTGAGCGTAACGTGGGTGGCGAAGTGATGTGCACGGTATTCTAAGGGAGCAAAGATAATGTCTCGGATTGGAAAAAACCCTGTAACCATTCCTAACGGTGTTACCGTTAGCGTGGATGGTTTTAACCTGACTGCTAAAGGCCCTAAGGGTGAAGTGACTGTGGTATTACCACCAGAAGCTTCTTTGGAGCAGAAAGAAAACGAAATTACATTTACACCAAAAAGTCAGTCCAAGCTGGCACGTGCCCAGTGGGGTACTGCTCGTGCGTTGACCAACAGTGCTGTACTAGGCGCTGCTAATGGTTACGAGCAAAAGTTGAAGCTGATTGGGGTTGGTTACCGCGCAAACATGCAAGGTACCAAGCTGAACCTAAGCCTAGGTTTTAGCCACCCTGTTGTGATGGATATCCCACAAGGGCTAACCGTAGTTGTAAACGACAATACTGAAATTGTTGTAAACGGTGCGGATAAGCATGCATTGGGTCAGTTTTGTGCCAACGTACGCAGCAAGCGTCCACCAGAGCCGTTCAAAGGTAAGGGTGTTCGTTACGCTGATGAATACGTGGCGATGAAAGAAGGTAAGAAGAAATAACGCAGCGCGTTGTTATTAAGTGAGGTAACAAAATCATGAACCGCCAGATTAAAACTGCTAAGCGTGCCAGTCGGCAGCGCTACAAACTGAAGCAGGTTGCTGAGAAAGGCATGTTGCGCTTGAGTGTTTTCCGTAGTGGTCAACACATTGGTGCACAAATTATTGACGATAAAGAAGGCAAGACTTTGGCTTCTGCATCTAGCGTAGATAAAAAACTACGTGCTGATGTAGCGGGTAAGGGCTCTTCTGTAGAAGGCGCTACTAAAGTGGGTGCTGAAATTGCTAAGCGTGCAAAAGCAGCTGGTATTGAAAACGTGTACTTTGACCGTGGTGGTTACCGCTACCATGGCCGTGTGAAAGCACTGGCTGAAGCTGCACGTGAAAACGGCCTGCAATTTTAAGGGAAGGACGAAGTAAGTATTATGGCACAACATCAAGATCGTAACGACAGCGGCTTTGTAGATAAGCTGGTTGAAGTCGGCCGTGTTGCTAAAGTTGTTAAAGGTGGTCGCCGCTTTTCATTCACCGCTATTGTAGTGGTTGGTGACGAGCAGGGCCGTGTAGGTTGGTCTAAAGGTAAGGCGAAGGAAGTTCCTGATGCCGTACGTAAAGCAACCGATGGCGCTAAGCGCGGTATGGTACGTGTACCACTGCGTGCAAACCGTACTATTCACCACGATGTAAACGGTGAGTTTGGTGCATCTCGCGTAATTCTGAAGCCAGCTGTGCCTGGTACCGGGATTATTGCTGGTGGTCCAATGCGTGCGATTTTTGAAGCGATGGGTATTAAGGACGTTGTGGCTAAGTCACTAGGTTCTAACAACCCAAACAACTTGATTCGCGCAACTTTTGATGCTTTCCAAAACCTAGAAACCCCGCGTGCGATTGCTGCTAAGCGTGGTATTAAGGTGAGCGATTTGACACTATACCGTGAGCAAATTGCTAAGGAAGAAGATGAGCTAAAGCAAGCACAGGAACAAGCTGCTGCTGCTAAGCCTAAAGCTGAGAAGAAAGACGACGCTAAAGGCAAGAAAGCTGCTCCTAAGAAGAAAGCACCTGCTAAGAAAGCTGACAGCAAAAAAACTGAAGCTAAGAAAGCTGAGCCAAAGGTGAAAGCCGAAAGCAAGCAAGAAAAGCTGAAAGAAACTGCTAAAGCTGCTGCAAAGTCTGAAGCTAAAGAAGCACCAGCCAAAAAAGCTGATGCTAAAGCTGACGAAGCTAAGTAATTAAGTAAAAACAAAGGCGTAAGGGAGACCGAGTCATGGATTTGAATCAACTTAAAGATAATCAAGGCGCACGTAAAGGCCGCACCCGTGTGGGTCGTGGTATTGGTAGCGGTAAAGGTAAAACAGCTGGTCGTGGTCACAAGGGGCAAAAGTCTCGTGGTAGCGGTAAAGTAGCTGTTGGTTTCGAAGGGGGCCAAAACCCACTATACCGTCGTTTGCCAATGCGTGGTTTTAACAACTGCTTGTTCACAACCAACTACGTAACATTGAACGTAGGCCAGCTACAAACTATGGTAGACGCTGGTAAGATAAGCGAAGGCCAAACTGTAAGCATTAACACGCTGCAAGAAATTGGTTTTACCAAAAAAGCTAAAGATGGTTTGAAAGTACTAGGTACTGGCGAGCTAAAAACTAAGCTGGTTATCGACGCTGCTGCTGCAAGTGCAAGCGCGTTGGAAAAAGTGAAAAAAGCTGGTGGTGAATTGAACTTGCCTGCGGCAAAGTAACAAACACTATTAACCATAAATAATAACAGCAAGAGGTGCTCTCATGAACATGGCTCCAGGACTAGGCAGTCAGGCAGAAGTGGCCACCTTGCTGACGCAAGCGAAGGATCTGCACAAGCGGATCCTTTTCGTATTGGGCGCATTTATTGTGTACCGTTTGGGTACCCACGTGCCTCTACCGGGTATTGATCTGGTAGCGCTGTCAGCATACCAAAATCAACTTCAAACTGGCTTGTTGGGCATGTTTAACATGTTCTCTGGGGGTGCGTTCTCCCGTATGGCCGTATTTGCGCTAAACATTTTCCCATTCATTACCGCATCTATCATCATGCAGTTGATGAGCCATGCGTACCCAAGTTTGGGTGAGCTACGCAAAGAAGGGGAGATTGGTCGCCGTAAAATTGCTCAATACACCCGTTATTTAACTGTGTTGCTTGCATTTGGCCAAGGCTTTGGCCTTGCCGTAGGTATGGAAGCGCAGAGCGTAAACATGGGCGCACAAACTGTGAGCTTGGTGAGTGACCCTGGTTTGCTGTTCCGTTTGCAAACAGCCTTAACCATTATGACCGGTACCATTTTCCTCATGTGGGTAGGTGAGCGTATTAATGTGAAAGGTATTGGTAACGGTATCTCACTGCTGATTTTTGCTGGTATTGTGGCAGAACTCCCAACTGGTTTGGCGCAAGCGTTTGAGCTTGGTCGTACCGGTGCACTGAGCGGTTTTACGCTGCTAGCTTTGGGTGCAATTGCTGCTGTGGCCATTTACTTCATTACCTTTATGGAGACAGCGCAGCGTCGTTTGCTGGTGCAGTACCCACAACGTCAAGTAAGCGCACAGCAAGTGCGTGGCGCTGAGAGCAACTACTTGCCGCTGAAGATCAACATGGCTGGGGTTATTCCTGCTATTTTTGCGAGTGCACTTATGTTGGCGCCGTTAACGGTAGCGTCTTTTGCACCTACTTCTGAGGTAGCGCAAACCATTGCAGCACTGTTTACACCGGGTCGTGCAATGTACTCTGTACTTTTTACTGGTTTAATTGTGTTCTTCTGCTTTTTCTACACCGCAACAGTGGCGTTTAATAGCGAAGAAGTTTCCGACAACTTGAAGAAGCAAGGTGGTTACATTCCTGGGATTCGTCCAGGTACACAAACAGCAGCGTTTTTGGATTCTGTTGTAGTGCGCTTAACTACGGTGGGTGCTATTTACCTCGCGTTTGTTACAGTGGTGCCAGATATCTTTAAAGCACAAATGGGCGTACCATTTATGTTTGGTGGTACTGGTCTGCTGATTATTGTGAGCGTAACCATTGATACGGTAACACGTATCCAAACCGCGCTCATTGCTCAACGTTACGAAAGCTTGCTGACCAAAACAGCACTGCGTGGCCGTACGCGTGCCAGTAACAACAAGAGCAAAAAGCGTAAATAAGGCGGGCGATCATGATTGTTATTTTGTTTGGCCCTCCAGGTGTTGGTAAAGGTACTCAAGCCCAAAAGTTGAAAGACGACAAAAATTTATGTCACCTTTCTACAGGGGATATGCTGCGCGCTGCTGTAGCTGCTGGTACCGAACTGGGCAAACAAGCTAAAAGCCTTATGGATGCTGGCGATTTGGTTCCTGATGAGCTGGTAATTAGCATCATTAAAGAGCGTATTATTGAGCCAGATTGTGCTGGTGGATTCATCCTCGATGGGTTCCCGCGCACGGTTGCACAAGCAGAAGGGCTTGACAAAATGCTCAAAGCTGTGGATAAACAGCTCGATTTTGTATTCGCTTTGGAAGTTGATGAGGAAGAAATCATCGACCGCCGGGCAGGGCGCATGGTTGGTGCTAAGTCTGGTCGTGTTTATCATGCTGTACATAACCCGCCTAAAGTGGCAGGCAAGTGTGATGAAACAGGTGAAGATCTGATTCAGCGTGATGACGATAAAGCCGAAGTGATGCGCCACCGCCTAAAGGTGTACCAAGAGCAAACCGCACCGGTTGCCGCATGGTACGAAGCGCGTGGCAAGCTGACTCGTGTAGACGGCATGGGCAGTGTAGAAGAAGTTTATGGCCGCCTAAGTGCAGCTATGACGAACTAAGTAAGGATAATTTGAGTGAGCAAAGCTGACCTAATTGAGTTTGATGGCGAAGTAATTGAGGTGCTGCCGAATACGCAGTTCCGCGTGAAGCTAGAGAACGACCATGTGATTTTAGCCCACGTTGCTGGCCGCATGCGTCAGTTCCGCATCAACATTATGGTTGGTGACAAAGTGAAGGTAGAAATGACGCCATACGACCTGACCAAGGGGCGCATTGTTTACCGTGAGAAGATTGCACGCTAAGGCAGACAAGTTTTAAGGTCCGCCCCTGCGGCGGTACTAAAAGTAAAAGGAGAGAGAGCAATGAAAATCAAAAATTCGCTAATGGCCTGGGTAAAGCGTGACCGTGGTCTGCAAATTGTTAAGCGTCGTGGTCGCAACTTTGTGATCCGTCGTAACAAGCGTGTTAACGGTACTGCTGGTCGCTTTAAAGCACGCCAGGGTTAGACCGAGCCGATCTGCCGTTAGGCAAAAATAACAATTAAATATTGTTATTAGGCGAGAGTCCCGGAGACTGACCGAACTGGTTGCGCATAGCGCAAAATAAAGCCCCAAGGAGGGGCTTTATTAAGTGAGTGTCCCGGAAACTTAGCTTTAGGTAAGTTGGAGGCTAAAAGGGTCATGTCGGAGGAAAGCCCACAACACGACATTAAAAAAGCCCCTAGCGGGGCTTTTTTGTATTTATGAAAAAATGCTAATAGCATAGATAAGGGCAAGGCCTGCAGCTATTGTGACTACTCCGGCAGCAATAACTTTAAAGATATATTTGATGAGACCTGCAAGCAAAGTAAAAAGGGTTACTTCAATAGCATCATCTTCGCTTTGGTGATATGCTTCAACGTCACCCCACGGAATTCCAGCCATGCTGATTCTCCTTTTTGAAAACTTGAAAACGGGATAAAACAAGCCTTTTTATTACTGATTTGTACACATTTAGTCAAGTTTGAATATTTTGTGTGCAAAAGCGCTTGACTTTATCCACAGAATACGTATTGTGCCGCAGCACGGTGGCTTTTCCGCCTCTGCCCCGGAGCTATAAAAGTATTGAAAACATACGAAAATTAAATTGAGAAGAGGGCACATAACGTGGCACGTATTGCTGGGGTAAACATCCCTACCGATAAGCAAGTATGGATTGCGCTGACCTACATTTATGGTATTGGTCGCAAAACCGCTTACGACATTATTGAAAAAGCTAAAGTTAAAGGCGACACACGCGTTGCTAAGCTGTCTGAGGACGAGCTGAGCCGCATCCGTGACGTAATTGATGCAGATCACCCAGTTGAAGGTGACCTGCGTCGTGAAAAAGCATTGAACATCAAACGCCTGATGGACCTAGGTTGTTACCGTGGTCTGCGCCACCGTCGTGGCCTGCCTGTGCGTGGTCAAAGCACCCGTACCAATGCGCGTACCCACAAGGGTCGTCGCAGCGGTGTGGTGAAGAAGTAAGCGTAGGAGAGGACTGTTATCATGGCACGAGCACAACGTGGTTCTACCAGTAATAAGCGTAAAGCCCGCAAGAATATTACCAGCGGCGTAGCGCACATTAAATCAACTTTTAACAACACCATCATCACCATTGCTGATGCACAAGGTAATGCTATTTCTTGGGCCTCTGCTGGTAATGCCGGCTTTAAAGGTTCTCGTAAGAGCACCCCATATGCTGCACAGCTAGCTGCTGAAGAAGCAGGCCGCAAAGCGCAAGAGCACGGCATGAAAGTGATTGACGTACAACTGCGTGGCCCAGGTAGCGGCCGTGAAAGCGCATTGCGTGCGTTGCAGAGTGTTGGTTTCGAGATTGGGACAATTGTAGATGTAACCGCTGTACCACACAACGGTTGCCGCCCACCGAAGAAACGTCGCGGTTAATCCCCGGTTTTAATAAAAAGTCCAATACAAGGAGCACCTCAATGGAAATCCAAGCGAACTGGCAAGAGCTGATTCAACCAAACAAGCTGGATATTAAAAACGGTAAAGATGGCCGCAAAAGTGCAACCTTTTCTGTAGAACCGCTAGAGCGTGGCTTTGGTCACACTTTGGGTAATGCGCTGCGTCGCATCCTGCTGTCTAGCCTGCAAGGCTCTGCTATTACAAGCATTAAGGTAGAAGGTGCACTGCACGAGTTCTCCACACTGGAAGGTGTTCAGGAAGACTTGACAGAGATCATTCTGAATCTGAAGAGCTTGGCTGTTAAGCTGCACGCTAACGAAAGCCGTGAAATTACTTTGAAAGCCGATGGTGCTGGTACAGTAACAGCTGGCCAAATCACCACCGCTCACGATGTAGAAATTGTGGACCCTGACCACTACATTTGCACCCTGAGTGACAACGGTAAACTGAACATGACCATGACTGTGAGTAACGGCAAAGGCTACAGCCCTGCTAAAAACCACATGCCTGAGTCTCCAGAAGTTGGTGTATTGCCAATTGATGCAGTGTACTCACCTGTTCGTCGTGTTTCTTACAAAGTGACAGATGCGCGTGTTGGTCAAAACACCGACTACGATAAGCTGTCTCTAGATGTAGAAACCAATGGCGTTGTGAAGCCTGAAGATGCGCTAGCATTTGCTGCACGTATTCTGCAGGACCAAGTACGTCTGTTCATTAACTTTGAAGAAGTTGTTTCTGAGCAGCCACGCAAACAAGCAGAAGACAAGCCTGCAATTAACCCGAACCTATTGATGAAGGTTGATGAGCTTGAGCTTTCTGTGCGTAGTGCAAACTGCCTGAAGAACGAGAACATGGTTTACATTGGTGACTTGGTACAGAAATCTGAGTCTGAAATGCTGAAGACACCAAACTTTGGCCGTAAATCTTTGAATGAAATCAAAGAAGTACTGTCTCAAATGGGCTTGGGTCTAGGTATGAAGCTAGACAACTGGCCACCAGAAAACATTGAAGAATTAGCGCAGGAAATGCGCCAGCAGTACTAATACTGCTGTTATAGAGTAGGGAGATAAAAAATGCGACATGCAATGGCAGGCCGTAAGCTGAATCGTACTAAGGCGCACCGCGAAGCGCTGCTCAGCAACCTGGCCCAAAACTTGATCGAGCACGAGCAAATCAAAACCACGCTGCCTAAAGCTAAAGAGCTGCGTCGTTTTGTTGAGCCGCTGATTACTAAAGCAACTAAAGGTGACCTAAGCGCACGCCGTTTGGTGGCTAAGCACATCACTAACCAAGAGATTCTGAAGAAGCTCTTTGATGATGTAGCGCCACGCTTTAAAGGCCGCCCTGGTGGTTACACCCGTGTACTTAAAATGGGTTTCCGTCAAGGTGATGCAGCGCCAATGGCTCTGATTGAACTAACTGCTGAAGCAGGTGAAGCTTGGAGTGCTAAACCAGCACCTAAAAAGAAAGCTGCACCAAAAGCTAAAAAGGAAGAAGCACCTGCTGCTGAAGCCAAAGCTGAAGAAACAGTAACTGAAGAAGTAAAAGCTGATGCCCCAGAAGTGGTGGTAGAAGAAAATACTGAAGCAGCAGCTGTTGAAGCTAAAGCAGAAGAGACTACCGAGTCTACAGACGAAGCGAAGTCATAAACTACTTCAAATCGCCGTACAAAACCCGCCATTTGGCGGGTTTTGGTTTGCCGACCGCGAGAGCATGCAATTACGCAGCAGCCTCAAGAGACTCAAGCAGGCTATCAATATCTTCCGGTGAGTTGAGGCAAATGCCTTTCAAGTTTTTGTCACAGCGTTTGGCAAGGCCTGTTAGCACATGGCCAGAACCAAATTCATAAACGCGTGTAATACCTTGTTCAGCTGCCCACTGCATGCTCTCGCGCCAGCGTACACGGTCGGTAATTTGGCGGGTGAGGAGGTCTACAATTGGCTCCGCAGTATCCATTGGTTGTGCGGTTACATTGCTAATAACAGGCAATACTGGGTCATTAAAGGTTGTTGCTGTTAACATATCTTCCATTTCTAGAGCGGCGCCTTGCATGAGCGGGCAGTGGAAGGGGGCAGATACATCTAGGCGCATAACTTTGCGCACATTTTCCATAACAGCAATGTTGCTGGCACGGTCTACAGCCATGTTAGAGCCACTGATAACGGTTTGCCCTTCGGCATTATCGTTAGCTACCCAGCAGCCAGCATTGTTGGCAATAGATTCAATTTGCTCTACAGGAATTTCCCCAATAATTGCAGCCATAGCGCCGTCGCCAATCTCTAGTGGCTTTGCCATAGCTTCGCCACGGGCGCGAACCAGCTTAAGGCCAGTAGCAAAGTCCATACAGCCTGCTGCCCACAGGGCGCTATATTCACCCAAGCTGTGGCCAGCTACATAGCTTGCATGGTCGGTAATGCTGCTGTTGGTTTGCTTAAGAAAATAAGTAAGTGCCGCAGCGCTAGCAATAAACAAAGCAGGCTGTGCGTTAATAGTTTGGGTTAGCTCAGCGGCATCACCCTCACGCATGAGGCTGGTAATATCAAAGCCGAGGGTGTCGTTTGCTTCTTCAAATAGGGCTCCTGTGGTGGGGTGGCTCATAAACTCGGCAGCCATACCGCTGTGTTGGCTACCCTGGCCAGGAAAAACAAAAATTGTGGATGAAGCGGACATAATATAAAAACCTTTACGCGTTATTTTCTTCTTTTCATATGAAATGCAGCGCAAGTGTGCCGCAAATAGTGTGTGACGGTCAATAAAGAAAACGCTTGCATACGATGCATGAAGTGGGTATAAACCGCCTACCTTGCGTTAAAACATGGGGTTTTAGTGCGCCCCCGTAGCCACAATGGCTGCGGACAACCAAAAGGAGAACATCACAATGGCTTTTTATGAGCTGATTTATATTGTGCGTCCGGATGTATCTACACAACAGGTAGATGCACTCACCGAGAAGTACAGCACTATGATTACCGAAAACGGTGGTAAAGTTAAAAGCGTAGAGCAATGGGGCTTGCGTACCTTGGCTTACAAAATTCGTAAGCACCGCAAAGGTTACTACACCATGCTATGCGTAGAAATGAATGGCGAAACTGTGAACCAGCTGGAACACAGCATGAAGCTGTCTGACGACGTAATTCGTTTCATGACCGTTAAAGTTGATGAGCTGGATGAAGGCCCATCTATTATGATGCGTAAGCGTAAAGAAGATTACGCTGACAGCAGCAACGCCTAAGTGATGATTATAAGAGGAGATTTGACCAATGGCCCGTTATAATGCCGAGCGCAAAGCCCGCGCCGAAGCCGACAGCAAAGCAAATGAAGCAGCTGCCGGTAGCACCGAACAACGTAATGAAAAAGGCGGTAACGCACAGTACAAACCACGTTTGTTGGGTCGTACTTATTTCCAGCGTAAAAAATCTTGCCCGTTCAGCCACGACCGTGCACCAAAGATTGATTACAAAGATGTAAAACTGCTAACCCGTTTTGTATCTGACTACGGTAAAATTATGCCTGCGCACATTAGTGGTGTTAGCCACCGCAAACAGCGTGAGCTAGCTAAAGCAATTAAGCGTGCACGTATGATTGCACTGCTGCCATTTGCACCAAGCCACTACGAGTAAGGAGATATCATCATGCAGATTATTTTGATTGAACCTGTATTGGGCCTAGGTAGCCTAGGTGATGTGGTAACCGTTAAAGATGGTTACGCACGTAACTACCTGCTACCACAGAAAAAAGCACTACCAGCAAGCAAAGCGAACCTAGAGCGCTTTGAAGCTGAGCGTAAAGCACGTGAAGATGCCTTTGCCGAAGCCAAAGCAACTGCTGAAAAGCAAGCAGAGCAACACTTTACTGATGCGAGCATTACTCTGGAGCGTAACGCTTCTGAGGCTGGCCAGCTTTATGGTTCTGTGAAAGCACGCGACATTGTTGCAGCTTTGGATGAGAGCTTGAGCCTATCTGCAAGTGCTATTCAAATTGGTGAGCCAATTAAAACAATTGGTGAGCACAGTGTGAATGTTGCTCTGCACGCAGACGTAATTGCACCGCTGACGATTAAAATTCAGCGCCCTGCAGCTGCTTAGGTTTTGCCTAGCTTTAAAAAACGCCCCAATGGGGCGTTTTTTGTGCAATGCACATAGAAGCTGTTGCACGATTTTTATTCTGTGGCACAGTGCGCCTAACAATAAAACTAGAAGTAATAGAGAGATTTAAACATGAGTTTTGCCACTTTGACTGATAAACGCGCTCTGGTAACTGGCGGTAGCCGCGGTATTGGCCGTGCTATTGCCGAACAGCTAAAAGCAGCTGGCGCTGAGGTTCTTATTAGTGGCTCTAACCCTGAAACATTAGCCAAAGTAGCAGAAGAGCTAGGCGTTGGCTTTGTGGCTGCGGACCTAAACCAGCCAGATGCAATCACCAAGCTAGCCGAAGAGGTAGGTGCAGTTGATATTTTGGTAAACAATGCTGGTATTACGCGCGATGCTCTGTTTAGTAAGCAAAGCGAAGAGCAGTGGGCAGAAGTACTGCGTGTGAATTTGGATTCCGCCGTGGCGTTAACACGCGCGTTATTACCAAACATGACCAAAAATCGTTGGGGGCGTATTGTTAATATTTCCTCCATCGTGGCGCATATGGGGAACATTGGTCAGACCAACTACATTACTGCCAAAGCCGCTATTACGGGTTTCACCAAAGGATTAAGTAAAGAAGTGGCACGTCGTGGCGTAACCGTGAACTGCGTAGCGCCAGGCTTTATTGAGACCAGCATGACCGATAAAATTCCTGAAAAAATTCGTGATGAATTTGTAGGCCAAATCCCTGCTAAGCGCTTTGGCTCACCGCAAGAAATTGCAGCAGCAGTACGCTACTTAGCAAGTGAAGAGGCAGCCTATACCACAGGAACAACTATTCACGTCAATGGCGGACTTTACGTTTAAAAAAAGCGCCGTTAGGCGCTTTTTTAACGCTGTAGCTCTGGAATATCCTTAAAAAACTCTAACGCTTCTGGATTGGCGAGTGCTGTGGCGTTCTTTACCGGGCGACCATGTACGGTATCGCGCACTGCGAGTTCTGGCAGTTTGCCGTTAATGGTACGTGGCAGGTCAGGCACTGGAATCACCTTACTTGGTACATGGCGTGGGGTGCAGTTGGTACGAATGGTTTGGCGGATGTTACGCGCAAGTTCATCGCTAAATTGCTGACCTTCGGCCATCATCACAAACAATACCACGCGGGTATCGTTATCCCACTCTTGGCCAATAACCATGCTTTCTTGAACTTCGGGGAATAAATCCACCTGGCGGTAAATTTCCGCCGTGCCAATGCGCACACCTTGCGGGTTGAGCGTAGCATCGGAGCGGCCAAATACAATCAGGCCGTTATGATCGCTAAATTCAACATAGTCGCCATGGGTCCACACGTTTGGGAACCCTTCAAAGTAAGCGCTGTTATATTTTTCGCCACTGTCATCACCCCAAAACTTAACCGGCATGCTGGGGAAGGGTTGGGTGCACACCAGCTCGCCAGCTTGGCCACGTACGGGTTGGCCATTGGCGTCAAACGCGTCTACAGCCATGCCTAAGCATGGTTTTTGGATTTCACCAGCGTAAACAGGCTCGGTAGAAGCACCACCCATAAACAGGCCTACAATATCGGTACCGCCGCAAATGGAGGCCAGTTGTAGGTCGTTTTTAATAGCGTTGTATGTATAGCGGAAGCCATCTGGCGATAATGGTGAACCGGTGGAGGTGAGCACGCGTAAATCCGCTAAGTTATGTGTTTTAGCCGGGTTCAGCTTAAACTTAGCGCAGGCATCAATATATTTAGCGGAGGTTCCAAACAGTGTGGCTTTTTCTTCGGCAGCATAGCTAAAGAGGTAGTCCTTACTTGGGCTAAAGGGGGAGCCATCATACAGCATTAACGTGGCGCCCACACCTAAGGCGGCAATTTGCCAGTTCCACATCATCCAGCCAATGGTGGTGAAGTAGAAAACACGGTCATCCTCGCGGGTATCTACCTGTAGCAAATGTTCTTTAAACAAATTGAGCAGTACGCCACCGGTGCGGTGAACAATACATTTAGGCTTACCCGTGGTGCCGGAGCTGTACATAATCACCAGTGGGTGATCAAACGGCAGTTGTGCAAATTTAATTTCATCTTGCGGGGTGTGGGGGGCTAACCAGTCCTGCCATAATACTGCATTGGGTAAGCTGCTTATGTCTGGTGCGCTTTCTGTAAATGGGTACACCACAATTTGCTCAATACTTGGTAGTTCGGCAGTGAACTCTGCAATTTTACTTAAGGAGTCGTGTTTGGTGCCTTTAAAGTAATAGCCATCTGCCACAAGGAGTACTTTTGGCTTACTTTGGCCAAAGCGGTCTAGCACGCCAGATACACCAAAATCGGGGGAACAGCTGGTCCAAATAGCGCCAATGCTTGCTGCGGCTAAATGGCCCACAATAGCCACAGGAATATTTGGCAAAAAGCCGCCTACACGGTCTCCAGATTTTACGCCAGCAGCTTGTAAGGCTTGTGCTACCTGGCTTACCTGTTGGTATAGCTCGTTCCAGGTGAGTTGTTGTTGCCATTGGTCCTCAGCGCGGGCAATAATAGCCACGCCATCATCACGGCGGCGGAGTAGGTTTTCAGCAAAGTTAAGTTTTGCATCAGGGAAAAAGCGTGCTTCACGCATGGTTTCGCCAGGTAGATAGGCATTGTCACCGCGTTGGCTAGCTTTAATATCGGCAAAGTCCCAAACTAAGTTCCAAAAAGTATTTAAATGGGTGGTCGACCATTCCCACAATGTATCGTAATCGTGCAAATCCAGCCCTGTAGTTGCACTGGCCTGTTGCATAAATTTATACAGGTGTGTTTGCTCAATTTGTTGTGTAGAAGGGGACCACAGCGGTTGTTGCTGTGATGAAGTTTGTTGGGGTACAGCACTATTCATAGGTTAGATTGTGACATCATAAGTTTAAGAGACAAGAGCGTAGTTGTGCATTGCAACACAGCGGGACCTGCTAATAAAGTGGCACAAATGTAACTTTTATGATGGGAGAGTGCGGAAAACTCTGACATAATGCCCCGCAGCATTGACCCGAACGTTTGTGCATGATAGTGAATTTGTAAATATAATTTTGTTAACAAGAGTTTAAAGAACATCTGACCCATGGCCGCCCAAAAACCTTCTATGGATGATATTCTCGCCTCCATCAAATCTTCAGTGGAAGAAGAAGTAAGTGATACTGATACCGGTAACATGGAAGATGTGCTGGACTTAACAGAGGCGCTTCCTCCTGAGGAAGATGCACCTGCAGATGCAGCGCCAGAAGCTGCTGCTCCTCAAGCTCAAGAGGAAGAAGAACTTATTGATTTAGACGCTTTTGCCGCCACTGGCGATGCACAGGCAACAACTGGTGAAGCAGAAAGCGCAGAAGACATGCTTGACCCAGCAGCATTACAAACTGCCGCTCCAGCAGCAGAAGAAACACCTGCTGAACAGCCTGAAGCAGCAGCTGATGCAGCCGATGAAATGATGGCCGAAGCAGCACCAGCTGAAAATGCTGAAGAGAGTGCTGAAGCTCAGGAGCCTCCAGCGGAAGAAGCAGCCCCAGCTGCTGATGCAGACATGGACGATATTGATGCTTTAATGGCGGAAGTTGAAGCTGAAAGCGGTGATGGCGCCCCAGCAGCAGAAGAAACACCTGCTGAAGAGCCAGAAACAGCAGCAGAACCTGCAACGGAAGAAGCTGCCCCTGCTGAGGAAGCGCCAGCTGTTGAAGAAACACCGGTAGAAGAACCTGCCGCCGATGATATTGATGCTATGCTAGATGCTGCTCCGGCAGCAGAAGAAGCACCTGCCGAAGAGCCAGAAGCAGTAGCTGACGCTGCTGATGAAATGATGGCAGAGGCTATGGCTGCTGAGGAACCTGCTGCTGAAGTAGCAGAAGAAGCGCCTGCGGAAGAAATTGCTGCGGAAGTGGAAGCAGAAGTAACAGCCGAAGCTGTTGAAGACACTGCCGAAGTTGCTGAAGCTCAAGAAGCTGAAGTTGTAACAGAAGAAACACCAAAGGCGCCTGAGACAGTTTCTCAAGAAGCCGCGGAAAAAGCTGCTGATGCTGTGGCAAATGGTGTGGAAATGATGAATTTGCGTGCAATCCCTGGCCCAACTGGTCTTCAAGTAGGTTTCCCTGCTGAAGTGTTGGCGGAAGCTTTGCGTCCTTTGGTCGTGGAGTGGGTGCAGCAAAACTTGCCAGATGTCGTAGAACGTTTGGTACGTGAAGAGCTCAATCGCCTCGCTCAAGATTAAATTTCTATTGTGAGGCCTGGGTTCCCGGCCTTACCAGCCGACCCTAATATGTAAAAAAGAACGGATAGAGAAGCATGAGTCTGCCAAAACGTTTTGATAAAGAGCAAGAGCAAAGCATTTACCAACAGTGGGAAGATGCTGACTGTTTTGAACCAGCACCAGAAAAGGATAATCCTGCACTGGTGATGATGATGCCGCCACCAAACGTCACCGGTAACCTCCATGTGGGCCATGCTTTGGACAACACCTTGCCAGATATCATCCTGCGCCATGCGCGTATGAATGGTAAGGATGCGTTTTACCAACCCGGTACCGACCATGCCAGTATTGCCGTACACGTTAAGCTGGATGGGGCGTTGCGTAAGGAAGGCAAAACCCGTTTTGATTTAGGTCGTGATGAGTTTTTGAAACGTGCCTGGGCATGGAAAGATGAAAAAGCCGGTGCGATTCAGCAGCAGCTGCGCAAGCTAGGCACCAGCTGTGCATGGCAGCGTGAGCGTTTTACAATGGATGAAAAATACCTGCCCACAGTGCAGCAAGTATTTGTAGAGTTTTATAACCGTGGTCTTATTTATCGTGGTCAACGTTTGGTAAACTGGGATCCAAACATGCAAACTGCGGTGAGCGATTTGGAAGTATCTCATGCCGAAGTGGCAGGCTACTTGTGGCACTTTAAATACCCATTTGCTGATGGTTTTACTTACACAGCACCCAATGGTACCGAGATGGATGGCATTATTATTGCCACCACACGCCCTGAAACTATTTTGGCAGATGGCGCGATTGCGATGAACCCAAGCGACCCGCGTGCTGCTGACTTAGTTGGTAAAGAAGTGGTTGTGCCAATTGTAAATCGCCGTATTCCACTCATTACAGATGAGTATGTAGATAGTGATTTTGGCTCAGGCATGGTGAAAATTACTGCCGCGCATGATTTTAATGACTGGGAAGTATCACAGCGCTGTACTACGGCTGAAATTCCAGTGATTAACCTGATGAACCCTGATGCAACAATGAACGAGAACTGCCCACCTGAGTACCAAGGGATGGATCGTTTTGATGCACGTAATAAGGTAATTGAGGACTTTAAAGAACTAGGTTTGTTTATTAAAGCTGAGCCACATACGCACAACGTGCCGCGTGCAGAGCGTGATGACACAATTTTGGAACCATACTTAACCAACCAGTGGTTTGTTAAAGGTAAGCCGTTGGCTGAAAAATGCTTACAAGCCGCTAAAAATGGTGAGCTGGAGTTTATTAACCCGCGCGATGATAAAATTTTCCACCATTGGCTGAATAACATTCAAGACTGGTGTGTTTCTCGCCAGCTGTGGTGGGGGCAACGTATTCCTGCTTGGTATAAGGGTGACGACGTTAAAGTACAAATGGAAAGCCCGGGCGAAGGCTGGAAGCAAGATGATGATGTGCTGGATACTTGGTTTAGTAGCGCACAGTGGCCATTTGTAACGCAAAACTGGCCAGAAGAAACGCCAGAGCTGGCTAAATACTACCCAGGCACAGCAATTATGACTGGCCGGGATATTTTGTTCTTCTGGATTATTCGTATGTGCATGATGGGCTTGGAACTAACCGGTAAAGTTCCGTTTAAGACCATTTATACCCACGGTATGGTGCTGGATGAACATGGCCAAAAAATGTCCAAAACCAAGGGTAATACGATTGATGCCCTAGAGGTGATTGAGCAATACGGTGCCGATGCTGTGCGTTATACCTTGGCGGGTGTAAGCACCCCAGGTGGGCTGGATATTAAACTTGGTGAAAGCCAAATTGAGCAGGGCCGTAACTTTGTAACCAAAATTTGGAATGCGGCGCGCTTCCTAGAAATGCAGCAAGTAACACCTGTTGATGAACTGGATTTGGATAGTATTCAGCAGCCTGTTAACAAATGGATTGTAAGCCAGCTAGCACAAGCGTTTGAGCGTATGGATAAGGCGGTAGAAAGTTACCAGTTCCACGAAGTAGCTGGTACGCTATATGACTTTGTATGGGCCACATGGTGTGATTGGTACTTGGAGCTTGCTAAAGGGTCGCTAAATGGTGACGACGCTGCTGCTGCGGCAGAAACACGCCAAGTTATGGGTTGGGCCTGGCCGAAGGTGCTGCAACTGGCGCATCCGCTTATGCCATTTGTAACAGAGCAGCTTTGGCAGCATTTGACGGCTGCAAATAATGAGCAATTCCTAATGCAGCAAGCATGGCCACAACACCAAAGCTGGCCACAGGATGATACGGTAGCTAAAGCTGTAAACCAGCTGCAGGAAGTAGTTACGGCAATTCGTGCCGTGCGTAGCCAATACCGCGTAGCGCCAAAAGCACGCATTAATGTTGGTGTGCGTACAGGTAACGATGCGGCAATTAGCCAGCTTCAGCAATTTATGCCACAGCTTACTGGCTTGGCCGGTGTAGCAAACTTAAGTGCGCAAACAGCGCCAAACAGCGCTACCAGTGCCACTGCCGTGGTGGGTGAGCTGGAGCTGGTGCTAGAACTTGGCGATGTGGTAGACATGGCAGCCGAGCGTGAGCGTATTGCTAAAGAAATGGCCAAAATTGAAGCAGAGTTGCAGAAAATTAACGGCCTGCTGGGGAATGATAACTTCCGCAATCGTGCGCCAGCCAAGGTGATTGCTGAGAACGAAGCTAAACAAAGTGAACTAACGCTAGAGCTGCAGAATTTGCAACGTACGCTTGACCAAGGTAAAGCAGCGGCGTGACCAGCCCGTTGCTGCGTAGCGTAAATTCTCGCTTTAATTGTATTGTTTTGATGCTCGCTTGACTGGCGAAATAATGAGGCGTAACACTTTGTTTGTTAAGTTCATTTTGTCACTGAAACTTTCAGGAGGCCGTTGTGGCTGAGAAACTTGAAGTGCCTATCTCGAAAAAAGGTAATAGCGACCTCGGAAGCATTATAACGGTTGTAGTTGTACTGGTGGGCTATCCCGCTGGAATTATATTGCACTTTTTAGGTGTGCTTCCTTAAAAGAAATAGAAAAAGCCGTGCAAATGCACGGCTTTTTCTATAGCCCGAAACTATTGCCGCAACCGCAGCTGCTTTTAGCGTTGGGGTTTTTAATAATGAACTGGCTGGCTTCTAGCGTATCTTCAAAATCTAGCACTGCACCTTTGAGCAGTTTAAAGCTGGCAGGGTCAATCAACACGGTTGTGTTGGGGTGAGTCTCGTTCACCACGTGCTGGTCGTCGCTGTTGCTCTCTTCAGCTAAATCAAACTTATAGCTATAGCCATTGCACCCACCACCTTTAACTGTAATGCGTAAATAAGCAGCGCTGTGCTTAGCCAAAATGGCTGTAAGTCGTGTTGCTGCAGCATCGGTCATGCGTAAATCTGGGCCTTGTGGGGCAGGGGCTGGCGCACTATCAGCGCTATTGAATGAAATTTTTACCATACGTTTTTTATTATAATGGTGCTGTCAAGGGGTGACCAGCGCTAAAAAAACGCGTATAAACAAAATCATGCAACAAACTGGATACCACACCCTTACCACTGCTATGCAGCAAGCAGTACAAAACCTTATTGCTGCCGAGAAACTCCCTGCCGATGCTGATATCAGTAAAATGGTGGTGGAGCCTAAGCCCGATATTGAGGCGGTAGACTACGCCTGTAACGCAGCATTGGTATTAGCCAAGCCTGCCAAAACAAATCCACGTGCTTTGGCTGAAGAACTGCTAAAAGCACTGCCAGCAGAGCTACCCGTTACAACCGAAATTGCGGGCCCGGGTTTTATTAATTTTAAGTTCACAGCCGAATTTTACCAAAACATTACCCGTACGCTCGCCACAAACCCAGCACCGTACTGGCAGGTGGATATTGGCCAAGGCTGCAAAACGAATGTGGAATTTGTTTCCATTAACCCTACGGGGCCTATTCATATTGGCCATGGCCGTAATGCTGTGTTTGGTGACACCATTGCCCGCCTGCTGGAGCGCACTGGCCACAGCGTGCACCGTGAGTATTTGCTAAACGATTTTGGTAACCAAATTAACGGTTTGGTTCTATCGGTTATGGCGCGTTATCGCGAGCTGTATGGCGAAGAACTAAACTTGCCAGAAGATGGTTACGTTGGTGATTACATTATTGATATCGCACAAAACCTTAAAAACCGTGATGGCGATAAATGGTTGGCTGAGCAAGACGTGGAAACCTTGACCACCGAACTACGCGCCTTTTGTGTAGAGCAGTGCATGGGTCTGATTATGGATGATGTGCATCGCTTAGGAATTCGGTTTGACACATTGTTCAGCGAGTTTGAAATGCACCAACAAGGCAACCCGGTGAACAAAGTTGTTGAGCAACTAAAAGAGCAGGGCGATGTGGTGTTTGAAGCCTTGCCACCACCAAAAGGTAAAGAAGTTACCGACTATAAACCCGAGCCACTCTGGTTATTTAAAGCGACCAAGTATGGCCTCAGCCAAGACAAGGCTATTCTTAACCGTGCAGGCAAGCCAACGTATTTTGGTCAGGACATGGCTTACGAGAAAAACAAGCTCGACCGCGGGTTTGAAAAGCTAATTGTGGTGGTTGCTAAGGACCAAACGGGGAACTTTGAACCACTCAAAAAAGCAATGGCAGCCATGGGCAGTAGCGAGAGTGCGCTGAGCCCCGTGTACTACGCATTGGTAAAAGTGCTGCGTAATGGCGAACCTGTTAAACTCTCCAAGCGGGCAGGTACCATTATTTCACTGAAAGATGTACTGGATGAAGTAGGTGCCGATGTTTACCGTTTTTGGATGTTAACGCGCCGCCCAGAAACCGAACTGGTGTTTGACCTTGCTAAGGCGGTAGAGCAAAGCAACGACAACCCTGTTTTTTACGTACAGTACGCGCATGCACGCTTATGTGCAGTACAGCGCCAACGTGAGGAGTTGGGCATTGCGCCTGCCAATGCTGATGAGGCTGATCTAAGCTTGCTGACCGAAAAGCACGAAGCTGAGCTGATGGCACTGCTAGAGCGCTACCCGCTAGAAATTGCCACAGCAGCACGCCTGCTAGAGCCACACCGCATGGTGTTCTACATTGAGGAAGTGGCGCGGGCGATTCATGCTTGGTACGGCGCGCATAAGTTCCTACTGGCGGATGATATTCCACTTACACACGCACGTTTGGTACTGGCGCAAGCAGCGCAAGCTGTACTGCACGATGCGTTAACCATGCTGGCTGTTTCAGCTCCGGAGAGTATGTAACATGCCAAAACGTAAAGCCAATAACGATAACATGCTCAATACCATTAAATGGGTATTGGTTGGGGTGTTGCTTGTTGGCTTTATTGGCGTGTTGATATGGGCGCTGGTACAGCGTGAGCAAATTGTGGCCAACCAACCGCTAGACTTGGTAAGCCCGCCTGAAACACCTGTAAAAGTACGCCCAGAGCAACCTGGTGGACGTGTTTTTCCACATCAAGAGCGCGTAGTGTTCGACCTATTGCAAGATGCTGCAGAGCCAGAAAAACCAACCGAAGCGCCAGCAGCGCCGCTTAAAAACAAGCGAGAAACTAAAAAAACGCCAAAATCTACCACCAAGCCAGCTGCTGAAAAAGTAGCTACGAAACCTGTAGCTAAACCGGCGCCACAGTTGGTTAAAAAGCCGGTAGCGGCAGCGCAAGGTAATTGGGGTGTACAGCTTGCTTCCTTCATTAACCGTAAGGATGCAGAGCGCGCTATTCTCACTTATTTGGAGCGCCATGCCGACGAGTTAACAGGCCTGCGCCCTATTGTGACCGAGGCAGAGGTGAATGGTGCCAAGCGCTACCGTGTGCGCTTTATGGGCTTACAAAGCAAGCCTGCCGCTGCCAAGTTATGTGAGGCGCTGAAGGCCAATGGCCAAGGCTGTTTTTATGTCCAAAACTAATCTTGCGCGGTCACTTATTGTTGGTATTCCTGGCCCACAGCTGGATGATTCTACACGAGATTTTTTGACCGAGCTTAAGCCCGCTGCAATTATTCTGTTTGGCCGTAATTGTGAGAACCCGCAACAGCTTAAGCAGCTTACTAGCGAGCTTGCAGAGTTAAGCCCGCTTACAGAACCACTTATTTTTATCGATCATGAAGGTGGGCGTGTGCAGCGCTACCAGTGGGATGATTATAACCCGCCGCATGCCAGTGTATTTGGTGAATTGTGGCGTGAAGATCCTGAAACCGCGCTAGAAGCTGCTATGCTTAATGGACAGTTACTGGGCTGGCAGGTGAGCCAATATGGACTCACCGTAAACTGTGCGCCCGTGGCAGACCTACACATTGCTGGTGCAGATGATATTATTGGCCACCGTGCCTTTAGTGATGACCCACAGGCGGTAGCTGCATTAGCAGGCGCTACCATGGCAGGTTTGTTGCGTGGGGGTGTGTGGCCGGTGCTAAAACATGCGCCTGGCCATGGCCGTGCGCTGGCGGATTCTCATAAAGCGCTGCCGGTTATTGATACACCGCTAGAAAAATTGCGCGCGACGGACTTTGTGCCGTTTGCTGCTCACCCACAAACACCATTGGTGATGACCGCCCATGTGGTATTGCCCGATATTACCGGTGAGCAGCCAATCACTCTCAGCAAAGCTGGTGTGGAGTTTTTGCGTAACGACCTTGGCTTGCAAGGCCAACTGGTGGCGGATGATTTATGGATGGGTGCACTCACAGGTAGTTTGCTTAGCCGTGCAGAACAAGCGTTGGAGGCGGGCTGTGACCTACTTATTGTGGGCTCAGGCAGACTGGATGGTGCATTTGACCAAGAACGCTGGAGCAAGCTGGAAAACTTATTAGCGTTGCCATTAATAGAGCAGGCAAAGTTACCGCCACGTGGCCGTAGCAGCATGGCAGAAATTCAGCAGGCTAAAAGTCGTTTATCACAAATTCAGCAATGCCTACTTGACGCAGTATCATAGTTTGTTATTTTCAACGCTTCACGTGTTTTTGTGAATTGCGTTTTCAGCGCCACTCAAGGGGAGGGGCGATAAACTTTGGGGAGCTCTAAATGAGCCAAGCAAAAAATTCGACGAACATGCCGAAAATTCATAAACGTTCCGCAGCTGTGACGGAAGCGCTGCTCCGTAGTAGTCGAGGTCGTCGGCATGATAAATCGGCCAATAAAGGGACTTGAAACACGAGGTTTATGCCCTATATGGGTAAGTGAATCTAATTTTTTGTTTCAAACGCGTGCGCCACGGGGAGGTGGCGCACGCAAACCCTGAAAGGAGACCAGTTATGGTCGCTGAAACTATCACCGAATTCGACGTTGCGGCTGACCTGCATGCTGTGAGCACACCGAATGATCTTGGTGCTGTTCGTAAGCCTGGTCGTCGCCGTCATGCTAAGCGGCGTGAACATTACTTTGCCCATCGTGGTACCGATTGCCCGGATGCGTTGTCTCGCTATCTGAACAGTGAGATTCGTTGGAAACGAGTTTGGCGCCGGCTGGATAATGTTGAACGCCGGCGTGAAGCTCTGCCGGAAATTACCGCTCAACTTCATGAGATTGATGAAGAGCATGAGGATATTATGGCTCTTCTGGAGCACCATTTCGGTGACCATGATGACTATTAACCTCATTTATTGAGCGTCTTGAATACATGAAACGCCCCAACTTTGGTTGGGGCGTTTTGCTTTTGCGTGCTGGCCGGCAAAATGGTACAAACAAGTCCATGAAATTACTCATCACCACGTTGCTGTTACCACCAGGGTTGTTGTTACTGCTCATGGGCGGGGCCTTGTGGTGGTGGCGCAAGCGCCATGTGCGTGCGCTGGGCTGCCTTATTGCTGCTTTTGTATTGGGGTGGTTGCTTTCCACCACAGCGGTAGCACGGGTCATGAGTGCGGCGTTGATTAGCCAAATTGATGGTGCGCAACCGCAAAACATTCAACAAACCGATGCTGTGGTGGTGCTCACCGGTGGCATTACCTATGTAGGTGATATTGGTTGGCTGCCTAAAAATGAAACTTTCCGCCGTGTGGCCGTGGCTTACGAGCTGCAACAGCGCATTGGCTCTCGCGTGCCAGTGCTCATCAGTGGTGGCCGTACCGAAGGCCTACAATACCCGTCCGAGGCGCGGGTAGCACAGCAGGTGTTCGACCGTCATCGTGCGCAAATCACCCCCACCGAGCTAGAGGAAGCCAGCACCAACACCTATGAGAGTGCACTACAAAGTGCTGCCTTGCTGCAAAAGCGTCGTGCAGAGCAAATTTTCCTGGTAACTGGTGAGCTGCACATGTTGCGTGCTTTGGCCGCCTACCGTGGCCGTGGGATAGACCCTGTGCCATTCCCCGTTATTGTACTGCCGCGTGGCCCGTTGAGTTTTCAGGACTTTTTACCAAGTATAGATGGCCTGCGCCTTAGCACCCGTGCACTGTATGAGTATTACGGTTTGGTGCGTTACCTGCTGCAAGGCTATGTAAGCTGGAACGACATTTTTTACAGTAAAAAGTAGGGAAAAGAATATGTTTGGATTAGGTGTTTGGGAAATTTTGGCCGTTGGCTTGGTGGTATTGCTGTTTTTTGGCGGTGCTAAAAAATTCCCACAGGTGATGAAACAGCTAGGGCAGGGGGTTGTTGCCTTCAAAAGTGGCCTTAGCGATAAAAATCCTACCGCGGACGACGATAAAAAAGACGCATGATCCCCACACTTGGCCTCATTGAGCTGCTGATTATTTTGGTGGTGGCGTTGTTGGTGCTGGGGCCGCAGCAATTGGTTGGCGTGGCGCAGCAGTTGGGTCGTGCTACTAAGGCTGTTCACAAAGCTTGGCAGGACCTTAAAAAGGATACCGGGCTATGAGCAACGTAGCACCGCGTGCCTTATCGGAACATTTAGCAGAACTCCGTGGCCGCCTACTAATGGTGGTTGGGTTGTTTTTTGCATTTTTTATTGCGCTATATATTTTTAAACATCAGCTCATCAACATTTTGCTCACGCCACTTTATGCAGCAGGTGTTAGCCAAGTTATTGCCGTGGGGGTTATGGAAGTATTTGTAACGCAGCTAAAAATAGCGGCGTATGGCGCGGCACTCCTTACGTTGCCTGTGCTGTTGGGTCAAATTTGGCTGTTTGTGGCACCTGGGCTGTACCAGCGTGAGCAATCCACCACACGATTATTGGTGTGGGGTGGCCCAGTATTGTTACTTGCTGGGGTTTTATTTTGCTGGTTTGCGGTGTTACCAGCTGCATTAAAATTTATGGTGATGTTGGCTGGTGAGCAGGTGGATACCCTACCAGCGGTGGGGCTATACCTGACACTTGTGGTACGTTTGTTATTAGCATTTGGGCTGGTTTTTCAGCTACCACTCTTGCTATGGGGCTTAGTACGGCTGGATGTTGTGAGTTTGGAACAGCTGGCAAACATGCGGCGTTATGTGTTGGTATTGGCTGTTGCTGTTGGCGCAATTCTCACCCCGCCGGACCCTTTTACCCAACTGTTACTTGCCATACCGGTGTGGCTGTTTTATGAATTAACCTTAGCTTTGCTAAAACATACCAAACCAAAAGAAAACGATAAGGACTGATCTCATCATGCTGGACATTAAACAGATCCGCGAAAACCCTGAAATTCTCGATAACAGCCTTGCCAAACGCGGCGCACAGGCGCAGTCCAGTAGTATTCTTGCGCTTGATGAACAGCGCCGTAATCTGTTGACCCAAGCTCAGGGTTTGCAGCAGCAGCGTAATGCGTTGTCTAAGCAGGTTGGCCAACTGAAAAGCAAAGGCGAAGATGCCAGCGAGATTATGGCTCAAGTACAGCAAATGGGCCCGCAGCTTAAAGAGCTTGAAGAGCAAGCCAGCCAAAAAGAAGCAGAGCTAAACGAGCTGCTATCAGGTATTCCTAATATTTTGCAGGATGATGTACCACAAGGCCAAGATGATACTGAGAATGAGGAAATTCGCGGCTGGGGCGAACCACAAACGTTTGATTTTGAGCCAAAACACCATTACGAGCTGGGTGAAGACCTTGGCCAAATGGACTTTGAAACTGGCGTAAAGCTAGCAGGCAGCCGCTTTGTGTGGATGCAAGGCGACTTAGCACGATTAGAGCGCGCGCTAGCACTGTTCATGCTCGACCACCTGCGTAGCCGTGGTTTTACCGAGGTTATGCCGCCACTGATGGTGAATACTCAAACCATGTATGGTACTGGTCAGCTGCCTAAATTTGGCGATGATATGTACGAAATGACCACTGGTGAATGGCTTAACCCAACATCGGAAGTGATGTTGACCAACTACGCACAAGATAAAATTTTGAGCACTGACCAACTGCCATTGCGCTGGTGTGCGTGGACACCTTGTTTCCGTAAAGAATCAGGTAGTGCTGGTAAGGATACGCGCGGTTATATTCGCATGCACCAATTTGCCAAAGTGGAGATGGTGCAGTTAACCACACCAGAGCAGTCCGAAGCGGCACATGAGTGGATGACTGAAACAGCAGAGGGTGTGCTACGTGCGCTGAACTTGCCGTACCGTGTGATGTTGCTGTGTGGTGGTGATACGGGTTTTGGCGTTAATAAAACCTACGATATTGAAGTATGGCTGCCTGGTCAGGATACATTCCGTGAGATTTCCAGTTGTTCTACTTGTGGTGATTTTCAAGGCCGCCGGATGAATGGCCGCTTTCGCAGTGGTCAGGATAAACCGCAGTTTGTACATACTCTTAACGGCTCTGGCTTGGCCACTGGCCGCACATTGGTTGCAGTGCTGGAGAATTACCAACAAGCTGATGGTAGTATTGTGGTACCAGAGGTTATTCGTCCTTACCTGGGGGGGCAGGAATTGATCACTGCTGAGGGTGCTTTTGCACCAGCGGTGGATGCCACAGCGGAGGCGGCATGAATCCCAAAGTTTATAAAAACCAATTGCTAGCTCAGCGTCAATTACAGCGTCAGCGTATGCTGAGCTCGCTACAGCAGCGCGATATTACTAATCCCGCAGTGTTGCAAGCAATGGGTAATGTACCGCGCGAAGCTTTTGTAGCCCGCGCGTTGCACAGCAATGCTTACGAAGACCGTGTACTACCAATTGGCGAACAGCAAACAATTTCCATGCCGTCGGTTGTGGGGGCGATGACACAAGCGCTAGATATTCAGCGTAACCATAAAGTGCTCGAAATTGGTACAGGAAGCGGCTACCAAGCTGCAGTATTGGCGGAGATGGTGCGCCGGGTATTTTCAATTGAACGGTACAGCAGTTTGAGTGACCAAGCTCAACAGGTGCTTGGCGAGCTGGGCTACACCAACCTTATTTATAAAGTAGGAGATGGTACGCTAGGTTGGCCAGAGCAAGCACCGTTTGACCGTATTATTATTACTGCCGCCGCACCTGAGGTGCCGCAAGCACTGCTAGAGCAATTAGCTCCAGAAGGTATTTTGGTTGCGCCCGTTGGCCCCGTGCAGACCGATGCTATTCAAACCCTGATGCGTTACACCAAGCAGGCCGATGGCTCTGTTGAAGAAACCAAGTTAGGTAAGGTTCAGTTTGTGCCACTAGTTGGCAAACAGGGAGTGGCTGCATAATGAGTTTGGTGCCTAAAACACTTTACACACGCATGCAAACTTGGGCAAGCAAGCCGGGTGCTGTGTGGGTACTGTTTGCTGTGGCGTTTTTGGAGTCTTCAGTATTTCCTATTCCGCCAGATATTTTGTTGATTCCGCTTGTGTTGCTCCATACGCAGCGGGCTTTTGTATTTGCAGCGGTGTGTACGCTAGGCTCTGTGCTTGGTGGCCTGTTTGGTTATGCTGTAGGTGCGCTGCTGTGGGATAGTGTTGGCCAAGGTATTATTAATTTCTATGGCCTGCAGGAAGGCTTTGAAACGCTAAAATCGTGGTTTAACGATTATGATGTGTTTATTGTTGGCGCCGCTGGGTTCTCACCAATTCCGTATAAAGTGTTCACACTTATGAGTGGTGTTATGCAAACCGATATTGGTGCGTTTATCTTAGCTTCTATTGTGTCACGTGGGGCGCGGTTCTTCTTGGTAGCATGGCTATTGTGGCGTGGTGGACGCCAATGGAAAGGCTGGATTGAGAGTAATTTTTATCCGCTAACTATGGCCGCAACCGTTGCGTTGATCCTAACTTTTTTGCTATTAAAATTCGTGTTTGGATAAGGGGAATAATAATGCCAATAAATACTCGTAAATTTTCAGCACTATTGCTTGCAACTACGGTGCTTGCTGCCTGTGGCACGCAAACGCCAGCACCAATTGTAGCTGGTAAAAACCAAGGTGGCCAAGTGCAGGAAGAAGCTGAATATACACCACAGGTGCAGCAACCATTAAGCCAGTATGTGCCAAACCAGCGTTTCCACATGGTGCGTAGCGGTGAATCTTTGTTAGATATTTCCCGCCAGTACGAAGTTTCTCCTGCTGATATTGCTTTGGAGAATAATTTGGCTCGCGGCCAGCGTTTGGTTGTGGGGCAGCGCCTTACTATTCCTACTGGTGCTGCAGCGCCGCAGCCATTAGCGCCAGTAACAACACGCTTAAGCCAGCAAAACACAGCAACTGTAGCCCCTAAAGTACAGGCCGAACTTGTAGCGCCACCAACACCTGTTGCTAAGCCGCAGGATGTTAATGAAGCGGTAAGCGCCGTGGTAAGCGTAAATGCCGATGCACCAATCCGCTACGATGTTTACAACGTACAGCCGGGCGATACCTTATTCCGCATTGGTCGTCGTTATGGCGTGTCACCGTTTGACCTTATGGCTGCGAATGACCTAGAGCGCCCACAAGATTTGCAGGCAGGTACGCAACTGCGTGTGCCACAGCGTGGCGAAGCGGTTGATTTGGCTGCAACACAAACGCAAGTGCAGATAGACCAATCAGCAGCGCGTGCACAGGGCATTGTATGGCCAGTACGTGATGGCAAAATTACCGCACGCTTTGGTGCCGATGGTGATGGTGTGAAGCATACAGGTATTACTCTGGCCGTGCCGGAGGGTTCTCCTGTATTGGCGGTGGATACTGGCACAGTAATTTACGCGGGTGATGGCTTGCGTACGTATGGCAACCTTATTCTGTTACGTCACGATAATGGCTTGGTAACCGCATATGCGCATAATAGTCAATTGCAGGTTGCTAAAAACCAGCGTGTGCAAAAAGGGCAAGTTATTGCACTGAGTGGTGCGAGTGGTCAGGTTAATACACCACAGCTACACTTTGAGGTACGCCGCAATGCACGTGCTATTGACCCATTAACAGTATTGCCAAAGCAAAATTAAAACAAAAGGATAAATAAAATGTTTAATGTAGCACATGCACAAGAAGGCGCAGCACAAGCAGCAGGAATTGGCCCAAGTTATTTATTGATGTGGGTTCTGATTATTGGAATTTTTTACTTCATGATGATTCGCCCGCAAATTAAGCGTGCAAAGGAACACCGTGAATTGATGAACAACTTGCGCCGTGGCGACAAGGTGGTTACTCAAGGCGGTATCCACGGTACCATTGCTAAAGTGGCAGATGATATTATCCACTTGAAAATTGCAGATGGCGTAGAGATTGAAATGGCTAAGGTGAGTATTGCTCATGTTGTTGTAAAAGCTGATGACGTGAAAAAGCCAGCCACGAAGAAAAAAGCAGCGCCAAAGAAAACCGCTGCTAAGAAAAAGTAGAAAGAAAACCTATGCTAGCCCGCTGGATTTTGGTTGTTGCGGTAGCGCTTAGCGCCGTAGCGGCAACCATCCCTAACTTTGTAACCGATGATACCGCAACGCTGTGGCCAAGTTGGTTGCCGCAAAAAACAATTACCCTTGGCTTAGACCTACAGGGCGGTGCCCACTTGGCGCTAGAGGTTGACTTGGAAGACCTCATTAAGCGTTCTTACGGTAATTTGGAAGCCCAAGTGCGCACCGAACTGCGCCAAGAAGGGCTTAATTATCGCCAGTTGCGTGCTACCAGCGAGCAGGTGAGTTTTATTGCCTTTAAACCTGAGCAGCAGGAAAGCATTAAACGCACGTTGAGCCGTAACCTGCGTGAGACAATTATTAACCAAGAAGGCGACCAGTTTATTTTGAACTTTACGCCAAACTACTTGGAGCAATTGCGTAGTCGTGCTTTAGCACAAACGGTGGAGATTCTGCGGGGCCGGGTAGATGAATTTGGTGTAGCCGAGCCTGTTATTCAGCAGCAAGGTGAGCGCCGCATTATTGTACAGCTACCGGGTATTGATGATATTGCCCGTGCTAAAGGCGTTATTGGCCGTACCGCGCAGCTTTCTTTTTACTTGGTGAGCCGCGATAGCGACCCGTTTAGCGCGCCGCCACCAGGTTTTAAACGCATTTATGAAGAAATCACCAACCCTGCAACAGGGCAGGTGCAACGCATGCCTTACACGGTTACCCAGCGCCCTGCACTGACAGGGGAGCACCTTACCGGCGCAAGTGCCGAGTTTGACCAATATGGCCAGCCAGCGGTGATGATTCAGTTCGATGGCCGTGGTACGCAGTTGTTTGCGCGTTTGAGCAGCGAGAATGTAGGCCGCCAGTTTGCCATTGTGTTGGATAATGCCGTATATAGCGCGCCTGTTTTCCAGGAAGCAATTTTAGGTGGCCGCGCGCAAATTACAGGTAACTTTAATGTGCAAGAAGCTGAAGATTTAGCCACTGTACTGCGTGCAGGTGCTCTGCCAGCCCCAGTAAGTGTTGTAGAAGAGCGTACCGTAGGCCCAAGTTTGGGTGCTGATAGTGTGCGCGCTGGCTTTATGGCGATTTTGATTGGCTTTGCTTTTGTGCTGGTTGTTATGGTGGTGTTTTATAACGGCTATGGTCTCATGGCTAATACGGCACTGTTGGTTAATGTTAGCCTTATCACCGGTGTAATGAGCACGTTGGGTGCCACACTAACGTTGCCGGGTATGGCGGGTATTGTGCTCACCATTGGTATGGCGGTGGATGCTAATGTCCTGATTTTTGAGCGTATTCGTGAAGAAATTCGTGGTGGTCGCTCGCCACGTGGTGCTATTGAAGGTGGCTTTGGTAAAGCACTGAGCACCATTTTAGATGCAAACATTACCACGCTGATTACCGCAGCCATTCTATTTGCGGTAGGGAGTGGGCCACTACGTGGTTTTGCGCTGACTTTGGCAATTGGTATTATGGCTTCTATGTTTACGGCCATTGTGCTGACACGCTTGCTGATGGAAAGCTGGCTCAAGCTGCGAAAACCAAAAATGTTAGGAATTTAGAACAATGGGTTTACGTATTATTCCAAGTAGTTTGCAGGTGCCCTTTTTGCAGGCGCGTTATGTAACATACGGTATTTCCAGCTTTTTGCTGTTGGCTACTATTCTGCTATTACTGTTCCGTGGGTTGAACTTTGGTATCGATTTTTCTGGCGGTACCTTGCTACAAATTCAAAGCGCGCAAGCCGTGCCAACCAGCACCGTGCGTGAGTCCGTGCTTAACTTCGGCATTACTGGCTTTTCTGTACAAGAGTTTGGCGCTGATAACGAGTACCTGATTCGTTTTCCTGGTAATATTAGCGAAGATGCGGAGCAACTGCCAAAGCTCATTGAAACACTGCAGCAAGAGCTTGGCACAGCTGTAGAGCTACGCCGTGTGGAGTTTGTAGGCCCACAAGTAGGTGCTGAGTTGCGCCAACAGGGGCTTATGGCGCTGTTGTTCGCGCTGGGTGCTATTTTGGTTTATGTATCGCTGCGGTTTGAGTTCCGCTTTGGTGTGGGGGCTATCATTGCGCTATTTCACGATGTTATCCTCACCGTGGGTTATTTCAGCCTTGTTCAGAAAGAGATTAACCTGCCGGTATTGGCAGCGCTACTAACGGTGATTGGTTACTCCTTGAACGATACCATTGTGGTGTACGACCGTATTCGTGAAAATTTGGCTCGTTACCGCAAGAAAGGGCTTATCCAAATTTTGAACATCAGCGTTAACGAAACACTGCAACGTACTTTAATGACCAGTTTAACCACATTGGTAGTGCTTATTGCGCTGCTGGTATGGGGTGGGGAGGTTATTGAGCCATTTGCCTTTACACTACTATTTGGTGTGCTGGTGGGGACATACTCTTCCATCTTTGTCGCTGCACCAGTGGTTTTATGGTTCAAAGACTTTACCTTCTTTAAGGAAGATGACACAGTAGAGCCCAGCAAAAAGTAGGAATGCATAACATGACCAACTACACCGTTCGTGAAGAACTCAAACCATCAGGCCTAAACGGCATTACTGACGACCAAATTAACGACCACTGGAACCTATACGTAGGTTACGTAAACCAAACCAACGCGTTGAACAAAGAACTAGCCGATATGCGCGCTAGCGGCAGTGGTGACAGCATGGCTTATGCTGATCGTCGCCGTCGCCTTGGCTTTGAATATAACGGCATGGTGTTGCATGAGTTTTACTTTGGTAACATGAAAGCAGGCGAGAGTAGTGATAGCGCAACGAATTTTGTAAACGCTGTGACCGAGCAATGGGGCAGTTTTGAAGCATGGCAAACCGATTTTGCTAACTGCGGTAAAACCCGTGGTATTGGTTGGGCTGTGTGTTATGCCGACCCTGTAACTGGCCAGCTGCAAAACCACTTTATTCAACTGCATGAGGAAGGCAATATTGCCAGCTTCCAACCGGTTGTGATTATGGATGTATTTGAGCATGCCTACATGGTGGACCACACCGCAGGCGGCCGCCCAACATACATCGGCGCGTTTTTGAATAACATCAACTGGCCAGAGGTGGAGGCACGCTATAACGCGGCTACGTCTCAACAGGCTACACAGCGCTTTGCCGCATAGGAGGTTATGATGCGTATTTGGAGTGTTCTTTCAGTTTTATTCTTGGCTTCAACCGCCATGGCGCAAGGCGCCCCAATGAGCCGCGAGGTACAAACCGAGTTTGTGCGTGTGGATCAGCGTGTAGACCGCCTGCAGGAAGAAAAAACACTCCTATTGCAACAACTGCGTGCGTTGGAGAAGGATAATCAGCAGCTACACCAACTGGTGGACGACCTGATTAAAAAGCACACTCAGCTGACCGATAACGTGATTCGCCTAGAAAATACCGATATTACCAACCTGCGTGCGGCGCAAAAACGCCTTTACGATGATATCCCCGTATATAACTGGGGTACCGAAACACGCGACTGTTTGGGCATTGGCCAGCACCAGCAAATTAATACCGTGCGTAGTGAAGATGGTAACTACAGCTTGCGTTACCTGTGCTTCGATGGCAAAGCCATTCACCTCGGCACCGAATCCCATAACGTACCAAATTAACCAAAAACGGGCTTAGCCCGCTTTTTTATACACACTACTTGACAATATACAGGTTGCGTCCCATATCTCTGTTAAGGGAATAGGCCCGTTTTTTTACATGCAAGGGAGATTTTGCATGAAATTTGATGAACTTGGTCAATATCTTGATGAAGCAGGTGTCACCGAAGCCGATTTGAACACGGTTTTTGATGCCGAACTTCGTGATGGTGAGCTGATTTCAGGAAAAGATCCAGAAGTCGATAAAGCCTTGGCAAGAATTGTGGGGGCTTTCACCGGTTGGGACGAAAACAAACTTGGTGTCGGACCGATTCAGCGTGTCGATACGGCATGGAGCGCCGGCTTTCTGCTGATTGTTGCGGATGTTGAGGAACCTTATGCACTCTTTGGCGGAATTGCCGAAGAGGGTGATAAGATGATTCCAGAGACTGGGCCGCTGCGTATGCCTGCTGGGTTCAATACCAAGCTTGGTTATGCTTCTGTTCGGTCACATGCTGAAGATATGCTGCAAAAATTCAATGGCGTGACTCTCGACCATTTGAAGGCAGTTCTTTTCGGCCCGGAAATTCGCACAGAATACCCTCGCGGAGGTCCGTTAGGGGCTCGTGAAGACCCTAACCGTTGGGCATTTACCTATGTTGCCTATATTAAGGAAGAGGCTGTCGAAATGTTGCTTCCTTTGGCAGGTCTTTCTCATATTGTTCGCATTACTCATGCTACGTTCATGAGTGAGTATGCCAAGTTGAGCAATGGTGAAGATTCACGACTTTCGCGTTTCCCGCAGCAAGCTGCAGAGTTTGCCAAAATTTGGCCTGACAGCTGGTTGGCGTGGAATATGAATGGTGCACGGTTTACTTTTGATACGGGTGAACTGGGCTATCCACGTCAGCTTGGTTGATAGCTGATGTTTTAGGGAGAACCCCCAGCTTAGCGGCTGGGGGTTCTCTTGTTTTCTACAGTAAGAAATACGCGCCAAGGCCGAGGAAGACGAAGAAGCCACCAACATCGGTAACGGTGGTTACCAGTACGCCAGCGCTAATCGCTGGGTCTTTACCTAGCTTTTTGAGCAGAATAGGGATCAGGTAACCCGCTAGTGCGGCAAACAGGTGGTTAGCCACCGTGGCTGCTAAAATAACCCCAGCCAGAGACCAATTGTTGTAGAAAACCCCTGTAATAGCGGCCAGCCCCAGCGCGAGCAGTAGGCCGTTTAAACTACCAACCAGAACCTCCTTACGCAGTAGGTACCAAGCATTTTTGCTGTTAATTTGTTTAGCGCTTAGCGCCCGCACCGTTACCGTGAGTGTTTGAGTTGCGGCATTACCGCCCATGCTGGCCACAATAGGCATCAACACCGCTAGTGCTACCAATTGGGCAATAGCATCATCAAAAAAGGCAATTACAATACTGGCCAAAATAGCGGTAAATAAATTGAGCACCAACCAAGGGAAGCGGTGCCACGCTGTTTCGTGTAATGGGGCAAACAAATCCTCGGTTTCATCCAAACCAGCAGCGCGATAGGCTTCACGCTCGCGGTCTTCTAGCACTACATCCAGCACGTCATCAATGGTGATACGCCCCAGTAGGCGGTTTTTGTCATCCACCACGGCACAGTTGTGCATATCGTATTTTTCAAACACATCCACTACATCTTTTTGTGGGGCTTCGGGCGTAAATTTTAGCGGGTCCTCACGCATAACATCTTCCAGCTTTGCGCGTAGAGGTTGCTTAACCAGCCGTGGAATAGAAACCGTGCCCACCAGCTCGTTTTTACTGGTGGTAACAAAAATGGTCCCAATATTTTCTGGTAAGTCGCCAGAATCTTTGCGGATTTGTTTGAGCACATCACCAACGGTGCTGGTGCGTCGTGCCGCAAAAACCTCAGCCTGCATCAGGCCACCGGCGGTCTCGGGGTCGTAGGTGGCAAGTTTTTTAGAGTCCTTATCGCGCAGAATACGCAACACAGCCTTTTGCTG
Organism: Pseudomonadota bacterium; assembly: GCA_030148545.1. Taxonomy (GTDB): domain Bacteria; phylum Pseudomonadota; class Alphaproteobacteria; order UBA2136; family JASBTF01; genus JASBTF01. Next base: position 607,951 of record JASBTF010000002.1, read on the forward strand.
ATCACCCTCTAACTCCTGAACAATATCGGCCTTGTCGTCAGACTCTAGCTCTTCCACCGCTTGCGCCACTTCGCGCGGGGTCATTTCAGCCAGCAAATCTTCCCGAACACCATCGTTCAGCTCAGCAAGAATATCCCCAACATGCTCTTGGTCAATATGCTCCAGCAATACGCGGCGGTCAGCACGGGGGAGAGATTCTAAAACATCGGCAATATCCGCTGGGTGTAGCGGTGTGAGCAGGGCATCTAGCGCCTCGGGTTGCTCTTGCAGTGCCTGCAAAACCTCAGCAATACCAGCTTCATCAAGCCCAACATGGGGTTTTAGCTCGGTATTGCTGTGCTGAGTCATGCGTCGCTATCTGCCTTTTGTGCCTCTACCACGGCCAGCGCTGTCATGTTCACAATGCGGCGCACCGTTGCTGTTGGGTTAAGAATATGCACCGGTTTGGACATGCCCATAAGAATAGGGCCAATATATTCGGTAGTGCTGTTGGTATAACGCAGCAAGTTAAAGGCAATGTTAGCCGCATCCACATTAGGCATCAGCAGCACATTTGCGTGCTGGTCAAAGCACGTATCAGGGAAAATTGCTCTCAGCGCGTCAATGTCCATGGCTAGGTCGGCTTGCATTTCACCTTCAATAGCGATATCTGGCCACTGGCTGCGCACTAGGCGGTAGGCCTGCTGCATTTTTAGAGCATCACGGTCTTTACTGGCGCCAAAGTTACTGTGCGATAGCATGGCAATGCGTGGCTCCACACCAAAATGTTGTACTTCATCCCATGCTAGGTGCGCCATTTCGGCGATCATCATGGCTGATGGGTCAACATTGGCGTGGGTATCCGCCACAAAAATGGTGCGGTCACGGTGCAAAAGCAGTTGCAACGCATAGGTATGGCTCACACCCTCTTTAAGCGGAATAATTGGTTGAATCACGCGCATGTAACGTTCAAAACGCCCGCTCATACCAGCTACCATGGCATCAGCTTCGCCAAGGCGTAGCATCATCGCAGCAAAGCTGGACCAACGGCTACGCATTTGCACCGCTGCTTCGCTTTGTAGCAAGCCTTCACGGCGACGTAGCTTGTAGAGCTCATCAGCGTAAGGCTCCAAGCGTTCATCGCGCTGAGGGTCAATAAAGGTGCAGTTTTCACCAGGGTTTAGGCTCAGGCCAAGTTCCTTAATCAGCGGTAGTGTTACGTCGGTACGGCCAAGTAGAATAGGGTGGGCTAAGCCCTCGCTCACAACTTGTTGTGCAGCACGCAAAATGCGCTCATCTTCCCCTTCTGGGTACACGACGCGGCGTGGGTCCTTACGGGCGCCAGTCATTAGGCGGCGCATAATGGTAAAGCTACGGTCTAGCGTATCTTCTAGGGACTGAGAGTAAGTATCTAAATCCTCAATAGGGCGTGTCGCTACGCCAGTTTTCATTGCTGCTTCAGCTACTGCTGGTGCAATAGAAGGTAACAGGCGACTATCAAACGGTTTTGGGATTAGGTAGTCAGGCCCAAATTTGAGTTGTTTTACCTTATATACCGCGTGCAGTCCTGGATCTGGTGCTTCTTGAGCCAGCTCAGCCAACGCATTGGCTGCTGCCAGTTTCATTTCGGAGTTAAAGGTTTTTGCACCGCAGTCCAAGGCGCCACGGAACAGGTAAGGGAAGCCTAGTACATTGTTAATTTGGTTCGGGAAGTCCGAACGGCCGGTACCAATAATAGCATCAGGGCGAACTTCCTTAGCTAAGTCAGGCATAATCTCGGGCGTTGGATTGGCCATGGCAAAAATTACCGGCTTTTTCGCCATGGTGGAGAGCATTTCAGGCTTGAGAATACCACCAGCAGAAAGCCCAAAGAAGAAATCTGCACCATCAATAGCATCGGTCAGTGTGCGGTTTTTTGTTTTGTGCGCAAATGGCACTAGTTTTTCGTGTAGGTCGTCACGCTCGCTATGAATCACGCCGTTTACATCTACCAGTGTAATGTTTTTAGCGGGAACACCATAGTCTACCAGCAAGCTCATGCAGGCAAGGCCAGCTGCACCAGCGCCAACAGTAACAATTTTTACTTTATCTTTCTTTTTGCCGGCAACTTTCAACGCATTAATAAATGCTGCACAAACAATAATAGCGGTACCGTGTTGGTCATCGTGTAGTACTGGAATATCCAGTTTTTCGCGCAGCTGTTCTTCAATATAAAAACATTCAGGCGCTTTAATGTCCTCTAGGTTAATGCCGCCAAAAGTAGGGGCCATGGCTACCACTGCATCAATAAACTTATCCGGGTCAGCAGCGTCTAGCTCCAGGTCAAATACGTCGATATTAGCAAATTTTTTAAACAGAACAGCCTTACCTTCCATAACAGGTTTGGAGGCAAGCGGGCCAATATTACCCAAACCAAGCACGGCACTACCGTTGGTGACTACTGCAACAAGGTTCCCCTTAGATGTATAGTTATTAGCCTCTGCCGGGTTATCGGCAATGGCGGTACAAACTTCGGCCACGCCTGGGGTGTAGCCCAGGCTTAAATCTTCCTGTGTTACCAGCGGTTTGGTACTAACAACCTCAATTTTCCCGGCTTTGGGTTGGCTGTGATAATTTAATGCTTTGGTTTTCAAATCTTGCGACATGCTGATTCTCTTTTATTTTATGCGCCAAAAGAGTGCGCAAAAAGCATCGCTTAATCAACCTTTATACCCGTGTATAGGGCGCTGAAAGGTGAGGGGGTGTGGTTTACTTGTATATGAGTTGCTTAAGCTTGCTCAGAATGTCCGCAGATGTTTCTCGGCTGCCAAAGTGTGTCACGTACTTTCCATCAGGCCCCATGAGGTAGCTAAAGCCAGAGTGGTCTAACAGATAATCGTCAGGGTAGTTTGGGTCGCGGGGTGGGCGCTTGGCATAGTAAACCAAAAAGCTTTTAGCCACGTTGTGAGTTGTGCTTACGGTGTCGCTTGGTTTGGCGCTATCGGTCAAGGCCAGTAAGTCAGGGTGAAAAGCTTGGGCATATTCACCAACTACAGCGCTTGTGTCGCGCTCTGGGTCTAGTGTGATGAAAACAAGCTGTAATTGCTCTTGCGCAGTTTTAGGTAGCTGCTCGTACACATTTGCCATTTTAGCCAGTTCGGTTGGGCATACATCGGGGCAAAAGGTAAAGCCAAAAAATACCCAGTAATATTTGCCGCGTAGTTCTGTGGTGCAAAAGCTTCCTCCACTTGGTGTGCTTAGGCAAAAATCGGCGCCAATGTCTGGTGTATCGGGGGTTGGATTTTGCAAAGTGTGGTACCACTGCCGCAGCGGGTGTGCCGGACTATGTTGAATTAAATACACTTGGAACATAGCCAAGATGACAATTAAGCTTAAAAAAGTCCAACGTAGGCGCCAAAAAGCATTTTTCATGCTGGCGAGTGTAGGCCTGAAATGCCGCTTTGCCAAGAAAAAGCCATGTCAGTTTTTATACCCAAGGTGGTGAAGCTGTTATATAGTCGGGGAAATGAGTGATATGTCGCCAAAACTTGCTGATATCATTGCCCGCCATCGTAAAGGGCAGGATGTGCGCCCTCTGGTTCAGGCGCTTTCTGCTAGCGAGGTTAACCAGCTACGTATTGAAATGAACCGCTTGCGCGAAGAATATAGCGAAGAGATTTGGAAAGCGCGCCGCACTGGCCGTAAGCTACAAAGCGAGATTCAGCAGCTGGGTGAAGACCGTAACCGGATTACCAATAGCTTGGACTTTATTAAAGGTAAGCTTTGGCATGTGTTTGACACCACATATCGTAACCCACATGCCGCGGCCCGTCGTTTGTATCGTATTGAAGAACAACATGGTTTAGAGAAAGCAGAATTACTGCTACGCCATCGCCCGTGGTCCCTTGGTCAGCTTAAAGGACAGCAGTTTTTAGGTTTTTCTTTTAATGGACGTCAGGAAGCACTTGAATACATTAAAGCCGCGCCCTATAAGGAACTGAGAGAGCAGTACACCAAAGAGCGTCAGTTGCTCGATATGGTGAATAAACTCATAGGGGACGAGAACAATGAGTCACAAGAAAGAATTAATGAACGGAGCAGCGCTGAGTGATGTACTGCAAGCTGCAGACTTTCACAAAATTGCAGACCAGCTTTCGGTACAAGCTGCCGCTAACGATGAGTATGTTACCGAGCTAGAGGCCCGTATTGCAGGTTTTGATGATTTGGATAAGATGTTAGAGCAAGAGCATGATATGGGTGCGCCAGAAGCAGCGCTTGAACATGATGATCTAGAAATTGCCTAATGAATAACGTCATTTAAGCCCGCATTGCGGGCTTTTTATTTTTTACTAAATCTTTAATGGTGTTACAGTAACAACCAAGAATATGAACGGTTTTCTGAACAAAGTACTACTACTATTAATAGCGGCACTGATTGGTGCTTACTTCATATTTGCCGAAACTATTAATAGCTTTTTGCTCATGGCTGGCCAGCGCGCTTTAGCGGTTGGTGGTATTATTGTGGCGTTTTTATTGTTACTGAAGCTGAAGGGTAGTTTGCCTGCTTTGGGTGGCGATAAAACGACTGTAAGCAAACTGAAAGGTGGTAATAAAAGCAGCGGCGCGCATGGGTCGGCTGATTTTGCGACATTACAGGAAATCAAGCAGGAAAAGCTGATGGGTAAAACCGGGTTTATTCTCGGTCGTCACCAAAATGGAGATTTTATTCGCTTTAACCGTGCAGGCCACCTGATTACTTTTGCACCAACGCGCTCGGGTAAAGGTATTGGTCACGTTATTCCTAACCTGTTGGATCATCCAGGCTCGGTAATTGTAAACGACATTAAAGGCGAAAATTTTGCGGTGAGCGGTGAGTACCGTAAAAAATTTAGCGATGTTTATACCTTTGCGCCTTTTGGTGAAACCAGTAGCTGCTATAACCCGCTAGATTTTATTCGTTTAGGTACCGAGTACGAGCTGGACGATGTATCGCTCATTGCCGAGATGGTGGTGATTGTAAACGAGAATGCCAAAGACCCGTTTTGGGACCGTGAATCACAAAACTTGGTGAAGTGTCTTATTTTGCATGTGGCCAGCAGTGCCCCACCTGCACTGCGTAATATGGCTGAAGTACGCTATTTGCTGATGCAAAACAAAAAGGATTTTGAGTACAGCATTAAGGAAATGTGCAAATCCAAAAACGGACACGTGAAAAAGATGGCCAGTGCCATCAGCGCTACCGAGCCGAAGGTGATGGCCAGCTTGTTGAGTGTAGCACGTAGCCAAACTGCTGTGTGGGATAGTCCTAAACTACAAAAAATCACCAGTCGCTCCGATTTTGACCCAACCGATTTTAAGAAGAAACCAACAAGCTTTTACCTCATCATTCCGCCTGAATCGTTGGAAACCTACAAATCTGTAGTACGCCTTATGACCGGGATTATGCTAGCCGCCATGCTGCGCACCAAAGGTAAGCCAGAGTACCCTGTGTTGTTCCTTATCGATGAGTTCCCAGCGTTGGGCTACATGCAAAATATTGAAACTGGCGTGGGTTATTTAGCTGGCTATGGTGTAAGCGTGTGGATGTTTATTCAAGATTTGGCTCAGCTAAAAGCCAACTACCCTAAGTGGGAATCTCTCATTGCCAACTGCTCAGCACGTATTGCTTTTGGAACAAACGACTTTGATACCGCTAAAGTCCTCTCCGACATGTTGGGCACCACCACTATTACGGTAACCAGCTCAGGCCAAAGTAAGGAAGGGAATAAAATGCTCTTCCGCCAAGAAACAGGTATTAGCAGCAATACGTCGGAGACCGGCCGCCAGCTTATGACACCAGATGAGGTGATGCGGATTCCTTTTGAGCAAATGTTGGTATTTGTACAAGGCGTACAGCCTATTTTGGCCAAAAAGGTTATGTACTTTAAAGACCAGGAGTTCAAAGGTAAGTTTGGTAAGTGGGAAGGCTAGGTCTGGCTGTACGTATTACGTAGCAATTTGCTCTCCTATCAGACCGCTGATTGGTTAAAAAAGCACAACCACCTTTTATTTATATATAACATAAGCTCAAATACTCTCATTAATTTGATAGTGGTGTACTTTATGATCTACTTTTAATGGAAAGTAGAATAATAACAAAAAGTATTACGCACCGGTGCATATCGCTAAATCTAATGTCACCATTCGTCATCTTTTGCTGGCTAGTTTTATGCTACCAGTTATTCTGCTCGGAATATTTGGCTGGTTGGAGCTAAAATTTGTACTAGATGCACAAAAACGTTCCGAAAATATTGTTGAAGCCAACAATATTTCTAGTGAATTAAATGCGCTGGACGCAGAATTGGGCCATTTGCTTTTTTCTGGCCTATCTTACTCACACCAGGAAGGTTTCGATATCACAAAGTTGCAAAGCTTTTCGAATGAGCTGTTTAAGTATGAACAGCACCTGTCTCAAACCATGAAAAAGGCGGGGCACTTTCTTCAAATGCCAGATTTGGAAGAAATTACCGGTATTAATCCTGCGTTAGGGGCCCTGAGGTTGCGCCAGAGTGAAGTGGAAATTGGCTATTTACCAACAGATAAAGAGTGGACAGAGTTGGTAGAGAGCTTGCTAGCAGGTACGCAAAAAACACGTTTACTTATGGCAATGCCACAGGATATTGGTGAGTTTATTATTTACCAACAGTTATTGGTGAAAGAGTCGGCAGAGCAGCTATATAAGTACACATTGCAAGAAGCGATTATTATTAACGATGTAGTAAAAACAGGTAAACTGGATAATACAAAATTAAAAGAATTTTCACCAATTCGTAAAGAATCTTTACGAAATAGAGATTTACTTGTTTTTATTCACCATTATCTAACCGAGAGTAAGCAGCAACGCTATGTAACAGCCGAGGCATTGGAAGGGTTGAGTACCGCTTTAGAAAACTCGCGCAAAGCTTTCGACATTTTTGATGAAGTGCGTCGCCAAGCTTATTTAAGTACTTTAGAAATTGAGGGTGTAGAAAAAATTACGCTAGAACGTTGGCAGCAAGAGCTAACATCCGTGCTTGAGTTTTTGGCATCGGTTAAAGAAGAATCCCTAAAGCCACTGTTAGATGCTTTGGAAGTTAAACAACAGCAAGATCGTTACCTTCTTATTTTTACGGGTGTTGTAGGCGCTATTATTAGTATTATGCTGCTCGTTATTTTTGTTGTGCAGCGTAACAGAGTACTTGTTCCCATTAGCGCTATTACCAAAAGCATGGAAGAGGTGGCAGCGGGTGATATGTCCACCAGTTTGCCAGATATTAAGCGCGATGACGAAGTAGGGCATATGCTTAAAGCGTTAATGGTTTTTAAAAACAACGCTGTAGAGCTACAGGCACACCAAGAGCATTTGCAAGAAATGGTGGATTTAAAAACAGCAGATTTAAAAGCTGAAAAAGAAAAATCTGATTTGGCGCGTGATGAAGCAGAAACAGCAAAACAAGAAGCCGAAAAGGCTAACCAGTTAAAATCTGAATTTTTGGCAAATATGAGCCATGAGTTACGTACCCCCATGCATGCTATTATCAATTTTTCGCGTATTGGTATTCAGCGTATTGGTAAGTGGGATGGTGAAAAGCAGGCAGATAATTTGCGTAAAATTAAAAATAGCGGTGAGCGCCTTTCAGACCTACTCAATAACTTATTAGACCTATCCAAGCTAGAAGCCGGCGCTGTAGATTATGACATGCGCTTGCGTCGGCTTTATCCTGTTATTAAAGGTGCTGTAGATGAAATTGGTGTCTTGGCTGATACAAAGTTTATTACATTGACCCTACCAGAGCTACCGGATCCTGAAATGCGCATCCCCTTAGACCAACCTAAGTTGCACCAGGTGTTTATTAACTTACTTTCAAACGCGATTAAATTTACGCCCGATGGTAAAAAAATTAGCGTTACTTGTGATGTGGCAGATACCGAATATGTGGTGATAGGGGTAGAGGATGAAGGTATTGGTATCCCTGAAGATGAGCTAGAAAAAGTATTTGATAAGTTTATCCAAAGTAGCAAAACCAAAACTGGTGCAGGTGGTACTGGGTTAGGGTTGGCGATTAGTAAAGAAATTGTAGAAGCTCATGGCGGTAGCATATGGGCCGAATCTAACGCCAGTGGTGGCGCAAGTTTTAAAATAAAGTTACCAAAAACAGAAAAAGGTGAGCGTCATGCTAAATGAGCCAAAACAAGATAAACCTCTAATTTTAATCATCGATGATGATCCGAATAATGTTGATATTTTGGAACTAGATTTAGAGGATGCAGGTTACCCCACATTAAGCGCTAGCGATGGAGAAGAGGGCTGGCGTGTCTTGCAAGAAAACAAAGATAAAGTAAAAACGATCTTACTAGACCGCATGATGCCAAACTTGGACGGTATGGGCTTTATGGCGCGCCTCAAGGCCGATAATACGGTGTCACATATTCCAGTAATCATGCAAACAGCAGCGGCAGAGCGTGAGCAGGTTACTCAAGGTATTGAGGCGGGCGTATATTATTATCTCACCAAACCGTATGAGCACGAGGTTATGCTTTCCATTGTTAATGCTGCGGTAGATAATTATGCGGATGTAAGTCGCCTACGCCGCGAGGTTCATCAGTTTAAATCCAAGCTATACATGATTAAGGAAAGCTATTTTGAAGTATCCACTTTGGAAGATATTCGCTACCTCGCAACATTCTTAGCAAATCACTACCCTGACCCTGACCGGGTAATTATGGGTATCTCAGAGCTGCTGATTAATGCAATTGAACACGGTAATTTAGGCATCACGTATGATGAAAAAACAAAGCTGATGCAAAATCATGGCTGGGAAGAGGAGGTACTACGCCGCCAAGAACTACCAGAAAATGCGGTTAAGACGGTAGAGGCACATTATCGTCGTGGTCAGGACAAAATTGTACTAACCATTAGCGACCAAGGTGAGGGCTTTGAGTGGGAGAACTTTATGGAAATTAGCCCAGATCGAGCCACGCATAGCCATGGCCGAGGTATTGCCATGTCTAAAATGATGAGCTTTGACGATATTACCTATCAGGGTAACGGCAGCACAGTAGTGGCTATAGTTAACCTTTAGCACATCATTATAAAACAAAAAGCCCACCGTTAAGGCGGGCTTTTTTAAATTGGCATCCCCTAGGGGAATCGAACCCCTGTTTCCACCGTGAAAGGGTGGCGTCCTAACCGCTAGACGAAGGGGACGCAAGCTGCTAGGCAGGGCGTTGTATAACGGCTATGCGATACCTTGGCAAGTAAAAAATGCGTTACAGTTTTGTTAAAGCTGTTATAGTGAGCGCTATGAATTCTTCAGCACATGCTAGTATGACCATTGATCAAGCTTTTCAGGCTGTTAAAAAGCTTTGCCAGCAAAGAAATTTTAAAGAGGCCGAGCTTGTTGTAAACATGCTGTTACAAAAAGCAGGATTTTAACGCAGCCGTATTGGCGTTGAAAAAAGCCGTAGAGCTTGTTCCTGAATCTAGAGAGTTTCATTTATTGCACGCGCAAGCTTTGCGTTCTAACGGTCAAGTTAAGGAAGCCAACCAAGCGGCGCACGAAGTTCTTAAAAAATTCCCTGACTATGCCAACGCACTCCCACTAGAGGTAGAAACGCTCCTGTTTTTAGGCAAGCCACAACAAGCTGTTAAACTACTCCAAGCGAACGAGCCATTATTAGCAGAGAGTTTTGAAAGCCATATACCATATGTGCTCGCACTTGCTTGTACCAACCAGTTTGATACAGCTTTGGATATTGCTAAACAAGTTTATAAGCGCTTAGAACAAGCGCTTGATAACCATGTAAGAGCACAGTTTTTGCTTATATACGGTCTATTGGAGCAAGAGCACGGCGATGTAGAACACGGTAAGCAGCTTGTGCGAGAAGCGCTAAAGTATGACCCTAACTACATTATGTCCCGTATGGATAGCTGGAGTTACTGCCAAAAGAATCGTAGCGAAAATACAGTTATTCAATGGAATTACGGTAACACCTTTAACCACGCACACGAAAGTGCCCTGCCAAGCGGGCTGAATGGTGAATTTGGCGTACGCTTTGGAACAACATTAACCTACCTAGCTCAGCTAGATACTGCTCAGCAATGGCATGGGTTTGATTCTTTTGAAGGATTGCCTGAGTCTTGGAACGATGAGCCGGAAGGTGCTTACACCACGTTGGGACAACTGCCAGATATGCCAGACAACGTAAAACTGCATATGGGTTGGTTTAACGAGACATTACCACCGTTTGTAGCAGAGCAAGGTAAAGATACACCAATTCGCCTGCTAAACATCGATTGCGATATTTATAGCTCCACAGTTACAGTTCTAGAAGAGCTAGAGAGTAACTTCACCGAAGGTAGCGTTGTGGTGTTCGATGAGTATATTTGTAATAAATCTTGGCGTGATGACGAATATAAAGCCTGGCAGGAGTTTATTGCACGTACCGGGTGGGAGTACGAATACTTGTCATTCAATTTTTCAACCAAACAGGCGGTAGTGCGCCTAACTGGTAAAAAGTAAAAATTACTTAGCCGTATAGACGTAACTAATACGTGACTAGGCTTTGGCTTATCCAGGTAAGTATTTGAATTATTTAATAAAAAATGGTGGGCCGTACAGGGCTCGAACCTGTGACACGCTGGTTAAAAGCCAGCTGCTCTACCGACTGAGCTAACGGCCCGACTGTTTCGGTACGCTGGAAGCGTAAAAAACGATTAAATATCGTTTTTAGAAACATGTCCCGGAGACTGACCTTTAGGTCATGTCGCAGGAACGGGCGTTCCACCACCCAAATGCTTTAATGAATCATTTGAGCAGGCGAATGGATACAGCTTAAGAGCTTGCGAGTCAAATACTTTATCGCACCGAGGCCAAAAGTTTTTTTCCAACTTCGGCCAGTGTGTCATTTTCAATAGCATCACGTAGCGTTTTCATCAGGTTTTGGTAGTACGCTAAATTGTGATGCGTGAGCAGCATAAACGCCAAAATCTCGTTAGTTTTAAACAAATGATGCAAGTAAGCACGGCTATAATTTTGGCAGGTATCGCAAGAGCAATTCGGGTCTAATGGGCTATCATCCTCAGCATATTTTGCATTGCGGATATTAATGTGCCCAGCCTCAGCCACGGATTTATCAACAAACACATGCCCATTACGTGCATTACGGGTAGGCAGCACGCAGTCAAACATATCGGTACCCGCCATTACTGCACGCACAAGGTCACTCGGGAAACCAATACCCATAATATAGCGCGGCTTATCTGCAGGGAGCAGAGGTGCGGTGTGTTCGGCCACCACGGTTAACTGGTCAGAGAAATTAGGCAGCCCAGCTGCTTCATCGTTACCGGCTTTAAACGGCACAATGCCGCCAATGGCATAGCCTTCAAAGCCAATTTCCATTAGTTCTTCAGCGCTTTGGGTGCGTAGGTCCAAATGGTCGGCGCCTTGCACAATACCAAACTGAGCATAACCCTCACGCTGTACCCAAGCATCACGGCTGCGCTTTGCCCATTTTAGGCTTTGTGCCCAGCTTTTTTGCATGTCGTTGCGGCTAATGGGGTAGGGGGTGCATTCATCCAGCACCATGGTAATAGTGGCGTCTAAGCTGTGTTGAATTTGCGTAGAGTACTCGGGCGTGAGCAAATGTTTATGCCCACGGTATGGGTCGGTAAAGGTAATGCCTTCATCAGTCATATTGCGCATTTTACTGAGGCTATAGGCCTGGAAACCGCCAGAGTCAGTCAAAATAGGCCCTTGCCAGTTAATAAACTTGCGGTAACCACCGCGGCGCTCAATCAGTTCGTGTCCGGGGCGTAGCATGAGGTGGTAGGTATTCCCCAAAATAATATCAGCGCCTTGAGCTTTCACTTCTTCTGGGCGCATGGCTTTAATCGAACCAACGGTGGCAATCGGCATAAATGCAGGTGTTTCAATGCTACCATGGGCCGTGTGTAAGCGCCCGCGGCGCCCGTTGCCCGATGTTTTCAAAAGCTCGTATTTAAATGCTGTCATAGCGCTGCTTATAGACGAAAAGTCGAGCAAATGAAAATTTTTTCAAAAAAAAGCACTGAGAGGGTTGTATTCAAAAAATGTTGAGCTATATTCATCAGTGAAGCGAACTAGTCGCGTTTTACAAATTAGGCCTGACCAGCCTGAGCTAAGTTGATGACATCACCCGTCATGACCAAAGTGATGCAGTTATTGTATCATGCATGTGTTGGTTATGACCGCCATACAAGGCATTTCCTTTTGATGCTCAATTGCCAAAAGAGGTTGGGGTTAAGCCCCCTTTGTTTATTAGGAGAGCTTAAATACTCTGTTGAGGATCCGGTGAGCTGTAATTCATCTTACGGGTTCAAACCGATAACCAATAAAATGCTAGGGTCGGCGGGGTTTTACACCTCGCCGACTTTTATTTTTTCCAATTCTAAAAGTATTTTCTTAGTAGCAATACCACCAGCGCCGCTATAGCCGGTCATGGCACCGTTGGCGCCCATAACACGGTGGCATGGGATGAGGATGGGGATGGGGTTAGCACCCACAGCACCACCCACCGCACGCGGTGAGCTATTCAGTTTTTTAGCAATATCGCCATAGGTAACCGTTTCACCGTATGGAATCTCGCACATGGCCTGCCACACACGCTGTTGGAAAGGCGTACCCTGTGGCGCAAAGGTGAGGGTGTTAAAGTCTACTTGTTTGCCAGCAAAATAGTCATTCAACACGTGGCGCGCTTGTTGTGCAGGTGCAGTAGCGCTATCTGCACCATCCCAGCCTACGCGGGTAATGCCTTGTTCTGTCGCTTGCACACTAACTTGCATGGTCCATTTTCTCTTGTAATGCTTTATTCACCACGGTCGGTACATATTGTGCCACGTTGCCACCAAATTTGGAAAGCTCCCGAATATACGAGCTAGAGATATGCATGGTATCGTTACCTGCCATCAGGTACACCACGTCCAACTTTGGGTCGCCATCGGTAATAAAGCGCTGCATTTGGAACTCATAATCAAAGTCAGACGTTACCCGCAGCCCACGCACAATAACCGTAGCACCAACACTTGCCGCGCAACGCACCAGCAGGTTGTTGTAAGTCACCACACGCACATTAGGCATATCGGCACAAGCTTGCTCTACCAGCTTTACCCGTTCATCAATACCAAACATACAGTTTTTACGGCCATGGTCGCTCACAGCAACCACCACTTCGTCACACAATTTCAACCCACGCTGGATAATATCCATGTGACCGTTGGTAATAGGGTCAAACGTACCCGGGTAGAGTGCCGTGGACTTACTAGCGGGCGATAACTTTTCTTTTATTGCAGTTTCGCTGCTCATGTACGTTTCCCTTGTACACTCCGCGGCTCAATAGCGGCAAAAAGCAAACTTTTCATCCCGCTATTAATCCCACTATTCTTGAGTAGTTGTGCTTTCTTCAGTTTTCGCTTCAGCTGCTTCTGCGGCAGGTGCTGCATCAAAGTCCAGAGCAGGGGCATCAGCTGTATCAGCATCATCCTCATCGCTACCGGTATTGAGCATTTCTGCAGTCAAGCGGCCAACCAGGCTCACTGTAGCGCCTTTTTCCACTTTAAACAGGCGTACACCTTGGGTGTTACGGCCAATTATGGAGATATCAGCAACCTTGGTACGAATCACCGTACCGTCAGATGTCGCAATCATTACTTCATCTTCAGCGGCAACAGGCATAGCGGTAACCACTTTACCGTTACGGTCGGTCGTTTTAATGGAGATCACACCCATGGTACCACGTGACTTAGCAGGGAAGTCAGTGATTTCAGTCTGCTTACCATAACCATTTTCGGTCACGCTCAGTACGTGTGTATCGCTCTCAGCGTTCAGTACGTGCATGCTAATAGCCAGGTCATCATCCTTCAGCTTAACGCCACGTACACCTAGTGCGGTACGGCTAGCAGTTGGGCGCAACTCAGCCAGAGTAAAGCGTACAGCTTGGCCGTTACGGGTGCTAATTAGTACATGTACATCTTCGTCAGCAATGCCGGTTGGGGCACGTTGTACTTCAATCAGGCTGTCGCCATCATTTAGGCCCATACCTTTAATACCGTTCTTATGTACGTTAGAGAACGCAGTTAGCGGTGTACGGCGAATCAAACCGTTTTGCGTACCAAACAACAGCGTTACACCTTGCCAGTCATCGGTATTGCGCGGTACTGGAATAACTTTCTGTACCACTTCACCTTTCTCTAGTGGGAGTAGGTTCACAAAGGCTTTACCACGGCTGTTAGCACTTGTAGCTGGTAGCTCGTACACTTTCATGGTGTAAACCTTACCAATGTTAGAGAACACCAAAATAGGGTCGTGCGTGGAGCTGATGAACAAATTATCAATTGTCTCATCATCACGTAGAGCGGCAAGGCTACGGCCTTTACCACCGCGGCGCTGCGCACGGAAGGTTGTAATCGGCACACGCTTCACATAACCATCAGAGCTTACGGTAACCACTACATCTTCTTCTTCAATCAAGTCGGCCAAGTTAACTTCAGCAGCACCATCAGTAATTTGGGTGCGGCGTGGTGTTGCAAAACGCTCTTTAACGTCAATCAGCTCGCCTTTTAGCAGTTCAAGCAGCACAGTACGGTTGCTCAAAATCTCAACCAATTCACCAATTACAGCGGCAATGTCGCTTGCTTCTTGGTTAATCTTGTCACGCTCCAAACCAGTTAGGCGGTGTAGGCGTAGGTCCAAAATAGCCTGTGCTTGCGTTGCGCTTAGTTGGTAAACTTTACCATCCTGCATGTTCTCACCCAGCAGGCTAATCAAGCTTTCAACCGAATCCGCAGCCCACTTACGTGCAATCAGCTGCTCTTTAGCAGTGGCTGGGTCTGGTGCGTTACGCACAATTTTAATGACTTCATCAATATTGGCCACAGCAATTGCCAAACCAACCAATACATGAGCACGGTCACGCGCTTTGCGTAGTTCGTATTTTGTACGGCGGGTAATCACTTCCTCACGGTGGCGCAGGAATGATTGCAGAATCTGCTTGTAACCCATCAGTTTAGGGCGACCGTTATCCAGCGCCAGCATGTTGTAACTAATAGAAGTTTGTAGCGGTGTGTGCTTGTACAGTTGGCTTAGTACAACATCACCTTGAGCATCACGCTTCAGCTCTACAACCACGCGTACGCCGTTACGGTCAGATTCATCGCGCAGGTCACTAATACCAGTAATGAGTTTGTCGCGTACCAGCTCAGCAATGCGTTCTACCAAACGCGCTTTGTTTACCATGTACGGAATTTCGCTGATGATAATCGCCTCGCGACCACCTTCTTTCTTGGTGGTGTTTATTTCAGCCTTACCACGCAGAATCACGCTACCGCGGCCGTTCTCACAGGCAGTGTTAATACCTTTGCGGCCCATAACCAAGCCACCGGTAGGGAAGTCAGGCCCTTGAATAAACTGCAATAGGTCTGTGCCGTTAGCGAGAGGGTGGTCTACCAAGTGGATGGTAGCATCAATAACTTCACCCAAGTTGTGTGGTGGAATGTTAGTAGCCATACCAACAGCAATACCAGTAGCACCATTAACCAGAACATTAGGGAAACGGGCAGGGAGCACGCTTGGCTCGTTGTCGTTACCATCGTAGTTAGGGCGGAAATCCACCGTGTCTTTATCGATATCGGCCAGCATGGTGGTAGATACCTTAGCCATGCGAATTTCGGTGTAACGCATCGCCGCTGGCTTATCACCATCCATGGAACCAAAGTTACCCTGACCATCCTGTAGTGGTACGCGCAAGGAGAAGTCCTGAGCCATACGGGCCAAGGCATCGTAAATAGCGTTATCACCATGTGGGTGGTATTTACCCATTACATCCCCAACAATACGGGCGGATTTTTTGTAAGCTTTATTAAACTCGTTACCCATCTCGTACTGCGCGTACAAAATACGACGCTGTACAGGTTTTAAACCATCGCGTACATCTGGCAGCGCACGGCTAACAATAACGCTCATCGCGTAATCTAGGTAGCTGCGCTCCATTTCGGTAACAATAGAAATTGGTTCAACAGAGGGGGTAAACAGGTTGCTGTTATCGGTCATATCGTCTCTTTTCTCTTTCTCGCTGTGGATAACTTTTATACATAGGTATTTAGATACCTATGGCCGCAACGTATTTGCGGTCCGCATGTGAGGAAAAATAAGGCTTAGCCTTGGTTTTCCGAGCATGGCGCCATGGTAATTTATTACCATGGAAACTATATACATCCAAACACGCAGAAACCTAGCACATCTGCGGTTTTTTACCAACAAAAAACATAAAAAAGCGCCACCCGTTGAGGTGGCGCAAAAGTTAATATGTAAAGAGCATTATTTCTTTATGAAAATTTGCTCAATTTTAGGTTCCAACACGTCGGTCAGCTTGGTCACGGTAATATCACCGCTTACGTTAATAACCGTACGGCACATGTCCAACAGGCGGTCAATCGGCAGGATGAACATAATCACGTACAGTGCCTCTTCAATACCAAGGCTATACAGAATCATCATGATCACCACCAAGGAGCCACCAGGAATACCTGGCACACCTACCGAGTAAGCAACCACCATACCTACTAATGTGGCGAGGAAGCCGAAGCTACCAAGCTGTTCAACCAACTCTGGCCCACCAAACATACCAATCCCAAGCAGAATAACACTCAGCTGGAAAAAGCTGGTGCCATCCATATTCACCGTAGCACCGGTGGCAGGAATCAAGCTCGCCAGCTCTTTGCGTACGTTCATGTTCTCATGTGTAACACGCATGGTATAGGGCAGGGCAGCAGAGCTACTGGCAACACCAAAGGCCACTTGCACGGCAGGGAGCATCATTTGCACGGTGCGCCAAGGAGAGCACCTATTGAGCAAGCTCAGCAGTATTACATATAGCACTGCAATGGTGAGCAAGCCGCTCAGTACCATGGCTGCAAAAACAAACAGTGGCTTCAAGCTATCAAAACCAGCATTGAGGAAGCTGTTCAGCGCAAAACCAAACGCCGCAAACGGCACCAGTAGCATGACCCAGTCAAGCATCTTCATAAATACATCAAGAATACCATTGGCCCCTTGAGCGTAGTTACGAACATCTGCATTTTTTCTACCAACATATTTGGCGGCCAAACCACCCAGCACAGAAAGCACAATCAGTGCCAGCAAGTTAGATTCAAGAAAATCTCCAACCAAGTTGCTTGGTACCAATTGGTTAGCCAGGGCACCAATACTAAACTGAGCATCAGCGGCTGATGCAGACATAGCAGCCAAATTACTTGGCAAGTCTTGGTTCATAACGCCTTGGCGCATTTCTTCTGTAACCAGCGAGGCTGGGTTAAACAAACCACTAAAGATAAAAGCAGAAGTAGCTGCTAGTGTGGTTGTTACAGCAAAGCAAATAAGTGCAATGGGTACGGCAAATCCAATGTTTTTGCTGTCTTCATCTTGCGCCACTGCGCTAAAGAGCGAGAGCGACACAATGAACGGCACTAACATGGTAATGATTTGTAGCGAGCCAGTAGCAATGAAACCAAAGAATGGCGCCAGGGCGTTACCAAGTGTTGGCAAAAGCCAAGCAATAGCAACAGCAAGGAACAGAGCAACAACTACATGTACACTCATCCATTGCCGGTAGCTATTGAGCCAAGATTGTGAAGTTTTAGTCATTATTCAGGTCTCCTATATAAAAACCGAAAGAGTAGGTGCTTGCGTTGTACATAATGTGTACATTTTTAGCAAGTGTTATGCAGGCACCACCCGCGCCATACGGCGTTTACCCGCTTGCAGTACAAAAGCATCACTGGTGCTGAGTTCTGCTTGTGGGTCGGTAATTTTCTCGCCGTCTTGCTTTACGGCACCTTGTTGAATCAACCGCCGTGCAGCACTGTTAGATTCGGCGAAGTTCAGCTCAACCAGCAGCTTGGCAGCACCAATGGGGAACTGCACCGTGTGTTCTGGTAAATCTTCAGGTACATCACGTTTGCTAAAGCGGGTGGTAAAGTCCTCAGCAGCAGCGGTGGCGGCACTTTCATCATGAAAACGCGTTACCAAAATGTGTGCCAACTGTTTTTTGGCATCCATAGGGTGTGTGGGTAGGGTGGAGGTATCCACGCTGGTGAGCAATGTAAAGTATTTGTTCATCAACTCATCAGGAATACTCATCACCTTGCCGTACATATCGTTAGGCTCATCAGTAACGCCAATGTAGTTGCTGAGTGACTTGGACATCTTTTTCTCGCCATCCGTACCCTCCAGCAGTGGCATGGTCATCACAGTTTGTTGAGCCTGTTCGTAAACCTTTTGCAGCTCACGTCCCATGAGGCAGTTAAAGAGCTGGTCGGTACCGCCTAGCTCAATGTCGGCATTCAGTGCCACACTGTCGTAACCCTGCATAATGGGGTACAGCAGCTCATGCATGCTAATAGGTAGGTTTTGGTGAAAACGGTTGTGGAAATCCTCGCGCTGCATAATTTGCGCTACAGTTACCTTGCCACATAAGCGGGCCATATCAACAAACCCAAGCTTACCAAGCCATTCACCATTGCGGCGTACTTCCAAATTCTCTTGGCTCAGTACTTTATTTGCTTGGGTGAGGTAGGTTTCAGCATTAGCGTCAATTTCAGATTCATCTAAAGTCGGGCGTGTTTTGTTACGGCCGCTTGGGTCACCAATACGCGCTGTATAATCGCCAATAAGTAGAATAGCGGTATGACCACAGTCCTGGAATTTACGCAACAATTGCAGTGGTACAGTGTGGCCCAAATGAATATCTGGCGCGGTGGGGTCTACCCCCAGTTTTACGCGTAATGGTGTGCTGGTAGCCAAGCTTTTGGTGAGTTTCGCACGTAAGCCTTCCTTGGGTTCGTGGTGTTCCACCCCAGCTGTTAAAATAGCGTATTGGCGTTCTAACTCTTGTTGTTGCTCTGTAGTCAGCGTAAATTTTTCCATGGCGCATACCATGCCGCACAAATGGCAAAGTGGCAAGGTACGCTATGCAAATTATGTCAGGTGTCAGCTATATTTCTCGTATGGCTTACAACCTGTGGTATATTGCTTTTGGATAAAGGAGAAAGTTTAACACCATGCAGATCATTACGCGTTACGCAGAAGAAAAGCTGGCAGGACTACTGCCACGCATTAAAGATAAAGCAACAGCTTGGCGCTGTATTCGCTTCACATTTGGCAGTTTTGAGAAAGACCCGCGTGATGAAGTACGCCTGCAAATTGTTACTAACCTACTTAAAGAACAGCTAGCCGATGAAGATGTACGCCTGTTCTTCTGTGAGGACGGCGATATCTTTATTCTATGTAATGGTACAAACAAGGCTGTGATTGAGTCGGTACAAAAGCAATTGCATAGCCTGTTCCCTGGTGAAGGTGAGGTGAAAAACACCAGTGAACTATATGACTTAAGTATCCACCTTGAACCCTTTACCGAACTAATTAATGATCGTTCCAATGCTGTGGCAGAAAACAATAATGCCGAGCGTGAAGCACCAAAGAGCAAGCCTAAGCCTAAAATTTCAGAGGCAGATAAGGCAGATATCTTGGCCCGTCGCCGCCACCGTAAGGAACCAATGGTGATGCTGGTAGAGGATGACCTATTCACCCTGCAGTTGGTTGCCAATGTGCTGAAAGACTATAGCACCGTAAAAGCAATGGACGGTTACGACGCGGTAGAGACCTATATGTTCAATGCACCGGATGTCGTCTTCCTCGATATTAATCTACCAAGTATTGATGGCCACGAAGTACTCAAGCAAATTAAAGAGTACGACCCCGACGCCTATGTGGTGATGTTGAGCGGCCAAACGTATATGGAAGATGTAAGTAAAGCCATTTACAGCGGTGCTAAGGGTTTTGTTGCCAAACCATTCCCTAAAGAGAAGCTATTAAACTACATGCGGCTATATACCAGCGAGCGCGAGAGCAAAAGCGCTTAGTATAAGCCACATACCCAAACAATAAATAATAGGAGAGGCGTTGATGTCAACGCAACGTACCACAACGGTGCGCGGTTCTGCGCGCCCAAAACCTAAAAAGAAAATACCTACCACCGCACAGCTTAAACAGCGTGTGGCCGAGCTAGAGCAGCAGCTTGCTACCCAAGCACAAATGGAAGAAGCCACCGCAGAGCAAGCTATGGCACTGCTGTATAGTGAAATGCGGTTCCGTACAATTTTATCTACAATTGGGGAAGGGCTCATTACAGTAGATAAGGCGGGTAAAATTGTAGATTTCTCATCAGGCGCCACTCGGCTTACTGGGCTGAAAGATGACGATATGAAAGGCCAAAGCGTACGCCGCATTTTACCCCAACGCTTACGTAGCCAGTACGATGATTTTCTACAACCGGTTGATGCTGCAGAAGACTGGGGGTTCTTTGGTACCAGCGGGCAGGAGGTACGCGAAATGCCTATTATGGGTGCCGATGGCGCAGAGCTGTGGGTCTCTATTGGTTGTAGCGAGGTAGAGTTTAATAACGAACATATGCACCTGTTGGTCGTGCGTGATATTACTGAGCGCCATAACCACCTACAAAGCATGAAGGCTAAAAACCGATTGGTAAAGCTGCTGCGTGAGGGTGCCATTATTGCGAATGAGTCCATATCGTTTGAAGAAGCAGCACGTAAAGCTGTAGAGGAGTTATGTGAATATGCTGGCTGGTCAGTAGGACACGTGTGGCTGTATGACCGTATGTGGGATAGCTTATATAGCAGCGATATCTGGTATATTGCAGATCATGTTGATCAAGAAAAATTGCTGGCCAGTAGCAATGATTTTCACCCAACAATTGGCCGAGATTGGGTAGGTACCTGCTTTGGGTATGACCAAATTGTAGGCCCCGAACTAACCACCCAAGTACCTTGTACGCGCCACCAACAACTGCAAGAGCAGGGCTTGGTGGCAGCATATGCCTTTCCCATTAGCTCAGAAGGGCAGGTGGTTGCTGTATTAGAATGCTTTCACTACCACCCAGATGACATCAACCAAGAGTTTAACGAAGTTGTGCAAGAGCTTGGCCAGCAAATTGGCCGTGTGTATGAGCGTGACTTAGTAGCCAGCCATCTACGTGAACAAAAAGAGCAAGCCGAGGCAGCCAATGTAGCAAAATCAGAATTTTTGGCGAATATGAGCCATGAGCTGCGCACCCCTATGAATGCCGTACTCGGCCTGTTAGAGGTATTACTAGGTACAGCATTAACAAATGACCAACTTGTGTTTGGTCAGCGCATTCAAAAATCAGCCATTAATTTGCTAGATATTCTAAATGATATTTTAGATCTTTCTAAAATTGAAGCTAACGAGCTAGAGCTAGACCCACACCCTATGCAGCCAAACCAGCTTATAGAGGATATGTACCAGCTGTTCCAACCCGTAGCAGCCAATAAAAAAATAGGTTTTGTGGTAGAACAAGGGGTAGATGAAAACATTTGGCTACATGCCGATAGCCACCGTATGCGCCAGGTTATGGTGAACCTGATTGGTAATGCTGTAAAATTTACTGAATCAGGCGAGGTAACACTCAGCTGTGCTTACGAGCCAGCCCTGCAAGCTGGTGATGTAGGCAAAGCATGCTTTATTGTGCGTGATACCGGTATCGGTATCCCAGAAGATCGGGTGGATGCCATTTTTGATAAGTTTACCCAGGTAGATAACTCCACCACACGTAAATATGGTGGTACTGGGCTTGGCCTTGCTATTACTAAACATTTAGTGGATATGATGGGTGGCGTACTGAATGTAGAAAGTAGCATTGGCGAGGGAACAACATTCTATGTTACGCTGCCGCTCAAAGAGGTTTGTACATTGGAAATTCCACAACAGTCACAGCAAAAGCCTGTCTCTACAGCCAAGCTTGCAGCAGCCGAGGCACAAGTGCTGTTGGTGGAGGATGATAAACTAAACCAAGAAGTAGCCTTACACATGCTACGTCAGCTTGGCATGCAGCACATTACTGTGTGCGACGATGGTGCCCAAGCGCTACAACAAATTAAATCAGCCCCGTTCGATATTGTGTTTATGGACTGCCAAATGCCAGTTATGGATGGCTATACCGCAACGCAAGAGCTCCGTAAGCTGGAGCGTGATGCCAATCGCGATCGTTTGCCTGTTATTGCCATGACAGCTAACGCCATGGTGGGAGACCGTGAAAAGTGCCTGCAAGCTGGTATGGATGAGTATATCAGCAAGCCCGTACGCCCGGAACGCTTAAAGGAAGTAGCAAGCAAATTTATTAAAACCAGCACACCGGTAGAAGATGAAAAGGTGGTAGAGCTAAAGCAGCCAGAAAAAACACCAGTTATGGATCATGAACATCTTGCTAGCTTTACGGGTGGTGATAAAGCAATGGAGAGTGAGCTAGCTGAGCTGTTCCTCCAACAAAGTGAGGGTTTAGTACCAGACCTGCAAAAAGCCTGCGAAACTGAGGATAATGAACTATGGCGCAAACGCACACACCGTTTAAAAGGGTCCGCAGGTAACTTGGGCGCTACGGCACTGCACACCATTTGCCGCGATGCTGAACAAGCACACGCCGCACCACTGGCAGAAAAACAGGCAATGCTAAGCCAAATTCAGGAAGACTATGCCGCGCTTAAAGAATATCTAGCCGAGTATTACCAGCTATCTTAGCCGCCAAATGTGTACCCTAGCTGAATAGTGGTTTTAGTATCGGTATTTTTAGTACCCACTGGCACATCAGACACATGCTCAACATCTAGCCCCATTTTCAGGTATAAGCGTTCACTGAGCTTATTGATTAACCCACTGTTAGATTCATAAATCGCAGCCTCACCACCAAAAGTACCTTTCACGCTTTGCTCAAACTTCAGCTGCGGGGTGAGCTGCCAATCGGCATCGGCACCAACGCGGCCCAGCATGGTATTATCCTTAGTATTGTTGGTGAGCTCTGCTTGGCGCATACCCAAACCTACATTGGCAGAAACATTTAGTTGCTGGCCTGTGTATAAGTTGCGGCCATACCCAAGTGATTCGGTAATACGGTAGTTATAAGTACCGTAGCGATCGCTCAAAAAGTCTAGCTCAGCAAACACAAAATTCTTTTCATCAATGCGGTAGCTGCTATTACCTGTAGCGCGGTAGCGCTCTTCGCTTCGTATATTGCTTTCTTCCTTACTTGCGGCTTCCAGTTTTAGTGTGTGCTTCCACGTGGTGTCATCATCATAAACAGCTTTAGCCGTAATCAAGTACTGCTGGGACGATGTATTACCAGTATTATAAGTAGCACCAGCAGCAATGTCGCCACTCAGGTGGTCACGCAAGCCGTGCCATTGCTTTTTATCGCTAGCTTCTGTTGCTGTTACAACCTGTTCGGTTGGGGCAGGGTATAGCTCTGCAATACGTGCCTTAATGTGTTCAACAGTGGCGCTATCGCCAGTTGCTTCTGCCGCTTGTAGCAAAGCTTGCCAGTTTTGCGGAATTTCCTGTGCCCACAGGGTAGAGCCAATGGCCAGCGATACAAATAGTGCTAAATTCTTCATGTCTGTGTCTTTAATAAACTTCAACAACATACGCAACCAAAAAGGGCTCCGTAGAGCCCTTAATAATAGTTGTTGCATTAAAAGTTATATTTCAAACCAAGCGACAGAATATTTACGTTAGAGTTGAACTCACCGCTAATGGTACCATGTGTAGCAGCTTCCGCATCTTCTGTTACCGTAGCGTCTTGCGCAAAAATATGTGAGTAACCAGCATTAAACGTCCATTTTTGGTTAATATTTTTGCGATAACCGGCAGAAACCCAAAAACGGTCAGAGTCTGGGATACGGAAGGTGCGATATTCATCCTTAACAGGAGATTTGTCATAGGCCACACCAAACTGGTAAGTCGTATCTGCATCACGTTTATACTCAGTACCTAGCGCTACAAAATATGTATCTTCCCAGTTTTCTTCCACATGCTGGCGCTGTAGGTTATCTACCGCATTGGTTACGGTCAGGTCTTTAAAGAGCGACCAGTTTGTCCACGCTGCATCAGCAAGCACGGCCCATTTTTCGTTTAGGCCATGGTAAATACCAACCGAGAACATATCTGGTGTTACCAGCTTAGCTTTAATATCTGCATCGCTAAAGTTAGCATTACCAACTAAAGGACCAGGCTGGTTCGTAATATTCAGATCACCTTCTAGGCTATGGTGCACGCGTGAGCGATATGAAGCACCAATGCGCGTATTTTCGTCAAATTCATACAGGGCACCAAAGTTAAAGCCCCAGCCAATGTCATCACCTTCCATAATAGATTTTCCATCAGCGGGAGAACCACCAAAAATAGCGTCATAGTTCACCGCACCGGTAAGCCGGGCGCTGGCATATTGCACCTGTACGCCACCCCCTAACGAAAGCTTGTCATCTACCTTATAGGCAAGGCTAGGGGCAATATTAATGGTCTTTAGTTCAGACTCTAGCGCATAATAACGCCCAGCCCAGCCATCATCATATTCAGTGGCCAAGCCAAAAGGCGTATTAACAGCTAATCCAGCTTTTATTTTGGGGTTTACGTCCCACATAGCGTAAAAAGCAGGCACCGCAGCAAGTTTACCAGCATCGCCACCATTGCTATCGCCATTGGCCGGGAAGTTACCGCCACCACCAGTCGAGCCCGCTATACTAGAAATAGTCAGCTTAGAAGAGGGGGCAATAACACTTACAGTTACATCTAACTGGTCACCTTCTAGACGTGTCATGCCAGCTGGGTTGAAGAATATCGTGCTTAAATCGTCAGTCTTAGCTGTAGCACCGGCAAAGGATAGGCCCTGTAAAGCAGCGCCTTGCTCCTTAAGTTGAAACCCAGCAGCATGTGCCGAGCTAGCCACAGCACATACCAGCGCCGATGTAGCAAAAAGTGTTGTATAGCGAGCGAGTAGCATGGTTCCTGTCCTTTTTATTTTTATAATACGGCATCGTATCACGCTGTCGTTTTTGCCTGCAAAGTTAGCCGTGGGCAAAAGCGCAGGTTGCTGTAAAAGTGCTTAAACAAACTGTGACCTTTGTGCATGTAAAGGTGTGATGTTAAATATCAATTCCCAGTTTAAGGTGCGTCTCTACCGTGTCACCAGCGTGTAGTTTTGCTTTTTTACGTATATTGGCTTTTACAGGTAACAGGTATGAGTTGAGCTTATTATCTGGAAAGAGCGATGTAGCCCAGCTCGCATCACCTATAGTCGCTGTTACTTTAATGGTGCCAAAGCCAAGGTGCTGTTGTTGAGCAGCTTTAATTTGTTCAGCAATATCTTGCGGTAGCGTAATAAAATGCCACGCACCAGGCGTGCCACCGCTTACCCAAATATCAGCTGTAAAACTAAAGCTTAAATCAATCATGTGGTGTTCCTTATTATTCAGCATTTTTACATAAAAAAGCACCCTTACGGGCACTGTTTTATACAAAATGGCGGAGACGGTGGGATTGGCTCGTTGCACTCGCCGCCCTCGCAAGCTCGAGTCGAACCAGGTTCAAATCCTCCTACACCTCCTGGTCATATAAAAAATCGCCCTGAATAGGGCGTTTTCTATATAAACTGGCGGAGACGGTGGGATTCGAACCCACGAAGGAGTTGCCCCCTTACATCCTTAGCAGGGATGCGCCTTCAGCCACTCGGCCACGTCTCCGGCGCCGCGCAATGTGCCTATTTTCCGGCACACTGTCAATCCCAGAATTTGTGAAAATGCACATAAATATAGTGTGGCTGCTAGTAGGCTCGCCTAAATTTATGTAATAATGGAGATATGTCCATACTTGATAGCGTACAAATAGCAAAAATTGAATGGTGGTTAGCGGAGCCTGCGCTCATTAGTGGGCTCACTAATAACGATATGGCGCAATTGGCGTTGGTGCTGCTGTGTATGCCTATTGCGTATCAAGTTAAACGTTTACTTAAAGCTGCGCTGAGCGATACCAACCCATGGCTGGAGCGCATTAACGTATTTCTATTCCCGGTTGTTTGGCTGGTGTTTTTGGCCTTGGGCCGCCTATTCCTCAATGGCCATGTGGAAACAGCACTCATTCTCGATCTAGCCATTGTCTCCACGTTCGGGTGGTTCTGTGTGCGCGGCATTGGTGAGCTGCCTATTAAAAAGGAGTTCCGCCGCCTGCTAACCATTGCGGTACTAGGTTTAGTACTCTTGCAATTCACCAACAGGCTCGATGCGGTGATTCAATTCCTCGACGGGGCAGGGATTGCCCTAGGGAGCACAACCATCTCGCTATGGTCAGTAAGCAAAGCTGTGTTTGTTGTGTTTATGCTCGGCTGGGCTATGAAAGGTGGCCGCCTATGGGTTAGCAAATACCTTAAAGGCACTGGCACCTCAGCAGCCGCACGCACGTTGATCGATAAAGCGCTACTCACGGGTGGTGTTATTGTTGGTGGTTTGCTCACATTGAGCGTACTAGGCATTAACCTTACCGCGTTAACGGTATTTGGGGGTGCGTTGGGTATTGGTTTGGGTTTTGGTCTACAAGCAATTAGTAGTAATTATATCAGTGGGATATTTTTATTACTTGATAAATCAATTAAACCTGGAGACGTGATTAGCGTGTACGACCCAACAGGGCACAGCAGCTTTGGCCACGTTATCCAAATGAATGCGCGTTATTTAGTACTACGCAAGCGTGATGGCACCGAGGTACTGGTCCCTAATGAGCGCCTAATGCAAAACGAAGTGGTTAACTGGAGCTATAACAGCAAGCAGGTACGCCAAGAAGTTACCGTTGGTGTGAGCTATAACAGCGACATGGAAAACGTGAAGGAGGTCCTCACAGAAGCTGTGCAAGGCGTTAAACGTGTACTTGCCGTGCCAGCGCCGCGTATCTTCATTAAGGAATTTGCCGATAGCAGCGTGGTATGGATCATCCGCTATTGGCAAAACGACCCAGAAGAGGGAGTAAATAACCTCAAGGGGGAAATTCATATGGCCGTGTGGAAAGCGCTGAAAGATAACAATATCGAAATCCCATTCCCACAAATGGTCCTCCACGGCAGCCTAAAACAACCCAAATAACAAAAAAAGCCCCCCGCAGCAAAGCAGGGGGCTTTCATAGTTATGAGACTTCTTTTGTCTCTAGTTTTTTCAGCTGTGGCTCAATGATGCGCCAAATTTTTTGAACTGGCGGTGTAATGATTTGCAGGCAAACAAAGCTCAAGAACTCATATCCGTTCTGGAGCATGCGTACCACGGCAAACAAGCTGCCAACAATAGCACCTATGGTCGCACCAGCAGCAGTAATGCCCACGCAAAGTGCTGGTAACGGAAAGAAGTCAGGGGAGCTATGCAGTGTAATCCAGTTCAGCATAGCCTGAATAGTATGAGGCACTGGCATTGCTGAGCTATCGGAGGCTTGCGTCAGTAACCAGTACGTGACATTGCCCATAATGAAGAGCATTAACGCAAGTACCGAAAGCATAATTGTAAGAGAGGGTGTACTTTCTGTTGAGTAGTCAGCAGATTTAGCATCATGCTCGTGAATTTTGTCGCTAATCAACCCAGCTGCTTGGAAAGCAACAGCAATAGCTATAACGTACTGAACAGCTGCAACAGCATATTGCACAGTGGCTTGTAGCACTGGTACAAATTGTCCTAGCTGGCCTGTAAGGGCTAGCACTAGCATAGCAAGACCGACAATGAGACAAGAGTGAAGTATGGGCTGTTTTTTACCGTGATTTGTCACGAGAATTCTCCTTGAGTAAAGGGAAACAATGAACGGAATGGTTGATTGGTCGTATAGCCCTTGTATACCAGCTATATCATTGGGGCGCAACAAAAAAAGCGCCCCGTAGGGCGCCTTGGTTAACGTTAACTACTTCTTTTTCCGTTCGCTCAGCGGCACAAAGTCACGGTGTTTGGCACCGGTGTAGAGCTGGCGTGGGCGGCCAATTTTCTGTTGTTCTTCGCCAAGCATTTCAATCCAGTGGCTAATCCAGCCAACGGTACGGCTTAGGGCAAAAATACAGGTGAACATATTGGTAGGGATACCAATCGCACGCAGAATAATACCGCTGTAGAAGTCCACGTTCGGGTATAGCTTGCGGCTTACAAAGTAATCATCTTCCAGTGCAATGCGTTCTAGCTCCATCGCAATGTCCAGCATGGGGTCGTTCACACCCAGCTCGCTCAACACTTCGTGGCAAGTTTCGCGCATAATGGTCGCGCGTGGGTCAAAGTTTTTATAAACACGGTGGCCAAAGCCCATTAAACGGGTAGGGTTCAGCTTGTCTTTTACCTTTTCAATGTAATCTGGAATATTTTCCACGCTGCCAATTTCGGCTAGCATGTCTAGCACGGCCTCGTTAGCGCCGCCGTGGGCAGGGCCCCACAGGCTGGCTACACCAGCAGCAATGCAGGCAAATGGGTTCGCACCGCTAGATCCAGCCAAACGCACGGTACTGGTACTGGCGTTTTGCTCGTGATCAGCATGCAGAATAAAAATACGATCCATCGCCTTTTCAACAACAGGGTTCACCTCATACGGTTCTGCCGGTACGGCAAACATCATCTTCAGGAAGTTACCGCTGTAGGTAAGGCCATTGTCAGGATACACAAATGCTTGGCCAATAGAGTACTTGTAGGCCATTGCAACCAAAGTTGGCATTTTCGCAATAATACGGTAGCCAGAAAGCTGGCGGTGTTCCGGGTCGTTTACATCTAGTGAATCGTGGTAAAAGGAGCTCAGTGCACCAACCACACCACATAAAATAGCCATTGGGTGCGCATCACGACGGAAACCGTGGTAGAAGGTCATCAGCTGCTCATGTACCAGCGTGTGGTTACGAATCGTATCTTCAAATTCAATTAACTGGTCGGTAGTTGGCAGTTCACCAAATAGCAGCAAGTAGCAGCACTCCAAGTAGCTACTCTGCTGTGCCAGTTGTTCAATAGGGTAACCACGATACATCAGCTCGCCTTTGTCACCATCAATATAAGTAATGGCGCTTTGGCAGCTGGCAGTGCTCATAAAGCCGGGGTCGTAAGTAAACACGCCGTGGTTTTTATACAGTGCCTGCACATCCACCACATCTGGCCCTACGTTACCACTGTAACGGTCCAGTTCTAGCTTAAGCGTTTTTTTCTTTGGCTTAGATGTTGATTTTTTCGCGGTGGCCATGACCAAATCCTTATTGTTGTTACCCTCATTTTATGCTGCGTCGCACAAAAAAACAACCATAATTACATGCTAAAATTTAATCTTGTATGCAACACGTATGTTTGCTAAACCTTTAGGCAAGTTATCGCTTTTGAGGGAGTTTGTTATGCAAACCATTAAACATGAACATGGTACCGTTACTGTGTACCACAACCTTGATAAATTACCTGAATCACCAAAGTCACCAGTCATTTTTCTGGCTGGTCCGCGTGACGAACAAGATGAAAAACCTTGGCGTGAGCAGGCGGTTCAACACATTTTGGCACATGAAGGTATGAAAGACTTTATAGTTATTATGCCAAACATGGAAGGCCATAAACCTTGGCCTGTTGACCGTGCGGAAGAAAGTACGCAATGGCAGTTTAACGCTATAAATATGGCGCTAAAATATGGCTCTCTTATGTTTTGGTGTCCATTTACTGTAGAAAACTCTGGCCCAACAACCCGTACAGAGTTTGGTATTTACCATGCTGCTCGGGAGGAAAACTGTTTTTATGGTCGCCCAGAGAATGCTTATTATGTGAGCTATCTTGACGCTGTATGGTCGCAAGTTTGGCCTTGGCGAGATATTGAAACCGATTTAAAAAATCTGTGCATTGAAGCTATAAGCCGCGCATACGCTATCTATTCCCGTCGAACTTCTTTCGGGTGCAAGTCTCCCGAAGCTTACGAAGACCATGCTGCGGATACCCGTTTAAGTTAATTAAACAGCCAAAGAAAAGGCGCCCCGTGGGGCGCCTTGTTTGCTTTAGAACTTATAACCAAAGCTTAATATGCTGCTATAGGTTTGGTCTTCTTCCATAATGGGGCTGTCTTCAGCGTCACCCACATAAAAGTTGCTCATTAAATCGCCGCGTACAAACCAGTTTTCATCAATCAGGTGGGTCAGGTTTAAACCAACCGACCATTCATGAATACCCGCCTCAGCAGTGTAGGCAGCACGGCTTGCGGTAGCATCGGCAGCGTTTACGCTAAAATAGGTTTGGCTGTAGTTATCATCGCCATACACAGCACTAATAGAGGCGCCAGCCAGCCATTGTGGTGCTACACGGTCCATGTAGTTCAGGCTTGGTTGTAGAGTCCAGCCGTTGTGGGCATCGCCAGCATCAGCGGCCAAAGCAACTTCAGTGCTTAGTTTACGGTTAAACTTGTAGCGCACAAAGGGGCCTACTTCCGCAGAGGCGTCTACATCTGCCATGCCAGCTAGTAGCGTACTATCATCGCTTTCGCGGTCACCTACGTAGTTTACTTTCACACCAGCGCTGAGCTTTTCATCAAACGCATGGCGGTAGCCAATACCGCTAATGGGGTTGGCAAAAATTTCATTATATTCGTCTAGGTAGTAACGTACATCTACATACGGCAATACCAGTACATTACTGTCATCTGCGCCTTTTATCTTCGGAAAGCTCGCCGCAGCCATACCAAGGGTCAAGTCCCAACGGCGCTCTTCTTGTTGTGGCTGTTCTGGTGTGGTGTCTTGCGCCATTGCATTAAGGCTCAGCGCGCAGAGTAGGGTAGGTAATATATACTTCATAGCCGCAGCATACCTAATCTGTACTAAATAGCAACTAATTGACGGATGAATTTTTCCAGCATACATTCAGCCCATGAATACGTATGAGATCACAGGCGGTCAGCCGGTTATTGGGGAAATTACGTGCCTAGGCGCTAAAAACTTTGTTTCAAAAGCTATGGTGGCAGCTTGCCTGGGTAATAGCGTTACCGTACTTACCAACGTGCCACGTATTGGCGATGTAGAGATCACTGCCGAGCTATTGCAAGCCATTGGCGCCGAAGTAACCTGGCAGGACGAAACAACCCTGCGCATTGATCCGACCACCATTAACCACCAACGTGTGACCATGGCGGACTCTCGCCAAAACCGTATTCCTATTTTGCTTATTCCTGGTTTGCTGCACCGCTTCCAATCTGCCGAAGTACCACGCTTGGGCGGCTGTAACATTGGTAAGCGTAATGTGGATTTCCACCTTAACGCTATGCGTCTATTTGGTGCCGATGTAGAAGAACGCCGCGATGGCTTTAAGGCCAAAACCCGCAAGCGCTTGCAAGCAGCACACTACGAACTGCCATACCCAAGTGTAGGTGCAACCGAGACCTGCCTATTCCTCAGCGTGTTGGCCGAGGGCACAACCGTGCTGCGTAACGTAGCGCTAGAGCCTGAAATTAACGAGCTTGTCGCTATGTTGACCTCCATGGGTGCTAAAATTTTCCATCGTGGCTGGCGTGAACTCGTTGTGGAAGGTGTGGAAGAACTACAAGGCTGCCACTACCATGCCATTGGTGACCGTATTGAAGCTGCCAGCTGGGCATGCTTGGCTGCTGCAACCAATGGTGAGCTCACTGTAACAGGAGTATCGCCCACCACATTTGGTAACTTTTTGCCGCACTTTACCAAAGTAGGGGGCGGGTTTGAGGTTATTGGCCCGCGCACCATTAAGTTTTTCCGTGCTAAGCCATTAGTACCCACCATGTTAGAAACCGATGTTTACCCCGGTTTCTCTACCGATTGGCAGCAACCATTCACCGTTATGTTGACACAAGCCAGCGGTATCTCTGGCGTGCACGACACAGTTTACGAAAGCCGTTTTGGTTATACCAAAGTGTTAAATGGCCTAGGTGCTAACATTCAGTTGTCTGACCAATGTGTGGGACAGCGCTGTCGCTTTGCCGATCATGGTTATGCGCACAGTGCTTTAGTGCATGGTAAAACTGCACTAACCGCTCAAGATGATCCGCTAGAAGTGCCAGATTTACGTGCTGGCTTGGCTTATGTGATTGCTGCAGCATTGGCTGAGGGCACCACAAAACTGACATCTATTGAGCGAATTGAGCGCGGGTATGGCAATTTGGCAACACGCCTCGCACAAACAAATATGCGCATTAAACGTACACAACTCGTTGAAAACACATCAGAAAAAGGAATCGTGACACGACTATTTAGCCGTGCATAACAATTTTCTTGACAAAAGGTGTCAACAACTACTTGCAAAAATTCTTGTGCGTACTATCATATGGATAAGGCTAGGAAGGCTGTTATTAAGGGGGACAGGACGGCCCAATGGACGTTAAAAACGTATCAATTGCGAACTTATCAGCGATGGCGCGGCGGAACGTGCCTTCTCCTGTTTCGCGCGGCGCGTCTTCTCCAGCTCAAACAGCTGCACCTTCTGCCGAAGCTTTAAACATTACCCGTTATGTTAGCCAATCAAACAAACTTTCAGCCCCCCAAAAGCAAAGTTTGATCAACATGGCTGTACAAACCGAGCAGTTTATCGACCCAACTGCACGCAGCGCTCTGCAACAAAACCTTGTTGGTTTAGGTATTTTCCTCGAGCAAAGCTCTGTTACTGAGTACCCACGTTGGGAGCTATTAACGGGCTTACGTTATTACTCAGGCATTAAAATTGAAGTACCAAGCCCACCACCGGCCGAATCACAGTTGCTGCAAAATATTCAGCAGCAGTTGACTGATCTTGCTAAAGTCAGTGGCGGCGAAAATGTGGCGCAGGTATTCCAACAAGTGGCCGAACAAGTAAAAGCCGACCCAGCTGTAGCGCAGCAAATTGCTCAAGTTATAAGCACTGGTACAACTGGTGGAGAGTCAGCTCCAGCACCAGCTACACCAAGCTCTGGTACCGATATCTCTGTTTAATTCATAATCCGCTGTTGCACCAAACGGCTGTGTCGCAGTACAGTACGGCAATGACAAAACATTACGCAGTTGCCTGCGACCATGCAGGCGTTCACCTTAAGCAAACACTTATTGCTGAGCTTGAGGCTCTGGGCCATACTTATACCGATTTTGGCACAAACGACCCCAAGCTAGACGATGTAGGCAGCGATTATGCTGACCAAGTGTGCACGGCCATTCTTAATGGAGAAGCTGAGCGAGGTATTTTGGTGTGTGGTACCGGTGTTGGTATTAGTATCCGTGCTAACCGCTACCCGGGTATTCGTGCGGCTATGGTGTTTGCCGAGTTTGGTGCCGAGGCTGCTATGTCCCACAATAATGCCAATATTATTTGCTTTGGCGAGCGCCAAGTTACCGCTAAAATTGCCGCGCGCTGCCTAAAAGTGTACGACCAAACCGAGTACGAGGGCGGCCGCCACGATAAACGTAACGACGCAATGGATCGTCTACTTATTTCAACAACACAGAAAGAGCAAGCCGCATGACAACAAGTTTCTTCAGCAACAGCCTTACCCAAGCCGATCCACAACTTGCTAGCGTGGTGAATGAGGAGTTAACCCGTCAGCAAAACCAAATTGAGCTTATTGCCTCTGAGAACATTGTAAGCACTGCGGTGCTGCAAGCGCAGGGCAGTGTGCTCACCAATAAGTATGCGGAAGGGTATCCAAGTGCCCGTTACTACGGTGGTTGCGAGGCGGTAGATAAAGCTGAAGAACTGGCTATAGAACGCGCCTGTAAGCTGTTTAAGTGCAAGTTTGCTAATGTACAGCCTCATAGCGGCTCACAAGCTAACCAAGCCGTATTTTTGGCGCTGCTTAAGCCTGGGGCTAAAATTCTGTCACTATCGCTAGATCATGGCGGTCACTTAACCCACGGTGCCAAACCAAACATGTCTGGCAAATGGTTCGAGCCACATTTTTATCCGGTAGATGAAGATACGCATGAAGTTAATTACGAAACACTGCGCCAACAAGCGCTAGAGCTAAAACCAGACCTAATTATTGCGGGTTACAGTGCATACCCACGCCAAGTGGATTATGCCAAGTTCCGCGCCATTGCAGATGAAGTAGGCGCCTACTTATTGGTAGATATGGCGCATATCTCAGGTTTGGTGGCTACAGGTGCGCACCCAAGTCCGTTGCCACATGCCCACGTGGTAACCACCACCACGCATAAAACATTGCGTGGCCCTCGCGGCGGGATGATCCTCACCAATGAGGAAGAGCTGGCCAAAAAGTTTAACAAAGCCATTTTCCCTGGTTTGCAGGGCGGGCCACTCATGCACGTTATTGCCGCTAAAGCTGTTGCCTTTGGCGAGGCACTGCAACCAGCCTATACCGACTATATCAATCAGGTGGTGAGCAATGCACAAGCACTCGCAACCACATTGCAGGAGCAGGGGTTAAGCTTAGTCACAGGCGGTACCGATACCCACCTAGTGCTGCTAGACCTGCAACCACAAAACATCACCGGTGCCGATATGGAGCTGTGGATGGACCAAGCAGGCCTTACCGTGAACAAAAACATGGTGCCGTATGACAAACAGTCACCAAAAGTAACTTCTGGCGTACGTATTGGTACCCCAGCTGCCACCACCCGTGGCTTTGGTGAAGCTGAATTTAAGCAAATTGCTCTGTGGATTGCTGAATTGGTAAAAACGGCAAAAGCAGGCAATAATGTGGAAAGTACTATTCAGCGTATTCGTGGTGAAGTACAGGCGCTATGCGCACAGTTCCCCATTTACACCAGCTTGGCACAGGCGGCATAAACCATGCGTTGCCCTTTTTGCGGACACGAAGATACTCAGGTGCGGGACTCGCGCCAGTCGGACGATGGTCGTTCCATTCGTCGTCGTCGTGTGTGCAGCAAGTGTGACAAACGCTTTACAACGTTCGAGCGCTACCAAACACAACAGGCCGTGGTGGTAAAGCGGGATGGGCACCGTGAATTGTTCGACCGCGAGAAACTGGCGCGTAGCCTGAGCATGGCCTTGCGTAAACGCCCTGTTCCTGTAGAGGATTTAGGCTCAATTGCTATCGAGATTGAAAATGCCTTACTCAGCAACGGTGCTACGGAAATTCGCTCACAGCAACTGGGTCACGAAGTATTAAAACGACTGAAAAAGCTGGATTTTGTTGGCTATGTGCGTTATGCGAGCGTCTATAACGAATTTGGTGGCCCGGACGATTTCCAAGAATTGGTCGATGCCGCACGTGAAGATTAAGCGATACAAAGCATAGAGAACAGAAAGTAAATCATGAGTTTATTTGATAAAGCTGCAGCAGAACGGGAAGATCAGTTCCCCGAACATAACGACCAACTTACCGGCCACCGCCGCCGCGAGGCACGTTTTGCTGCTGCTCAGCTTACCTATGCACATTTGCTTACAGGCGATGCCTTGGCAGAACTCGCCACAACCGAACTAGAGCTTGGTAAAAAGCGCAAGTTCGACAAAAAATATCTCAGCCTGCTGACCGAGGCATTGGCAACCAACCTTGAGCGTTACGAAGTGCTGCTTAGCCGCTTTGAGAAAGAAGAATGGCCGCTAGACCGTTGGGAACTGATGCACAAAGCCGTGTGCTACACCGCCATTGCAGATTTTGAGCACGCGCCGGAAGATGTAAACGCTGGTATTATTATTAGTGAATACTTGGCCATTGCCGAAGGTTTTGCCACACCAGAGCAAATTGCATTCCTCAACGCCGTACTCGACGCTATTGGTAAAGAACTCCGCCCAGCTGCTTAATAGTTAGGCGTAGGCTTCAAATGAGGCTGTAATTCGGTTGTTACAAACTGGCTGCCGCTACCGACAAATGTTTTTTCCACAAATACCACAGGGGTCAAATTGGGCACATCGTTTGCTGCAATGGCGCAAGCTTGGTGATTGGTGCGGTAAAGTAAAATCTCTACCCGGCGACCATCTTTAAGAAATGTCTGCTGGCGCTTTTCTGGCTGGCCTAGGCGAATTTCCAAATCATATTGCCGTGCACCGGGGCTGGCGTAAGTTAATTCATGCTGAATATGCCCACTATTGCGAATAACTTCTGGTGGGCACATGGCAGGGCCTTCCATCGCCATCATGGCGAGTCCTGTAGTACAGCCGCCCAGTAGCGGCACACATAATAGGAGTGCGTAAATTCGTTCCATACATTTCCATATGGGGCGCGGCATTAATTTTTCAAATGTGTAAAAAATTTAAACTGCCTTGTAACCAAGCACTACCCATTGACGAAACCTGAGGTGAAGAACACAATGTGTTCATTGTTAACAACAAATATAACGACACAATGGGAGATTTACCAATGTCAAAAACACTAAAACTTTCTGCATTGGCACTGGCTTCTGCTGCTGCAACTTTGGCACTGAGCGACGATGCACACGCAGGTAAGAAAGATAAAGAAAAATGCTACGGCGTTGTAAAAGCTGGTCAGAATGACTGTGGTAACAAATCTGGTACACACTCTTGTGCTGGTCACGCCACTGTAGATGGCGACCCAGGTGAATGGCTGCTACTGCCAAAAGGCACCTGTGAGAAGCTGGTAGGCGGCTCTCTAGAAGGTAAAGTAGCCAAGTAGTGCGCTGACTTATCCAGTTAAGGGGCAGGTAACTGCCCCTTAACCTTTTATAGTTATTTATGAGCTTATCATCCACCACCTTACAACCGCTAGGTTTTGGCCTACGCCCCGGCCACATGGATGATGTACTCCAAAAACGCCCACAAACTGGTTTTGTGGAAGCCCATAGCGAGAATTTTTTTGGCGGTGGCCCATTGCGCCGCAAGCTGCACCAAGCGCGAGAACATTACGACATTAGCTTGCACGGTGTTGGCCTATCTCTCGGCCGTGCCGACGGCTTGGACCAAACCCATTTGCAAAGCTTAAAAGCACTGGTCGACGACATTGACCCGATAAGGGTGTCTGAACACCTATCATGGAGCAGCTACAGCCATACATCAGTACCAGATTTACTACCTGTACCATTTACTAATGAAGCCTTTGGCATCTTTTGCAACCATGTGGATGAAATGCAAACCGTACTAGGCCGCCAAGTGCTTATCGAGAATCCATCAAACTACTTGGCGTTTGCACAAACCGATATGGACGAGCCAACGTTTTTAAACAACCTCTGCCAAAAAACAGGCTGTGGCTTGCTGTTGGATATTAATAATATCTACGTCACCGCACATAACCTTAACCGTAGCGCTACAGAGTATATCGATGCCATTAACCCCAGCTACGTACAGCAGTATCACCTAGCAGGGTACGAGGAAGTACCAACCGAGCAAGAGGTACTCTACATCGACACCCATGGCGAGCCCGTACATGACGAGGTATGGAAAGGCTATAGCTATACACTCAACACCATTGGCGACCGCCCAACTCTGCTGGAGTGGGACACAAACCTCCCACCGCTAGAGCGTTTGCTGGAAGAAGTGGAAAACATTGCTGTTGTACGCGGCAAAACCCTAAATACGGAGGAGGCCGCATAATGCGCCTAGCCGAGCTCCAGCAACAGTTTATTAAAGACCTTACCACCGGCAGCCAAGGTAGCGTACCTATGCTGGCGGGTTCTTCAGCGCAGGCAAAGTCTCGGCTTAAGGTCTACCAAAACAGCGTAGGTGCCATCATTAGCGATGTATTGGCAGATTTTTTCCCGGTTGTGCAGCAACTGGTGGGGGAGGCGTATTTTAACCAGCTGGTACGCCAGTATATTGCACTGAGCCCACCACAGCAGGGTAATATGGATGCTTATGGCGCTACCTTTGCCGATTTTTTGGCTGAGAGCGGTCAGCCACTGGAGTATTTGCCAGATATTGCCCGTCTAGAATGGTTGCAGCATGCAGCGCTTATAGCTGCGGATGAACCTCAGCTAACAGCACAAGCTTTCCAAAATCATACTGAATTCTACCTTACTCATCCCTTGCAACTGGCAAGCTGTGCAGTGGTGTTGAGCTCGGCATATCCGGTGCTCACCATTTGGCAAATGCACAACCAAAATAAGGTGCGTGAGCTGAATAGCCTTAACCAGGCAGAAATTGCGCTAATTTGTCGTGAGCCAGAAGGTACCGTGGGTGTATGGCCACTTCAACCTTGGCAGCAAGATGTGTTAACCTTAAGCGCGCAACAAAATTTACCGTGGAGTATGGAACAACTCCACACCGCACCGCAGGAGATGCAGCAGTTTATTGCATTTTGCCTACAACGCGGCCTGTGGCGAGATAACAAATAACGAACGGAACCAATACCATGATGAATTTTATCCTAGGCCACTACTGCCGCTTTATACGTATTACCAGCTTATTTTCACCGCTATCGCTATTGGCGCTGCGGTTGTGGATGGCTAAGGTTTTTCTGGTTTCCGGCTGGCTTAAGCTGAATGATTTCCAAAATGCGGTATTTTTGTTTGAGTACGAGTACGGCTTACCGCTTATTCCACCGCATATTGCTGCTTTTGCAGGCACAGCTGCGGAGATCATTTTGCCGCTAATGCTTATTTTAGGCCTCGGTACACGCTTTGCAGCACTAGGCCTATTGGGCGTATCTCTGGTTATTGAGCTATTGGTTTACCCCGGCACAACCGACCATTATTACTGGATGCTGCTACTGGGCGCACTCATCACTCAAGGTGGCGGTAAGCTCTCTGCCGATGCGGTGATCGAGGCTAAATACAGCCATAAAAAATAAATTGTCACAACAGCGGCTTTGCCGACTGCGCTGCTATATTTTTAAACGTTGGCCAACAAGCATAGTGGTTTGGTTCATGTATTTTTTGTGAGCTTTATATTGAAGGTTGTGTAGATAATCGCCATCCCAAGCTGCCTTTAGGCAGTTGGTTGGCGCGGGGTGTGGGGTGCCCTCACTAGCAAGCAGCGGCTTTGCCGACTGCGCTGCTATCTATATAGATAAATAAAACCGCCCATAGGGCGGTTTTTGTTGGTTAACGATTACGACTTAAATGTCGTAAACCATGCTGCCGTAAGTACCTGTAGCGGTCAGGTCTTGGCTGGGCACATTATAGCTCATGCGCCAGTTGGCAATTTCGCTAGAAGCAGCTACGTAGCCGCCAGCAATTTTTGCAGGCATAGCTTGTACAGCCATTGGCTTTTCCATAGCGCGCCAGTTAGTAATATCTTCGCTATCAGCTTGTGCATTTACCGCAAAGGTAGAGATAGCCATAGCGCTCAGCGCCATTAGTGTTGTTTTCATTGTTCCGTTTTCCATATTTTGTTTTGTTTTAAATCAAAACACGCGTGTTACATGAATAGGATTCGCAAGCTTTACGGAATGGTTACATGGTAATTAAAAAATTACTGTGGAGGGTTGATAAGCAAAGGTCAGCAACCCATATCAATTTTAATACTATGCCGTTTGAGAAAGGAGAAGGGGAAATGAAACTCTTCTTTTGTAAGAAATGTAAAGATGTAGTGAATCTTTCACCAGAAGAACGCAAATGCGATTGTGGTGCTTCTAAGGGGCAATATATAGACCAGTTGCAGGCTACAATTTCTGGTCCTGCTGTTCCAATTGGTATTAATAATGCTTCTTTTTTGGCGGCTATACAAAAGCAGCCTCAAAATGGTGAAGGCTCTGAGTTTATTGCCTTTGTGATACCAAAAGGTTGTAGCTCAGTTGTGCCATCAGCATAAAGCGAAAGCGCCCCATAGGGGCGCTTTTTGCGTTCATGAGGAAGAAGTGTGTTGGTGAGCGCTATGGTGTTTGCATCAACAAAGAGCGTATGAGCCAGCAACTCATCGCGGAGGCGATGAGTTGCTGCGGGTCTAGGGTGTCCCTAGTGCCGAGCGGCGGCTTTGCCGACCGCGAGAGCAAACTTAAACCCTTATGCAGCAGCTTTACGCATACGCTTACGGTCCTGTGTAGTCAGGCCTTTTTTACGTAGGCGAATGTGGTTTGGTGTTACTTCTACCAACTCATCATCTTCAATGTAGGTCAGGGCGGTTTCCAGGGTCATGGTACGTGGTGGGGTTAGCTTCACCGCTTCATCCTTACCACTAGCACGTACGTTGGTGAGCTGCTTACCTTTAACGGGGTTTACTTCCAAGTCATCGGTTTTGGCGTTTTCACCAATAATCATGCCGTCGTAAACATCTTCAGCCGGGTTAATAAACATCACGCCGCGGTCTTCCAAGTTAAACAGTGCAAATGCAGCGGTTACACCGGGCACCATGCTCACCAGCACACCATTACGGCGGCCAGCCACGCTGCTCTTAATAGGGCCGTAGTGTTTAAACTGACGGCTCAAAATACCGGTACCACGCGTATCGGTGAGGAACTCGCTACGGTAACCAATCATGCCGCGGCTTGGTGCTTCAAAAATCAGGCGTTGCTTACCATGGTGGTCAGCAATCATGTTTACCAACTCAGCTTTACGCAGGCCCATTTTCTCCATCACGCTGCTGGCAAACTCTTCATCTACGTCCACCACAATTTCCTCGTAAGGCTCTTGGCGTTGGCCGTTTTCTTCCTTAAACACAACCTCAGGGCGGGAGATAGAAAGTTCAAAACCTTCACGACGCATGGTTTCAATCAGCACGCTCAAGTGTAGCTCACCACGACCCATCACACGGAATGTTTCAGCGGTAGAGCCTTGCTCAACCACCAAACCAACATTAATTTCAGCTTCACGGGTCAGGCGGTCACCAATCTCGCGTGAGGTTAGCTTTTTACCATCTTGGCCCGATAGGGGTGAATCGTTCACACCAAAGGTCATCCCAATGGTTGGTGGGTCAATTGCTACCGCAGGCAAGGCTGCTTCAATCTCAGGCGCGCCCACAGTGTGAGACACATAAGCCTCGCTCATGCCAGCAATAGCCACAATGTCACCAGCTTTAGCTTCTTCTACGGCTACTTTCTCTAGCCCTTTAAAGGTGTAGAGCTTAGCAATTTTACCGCGCTCAATTTCGTTACCATCACGGTCCATTGCTTTCAACGGCATGTTGAGCTTTGCCGTACCGCTGTGGATACGGCCAGTAATCACACGGCCCACGTAAGCATCGCGCTCAATAATGGTGGCCAGCATGCTGAACGGCGCATCAGTATCAGCATCAGGCGCTGGTACGTGCTTAAGCACCAAGTCTAGCAGGCTAAAGCAGTTGTCGGTTGGTGCGTTGTAGTCTTCAGCCACCCAACCATCACGACCTACAGCATACAGAATAGGGAAGTCGAGCTGCTCGTTGGTAGCACCCAAGCTATCAAACAGGTCAAAAGTTTCGTCTACCACTTCTTCAGGGCGGGCGTCGCCACGGTCAATTTTGTTGATCACCAAAATAGGGCGCATGCCAAGCTTTAGCGCTTTACCCAGCACAAACTTAGTTTGTGGCATTGGGCCTTCAGCCGCATCCACCAGCAGAACCACACCATCTACCATGCCCAACACGCGCTCAACTTCACCACCAAAGTCGGCGTGCCCTGGGGTATCTACAATGTTAATTTTGTGATCTTTATAGTTAATCGCCGTGGTTTTTGCCAAAATAGTAATGCCGCGCTCACGCTCAATATCACCGCTGTCCATGGCACGTTCATCCACTTTAGCGTGGCTATCAAAGGTGTTGGTTTGTTTCAGCAGGGCATCTACCAGAGTAGTTTTACCGTGGTCAACGTGGGCAATAATCGCAATATTACGCATTGGCTGGGTGGTCATAATGGCGTTCTCTCAGTTAATTCAAGCGCCTTGTAACGTAGTTTGCATGCGATTACTAGTATTAAAAGCAAAAGCGCCCTATTTGAGGGCGCTGCATTAGTTTTAGCGTCGTTTAAATGAAGTACTTCGCGAGGAACGCAAAGAAGAACCCAACCAAGTACACAGCAATGGAGAAAATAGTAATCCCCATGCTAATACGCCGCAGGCGCATACAAGCCTTGGCTTGCTTTGGGTCCGCCGAGCAGGGTGCATAGCGCTGGCGGTACTGCAACCAGCTCGCTGCTACTAACAACACCCCCGCAATGCTAAACACCCATACTTTATGCTCACTCAGCCATATTAGCTGTGGAAAGCTACTGGCAAGCCCTGCCATAACAGCGCCCATGCCAATGCTTACCAGCAGCGCTGGCAAAGCGCAGCACACCAATGTCCCTGCCGATGTAAATAACGACAGGGTAGGTACTACCGTATCTTTCCAGCCGATCATGATGCTTTCCCACGGTGAATGGTCACCACATTATAGCCAGAATCTTGCACAAGTTTGGTGAGGGCAGCATCGTCCAGTGTTGTGCCATCAGCAAACCATACGCTCACCACTTTTTCGGTCAGGTCTACCTCAACATCTGCAATAGCATCGTTACGTTTAAATACTTTTTGAATGGCCTGCGCACAAAAATCGCACACCAAACCATTCACATCAATGCGCACATCAGCTGCGGCAGTTTGTTCAATTACTGGTGTGTCTTCCAGCATTTCGCCAGCATGGCTATGCGTTTGAGCAAAGCTTGTTGTACTTAGCAAAGTTGCTAAAGTTAAGGTAAGTAGAGTTGTGTATTTCATTGTTATATCTCCTGTTAGAATCGTTGAATAAAATTAATTGTCATGCCGCCGTTAAGGTTGTTCCCCACCTCCAATAGCGATGAGCCTTTAAAAAATCGCACCAACGGCGTTGCCTCTATGGTGTCGGCGTCTTCTGGTGCATGGTCTACTTGCAGCATCAGCCACGTGTGTAAACCGCCAAACTCAGCAACATAGGGCGCAAACCCCAACCGTGCCGATTGCTTGAACGAGGCATCCATATCACCCCCTTCAAACACACGGTTTTCGTAGCTGGCAAAGTAGCGCCGGTCTTCAATATCAGCGGCAATACCTGTAAAGGCCGCAGCGTTTTGCTCGTCCTCGTTCGTGAGCACACCCACGCCAGATTTAAGATACACATTGGCTTGTG
The DNA here is from genome assembly GCA_030148545.1 of Pseudomonadota bacterium. Taxonomy (GTDB): domain Bacteria; phylum Pseudomonadota; class Alphaproteobacteria; order UBA2136; family JASBTF01; genus JASBTF01. Next base: position 650,696 of record JASBTF010000002.1, read on the forward strand.
CATCAGGCATGTTCCAGCGCTTAACCAGGTTGTTCAGCTGCACACCACTAAAGGTCATGTCATCTTCACTAAAGTGAATGGCCTTACCACCAACGGAATACCGCGCTGTGGGTGAGTAGTGCACATGCAGCGATGTTTCATCCTTGCTGTGCATTTGCATAGCTGTCCAACCCCCAGGGTAGGAGACAGGCCTCGCCTGTACCATCAACGGCAAAAGCGCTGATGCAAGAGCAATGTATTTATAGCTGTTTCGAAAACAGCTATGCTCACGCTGTCTAGCGTGAGCCGCGTGTGAGCGAATTTGAAAACCACGCTTTTTAAATTTGTGAGCGTAGCGCGACGATAAATATTTATTAAAAATATTTATCGGAGTTTTTGTATAAACTTTCATTAAGTTATTTCCTTGTTTTAACAATTTAATTAAATGCCGCAAACGCAGCAAAATGGGTGTTAAAACAAGGCTTAGCAGCGAATACGCTGGGTAGAGAGGTAAGTAAGCTGGTCAGCTTGGGCCGTGGCGTCACGCCAAACAGGTGGCGCACGAGCAAGGCTGTTAGTGTTAGTAGCGCTGGCTACAGGCGCATCCAGCAACTCAATAGGAGTATCCGTTACCGCTTTTTTGAGCGGCACTTCGTTTGGTGCAGTACTCAGTGTACCAATGTCATCCGCGCATTCAGCTACGGAAATAACAGCACACTCTTGCTGCATAACATGGTTAGGGCAGGGCATGTCTGCATCGGCAGCCATGGTCATAACAGCTTGTGGCATAATGCACGGCGCTGCTTGCGCCACAACAGTGGTCGCCAGCATTAGCATGCCTAACATCAAAGCCATAAACCGATTCACATCCTTATTATGCACCTACGCACAAATTGTTCAAGCTTGCTTGTGGTTTGGGTGCTTTTTGTTTATACACGTCGTTTCTAACAGAGGGTGTGTTCATGTTTTTTTGTGGCTTGGATTTCGGTACGTCTAATTCTACCGTGGGTGTTTGGCAAAATGGTAAACCACAACTAGCCCCTTTGGAGGGCGATAAAACAGTATTGCCCAGTGCTATTTTCTTCGACACAGAGGAGCACCTGACCAGTTTTGGTCGCTTCGCCATGAGTGAGTATATCGATGGTGCAGAAGGCCGCTTAATGCGTGCGCTAAAAAGTGTGCTCGGCACCAGCCTAATCGACGATAAAACACGTGTTGGCAATAAATCGCTATCGTTTCAGGAAATCATTGGCGTGTTTATTGGCCACATGAAGCAAAAGGCCGAGGCTCATGTTGGGCAAAGCATTGAGCATGTGGTACTAGGTCGCCCCGTATTTTTTGTAGATAACAACCCCGAGGCTGATAAAAAAGCAGCAAATACGCTGGAAAGCATAGCGCGCCAGCAAGGGTTTAAGCATGTACAATTCCAGTATGAGCCTGTGGCAGCAGCGCTAGATTTTGAGCAAACAGTAACCAGTGAGAAAATAGCGCTGATTATTGATATTGGTGGCGGTACGTCAGATTTTTCCGTGGTGCGTGTATCGCCAGAAGGCCGCAATAAAGCCGACCGTTTTGATGATGTGCTTAGCAACACCGGTGTACATATTGGTGGTACCGATTTTGATAAAAAGCTCAGCTTAAACACAGTTATGCCAGAGCTAGGTTATGGCACATATTTGTACGATGAAATCAGCGAGCAAGATTTGGAGCTGCCCGCACTGTTTTATCGCGAGCTCGCCACCTGGCAGAAAATTAACTTTCTCTACACCACAGCCGTATTTAACGACGTGAAGGATATTCGCCGCACAGCGTACGAGAAAGAGAAGGTAGAGCGCCTCATGCGCATTCTAGAAGACAGAAAAGGCCATGCCCTAGCGTTGGAGGTGGAAGGTGGTAAAATTGCCCTTACTGAAAGCGAAACAGCTAAACTGAACCTTAGCTTTGCAGAGAAGGGTTTCAGCCTATCCATAGAGCGCCAACAGCTGCAAAATGCGATTGAGGCAGATATTCAAAGCCTACAGCACACTGTAACCGAAGCACTGCAGCAAGCAGGTGTAACCAGCAACCAGATTGATACAGTGTTCCTCACCGGTGGCTCTACCATGATCCCAGCCGTAAAAAACACACTGCTCAACATGCTCCCCAATGCCGAGACAATAGACGGCGATACCTTCGGCAGCATCGGCACCGGCCTCACGCTAGATGCCAAACGGCGGTTTGGTGGGTAAATTATTTACTAAAATAATGTAACGGGAGTGATGGCGCGCGTGCTGCGCTCCACCCTACGGGCGTGGCCTCTCTTTCATCGGTTATGGAGATTTCGCCATCCCCAGCTCGCAGAGCGAGTGGGTTGGCGTGGGTCCAGGGGTATCCCTGGTGCCAATCGGCGGCTTTGCCGACCGATTGAGCAATCTAGATGACAATTAAAAAGCTCCCTCTGGGAGCATTTTAATTGGTGGAGACGGCGGGAGTCGAACCCGCGTCCGCAATTTGTCGCAAGGTGGTCTTACATGCTTAGTTACTGGTGATACTGTGTGTTAGGCCAGCAACCCCCAACGCACACAGGTGCTCACAATGTAGAGTTTAAACCTTTGTGGGTGAGCACCACGCCAGCCGAGTCCGTCTAAAAATAACAGCTGATTAAGGCACAACGAACGATACCAAAGCCAGCCGTGGCGCCTAATTCAGGCTCCGAAACCAATCAGAGGTTCTGGATTAAGCAGCCATTGCCATTGGAGCAGCAGCGCGAGGCTGGAATGCTACAACGTTAGATGTTTTGTTTGCATCTATGGTTTTTGTCGTTTTTTAAGGCGGGGCGATCCCCTCCGCATGCACCGGTTTGCCTCGTTTCAAACCCCGTCGAAACCGTGACGTCCCCAGTACGCTATATATGGCATATCACAAAAATTTTGCAAGTTACTTAGGTGTGCAAGAGTTCACACATTGTCCCAACCTCTCATACTGCCATCCCTAGCTTGCAGGGCGAGTAGGTTGAAACAGGTGCGTTGCAGCTCACGCACAGCGTTATGCTGAACTTGTTTCAGCATCCAAGATATAAAACCTAAAACCCATGCGGTATCGTCGCATTCAAAACCTTAAGCCTAGTCAGCCTTTTGCGCTGCTAATTTACAGCTATGCCGTTTAAATTCTAATCCGCCACGTTTTCGTTCCCACAGCCAGTCGTGCACGGCAAACACCACAGTTTGTACCAAAGGCTCAATCAGCCCAATACCTACGGCCATGGCTAGGTTGCCAGTAATTGCATAAGCAACCGCAGTGGCCACAAAAAAGTGTGTAATGCCGTAGCTGGTCGTTTTTAAAGCCAGGCGGTTCATAGTTAATTCCTATCAATAATTATATTTACATATATATTATGAATATATGCATAAGAAAAAGCCAGTAAAAGCTGACAAGTAGTAGGGGTTGTAAAAGCCATTTGTGGCGCTATATATGTTGTAAGTAAAACTTAACGCGAAGCATTTTGGTCTCAAAAAAGGTCTCAATGCAGAGATCTTTTGGCCTTTTACTGTCTAATCTCTGAGGAGATGGATATGTTTAAACTCTTCAAACTCTTTTTCAGCAAGCCTGACCAGGCACAACCTCAGCCACAGCGGGTATTTTACCGTGAGCCTGACCCAATTATTGCAAGATCAGCAGGTTTATCAGTTCAAGAACTGCTGGATTTGATGATTGAAGATAGTGATTGGCTGAGGAAACATCTCACTTGGGATTGTGCCGATGATAAGCTGGTCATTATTGGCATGGATGGTCTGAATATCAGGGGTAAACAGCTGGAATATCTGTGGCGTGAATATTGCCATGGCGATGATAATATTGGTCAAGGTTATCACGACCTGTATTGGAAGTCGCAAGATAGCCCAGCAGAACTGGTTGAGGCTGTGAACAAGGTAGGGCTTGAGCGTAGTTTCCGCTATGCGGCACATCTCAACCCTCAGGTGGTGTACGAGCAGCGCCCGCTGCTGCAAGCTGCGTAATAACTTTGATATAAAAATAAAAAAGGCCGGTGCAACACGCACCGGCCTTTTTTTAGTTAGTGGTTATAAAGTTTAGCTAAATTAATGTGAGTATCGCCATCCCAAGCTGCCTTCAGGCAGTTGGTTGGGTGCCCCCACTAGCGGTGCTGCGGCTTTGCCGACGGCGCTGCTATTCTAAGTGTTCCCAAACAACCGTCCGTAAAAATCTTTCACATGCGGGGAGGTGCGAATATCAGCCGCGGTAATAGGTTCGGCAAGGGTGAGGGATTCCAGCGAGCGCGCACGGCTAAGCGCTACGTATAGCTGCCCTTCAGCAAACGCCCCACCGTCGGAGAGATCTACTGTGCATTGCTCCAGCGTTTGCCCTTGCGCTTTGTGAATGGTGAGCCCCCAAGCAAGGGATAGCGGCATTTGCGCATAGGTACCAGCCACCTTAGCTTCTAGCGTTTCAGTTTCTTCATCTAGCTCGTATTTGGTTAGCTCCCACTTGAGTGGCTCAACAATAACCTCTTCGCCATCATCAATTTGTACGGTGACCGATTTAAGCTTGCATTCAATCACTTCACCAAGCGAGCCATTAACCCAGCGACCTTGGCTATCGTTACGGGTAAACATCACGCGTGCACCAGGTTTTAGCACCAGCTCACTGGGGCTGGTAAAGGCATTTTCATCCACCTTACCGGTGGTTTTAGCCTTATATGTTTTCGGCTTAGTGGTCAGCTTATTTAGTTCGTGCTGATTAATTTCTTCCACCGTGCGGTTGCGCGCGGCTAAAATAACCGCACCATCGGGTGTGGGTTGCACGCGTTTATTGAGCGTGTTGAGCAAGTCGCTACGGCGATCGCCATGGCGCACCCGAGTCAGCAAATCAATAAACGGCGTATCGGACTGGCGGAAGATTTGTGTAAACTCCAGCACCTGAAATTGTCCTTCATTCCAGCATGGTGCCGAAAAGAAGAACGGTGTGCTGAATAATGCCGAAAAATGCTGACGTTCAGCACGAGTTACAACGGGAGAAAGTTGGAATAAATCTCCCATCAATAAAAGCTGTACGCCACCAAAAGGAACATCCTTTTTAGGGCCGTATCGACGCAGGAACTTATCAATACTTTCAAATATATCTGCCCGAACCATGGAGATTTCATCAATGATAATCAGGTCTAATTTTTCGTACAGCTTAGGGTGCCTAGGTTTGCGCCAATCGCTTGCATCTTGCTGTAATTGCGGTTTTAGCCCAAAAAAGCTATGAATAGTTTGCCCACCAACTTGTAGTGCGGCCATGCCTGTAGGCCCCAGTACAACGTAGTTTTTGGTCTCTCCAATCTTGGCACGCAGCCATTTTAAAAACGTACTTTTTCCGGTACCAGCACTACCCAAAATAAGCAGGTTTTCACCATCATCAATCACGCGTTTAGCCGCCTGAAATTCAGGCGTAATGGTCACCTTCATGGTGCGTTTTGGTGATGCTTTTTTAGCGCTAGATACAGACATTAAGCAGCAGTTTTCAGCGATTTCATATCAATCACAAAACGGTATTTCACGTCCGATTTAATCATCCGTTCGTAAGCTTCATTAATGTTTTGCATATCAATCATTTCTACGTCGCAAACAATGTTATGTTCTGCACAAAAATCCAACATTTCTTGAGTTTCTTTAATACCGCCAATTAAAGACCCAGCAACGTTTTTACGCCCTCGTACTAACCCACCACCATGCACTTCCGGCAATGGCGAAATAGCACCAACAATGACCATTGTTGCATCACGTTTGAGCAGAGCAATATAGGGGTTAACATTATGAGCAACAGGAATAGTATTAAGGATAAAATCAAAGCTATTGGCCTGTTCTGCCATGGCTGCTTCGTCCTTAGATACCAAAAAATGCTGAGCGCCAAGACGTTTAGCATCGTCCTCTTTGTTAGGGCTGGTCGTAATAACAGTTACTTCGGCGCCCATGGCTACGGCGAATTTTACGCCCATATGGCCTAAACCGCCTAGGCCAACTACGCCTACTTTATCACCTTTTTGAATATCCCAATGGCGCAGCGGCGAGTAAGTTGTAATACCAGCACAGAGCAGGGGAGCTACGGCTGTAACATCTAGCTTTTCGGACACGTTTAGCACAAATTTTTCATGCACAACAATATGCTCGGAATAACCACCAAACGTTTGCCCACCAAGGGTTTTATCTTGCCCATTATAGGTAGCAGTAAAGCCATTTTCGCAGTATTGCTCTAAGTCATCATCGCAGGAGCTACATTCTTGGCAGGAGTCCACCATGCAGCCCACACCAACAAGCTGACCTGTATTAAAGTTTGTTACGTGATCACCAACGGCAACAACACGACCAATAATTTCATGTCCTGGCACAACAGGATAAATAGAGCCGCCCCAATCATTACGCGCAATATGAATATCCGTATGGCACACGCCACAATACTCAATATCAATCAGCACATCATGCGGGCCAACATCGCGACGAGTTAGAGAAAACGGTGCAAGCGGATCAGTGGCTGATGGCGCAGCATAAGCTTTGGTGGTCATATCTATTCTTCCTGTTAGGCGTTATTGAGTAGGGGCACTATGCCACTTTACGACAGGTGGCTCAAGAGCTCTAAATAAGCTGCAGTGCAATAGCGAGCAATACCAGCATGCCTACTGTAGGCAATATAATAAAGCTCAGCATAATATGCATTTGCGTTTTGTTTTGAGGAGACTTGCGATAGTAGTTTTTTAGCGTGGTAAGTAGGCTCATGGGGGTACTGTAACCTGCTATAAAAATCGGTCAATAAAATTCCGTTTTTGCTTGGCGAACCCAAAAACACCTATTACTGTAAGAATAATTAACCAACAAGAAAGATAATATACCCATGTTCAAAACTAACCTTGGCCGCGCACAAGCCACCACTGCAAAAGGTACTGCCGTTGTTTTTACCGATGATAAAGCAAGGCTTCTGGAAGAATCTGCTCAACTAGATGAGCTAAATAATGGTGCTATTGCTAATGCGCTTAAGCTAGGTCGTTTCCAAGGCTCTATGAAGGAAATGGAGCTGGTGCATGGTGAATTTGAAGGGCCAACAAAACAAGTTTTAGCCGTTGGTTTGGGTAAATTTAAAACTTTGGGTCGTCGTGAGTGGTTTTTGCTAGGGATTAGCTTGGGTAAAAAGCTGGACCAAATTGGCACACGCGAAGCAAGTGTTATGCTTGGTGACCTAAACGGTAAAACCAGCACGCCAGAGGCTGCCATTGCGTTAATTGAAGGGGTACACATGGGTATGTACCGCTTTGATCGCTTTAAAACCGAGCAAAAGCCGCACCAGCAAGCTAAGTTCCGCACATTGAATATTTTGACATTGCAGCGCTACATTGGTGACCTGCGTGACCAAGTTGAACTGGCAGAAGCAACGCTGGAAAGCGTGGATATGACACGCGAAATGGTGAACTTGCCACCAAACATTGCGAATCCACTATACATGGTAGAGCGTGCGGAAGAGCTGAAAGAGTTGGGCATTAAAGTAACCGTGCTGGATGAAAAACAGCTGGAAAAGCTGGGTATGAACCTCATGCTTGCGGTTGGTCGTGCTAGCAAAGTGCCACCACGCCTGATTGTTATGGAGTACAACGGTGCCGCTAAATCCGACCCAAAACACGCGGTGATTGGTAAGGGTGTGATGTTTGATACTGGGGGCTACAACCTCAAGCCATCACGCGCTATTAACACCATGAAGTGCGATATGGGTGGTGCTGCCGTTACCATGGGGCTGATGAAAAGCCTCGCCAAGCGTGGCAGTAAAGTGAACGTGGTTGGTGTTTGTGGCTGCGTGATGAACATGATTGATGGCGATGGTTTCCTGCCGGATGATGTGATTACCGGTTACAAAGGCCTAACGGTGGAAATTGGTAATACCGATGCTGAAGGCCGCCTAGTATTGGCCGATGCTATTGCCTACACCATTGATAAGTACAAGCCAAAACAGGTGATTGACCTTGCCACACTAACCGGTGCAGTGATGGTGGCTATTGGTGGCCAGTACGCTGGTATGTTCAGCACGAACGAGGCAACGGCCAAAGGGCTAGATGCTGCGGGTAAAGAAACTGGCGAACGCCTGTGGCGCCTGCCAATTGACGATGCGTATGCTGCCAAAACCGACATTGCGGACTTGAATAACGATGGTTCACCATATGGTGGGGCGTCCACCGCGGCGGTATTCCTCAAGAAGTTTGCCGATAAAACACCGTGGACCCACTTGGACATTGCTGGGGTAACCTTTAACGAGAAAATCCCATCAGCTGTGCCAGTGCCGGGCGCCAGCGGTTTTGGCGTACGCCTACTGACCGAATACTTTGAAAAACACGCAAAGTAAAACGCAATTAAGCAAACAAAAGAGCCCCTACGGGGGCTTTTTTGTTGCGAGTTAATATTATATCAACTAGAAGCATTGGTATGGCTAAATTGTTAAAGATTTTACAGAAATACGATTTACTCCAATATAAAAAGTTTTGGTTTTACTCACTGTTATTTTTATTTGTGTCACCCGCGTTTATAGCGTCTTTTCTGGAGAGTTATAGTGAGTTTAGCGTATGGATTTTCTTCGCTGGTCTTATACTTTTCTTTATTGTTGTTAAGCGTTGGCTCAAACCTTTTTTTGGCATTAACCAAAAATCCGAGGATAAAGGTAGCGTATCTGAAAAATCTAGCTTAGAACGCTTTTTCAAAGGTCTTTTTTATCATAAAACCAACCAATCTTTTTGGGAGGAGTGGAGTCAAGATAGGCGTTTTAGAGCCAAATGGAGTCTGTTACACTTAGCTTATCAGCTTATCTTGGCATGTGTGTTTTTTGTTTTTTTAGGCTGTCAAACTGATTTTAGTAATTGTCCGCCTAGCTATGAATCAACTTGGGTCTATATGTTACTTGGTTCATTAGTGTTTGGAATTTGCCATTTTATAGTGTTCAAAGTTACCTGGATCTTACGTGAACATCGGGTAGTGATTTTATTAAACGAATGGTTACAAGAAAAACGGTTTATACAAAAGTGGTTGGTTTTTTACTTGGTATTTTTCTTTGCAGCTATCGTTATCAGTATTTATTCTTTGTTTTGGGTGATTATTGCTTTAGGAACTTTTCCTGTAGCTATTTTACATTCTGCTATTTTTAAAATTTCTTGGCATTTGCGCGATAAAAAAACTAGCAAAGAGTAGGGTTGCCTCCCTATGGTCGGCAGCCTGCGGCCGAACCTACGACTCCGGTAGCGAATCACACTGCACCAGCTATTAAAAACAATAAACACCCTTGCGGGTGCTTCTCATTTTTAATGGTGGAGAGAGTAGGATTCGAACCTACGTACGCATACGCGGGCAGATTTACAGTCTGCTGCCTTTAACCACTCGGCCATCTCTCCGTGGACAACTACATCGGTTGTTGCGGGGGCTACATATGCCGTAGTGCTGGCGTTTGGTCAAGCCCTGATATGCAGTTATGATGATTTTTCTTTATCTATGGTTGTTCGTCTTGCAAAAATCGCACAGTACGGCCATACTTCCGGCACGTATTTAAGTATTATTAGACGAGAGAGAGGATATCCCCATGGCGGCGAGTTTGAACAAGGTAATGATTATTGGCAACATGGGCGCCGACCCAGAAGTGCGCCACACGCAAGATGGCAAACCAATTGCCAACTGCCGCATTGCTACTAACGAGAGCTGGACCGATCAATCTGGTCAAAAGCAAGAGCGTACCGAGTGGCACCGTGTGGTGGTGTTTGGCGGCTTGGCTGATGTGGTAAGCAAGTACCTTAAAAAAGGTGACAACGTTTACTTTGAAGGGAAAATCCAAACCCGTAAGTGGACCGATCAACAAGGCCAAGACAAATACACAACCGAAGTGGTGGTAGACCGTGGCGGCGCTATGCAAATGTTGGGTGGCCGCAGTGGTGGTGGTAGCCGCGATAGCTACAGCTATGATCAGTCTGCACCGGCAGCAAGTGCACCAAAGGCAACTGAAAAGCCTGCACCAATTTCTACCGATGCACCATTTGATGATGAAATTCCATTCTAACCCCTGCGTTAAGTAGCAAATGAGCGAAGATAAACAGCCACAATTTGAGCTAAATACGCCCGAGCCTAAACGACGCGGGTCAGTTAAATTTGTGCTGGATAATTTGGTAACAGGTGTGCTGGTAACAGCGCCTGCGTTTATTACGCTCATTGTGCTGACCACGCTCATTAAAACGCTAGACCGGTTACTGCTGGGGATTATCCCTATCCAGTATCGCGATACATTGACCATGGAAGGTTCTATTCCTGGTGTGGGGCTGTTAAGCGGCATTTTGCTATTTTTCCTGATTGGTATTTTCGCCCGTAACATTATGGGCCGCCGCTTGGTGATGTGGTGGGACAGCCTTATTGCCAATATCCCTGGTGTGCGCTGGATTTACAGCGCGGTGAAGCAAATTTTGGAGACGCTCTCCAAAGCAGGCTCTGACTCATTCCGGGAAGTGGTGCTGGTGGAGTTCCCGCGTAAGGGTATTTACTCTATTGGCTTTTTGACTGGAAAAACCAAAGGGCAAATTCAACGTATTACGGATGATGAAATTCTGAACGTGTTTTTACCAACCACACCAAATCCCACTAATGGCTTTATGCTGTTTGTGCCTAAAAGTGAGCTAATCAAACTGGATATGACAGTTGACCAAGGGCTGAAAATGGTGATTTCCGCCGGTATGGTGACCCCAACCATGGCGGAAGGTAAAGCCGCATTGAAAGAAGCTGCCAAAGCCAAAGAGGCTGAGGATAAACCTGCTAAGAAAGGCTAATCGGCCATGATGCTGATTCCACATTTAATTACCCGTTACCTAATGGCACGCCGTGGTTTTACCAGTGTGGTTACTGGGTTTTCGGTAGGAGGTATTGTACTTGGCGTTGCGGCACTTATTGTGGTGATGGCGGTCATGGCGGGTTTTCGTGCTGAATTGCTCACACGTATTTTGGGCGTAACAGGGCACATGACGGTCTCCAGCAGTGAGCTTACTAATGAGCGCGCTGAAGAACTACAGCAGCAGCTGTTGGAATATAGCAATATTGTGAGCGCTACGCCGTATATCTATGGCCAAGGTTTGTTTACCAGCGGCCGTGGCAGCAGCGGTGCCGTTGTGCGTGGCTTGGCTGTTGAAGATTTACCTGCCTTGGTAACGGAGAACATGGCAGCTGGCGATGTAAACAGTGTGGCCAGCACAGGGTATGTATTGCTAGGCCAAGGGTTAGCAAACCAGCTTGGCGTGCACGTAGGGCAAGGCGTAACGCTATTAGCGCCAGAAGGAACCGATACCGCTTTTGGCTTTATTCCACGGCTTATTCAAGTACGTGTTGGCGGTGTTTTTGAGGTAGGCATGGCTCAGTATGATAATGGCTTAGCGTACCTTAATCTCACACAGGCGCAGCAGTTTATGAACAGCCCCAACAAGCTAACAGCGCTGGATGTACGCCTGAACAATCCCGATGACTCAGAAGAGCTTGCACAACAATTGCGCACAGATTTGGCACCAGATGCACGCATTGGCACATGGCAGCAAGTAAACAGCCAGTTTTTTGCCGCATTGCAGGTGGAGCGGGTGAGTATGTTTATTATCCTGTCGCTTATTGTTTTAGTGGCCGCGTTTAACATTATTACCGGGCAAATTATGCTGGTGGCGGACAAACGTGGCGATATTGCCATTTTGCGCACTATGGGCGCACGGCAAAGCCAAATTTTAGCGGCGTTCTTTTGGAATGGCGCATTACTTGGCGGTTTAGGCACCATACTGGGCACTGGGCTAGGGCTGTTGGTGCTGACCTATTTACATGAAATTGTTAGCTTTATTGAACGTTTGTTCGGCGTACGCGTATTCTCTGGCGAGGTGTATTTCCTCGATGAAATTCCGGTGAATTTACAAATGGGTGATGTAGTGTTTGTGGTTGGCTTTAGTTTGCTGCTTACTCTGCTAGCTGCACTATACCCAGCGTGGCGTGCAGGCCGCCTAGACCCTGTAAAAGTACTGCGGAGCTTGTAATTATGGCTGTATTAGAACTTAAAAACATTAACCACAGCTACCCACAACCGGGGCGCGACCCGCTACAAGTACTGCAAGATGTATCGCTAACTATTGAAGCTGCGCAAAGTGTGGCCATTACTGGTGAATCTGGCGCTGGTAAAAGCACGTTGTTGCATTTGGCAGGGTTGTTGGAAAAAGCAGAACAAGGCGAGATTTTGTTTAATGGCAAAAACGTGGCCAAGTTTGGTGACCATCGCCGCGCGCAGTTGCGTGGCCAAAGCTGTGGCTTTGTATATCAGCAGCACCATTTACAGCGTGATTTTACCGCATTGGAAAACATACTGATGCCCGCGCGCATTATTGGTGCTAACGCCAAGCAGAGCCAACAGCGTGCCGAACAGCTACTGGAGCAAGTAGGGCTCAGTGAGCGGAGCCACCATACCCCAGCTCAGCTCAGTGGTGGAGAGCAGCAGCGCGTGGCAATTGCGCGTGCATTGATGAATAAGCCTGATATTTTGCTGGCAGATGAACCTACGGGGAATTTGGACCCTGAAACATCGGAGAAAGTGGCAGAAATTTTGTTCAAACTCGTAGCTGAAGAGGGTATGGCCATGCTGATGGTAACCCACAACCCGGCACTGGCCACCCGCTGTGACAAAGTGTGTGTATTGGCAAAGGGGCAGTTAAGCTAATGTGCGGTATTGCTGGGTTTGCTGGGAATTTTCCAGTTCAACTGCTGGATAAGTTTAATGCCGTACAGCAGCACCGTGGCCCTGATGGGGCAGAAATTTGGCACAACAAAGAAGATGGTATTGGCTTTGCGCACCGCCGTTTAAGCATTATTGACCTGTCTGATGCCGCGACACAGCCTATGCACTGTGTGGATGACCGTTATGTGATTGTATTTAACGGTGAAATATATAATTTCAAAGATTTAACCCCTAATCTTAAACATCAAGGTTATGTATTTAACGAGAACTCTGATACCGCAATACTAGCGCCGTTGTACGACAGTTATGGCCCGGCTATGCTGAATTTGCTGAACGGCATTTTCTCCTTTGCTATATGGGATAAGAAGAAGAAAGAGCTATTCGCCGCACGCGATCACAGTGGCATTATGCCGTTCTATTACGCCAATACGCCTGATGGACTGTTGTTTGCGTCCGAGATTAAGGCCTTGCTGCAATCTCCTGCTGTTGCACGAGAGTTGGACCCTGTGGCGCTGAAATCTTACCTCACGTATTTGTGGTCACCGGGAGAGCGCACGCTGTTTAAAACAGTGCGTAAGCTTAACCCTGGTCATTGCTTTACATGGAGTAAAGCGCAGGGCATGCGCATTACCCAATGGTATGAGCATCCGTTTATTGAGCGTGAAGGTAATGACAAGGGTCACATTAAGGAACATGCGCGCCACCTGCGTCACCTAATGGATCAAGTGGTGAAAGACCAATGCTTGGCAGATGTACCTGTGGGTGCGTTTCTCAGCGGTGGGGTGGATAGCTCGGCCGTGGTAAGCAGCATGGTGGCTGGCGAGGTTATGCCCAAGCAAACGTACTGCATTCGTTTTGCAGGCAACGGCATGGCCAGCGAAGGCTTTAGCGAAGATATTGACTACGCGCGTAATGTAGCGCAAACGCTGAACGTGCCACTGCAAGAAGTGGTGATGGGCCCCGAAACGTTGGATGAACTGCCCAAAATGGCGCTCCAGCTAGATGAACCACAGGCCGACCCAGCTCCACTGTTTGTAAAGAAAATTGCCGAAGCAGCCTATGCCGATGGTATTCCTGTTTTACTGGGCGGCACGGGGGGAGATGATGTATTTAGTGGTTATCGCCGACACCGCGTGGCACGGCTACATGGTCGTTTGGGCCCACTGTCTCATCTGTTGGGTGCTGGCGTAAAATTGGGGCAGGCTGCGGTACAGTCGGAAAGTTTAAAACGTCGCTTACACAAAGCAGGCTACTTGCTGGGCAGCTCCAAACAGCAGTTTTTGGAGCGAGCATTCCACTACACACAACCGCAAGCGGTGCGGGGGCTTATTCATCGTCAGTTGCAGCATGATATTGGCGCTGAACTGGATGATTTACAGCTGGCAGTGCAAGAGCAAGGGAATGGTTCAGCATTTGATGTCTTGCTGTACCTAGAGCACTGCGGATTTTTGCCCGACCATAACCTGAACTACACCAACAAAGCCGGTATGGCCGGTAGTGTAGAAATTCGCGTCCCGTTTTTGGATAAGCGCGTGCTGAATTACGCAGCTACATTACCAAAAAGCAGCCTTATGCGTGGCAGTTCAATGAAGCATGTGCTGAAACTGGCCTATGCCGATACTTTGCCGCATGATGTGTTGTTCCGCAGTAAAGCGGGCTTCGGTGCGCCAATTCGCCAATGGTTAGCTGGGCCGGCACGGCAACAATTGGCCGATGTGCTGCTGGATAAAACCACGTTGGAACGTGGATGGTTTGACAAACAAGGGCTGGAGCAAATGCTCACCCAACCCGGCCGTGTGGACGACGATAGTGCCTACACATTACTGTCACTTTGGCTGATAGAGCACTACGCCCGCGAGTATTTTTAACGCTAGTTTTGTCGTACGCGGGGGTCGGCAAGGGCGTAGCCCACATCGGCAAGGAGGTTGCCTAGCAGAGTAAGTACTGCACCAAGGGTGAGGATCCCCATAATCACCGGGTAATCGCGCATCATCACGCCATCGTAAAACAGTTTGCCCATGCCAGGGATACCAAATAGAGATTCAATAATCACCGAGCCACCAATAAGCCCCGGTACAGAAAGGCCAAGCACGGTAATAACCGGCAGTAGCGCATTGGGTAGGGCGTGGCCGAGCATGGTTTGGCGTTTGGTAGCGCCTTTGGCTTGAGCCGTCAGCACATAGTCCTGCCGTACCACCTCTAGCATGCTGCTGCGCAAATAACGGCTCATCCCCGCAAGGGAGCCAAGCACACCGACCATAATTGGCAGGGTGAGGTGCCAGCCCCAGTCCAGCAGGCGTTGCGCGAAGGGGAGAAATTCCGACCCATAGGATTGAATGCCACTTACCGGTAGCCAGCCAAGGTGCACGCCAAACCACAGCATACCCAGCAAACCAACCCAAAAGCTGGGTGCGGCAAAGCCAATAAACACAAACACAGTGCTGGAGCGGTCAAACCACTTGCCCGGGGCTTGTGCGCTCAACACACCAATGGGTGTGGCAAGCAGTAGTACCAGCGCTAAGCCAATCACGTTCATCCACAATGTTATGGGGAGGTGAGCGCTGATTTTCTCCAGTACGTCACGGCCGTCTGGCGCTAAGCTGGTGCCAAAATCACCACGTAGAATATCAGTCAGCCAACGGAAATACTGCACAGGTAAGGGGTCGTCTAAGTGAAATTGCTCACGTAGTTTTTCGTACGCAGCGGGGGAAATATTGGGGTTAAGGTCGGTTTGCAGGCTTACTGGGTCGCCCGGGGCCAGTTGAATCACCAAAAACGAGAGCAGAGTAATGCCCAGCAGTAGCGGAATACTGGTGATTAAGCGGTGTAAAATATAGCCAAACATGTGGCTTACCATACGTTGCTTTTATGTATACCGCCAGTGTGGAGTGTGCTATAGCTCAGGCGTGACGATTATCACCGACAGCATTAACCTTGCCGAACAGCTAGCACGCTTTACTGATGCTGAGCAAAGCGTGGGCCTAATGGTGCTTAACCTTGGTCAGCTGGATGTACATGGCATTGTAGCGGTACGAGAAACGGCTCGCTTGTGTGATGCCGTGGTGGTTGCCTTGCACCCCAGCGCTAACATGACCGAAACCGAACAAGAGCTGTTGGTGGAAGCGGGAGCAGATGTATTGCTGCAATTGCCAGAAACGCCAACACCATTAGCCGTAGCTTGGCCACAGGAACGGCAGGATTTAACATCACTCATGCAAACTGTGGTGGCTATTATGCCCTTAGTGTGGGTGGTGCCAGTGGCGCACCAGTTGCTATTTCGCCAAGCACGTGCTTTTGCTCAAACATTTCCGTATTTGACTAGTGTGTGGGCCTACACCACACCACAAAATGTATTACCTGATGAAATTGCGCCACTACGCCAAGCATTGCTGGCTGCACAAAACGTGCGTGAGCGAGGAGAACGCCAAGCGAACGCGTTGTCTCGTACTATTGTTGGGTTGCTTGATGATGAAACAGCGCAGGTAACAATACGTGATGTACAAACCGGTTTGGAGCTAGAAACACTGCCGCCAGAAGCTATTTGGCTGCATGTGCAAAACCGTCACGCTGAAGATGCGCTGCTGATTTAATTACTTTTGTGCATACCAAAGGCTTGCAATTGCCATTAAAATGCACTACATACAGCCTACACAATTAACCAAATTTGGTGGGACTACAGGATTTATTATGGCACGCGTTACCGTTGAAGATTGCATTCAGATTATTAATAACCGCTACGAGCTAGTATTGCTTGCGGCACAGCGCGCACGCGACATTGCTGCCGGCGCTCAGATGACTGTTGATCGTGATAACGATAAAAACCCAGTTGTTGCTCTGCGTGAAATTGCTGGCCAAACCGTGAGCTTGGATGATTTGCGCTACAACATTGCACGTGGTGTTAACCGCCATAGCGACATGAACTTGGAAGATGATGTTCTACAAACCATGGTAGATGAAGGTATGCCAGCTCTGGACGATGCTGAAACCGCTGCCGGTGCCTTGGATGAAATTCAGGAACTAGATTTTGTAGATGAGAATGCTGCCAGCGCTAGCGAAACTGAAGAAGCTGAAGACGAAGATGACAGCAGCTCTATCGAAGTTTCTGCAGAAGAAGCAGAGGTGCAAGCAAGCTCTGCTGCATAAGTTTGCAAATTTATCGCAAAGCGGTGTTACGGCACCGCTTTTTTTATTGTCAAAGCTTGCAGATATAAATGCTTTCGCCATAATTATATGCTGTAAATTTTTAAAGACAAAATTTACAGCATGATCTTTTGTGGATGCAAAAGATCAAATGTGAAGCGCTGCAATGGCTTTGCTATTGTTAGCTGAGCAATTTGCACAATGCAAAAATAGAATATTTTTAAATTGAAATGCTGATAAGCCCATGATTAGACAGTACGAACTCATTGAGAAAATTCGCAGCTACAACCCCGATGCGGATGTAGCGCTAATTAACCGTGCTTATGTATTTTCTATGAAAGCGCACGGTAACCAAAAGCGTGCTTCTGGTCAGCCTTATTTGGTGCACCCACTGGCTGTGGCCTCTCTGTTGGCGGATTTAAAACTCGACGATGCAACCATTGTAACCGGGCTACTGCACGATACGGTGGAGGATACCCTTGCCACTATTGAGCAAATTGAAGAGCTGTTTGGTGAAGAAGTTGCCAAACTGACTGATGGGGTGACCAAGCTTTCGCAGATTACTTTTAACTCAAAACTGGCACAGCAAGCAGAAAACTACCGCAAGCTATTCCTTGCCATGTCGCAAGATATTCGTGTGTTGCTGGTTAAGTTGAATGACCGTTTGCATAATATCCAAACGCTGGATGCTATTCCTAAACCTGAAAAACGCCTGCGTATTGCACGCGAAACAATGGATATTTTTGTACCATTGGCCGACCGCATTGGTTTGCATGGCGTTAAAGGGGAGCTTGAAGACCGCTGTTTTAGAGTGATTAACCCCGATGAATATGCACGCATTGAAGACCGCATGGCAGAATGGCGTGAGCAAGATAATTTGGTTGAGCGTGTGGTTGATACGCTGGCCGATGACCTGCAAGAATCTAAAATTCCGGGTAAAATTAGCGGTCGTGAAAAAGCGATTTATTCTATTTATCGCAAAATGAGCCGCAAGAACCTGTTATTCGAGCAGCTGACCGACATTGTAGCCTACCGTATTGTGGTAGAAACACGCCAGCAGTGTTATGAAGTATTGGGCATGATGCACGACCGTTATAAGGCGATTCCAGGGCGTTTTAAGGATTACATATCTAACCCTAAGCCTAATGGCTACCAATCGCTCCATACATCGGTTATTGGGCCTTTTGGTAACCGTATGGAAGTACAAATCCGCACCCAAGAAATGCATGATGTTGCAGAGAGTGGCGTTGCGGCGCACTGGCTATACAAGCAGTCTGGCTCCAATAAGCAAAGCGAAGAACAGCGCTATGCGTGGCTGCGCCAAATGGTTGAAACCTTGCAAGGGATGGATGATCCTGAAGAGTTTATTGAGCACGCTAAGCTGGAGCTATTTACCGATCAGGTCTACGTATTTACCCCAAATGGTGACCTTATTGCGCTGCCAAAAGGCGCAACAGCGCTAGATTTTGCTTATTTTATTCACTCAGATGTAGGGAATAGCTGCCAAACCGTACGGGTAAATGGCCGTATGGTACCATTGCGTACCCAAATCCGTAACGGGGACCAGGTTGAGGTGCAAACCAACAAAGCACAAAAACCAACACCAGGTTGGCGTAGCTGGGTGGTTTCTGCACGTGCTAAAGGGGCAATTAATCGCTATCTACGTCTGCAATCTCGCGATGAAGAAGAACGCTTGGGTAAAGAGATTTTGGAAAAATCTGCCAAACGTGAAGA
Source organism: Pseudomonadota bacterium (assembly GCA_030148545.1). Taxonomy (GTDB): domain Bacteria; phylum Pseudomonadota; class Alphaproteobacteria; order UBA2136; family JASBTF01; genus JASBTF01. The sequence continues at coordinate 669,281 of JASBTF010000002.1, forward strand.
GCATAGCATTACCGAAAAAATGATTACCAGCGTAGTAGACAAAGTTGGCTATAAAAATTTGGAAGACCTGTATGTAGGCATTGCGCAGGGGCGTGCTTTTCCGCGACAAATTTTTGATATTCTTTTCCCGCCTGAGCGTGAGCCACAAACGTTTGAGGAGGGGGCAGAACTACGCCAGCCTGCTACAGCACAGCAAGAGCGCAAACCAGATAGCGCTATTGGTATCCAAGGGCTAACAGAAGGTATTAGTATCCACTTTGCTAAGTGCTGTAACCCACTACCGGGCGACCCTATTGTTGGGATTATTCATACTGGAAAAGGCGTTACTATTCACACTAAGGATTGCCGTTCGCTAGAGCAATTTGCCGATGTGCCAGAACGTTGGCTGACATTAAGCTGGAACGAGGGCGATGATGCGCTGGAGAGCCGTACTTTCCAAGCAAACTTACGCGTTATTCTTAAGCATGAACCAGGTGCTTTGAGCGCCTTTACCACTACATTGTTTAATGCTGGTGCAAATGTGATTGATATTGGCTTTGATACTCGCGCTGCAGACCACTATGTCATGCGCTGTATTGTGGAAGTTCACGACCGCCCACATTTGGAGCAAGTACTCGGCAAAACCCGATCTCACGATTTAGTGTTGGATGTAGAACGGCTGAATAGCTAGCGTTCTAGATCTAAATCGGGTTCCAAGTCTGGTTCTTGTTCTCGTGGTGTGTGTTCAATACCGCGCTCAGCTTCTGGAATACGTGTACCTAGTTCATGATTATACTGATAACGTAAGCCTTCAGTATCTTTATCACCATAAACACGTTGCTCTACATAGCTCATAGAAGCTTCTAAATTCAACTCAGGTGCCTGCTTATCTAGTATTTTGGCATGTTCATTGGCTAAATTTTGGTACATTTCAATGCGTTCACGAGAGTTTTTTTGTAGTGGTTTACCTGTTTTAAACTTTTTAATATCTGCAATGATTGTATCATCAATAATGTCCCGTGCTGCTAGTACTTCAGCATGAGTAAGCTGATCCTTATCAATTCCATTATTTAGCAGTTCTCGCGCCAATTGGGTATGGCTCATCTCATGTTCAGTAGGCTCTAAACCGCGCTGTTGTTGAATATTTTCTTTTAGTTGGCGTGTAGCTAAATGCCGATGACGCTCTCTTTCTGCTTCATCATCACCATTCCAACCTATAGTTTTACAGTTGTTTTCATCAATATTCAGCTTCACTGAAAGCTCAACAAGCTCTTCTTGCTCTACCTCAGCCGCAGGCGCAGTGTGTGCTTTACGCCACGTATCATTCTTTTTTTTAGAATATTCCATAAACGCAGATGCACTCCATCCGTCTATAGGGTTTTCATCGGTTTGCTCTTGCATTTTTATTTCTTGTGCTTTTGCCATGCGCTCAGCAGCACCTGGCCCAAATTGAGCTTCTAAAGCTTCTTTGTGCTCTAACGGCTCCGCCATGATATCTTTTTGGCGAGCTTTTTGTTCATCAGTAATTTTTGTTGGTGCTGTTGGTATGTGTGGCGTAGTAAGTGCTGGCTGTAATTCATTTAACGCTGCAACTAGTGCCATGTCAGGATTTTCTCTCTTACTTTCAATATTAGCAAGTTCAGTAGGGGGATTTGCAGAGTAAGATTTAACCATTTTCTTTGCCATACGCTGTACAGTACGGCGCGCTCTCTCCTCCTTACTAAAATAATTCATAGCTGAAGAAAGCCCGCGTGAAATTTGCGCCATAGCATCTTGTATAATCAGTGGTGTACTACCACCTTCACCAAATGGCGCTGCTATTGAATAAGAGTCTTTTTTCTTAGCCATATTTTCGTCCCGTTTCCTATAAGCATATGGGGTTGGGTAAGAGCATTTACAACTGTTAACTGACAGGTTTTTTAACCAATTTAGTGATTTAGACTTGACCCAAGCGCTTAGAATGCATAAAAAGACCGCGCTGCTGCCGTAGCTCAGGGGTAGAGCACTTCATTGGTAATGAAGAGGTCGGAAGTTCAAATCTTCTCGGCAGCACCACTATAAAAATATCGCCTGTGGGCGATATTTTATGGCCTATTTTAAAGATTCTCCAAGTTTTTCTATGCGTTTTGCTGTTACTTCTTGCACGTCGCCAGCTTTGAGTTTGCCCAGTTCAAAGTCTGCATAACTGGTACGAAGTAGGCGATTAACTTGCAGGCCAAAATGGTTCATCACCTTACGAATTTCGCGGTTTTTACCTTCATGTAGGGTAATTGTTACCCACTGGTTTTTGCCAGCTTTTTCGCCCAATTTAAGCTGCATAGGGCGATATTTAATGCCTTCAATAGTTACACCTTTAGCAACAGTTGCCGCTAACTTGGGCGGAATACGACCAAATACGCGCACTTTATAGGTACGTGGTAGCTCATTACGTGGATGCATGAGTTTTTCAGCTAATTCTCCGCTAGTCGTCAGCAAAAGTAGGCCTTCGCTATTTAGGTCTAGGCGGCCCACACTGACCACGCGTGGCATGTTTTCGGGTAAACTTTCAAAAACGGTTGGGCGGCCCTGTGGGTCGCGTGCTGTTGTCACAAGCCCTGCAGGTTTGTGGTAGAGCCACAAACGTGTTTGTTGTTGTTGAGGGAGGGGGGAATCGTCTACCTCAATGGTATCAGCGTCACTAACCACACAGGCTGGTGTAGTTAGTGTCGTGCCGTTTACCGCTACGCGACCAGCTTCAATCCAACGCTCAGCTTCGCGCCGGCTGCACAGGCCCGCATCGGCCATGCGCTTGGCAATACGCATACCTTTATCGCTCACAACTGGCCTCCACTAATGCTTTGAATAGGTTTTTCTCCACAGTATTAGGTGCTGTAATTTCTGGGTGCCATTGTACGCCAATGGCAAATTTTTTCTGTGGAATTTCAATGCCTTCAATTATGTTATTGTCCGCTGTAGCATTAATAATTAAGCTTTCGGGCTGGTTGTATAATGCCTCATTATGTAGAGAATTTACCTTTAGCTTTTCTACGCCAAGTATTTTATGCAGTTGAGTACCAGCTTTAATATGCACATCGTGGCAAGGCTGGCCACCGGGTACAAGGTGGCTGCTAACATTTAACTCATTAGAAAAATTGCGATAAAAGGTGCCACCATGGGCTGCAGCGAGCATTTGCATGCCGCAACAAATGCCGAGTACAGGTAAATCTTGCGCTAAAACTTGGCGTGTTAAAATTTCTTCAAAAGGCCCTCTCACAGTGCTTTTTGGCCAATTTTTATCATCTTTATCTCCATTGTGATACCAACTTTCGGGGAAGGGAAAGCGGCCGTCAGTAAGGATAACCCCGTCTAAACGGTGTAGAATATCTGTATAATCATGGGTGAGTGGTAGTTGGAATGGTATGCCGCCATTAGCTAGGATGAGGTCGCTAAAAGCTTTGCTCACAGACAAATGTGGCCGTGGTGAAAACTCGGAGCTATCCTTATAGCCGCTGCTAATACCAATCAGTGGTTTCATATGCTGATATGTAGCATTAATCGGCACGTGATGCCACTTTGATGCTGAATAGTGGCACATTATGCCGATTGGTCGGCATCGGCGTGACATTTTGGCGCAACATGGTTATATACACATCAGTATGAGTGATGTTCACCACCAGATGATGCAACGTGCCATTGAGTTGGCACAAGAAGCCGCTGCGGCAGGAGAGGTGCCTGTTGGCGCTGTGTTATACCGTGCTGATGGTACGGTGCTGGGTGAAGCACGTAACCGTGTGGAAGAGCTAAAGCAGCCAACCGCGCATGCTGAGATGCTAGCTCTGCAAGCAGCTCATGAAAATACGGGTGAGAAGTATTTTGAAGATGCTGTATTGGCAGTAACGTTGGAGCCTTGCGCCATGTGCGCACAAGCGTTGAGCCATAGCCGTGTGGGGCAAATTCGTTTTGGTGCTTACGATGTAAAAAGCGGCGGCACGGTGAATGGTGCGCGGGTGCTGGAGCATGCGCATTTTAAGCCAGAGGTGTTAGGTGGGCTAGAAGAAGCGCACTCTGCACAGTTGCTGAAAGATTTTTTTAAGGACAAACGCTGATGTGGGATAAGGCAACGCTAGATAGCTGGTGTGAAGCATTGGCACATGGTGAGGTAGTGGCCGCGCCGGCGGAGGGCGTGTATGGCTACTGTTGTGATCCGTTTAATGAGCCTGCGCTAGCTAAGCTCATAGAGCTAAAGCAGCGTAGCAGTAATAAAGGCCTTATTTGTTTAGTGAATAACCAACAGCAGTTGGAGCAGTTGGTGGGTACGCTAACAGGTGCAGCTGCTGAGGCGGTGGCACAGCACTGGCCATGCCCAGCCAAGGCGCCGGTAACTATGCTATTGCCGCATAGTGCTGCCGTGCCTGAGTTGCTGAAGGGGCGTTTTCCAACCCTAGCACTGCGTTGGCCGGCGTGTGATTATATGAATGAATACCTTACACGCTGGGGTAAACCATTGGTGAGTACTAGCTTGAATGTGAGTGGTCAGCCACCCGCCACCAAAGCTGAGGATATTCCAGCTGGCGTGCCAGCGCTCACGCTAGCCAAAGCACTACCTGGCACTGTATCGCGCATTTTTGACCCAGCTAGCGGTAAATATTTACGTTAATCGTTAAGAGATTTTAGAAACTGTTCAACACTTTGAGTGGTGCGTAGGCGGTGCCAGGTTTTGTTGGCCCATTGCGGGTCGTTCATAGCAGCTTCGTATTTTTTGCTACGTGTTGAGTTTGTTTTGATAGCCCAAGGAATGAGTGCGTCTTTATCAAACAGTAGATGTGCCCAATCCTGAGTATTACCATTGCAAATAGTTGTACCATTTTTCATATAACGGATGCTGCGGCGCAGAATACGCCATACACAAAGCCATAGCGGAGGATCTACCCAAATAATGGTATCAGCTTCTGGCCAAAATTGGTTCTGTATTCGGCTATAGTTACCGCAAATAACCCAGCCATTAGGGTGGGCATTTTTTAAAAATTGGATACGGCGTATAAACTCTTCTGTTTCTACTAAAACCCAATTTTTATCCCACGCTAAATCATCTAATTCAAAGTGAGGCAGGTTAAATTGAGCAGATAGCTTTTTGGCTAGTGTGGTTTTGCCGCTACCAGAAGGCCCGATAATGACAATACGTTGCATGGTACTAGCCTTTGCCATGGTTTACTGGTTTAGCGCACGCTCCAGCCGTGCACGTACAGTTGTTTCACCCATCAGTTGGAACAGAGCTGGCATGTCTGGGCCATGGGACTGGCCAGTAAGTGCTTTACGCAATGGCATAAATAGCTGTTTGCCTTTACGGCCGGTGGATTCCTTTAGGTTGCCAGTCCACTGTTGCCAGCTGTCCGCAGTGTAGTCCCCGCTGGGTAGGCAGCCAAGGGCAGCTTGAATATAATCCTGATCTTCTGATTCAACTTCACCAGATATCTCATTGAAAATTAATTCATACCACTGTGGTAGCTCGCTTAGCAACGTGAGGTTGGCACGGGCGGTTTGCCATAGCTCGGGCAGATTAGGATTGGTGAGTTGCTCATTATTGAGGAAATCCTCAGCAAATGGTGCAATTTGCTCCCACTCTAGTGCATGCAGGGCGGTGGCGTTCACGCGCTTTAGCTGGTCTTCATCAAAGCGTACGGGGGCACGGCCCATTTTATCGAACTCGTAGAGCTTGGCCATGTCGTCGATTGGTAGAGTAGGGTCTACCGGTACGCTAAAACCCAAACCAGCCATGTAGGCTACCAGCGCTTGTGGCAAAATGCCCATGTGGCGCAAGTTCTCAATGGTGAGGCTGCCTAAGCGCTTGCTGAATTTTTGGCCTTCGCTATCCAGCAGTAATGGCAGGTGAGCAAACACGGGCACATCGGCGCCCAGTGCTTCAAAAATTTGTACTTGTTGCGCGGTATTGCTTACATGGTCTTCACCACGAATAACGTGAGTGATGTTCATGTTGATGTCGTCCACAGCGCCAGCAAGGGTAAATAGAGGGATACCGTTGGAGCGCACAATAACCGGGTCACCGCCCAAATTTTCGCTTTGGAAAGTTACATCACCACGCACAAGGTCGTTAAACTTAATTTCGCCATCGTTCATGCGGAAGCGAATAACAGGCACACGACCTTCGGCGCGGTAGGCTTCTTTCTCGGCGTCGGTGAGTTCGCGGTGGCGGTTATCGTAGCGTGGGGGTTCGTTACGGCTGCGTTGTAGCTTGCGCAGTACGTCTAGCTCTTGCTCGCTGGTAAAGCACTCATAAGCGCGGCCATCGGCCATTAGTTTTTCAACAGCGGCTTGGTAGTCGCCGCGGGCGGCACGCTCGCGGGTGCGGTAAGGCTCATAATCGCCACCATGAATTGGAGATTCATCGGGGTGGAAGCCAAGCCAGGCCAAATCTTCCATAAAGGTGGATTCTGCATTGTCATCGTGGCGTTCTAGGTCGGTGTCTTCAATACGTACCATAAAGCTACCGCTGGTTGCTTTGGCGTAAAATACGTTAGGTAGGGCGGCGCGCAGGTGTCCAATGTGAAGGCGGCCAGTGGGGCTTGGTGCAAAGCGAACGCGAGGTGTGGTCATGACTATTTCTAACTTTCTACTTAAAATCTTTAATGAGGTTGGAATTTAACGCTTTATGCACGTTTCTGCAAGCGGGGATCGAGCACATCGCGCAGACCTTCGCCCAGGAGGTTAAAGGCAAGCACAGTAATAAGAATAGCAAGACCGGGGAACAGCACCAGCCACCACGCTACTTCTACTGTTTCCTTACCAGCGGTGAGCAGGTTACCCCAGCTGGCAGTAGGGGGCTGCACACCAATACCGAGGAAGGATAAGCCGCTTTCCACTAAAATGGCGCCAGCAACGCCAAGGGTAACAGTTACATAAATAGGGGCCATGCTGTTGGGGAGCAGGTGTTTAAGAATGAGCGGGGCATCGGCCAAGCCAAGGCTGCGTGCGGCGAGGACAAATTCGGTTTGGCGTAGGCGCAAGAACTCTGCACGGATGAGGCGGGCCACACCCATCCAGCTAGTAAGGCCAATCACAATCATAATGTTCACCAAGCTTGGTTCTAAAAAGGCAATAACGGCAAGGATGAGGAAGAAGGAAGGGAAGCAGAGCATAATATCGACCAGACGCATCAGCCATGCATCGGTACGGCCGCCATAATACCCAGCCAGTGCACCAACAATAAGCCCAATGAAGGTGGCAATGCCAATAGCAATAAAGCCAACGCTAAGCGAGATTTGTGCGCCGTAGACCATGCGGGCAAAAACATCGCGGCCGAGTTGGTCGGTACCGAGCCAATGTTGAGCAGATGGAGCTTGCAGAATGGCAGTAAGGTCAATTTGGTGCGGCGGGTAAGGGGTAATGAGTGGTGCTGCCAGTGCCACAATAGCAAGTAAGGTAATAACAAAACTACCGATGAGAATAAGCGGATGACGGAGAAATGGTAAAACCTTTGGTGCAAACATCACACAGACCTTTTTGGAAACGAGGTTTATACTGCCATGCTAAAAAGGCCATGTAAAGCATAAAGATAGCGTGATTTTTGTTGCTGGGCTTGGTAATATGCTTATTACGTTAACTGCCCGTTTACAGTACCCTAGCAATAGTTAGGGGCCAACCAAGAGGATTGTCACCATGACAAACTCAGTAGTAAAATTTGTGACCGGGCAAATTCAGAACCCGGTGTTACTCTTTAACAAAATTTTACCGGGTGAGGACCCGCAACTCATTCGCATTATGCCGCAGCGTGAAGCTTTGCAAATGATGCTGTGTGCAGACTCGCGTGTACGCGTACATGAGAGCTCAAGGCATGATGTAGTCACCGCAGGTGGTGCACGTATTAATGTACCGCGTAGCTTGGAACTGCGCAGAGAGGTCTCACGCTCAACAGTGTGGTCGGCTTTGGCGCCATTTAGTCGTGAAAAAGCTTGGAAGCGTGATGGCTGGACCTGCGCTGTAAGTGGACAACGATTAATGCGTAATCACCCTGATATGTGGTTACGTGCCTCGTATGACCATATATGGCCGCGACAAAAAGGTGGGGTGGACTGCTGGCGTAATACCATAACCATGTCAGCACAGCTCAACAGTCTTAAATCTAACAAACGCCCTCGCTTTTCTAAGGAGGGCGATTTTGTACAGATTGTCAGCCCGCATGATGACCTTGGCCATGGCTCTGGTTATTTTATGCATTGGCTGGCTGAATTGCGAGCGCGTGGCATTGAAATTGATGATAAAGGCTGGGTGAAACTCAAGTTTCCAGCTTATGCGCCTACAGAAGCCGAGCTACTGGTAGCTGACTTAGCTATGGGTCAGCATGATAAAACAAGCAGCACATTACTGCCAGAAGTGCTGACGCTGTTACAGCCTCACCTTTCTACAGATAGACAGCGTAGCTGGCTATCTAAGCGTGCCGCATAACTTTATTTCCTCTGCGAGAAAACTGCCCCCAGCAATGGGGGCTCTTTTTTTGGCATCAGTATTGCATTGTTAGTGACATAACGCGTTAACTAAGGATTGTAGATAGAAATGTCTGGATTAAGCTCACTGGTAAGTTCTCTGCAGACCGCCACCACTGGTATGGCGGCAAACCAGCGTAGTGTAAGCGTTATTTCCCACAATATTGCCAATGTTAATAATGAGCACTATAGCCGCCAAAGCGTGCGGATTCAGGCCGAGTCGGTTGCTGGTTTTGGTGCAGGTGTTTCGGTTTCGGCGGTGCAGCGTACGGTAGATGACCGTTTGCAGAACAACATTTTAGGTCAGCTCAGTAATTATGGGTTTGCTAAAGCCAAAGCAGATGAAATGAAAAACATTGAGACTGCGCTTGGTAACCCTAATAGTAATACAGGTATTGACGGGGTGATTAGCTCCATGTTGGAGCAGTTTAACGTATTGGCCAGTTCTACTGACTCAGCCGCACAAAAGCGCAGCACAGTGCAATCAGCAGAAACCATGGTGAATACGCTGCAGACGACCTATGATCAGCTGCAAGATAATGAAGATGAAATTGATACGCTGATTACAGAAGAGCTGGAAAACCTAAACACAGTTATTCGCTCTATTTTTGACCTTAACGTAGAGATTGCCGGTATTAACGCCGGTGGCGGTGCAGGTAGTACTACAGTTGACCTTGAAGATGAACGTATGCGCCAGCTGGAGAATTTGGCGCAGCAGTTTGGTGTTTCGGTAACCTATGACTCATTGGGTGAAATGCGTGTACTGACCGAGAGTGGTCGTAAAATTGTAGATGGTATTACCTATACACAGTTTGAGCGTACAGGCGGTAACCCTGCGGGTATTGGTTTGCGGACGATTAGCCAAGATGGCAACCCAACTGGTACTGTGTTTGATATTGATACAGATCGCCTAAGTACTGGGGCTGTGAAAGGTTTGGTGGATCTACGTGATACAATTATTCCTAATTTGCAGGCCGAACTAGATGAACTAGCCACAACTATTATGGATACGGTGAACGCGATTCATAATGGTGGTTCATCGGTACCGCCGTTGAATAGCTATAGCAGTACGCGTACGGGCACTATTGTAGATGAAAATAGCGATTTATACGCCACGCTAGATGCGAATTTGGAAGGCGAAAGCTTTGAGATTAGTGTTGTGGACAGCACCGGGCAGGTGATTGCCACCACAGTTGGTGGTGCAGTGGGTGACATTACTTTTGATTCACCTGGGCCATACTCGCTACAAAACTTGGTAGATGAGATTAATGCCAATACCGATATTAGCACCTATGTAACAGCGGCACTAAACGCAACCAACGACGGGCTAAGCATTACAGCAAATAATTCCAACTACGGTATTGTGCTGAAAAATACCGGCACGGGTGATGCGCTAACGCCATTTGGCTTTAACGACTTTTTTACCGGTACCAGTGTGAGCGACATGGCAGTACGTAGCGACATTGCAAGTACGCCTGAGCGTATTGCTACGGCACGCATGCGTGATAGCGATGGTGGGTTATCGCTCCTAGACAACCGCAATGTGCTGCTGCTGGCAAGCTTGGTAGATGACAGTGTGAGCTTTGATGCCGCTGGTGGACTTGCTGCCCAAAACGACGGTTTTGTGGGCTATGCCAATAGTATTGTAAGTAACTTTAGTATTGAACTGCAGTTTTCTAACGACCGTGAAGAATTTAATGATTTGCTGCTGACTGAGTTGAAAGGCCAGCGTGCAGAAATTTCCGGCGTAAACTTGGATGAGGAGTTGGCAAACTTGCTGGTTTTCCAAAATGCTTTCCAAGCATCGGCCCGGGTTGTGGGGGTAATTGATGAAATGATGCAAGCACTGATTAATGCATTTTAAGGAGTAAGAAGAACATGACACGCGTAGCCACTGGTTTTCAGGCCACCTCCATTTTAAAGCAGCTGCAACAAACCAGCAGCAGTATGGCAGAAAGCTCTTATCAGATTTCAACTGGGTTTAAGTCCAAAAACTTGAGCGGTATTGCTGATGATGCAAACCGTTTGCTGGATTTGCGTGATTTGCAGCGCAATGGCGATATTTACACGAAGAATATTGAAACAGCTCAAGCGCGTTTGCGCTCTACCGAGAGTACCTTGAACGGCATGGTAGATTTATTGGTAGAAGCAAGCCAGTTATGGACCTTGGGACGTACCGAACAATCACCAGAGGCACGTGCATCGCTGGCGCCTAAGGCGGAGAGTTTATCGAACACATTTTATAACTTGATGCACACACAATTTGATGGTCGTTATATTCTTTCTGGGCAAGCTGGGGAGCGTCCGCCGCTGTCTACCAATTTGTCCGCAACGGCGTACGACCCGGGTAACCCTAACCCAACCGATTACTATAATGCTGACTCTACACGGGCGAGTGTTATTACCGGCCCAGGTAACGCGACTGACTATGGTTTAACCGGCGATGCAGATGCCTTTGCTAAGTTAAAAGCAGGTATGGAGGCGCTGTGGTATGGGTTAGAAAATAACTCAGAAGCAGATATTGATGGCGCTATTGGTATTTTGGAAAGTGCACAGCAGGAAGTATCGGAGCTGTTGGGGCAAGTTGGTGGTGAACTTTCTAACATGACATTGGTGAAAGATCGTCACTCCACCAATAACGATATTTTGCAAGAACGTATTGATGAGCTAAACAAAGTAGATATTGCCGATGCAATGACGCGCTTTACACAAGAGCAGGCTGCTATTCAGGCGTCTATGTTAGTTTTGACACAGCTCAACCAAACAAGCTTACTGAATTTCCTCTAAGGAGAGTAAAAACTTGACCATAACCACCAAACAACCGCATAACAGAGCCTATGTTGCTAATTACACGACGTCCGGAAGAATCGATCGTCATCAATGGCTCTATCGAGGTCAAGGTGGTGGAGGTAAAGGGTACACGCGTCAAGCTGGGGGTTCAGTACCCCGAGGGGAATACCGTGTATCGTAAAGAATTGTGGCTGAAGATTCAGGAAGAGAATCAGCAAGCCGCGGTATTAGGTGATGGAGCACAAATTGACCGTGTGTTGGATATGTTCCGTCAACAAAAAGCAGCAGAACAACAGAAAGATGAGTAATCATGAATAACCCTGCCATGGAAACCGTAAATACAGGCGATAATGCCGCCCAACTTTCTTATCAAACACGTTTTGGAGAAGTAAAGCTACGCGAAGATCGTTTAATTGCCTTCCCTAAGGGCATGCCTGGATTTCCACATTGCACTGTATTTGGTTTGGCGCAAATGCCGAACATGGATGAGTCACCAATGCTATTACTGCAATGCGTGAACGACCCGAATTTGACATTCATGGTAGCTGACCCACAAGTAATGGGCTTGGATATTGCAAATGATGACCGTTTGGAAGCAACTGCCGAAGCGGGTGTAAACCCAGCCGATGCACAGTTTTTGGTAATGTTGAGCCTGCATGGTACGGGTGACCCATATTACCTGACGGCTAACTTACGTGCCCCGTTGGTGATTGATAGTGCGCGCCGCGTAGGTATGCAGCATATCTTCCTCAACAAAGATTACACAACTCAGCATAAAATTTAGGCTTTATAATCTTTAGGAAACCCCTTGGTTATGCCGAGGGGTTTTGTTTTTTCAGCAACATAGCTTGTTAAAAGGTTTGTTCGGTAGTTGCCATGGCGTAGGCGTTTATATATAGTTGCCGAAAATAAATGTGATGGAAGTTTTCATGGCCCAAAAGACAGCAAAAACATCGGTAAAAATTACTCCTAGTAAGGAACAACCCCAACAGCCTGACCGCCGCGACTTTTTAACCACTGTATTTGGTATGTTTGCTGGCGTTGGTGCCGTGGCAGCAGTATTGCCATTTGTGCGCAGCCTTAGCCCTTCGCGTGATGTGGCAGCACAGGCCACCACCGAGGTAGACCTAAGCGATATTGCGGAAGGTAGCAGCAAAACAGTGATGTGGCGTGGTAAACCAATTTTTATTTTACACCGTAATGCAGAGCAAATTGCTGCTGCAAAGCGTGATGATGGTGCAGCAAGCCTGCTGGATCCGCAAAACGATGCTGACCGTGTGAAGAAAGAGAAGTGGTTGGTTGTAAGCGCAATTTGTACCCACCTTGGGTGCGTACCGGGTAAGGGTGGTCAACATGGTGGCTGGCTGTGCCCATGCCATGGTAGCCAGTTTGATACATCTGGCCGTTTGCGCCGCGGCCCAGCTGCCAGCAACTTGGAAGTACCACCGTACGAATTTTTGAATGATACGACCATTCGGATTGGTTAAAAGCAGAGCGCTGAGGAGAGCTGATATTATGAAAATGAAAAAAGATCGCGGCCCATCGCCTGATATTCTGAAAGATCCAGCCGGCTGGGTAGACTACCGCTTGCCGTTTAAATGGCTGGTGAATGACCACCTTATTGATTACCCAACGCCTAAAAACCTCAGCTACATGTGGAATTTTGGCTCATTAGCTGGTGTGGCCCTGTTGCTGCAAATTGTTACCGGCTTGTTTTTGGCCATGCACTACAAAGGCGATGTAACCCTCGCATTTGATAGTATTCAGCACATTATGCGTAACGTGCAGGGCGGTTGGCTGATTCGTAACATGCACATGGTGGGGGCCAGTTTCTTCTTCATTGTGGTGTATATCCATATGTTCCGTGGGTTGTACTACGGAAGTTATAAATCCCCGCGTGAGATTTTGTGGGGGCTGGGGGTTATTATTCTACTGTTGATGATGGCCACAGCCTTTATGGGCTATGTACTGCCATGGGGCCAAATGAGCTACTGGGGCGCTACAGTTATTACCAACTTGCTGTCGGTTATTCCACTGGTGGGTGACGATATTGTAATTTGGCTATGGGGTGGCTACAGCGTGGGCGATCCAACGCTAACGCGCTTTTATGCCTTGCACTTTGTGCTGCCGTTTGTAATTGCTGCAGTAACCATGTTGCACTTGGTTGCGCTGCACACCCATGGCTCAAATAACCCTAAAGGCATTGACCTGAAGAAGGAGACGGACTTTATTCCGTTCCACCCGTATTACACCATGAAGGACATTTTTGGCTTGGGCGTTTACCTGATGCCGTTCTTGTTCATGGTATTCTACTTGCCAGATGCTCTTGGTCACCCAGATAACTACATTCCTGCCGACCCACTGGTAACGCCAGCGCACATTGTGCCGGAGTGGTACTTCCTACCGTTCTATGCCATTTTGCGGGCGATCCCAAGTAAGGAACTAGGTGTATTGGCCATGTTTGCCAGTATCCTAATCCTGTTTATTTTGCCACTGCTAGACCGTAGCAAAGTACGCAGCGCAAGCTACCGCCCAATTTACCAGCAAATGTTCTGGATTTTTGCGGTAAACGCATTGGTACTTGGCTGGTGTGGTGCACAACCTGCGGAAGGCATTTATGTGATTATTGCGCGCGTTTGTACCTTTGTTTACTTCGCGTTCTTCCTCAGCTTGCCGTTGGTGAGCCGTATTGAAAAGCCACGTCCACTACCGAAGGGGATATAATAATGATGCGTAAACTTTTATTGACTGCGGCTTTAGTACTGCCTACTGCTAGCTTTGCAGCGGGTAGTGTGGATATTCCAACCCGTGACTGGGACTTTGAGCGGATTCAGTCCGATTGGGATAAGGACCGTATTTTGCGTGGTTATACCGTAGCAACCCAAGTTTGCCTGGCCTGCCATGGGCTAAAGTACATTTCTCACCGTGATTTGATGCGTGCTGACTTTACCGAAAACGAGGCCAAAAAGCTGGCGGCAGATTTGGGTGTAAAGCTGGATGATAAACTGCTCAGCCAAATGGATGACCAAACCAGTGTGGAAATTTACGGTAAAGTTGCACCAGACTTGAGTGTGATGAACAAAGCCCGTGCCGGTGGTGCAAACTATGTTTGGGCACTGCTACACGGCTATACCGAAGGGGATAAAATCCCTGAGAAGTACAAAAAATACTTCCCAGACGGCATGCCAACTGGCTCGTACTTTAATAAGTACTTTGGTGGCCACGCCATTGCGATGCCAAACCCCATTACAGGGCCAGAGTTGGTGGAATACCACGATGGTACTGAAGCAAGCGTGGATAACATGATTGAAGATGTTGCCTACTTTATGCAGTTTACTGCCGAGCCTGAGCTGAAAGATCGCCAGCGTTTGGGTGTATATGTATTGCTGTATTTGTTTATTTTCACAATTTTAGCTTACTTTGTGAAACGCCACATTTGGCGCGATGTGAAGAAATAAGCCACATATGAAAAACCGCCAGATTAAAGAATCAGGTTGGCGATGGTGGTTGGCTCAGCGTGTGCTGGGCCTTCTTTACGGCCGCAAGTATCATTATATCTCGCCGTGGCAAAATGCTGGTATAGCAGGTGCAATTGTATTTTTTAACGCTGGAAAGGTATTGCTGCAGTTACGTGGCGGTGGTGTTGAATATAGCGGCACATGGGGGTTACCCGGTGGTTATTGTAACTTAGGCAGTGGCGAATCTTTACCTGAAACGGCTGTACGTGAGGTAATGGAAGAGCTTGGTATTACCTTTTCTGCTCAGGAGCTTCCGCAGCATGTCTTGCCATATTATCGTTTAGTGCAGGGGCACGACAAAAATGAGCGGGCAAAATTTAACTGGTTAAGCGGGTATTACGATGCGGATTTTCCTGCTGACCAGTTAGATAAGTTACAAGCGCTGGATGAGGTGGATGATTTGCGCTGGTTCACTATGGATGAAGTGAAAGAGCTTAAAACGCAGAATAAGCTATCGCCATTTGATACTTATGGTGCTGTAAGGCATTTGGCTCAACAGCGAGGTATTTGGTAAAGAACAGCCGCCATGAGGCGGCTGTTTTGTTCTGCTGTTATTGTTTTTATGCTGAACGAGGTTGGTATCGGCATCCCAAGCTCGCGGAGCGAGTTGGTTGCCGCGGGGGCTGGGGTGCCCCCAGTGGCAAGCGGCGGCTTTGCCGACCGCTTAGCCATTTTAGAACGGTGTGATTTTATCGATGAAGCGGACGCCGTATTGTGGGCGTTGTGATTCATCAATCAAACCGCGACCTGCATAGAAAATACGAGCTTCAGCCACTTTTTGTGAGGAAACTGTATTTTGCGGCGTAATATCTTCTGGGCGTACAATACCTTGCACCATCAGCTCTTGCATTTCGTAGTTCACAACCACCTCGCGGCGGCCTTGAATAACAAGGTTACCATTAGGCAGTACCTGTACCACTACGGCGGCAATGTTAGCACTCACTGTATCGCTACGGTCGGTGCTACCTTCGCCTTCAAACTCGCGGTCGCTATCCACATTTAACAACGTGTTGGTACCAGGGGCAAAACCACGCTGTGCCAAACGGTCTTCCAAGTTGAGCAGGCTGGTAAAGCCACTTTCGGAATTACTGGTACGCTCGGTTTCGGTATTAGCTTCGGTCTCGGCGCTAGATTGCTCAGACACAATCACCGTTAGGATATCACCCACTTGGCTTGCGCGTTGATCTTTAAAGAATTGTTTACTACCGGGCTTCCACAAGCTACCAGCGGCAGATTTTTCTGCCTGTGGAATCACAACAGGGGTTTGCACCACAGCTTGTTGAGCGCCTGTATCTAGCGATTGCTGAATAGAGGTAAACTCAGGGCGTTGGCTACTAACACAGCCAGCTAATGCTAAGCAGGAAAGGGTGGTTACAGCTAACTTTTTCATTTTAGTACACCTCCACGGTGGTTTGGGTTTTGGCAACGGCATCCAGCACTTTGCGGGTATCGGTTGCCATGACTTTAACATCGTCGCCTACTTGGGCATCTTGCAAGAGGCGCCCTGGCGTAGCGAGTTTAAGGCCAGCGGTTTCAAAAATAATGGTTACCTTTTGATTACGCTGTAAATCGGGGGCAATACGCACGGCTTCTACAGCAATAGGCAACCCAGATTTTAGCGGGCGTACGGCCTGTTTACCCAATAGTTCCTTGCTAGATGTAGCATAGGTGCTGGGCACACGCAGAGGGTCGTAAGCGCGGGTAGAGAGATCTTCAGCGGTGATGAAATCACCAGTTTGAATGGTGCGAACTGGCACAGGATAGTCCTGCATGCCATTAGCCCAAGCAGCACCAACCCATAGTATAAGCGTGGTAATGGCGCTACTGCTGCCAAATACCCACCAACGTTTTTGCTGTTGCAGACGACGCAAGCGTGCTTGTTGTAGTCGACGCCAGCCCCAGCTACTCGCCATCTCAATAGATGGTTGGTAGCTGATAGGCTTGCGGCCTTTAGGCTTTAGTTTATTCATCAAGTTACGCATCATATCTCTCCCTTTTATGATGGATTATCGAATCTGGTTGGCAGCAGCGAGCATTTCGTCCGCGGCGGCAATAATTCGGCTGTTGAGCTCGTAAGCACGCTGTGCAGTAATTAGCTCAGTTACTGATTCCACCGGGTCTACGTTGGAGCCTTCAATAAAGCCTTGGAGCAGAGTACCTGCGCCATTTAAGCCCGGTGTGTTAGTGGTTGGTGTACCTGAAACATCAGTCGCTTCGTAGAAGTTATCACCAATTGCTTCTAGCCCTGCTGGGTTGGTGAAGTTAACAATAGTGAGGTTACCAAATGTAGTAGTAGCGCCGTTTACTTTACCGCTTACGGTACCATCACTCGCAATGGTAATTTCTGTTGCGGTGCTATCGATTGTTACGGCCGGCTGCACGGCAAATCCTTCGGAAGTAACTAGTGCACCGTTTTGGTCAATTTGGAAAGTACCATCACGGGTGTAAACGGTATTACCGTCAGCGTCGGTTACTTCAAAAAAGCCGCTACCTTCAATAGAAAGGTCGTAAGTGTTATCGGTACGCAGTAGAGCACCTTGGCTATGAATACGGTAAACACCGGCTAAATCTACACCTAGGCCAATTTGTGCCCCTGTTGGTGCTTGAGTGCCCGCACCGTTGGTCAGAGCGCCTACAGCGATCTCATTTTGGTACATTAAATCGTTAAAAGCGGCACGAGAACGCTTAAAGCCTACGGTGCTTTGGTTAGCAATGTTGTTCGCAATCACGTTTACGTTTTGCTGCTGAGCACCCATCCCGGTGGCGGCAATTTTAAGGGCTTGCATCATGATGGTTGTTCTCCGTTATTAATTGAGTGAGGGCAGGGTGCGAATAGCACGCTGTTCTAATTCTTCTAAGTTTTGGATCATGCGTAGGCTGCTGCTGTAGCGGCGTGTTACATCGGTCAGGTTTACTACTTCTGTAACGTTATTTACGTTGCTGCCTTCTAGGGTGCCTTGCATAACTGTGGCGTTAGTACTGGCTACACCAACACCTGGTGCGGCATAAGTGTTATCGCCACTACGTACAAACTGGCGTTGCTGGTCGGCAGTGAACTCAAAAACACCAATACGGCCAAGTTGGCGGCCATCGGCAGCTGTGAGAGTACCATCGCCAGCAATGGTAATTTTTTGTGCATCTTCAGGAATATTTAGTGGGCCTAAACCAGCAGAAAGCACCTGGTGGCCTTGCATGGTTACAAGGTTGCCGAGTTGGTCTTGTACAAATTGGCCATTACGGGTGTAAACAGTGCGACCATCTTTTTGAATGGCAAAGTAGCCATCGCCACCAATAGCGACATCTAGCGGGTTATCGGTTTTGGTCATCCCGCCGGCTTTGCTATCGATATATTCTGGGTTAAGGGTAGAAAACTTTGAATCAACCGTAGCATCGGGCTGCACGGTCGTGTAATCCGCCAACAGGCGTTTAAAACCAGAGGTGTTTATGTTTGCTACATTCTCAGACGTAATCGTGAGCTGCTTTTGCAAGCCACGAACATGATGAGCAGCAATGTATAAACTGTTTTCCATTGTTATATCTTGTTATTCCGTTCCTTTGCCCATGAGATTGCACATAGCGTGCCAAAGTGAGATTTGCGCGGTGGCGTGCTTAAAAGAAGGGCAAAGATATCACGCTAACTTATTCAGCTTGCAGCGTTTTAGTTGCATTGGAAGCAGGGCGGCGGCATACTTATGTTCATGAAAACATCTACACCCGGCATTTTACATGATATTCGCACTATTAGAGATATTGAAAGCTCACTAGAAGAAGCAGAGCGCTTTATTGAGCGGGTGAAGAGTAATAAGGTACGTTTGAACCTGAGCGAGGGGAATATTACAATTTCTCGCGCTGAAATGAACAAAATTACCGATTTAGTTGTGACGTTAGAGCGTTCTGGCCAAGCGCTGGAAACGGCTGTGCAATATTTGCGTGAGCTTATGGCTTACGATGAGGTGAGCCAGCTTTTTGCACGACGCTACTTGTTTCACTTACTAGAAAAAGAACTACACCGTAGTAAGCGTTATGAGAACAGCTTTGCTATTATTGTATTTGAGCTCGACCCGTACAGCCAAAGCGGTTTGAGCCACATTGGTACTGAAGATATGAACCAAGTGGTGGCCGAGGCTGCGCGCGTGGTGCGTAAATACGTGCGTGATAGTGATTCACCAGGCCGTAGTGGTGAGCGTACCTTTATGTTGCTACTGCCTGAAACAGACGCCGATGGCGCACAAATTTTGTGTGATCGTATTAGCAAAGAAATGCAGAAAGATTACAGCGTAAGCTCAGGTAAGCTACCGCTTAAAGTGCATAGCAGCGTGTTGGAAAGCTCTGACCCGGCGCTAACTGATTTGGCAGGATTGCTCTATGTGGTGGACCAACAGCTGGCCGCCGCCCGTGGAGAAGCCAAAGCCGCATAACGCACAAGCTTTTTCCTGTCAGGTAGATGCAGGGAAAATTAGGCAGGAAAGCCATAAGAATAAGAAGAAAGTAGGTGAACGTGGATCAGCAAAGTATGCGAGGTACGCCGATTGCATTGATCGGTATGGACGAAGCGCGTCAAGCTATGCGTATGCATATGCGTAATGCTGGTGCCGATTTTTCATCTAACGAGTTTCACGAATTTGATACATTAGCCGATGCACAGCGCGAGGTAGAAAACCTTGGGTCTACCGTCATTATGGTTGTGTATTTTGATGATTTTAGCGCAGAAGTACTAAACCAACTGAGTTTGCTGCGCGCGCGTAATGCTGGCCCAATTGTAGCGTTGACTGATAATAGCGGTGCATTGCGTGATTTGCGTGAGAATGGTTACACCTTTATTCTTTCTTATCAAGGGCTTACCACACCAACCTTAAGCGGTATCTTGCAAGCATCGTGGGACCATTTCCAAATGTCGCAAACACATGCTAATTTGCGCCAAGCAGTAGTGGAGGCGGAAAACCGTTTTCGTGATGTAGCAAGCCAGTTCACCGATTGGATTTGGGAAATTGATACAGAGCTGAATGTTAAGTTCTCTACCGCGCGTCGCCAATCTTCTGATCGCCCTAAAATTATGGATTACTTTTTACACGATGAGCAAATGCGTGTGGAAGAAGATTTTAACAAGCTAGTGCTAGACCCACAGCCATTTAACAACCGTGAATATTGGAGCATTGACCACAGTGGCTCACGCGTTTGTTGGTCGCTTTCGGGCGTACCAGTGTTTGATAGCAGCGATAAACTGGTTGGTTTCCGTGGTATGGGGAAAGATATTTCCAGCCAAAAAGCATCGGTAGATCAGCTTTACTATCTTTCTAATCATGATCAGCTAACGGGTTTATTTAACCGTAGCCGCTTTATGGGTGATTTAACGCGATTGATTAACCAGCTTAAGCGCCAACAGCGTACGGGCGTGCTATTGGTTATTGATATTGACCGCTTTAGCTATGTGAATGAAACCTATGGCCACGAACTGGCTGATAAGCTGTTGGTACATGTGGGTAAAACGCTGCGTGATCATTTACGTTTTGGTGAGGTAGCTGCGCGTGTAGGTGGTGATGAATTTGCACTGGTGATGACAGATGTTTCAGCTAACGATGTGGAGCAGCGCGCTAAACAAATTATTAACGCATTAAAAGGCTCACCTATGGAAAGTGAGCACGGCACAATTAGCTACGGTGCCAGTATTGGTGCAGCATGGTTGCCTGAGCATGGGGAAACCGCTGATAAAGCCCTGGTTAATGCCGATGCTGCGCTATTAAACGCTAAAGCTAAAGGCCGTAACCGTTTTGAAGTGTTTGACCCAGCAGCTGAGCGTATGCACTCGGCGCAACATCATTTGGGTGGCTTAAACATGCTGAATGCCTGCTTGGAAAAGCCGAAAGAGCGTGTATTGCTGCATTATCAGCCAATTGTTTCACTCAGTAATACCAAAGACGAATTTTATGAACTGTTGGTACGCTTGGTAGACGAGCAGGGGGACCTGGTTTTCCCAATTGATTTTATTCCAGCGGCAGAAAACTACGGTGTTATTGGTGAAATTGACCGTATTGTTTGTGAGCGTGCACTAGAGCTGCTTGCTAAATGGCAAAAAAGTGGCCGCAAGGTACGTTTGGCAGTTAATGTTTCGGCCCGTACGTTTGATGATGATGTATTTATTGAATCCATTAAAACAGCACTAGAGAATACGAAAATTATTCCAGGCTCATTAGTGATGGAAATTACCGAAACCGTAGTGTTGCGTGATTTGGAATATGCCCAAAAGTTTATTGCAGAAATGAGAGCATTGGGCGTGGCATTTGCGCTGGATGATTGTGGTGTGGGTTATTCCTCATTAAATTACATCCGTGGGTTGGAGCTGGATTACATCAAGATTGATGGTAGCTTTATTCGTGACCTGCATAATAACAAAGCCGATGAAACCTTTGTACGTGCACTGCAAGATATTGCGAAGCAGATGCAAATTCTTACCGTTGCAGAAATGGTGGAGCATGAAGAAACTGTAGAAAAACTCAAAAATATTGGGATCGACTTTGCGCAAGGGTTCCACTTTGCCAAACCTGATGAAGAAATTCCGGATAAGAAAAAGTTAAATTAATGATACAAAAAAGCCGCCTCATGGCGGCTCTTTTAATATAGGCATTACCTACTTTTGGAAGCGAATGCGCACGAAGCGGTTTTGCTCTTCAGCTTTACCATCTTCAGTGTTTACCATTGGGCTGCTTTCACCCAAGGCAACGGTTGCAAACATATCCGCAGTGTTACCCATGTTGGTAAAGTAGTTTACCACGGCATCGGCACGTTTTTGAGATAGGCTTAGGTTATATTCGTAAGAACCAGCACGGTCAGCGTGGCCATTTACCATGATTTTGCTTGGGTTAAACACAGCAATTTGCTTCATAACACCTTGCAATGTTTCTTTAGCGCTGCTGTTTAGTTCAGCTTGGTCAAAATCAAAGAATACCAAGAACTCTTCTGGCATGCGGTTAGCCGCAGCTGGTTGAGCACGCTGAGTTACGATATCAGCAGTGCGCACAGCTGCTTTTTCTACAACATCACTAGTGATGCGCTCAACTTTAGGCGCGCCAATTTTTTCGAGGGCGATGTAAAAAGCATCGCGGCATTTTGCGATATCTTCAGGTTGGAAGTTTTCTTCTTGCTGTTCTACCCAGCAGTCGAACATAGCTTGTGCATGTGCGGTATCAGCTGGTTGGCGCTCAGCAGCACCTTGAGCCAAAGCAGAAACCAAGCTATTGCGGGCAGAAGCTAGCGTATTAAGTTGCTCGGTTGGCAAGTCACGGTTTACCAGTGGTTCTGGCAATGGTGCTTCGTTACTTAGAATGCTTTTAATTTTACGCTCGTAGTGGATGGCATCTATAAAGTCGCCTTGGTCCCACTCGTAATCTGCTAGAGCAACATATTCAGTGCGTAGTGCATTATTAAAACTATCATCAATTACCGCTTTGCGGCCATCATCGTACAGGTGAGAACACCCAGCTAGCACCACGCCGCTTGCTGCAGCCAAAATGGTGGTGTGAAGCATCTTTTTCATCATTTATCTCGTTTCGTTAAGTTATTTGCTTGTTGCAGTCTTGTGTATAGCAATGTGTATGTAAAGCTGCAAGTAGTACACACATCTTTTCTGTAAAACAGTTGTTATGGGGGCTATTGCAGGACTGCCACAGCTATGTTTTAATTAGTACTATGCAAGTACGATATGGCGCAGAGCGAGGCCAGACAAAGCTCAGTTGGTTACAAAGCTATCATAGCTTTAGCTTTGGTGATTACTATGACCCGGAACATATGCATTTCCGCAGCTTACGTGTATTAAACGATGATATAATTACGGCTGGCTCTGGTTTTCCGACACATCCACACCGCGATGCTGAAATTCTAACCTATGTACTGAAGGGTGCGTTGGAACATAAAGACAGTATGGGCAATGGTACGGTGATTCATGAAGGTGAGTTACAGCGCATGAGCGCTGGTGCTGGGGTAACGCATAGTGAGTTTAACCATTACCAAGATCAAGAGACGCACTTTTTGCAAATTTGGTTTTTACCGGCCGAGCAGGGGGGAGAGCCAAGTTATGACCAAACCATGGTGCTAGATGAAGAGGTAGCCAATACCTTTGGTGTAGTGCTTAAGCCAAACCCTCAAGGGGCTCAAATTGCAGTGGCACAAGATGTAGTTATGGCCATTGCTAAGTTAGATGCTGGTAAAGAGGCTAGTTATGCTGTGGCTGAAGGTCGTGGCGTATATCTGCATGTTGCGGTAGGTCGCGTTACGGTGAATGGTACCGAGTTAACAGCTGGTGATGCTCTACAGCTAGAAAGTGTGGGAGAATTGGCTGTAACAGCAGTTGAAAAAGCTGAAGTTATTCTGTTCGATATGGCTTAATAACACACAATATATTAGGAGGCCGCTACACGCCGGCCTCTTTTTTATGAAAAACGTACGCCATAACGCTTTTCCTGCTTGACGTAAGCGGCTGCTTTGGGCAATGTGCGCCTGAAATTTGAGTAACAAGAAACGCAAGGAAGCCGATAATGTCTAAAGCCACTGCTTCAGTTGGTAAAATCACCCGGGTTGTAGGTCCGGTTGTTGATGTTCAGTTTGAATCCGATAACATTCCACCAATTTTGAACGCGTTGAACACCCAAAACGGTGATACAACGCTGGTACTGGAAGTAGCCCAACACTTGGGTGATAATACCGTACGTACTATTGCCATGACCAGTACTGATGGTCTCACACGTGGCCAGGAAGTAACCGATACTGGTTCTGCCATTACTATTCCTGTTGGTCCTGCTAACTTGGGCCGTATTATGGATGTTGTGGGTAACCCAATTGATGAAGTTGGCCCACTGGACACAACTCACATGGCGCCAATTCACCGCGAAGCACCTGCGTTTGCAGACCAGTCTACCGATGCGGAGATTCTGGAAACCGGTATTAAGGTTGTTGACCTGCTAGAGCCATACCTGAAGGGTGGTAAAATTGGTCTGTTCGGTGGTGCTGGTGTTGGTAAAACCGTTTTGATTATGGAATTGATTAATAACATCGCTAAAGGGCACGGTGGTTACTCTGTGTTTGCCGGTGTTGGTGAGCGTACTCGTGAAGGTAACGACCTATACGAAGAGATGATGGAATCTGGCGTTATCACCCGTGGTGATGCTAAAAAATCCAAAGCTACCCTTGTTTATGGCCAAATGAACGAACCTCCAGGTGCGCGTGCTCGTGTAGCGCTGACTGGTTTGGCTCAAGCAGAATACTTCCGTGATGAAGAAGGCCAAGACGTATTGTTCTTTGTTGATAACATTTTCCGCTTTACGCAAGCTGGTGCTGAGGTATCTGCGCTGTTGGGTCGTATCCCATCTGCTGTGGGTTACCAGCCAACCCTGTCTACCGATATGGGTAACTTGCAAGAGCGTATTACATCTACTAACAAAGGTTCTATTACCTCTGTACAAGCGGTTTACGTACCAGCGGATGACTTGACCGACCCTGCGCCGGCAACCACATTTGCTCACTTGGATGCAACAACGGTATTGAACCGTAGTATTGCTGAGAAGGGTATTTACCCTGCGGTGGACCCACTGGATTCTACAAGCCGTGCGCTAGACCCACAAATTGTTGGTGAAGAGCACTACAAAGTGGCAACTCAGGTACAAGAAACTCTGCAGCGTTACAAAGCTCTGCAAGACATTATTGCCATTTTGGGTATGGATGAGTTGAGCGATGAAGATAAGTTGACTGTGGCACGTGCCCGTCGCTTGGAGCGTTTCTTGAGCCAGCCTTTCCACGTGGCAGAGCAGTTTACTGGCCAAGCCGGTGTGTACGTGAAGCTGGAAGACACAATTCGTGGCTTTAAGGAAATTGTTGAAGGTAAGTACGATGACCTACCAGAAAACGCTTTCTACATGGTTGGTAGCATTGATGAAGCTTTGGAAAAAGCTGCTCAGCTTGAAAAAGAAGCTGCGTAACCGAGGTTTAAGCAATGCAGTTCAGTATTACAACCCCACAGGCCACACTGGTTGAGCGCGATGCCAGCAGTGTGACCTGCCCGGGTGCTGAAGGTGAGTTTGGTGTGCTACCAGGCCACATGGCTTTTATGAGCACGCTTAAATCTGGCGTAGTAACTGCTGATGGCGAAGATTTTTGCATTAGTGGTGGCATGGTGGAAGTAAATCCAAACAGCGTTATAGTGCTAGCTGAGGATGCTGTAGCCGTAGCCGACATTAACCCTGAAACAACTTTTGAGCAGATTGAGCGCCTAAAGCGCCGCATGGCCGAGGCAGAAGGGGATGAGGTGGCAACAACGCGTTTGCAAAAACAAATGAGTTACCTTGAGCTACACCTAGCAGTCGCCAAAAAGAACTAAATAATCTTTTGAATAACCCCGCCAGAGAGCGGGGTTATTTTATGGCATATCAGAAGAATGAACCCGCCAAGGGTGGCGGGTTCAGGGGGAAGTGGATCACTCTACATTCTGCATAAACTGTGCCAACCTTTGGAAAGCTTGCTCCAATTTGGCTTGTGGTGCGGCATAGCTCAGGCGCACGGCATTTGGGTCGCCAAACGGGCTGCCGGGAATGAGTGCTACTTCCGCATGTTCTAATATTAAACTACAGAGCTGTACGTCATTTTCTATACGTGTGCCTTTGTATGATTTACCGATAACGTTGCTTACGTTAGGGAACACGTAAAACGCGCCTTCTGGTACCGGACATGCCCAGCCATTGAGCTTGGCTAGTTGCTTGAGCACGTACTGACGCTTGTTGTTAAAGTCAGCTTTTACGTCATCCAAAAAGCCATGCTCACCAGCAAAGGCAGCAGCGGCTGCGGCTTGAGCCACGCCGTTGATATTCATCAACGATTGACCAATCAGCTTTACGATAGATTTACTCAGCTCAGCAGGCGCTGCTACCATACCCACACGCCAACCAGGCATGGAATATGTTTTACTAATAGATTGGGTAATCACCATACGGCTACGTAGCTGCGGATGTGTATGGAGCAGGTGGGTAGCGGCTGGGCCGTCATATGTCAGATAATCATAAATATCATCACTCACAATCCAAACATTTGGTTGTTTAAGCAGTACCTCGCCAATGGCGGCTACTTCATCACGGCTGTAGAGCATGCCGGTTGGGTTTGAAGGGTTGTTAAACACCAGTAGTGTAGCGTCGGGCAATGCTGCATCTAGCTGTTGTGGGGTGAGCTTATAGTTTTGCTTTGGGCCGCAATAGAGTGGCTCAAACGTGCCGCCGGCCAGCTCAATCATGGCGCTGTAGCTTACCCAGTATGGGGCAGGGACTACCGCTTTAGCGCCATTCTCCAACAGGGCTTGAAAAGCAAGGTATAGCGCGTTTTTACCGCCGTTGGTGGCGCACAGCTCATCGGTGCTCCAATCGCCCAGGCCATCACGCTGTAGTTTGGTTTGAAAAGCCTCTAACAGCTCAGTTTGGCCACGGCCGGGTAGGTAGCTGAGTGGGTGATTTTCCACCGCATTATTTGCTGCTTCTACAATATGAGCTGGTACATCAAAACCAGGTACACCAATAGAAAGGCTGATAATATCTTTACCAGCTGCTTGTAAGGCTTTGGCTTTAGCAGAAATTTCTACCGTGGCGCTGGGCTGAAGCTGAGTAACGCGAGAGGCAAGTTGTGGCATGTGTGTGACTTTCTGTTTATTATTTATGCACAGTATCAAAGGAAACTGCACACGTCAGTGGTAAATTTATGCAAGCCACTATAATATGGCGGCGTAAAGAAGAAGGAGGGGAACCCCATGCCAAAGATTGAAAGTACTCCAGAATTTGTACAAGGCGTATATGCCAAAACACGTAAAAACCTTGATGTGGTGCGCAGTCGCCTTGGTCGCGGTTTAACATATGCCGAGAAAATTATTTATGGTCATTTGAATGATGCTGAAAATGCTGACCTTACTGCCGGTACGTCTTACATTCAGCTACGGCCAGACCGCGTAGCACTGCAAGATGCTACTGCACAAATGGCTATTTTACAGTTTATGCTAGCCGATAAGGATGAAACAGCAGTGCCAACCACTGTGCACTGTGACCACTTGATCCGTGCTCATACTGGGGCTGAGAAAGACCTTGAAACAGCTAATACTGAAAATGCTGAGGTTTACCGCTTCCTTTCCAGTGCAGCACAGCGCTACAACATGGGCTTTTGGAAGCCGGGCGCAGGGATTATTCACCAAGTGGTGATTGAGCAATATGCGTTCCCAGGGTTGATGATGCTGGGTACTGACAGCCACACGCCAAATGCTGGTGGTTTGGGTAGCTTTGCCTGTGGTGTTGGTGGTGCCGATGCTATGGACGTTATGGTTGGCCTACCGTGGGAGGTACTGCATCCGCATGTTGTGGGTGTTAAGCTAACTGGTGTGCTAAAAGGCTGGGCAGCGCCGAAGGATGTTATTTTAAAACTGTTGGGTATTCTCACCGTTGCTGGTGGTACCAACCGTGTGATTGAGTACTTTGGCGAAGGCTGTGAAAGCATTAGCGCTACTGGTAAAGCGACCATTTGTAATATGGGTGCTGAACTGGGTGCAACGACCTCGGTATTCCCATTCGATGAGAAAATGACACCATACCTTGAGGTAACCGGCCGTAGCGACTTGGCTAAGCTGGCGCAAGATAATGCAGATATTCTGTGTGCTGATGATGAGGTACTGGCTAACCCTGAGAAGTATTATCAGGAAGTGATTGAGATTAACCTGAGTGAGCTGCAACCGCATGTGGTTGGCCCACATACACCAGACTTGGCTGTAGCTGTGGATGGTATGGCAAACCACATTCAACAAGGTGGCTGGCCGACCGACCTGCGTGCGGCGCTGATTGGTAGCTGTACCAACAGTAGCTATGAGGATATTGGCCGTGTGGCGGCTATGGCTGAACAGCTGGCCGAGAAGGGCGTTAAGCTAAAAGCAAACCTGTTGGTAACACCGGGTAGTGAGCAAGTGCGCGCAACCATTGAGCGTGATGGCCAAATGGAAAGCTTGAAAAAGCTAGGTGCCGTGGTGCTGGCTAATGCTTGTGGCCCTTGTATTGGTATGTGGCAGCGTGAGGATGTTAAAAAAGGCGACGCCAACAGCATTATTAGCTCCTACAACCGTAATTTCCCGAAACGGAATGATGGTAACCCGGAGACCTGCTCGTTTATTGCAAGCCCTGAAACTGTGTTGGCTTATGCAGTACATGGTCGTATTGATATCGACCCATTTACAACGCCAATTACAGCGGCTGATGGCACCACCTTTACGCTGACTGACCCAGGTAAAGTGGCAGAGAACCCAGCTGATGGTTTTGTAAGCGATGAGCATGGCTACCAAGGCCCTGAAAGTAGCAGCAATGTTGCGGAAGTGGTGGTGGACCCTGCCAGCAAGCGCTTGCAGCTATTAAATCCGTTTGATGCTTGGCACGGTGATAACTATGCGGATATGCCGCTGTTGCTGAAAGCCAAAGGCAAGTGCACTACCGACCACATTAGCCCTGCTGGGCCGTGGCTGAAGTTCCGTGGGCATTTGGATAACATCTCCGACAATATGTTCAGTGGCGCCATTAATGCCTTTAGCGGTGAGGCTGGTCGCGGTAAAAGCCAGCTAGATGGCTCTACTGCTGAATTTTCAGCTGTGGCACGTACTTACAAAGAACAGGGCACCGGCTGGGTTGCTGTGGGTGATAGCAACTATGGTGAAGGCTCTAGCCGTGAGCATGCGGCTATGTCGCCACGTCACCTTGGTGCACGTGCTGTGATTGTACGTAGTTTTGCCCGTATCCACGAAAGCAACTTGAAAAAGCAAGGTGTGCTACCGCTAACCTTTGTAAACGCAAGCGATTACGACTTGATTGAGGAAGATGATCGCATTACATTGAAGGGCCTCAGCGCTATTGCGCCAGGTAGTACTGTTACTGCGGTGGTGACTCACGCCGATGGCAGCAGTGTGGAAATAACGCTGAAACATACCTTAAATGCTGAGCAGATTGAGTGGTTTAAAGCTGGTTCTGCACTTAATGACTTACGTCAACAAGCGGCATAAATACTCATAACTTAAAAGCGCGGGTTACCGCGCTTTTTTAATGTGTTCATAGCCGGCAAGGGCAGCATTGCGCGCTGTTTGGTGGTCCACAATGGGGTGAGGGTATGTTTCGCCTAGCTTAACACCAGCTTGGAGCAAGTCTATTGGCGCTGCCTCCCATGGTTTATGTAGCAGTTCATTTGGTAGTTTAGCTAGTTCCGGCACCCATTGGCGCACATAGTCCCCTTTAGGGTCAAACTTCTCACCTTGGGTAATAGGGTTGAAAATGCGGAAATACGGCGATGCATCGGCACCGCTGCCTGCTACCCATTGCCAGCTGGCGCTGTTGTTGGCTAAATCAGCATCTAGCAATGTATCCCAAAACCACGCGGTACCATGTTTCCAATGAATCCGCAGGTGTTTAATAAGGAACGACGCCACCACCATGCGTGTGCGGTTATGCATCCAACCGGTGGTCCATAGCTCGCGCATAGCTGCATCCACAATAGGATAGCCGGTTTGCCCGCGTTGCCAGGCTTGCAGCCAGCCTTCATCATCGGCCCATGGGTAGTCATTGAACGTAGATTTCCAATTTTCGGTAGGTAGAGTAGGGAAGTGATAAAGCAGGTGGTATGAAAATTCGCGCCAGCCTAGCTCGCTAAAAAAGTGGTCTTTATCTGTGTTTGATACATCATGCGCGGCACAGTAGGCTTCGGTTTGGTGCCAAATATCTGCTACAGATATTTCACCAAAATGTAAGTGCGCACTCAAACGGCTTACATGCGGTAAATCTGGCCGATTTCGCAGTTCTTTATAGCCACTTAAACCGTTTTCTAAAAAGTCGGTTAAGCGCTGCTGTGCGCCGACTTCACCTGGCTGCCACACATTAAAGCCAGTCGACCAATTTGGCGTTGTGGGTAACAGCTGCCATTGGTCTAAATCGTCCGATGTAATATCTATTGTTTTATAGCTACCTGCTGGTGTGGCTAAGGGTTGAGCAGGAGCGCCTTTAGGTAAGCAGCCTTTACGCCAAAATGGAGTGAAAACTTTATAGGGTCCGCCATCTTTTGTGCTTATTTCCCACGGTTCGTGGAGGAGGGCGCTGTTATGACTTGCTACGGTCACACCTTGTGTTTGCAGTTTTTGCTTTAACTCTGTATCTCGTGCAATAGCTTGTGGCTCGTAACAGCGGTTCCAGTGCACATGGGTAACATTATGTTGTTGCGCTAATTTCTCAATGATTTGGCTACTATCGCCACGTTTAAGGGTAAGTTTAAGGTTTAATTTTTCTAAACCAGTCTGCAAGGCGCTTAAACTATGGTGTAGCCACCATTTTTGTGCACCACCGGGTGACCAGTCGGCTGATTCATCTAGTACATAAACAACAATCACAGGCTGGTTGTGTGCCAGTGCAGCACACAGGGCAGGGTTGTCGTGCAGGCGTAAATCCTGCCGCAGCCAGTAAAGCGTTACACCTTGCATAACGGGAGTACAGATTGAAGCAGTAAGCAAGCCGCTGCACTATCGCTGGCGCGTTTGACGGCTTTTTTACTGCCGCGGGTTTGGCGGCCTTGGCGTTGCTCAAACAAGGCGTTTTCTGCCTGTTTGGTAGATAAGCGTTCATCCCACAACAGGACGGGAATATTCAGTTCGGCAGACAAGGTACCTGCAAAGCCAGCAGTACTGCTAGCGCTTTTGCCGTGCTCGCCTGCTAAGGTGAGGGGCAAACCAAGTACAATAGCGCTCACGTTATATTCGGCAATAACGTTGGCAAGCATGGCTTTGTCCTGTGCCCAGCTTTGTTTTTGGTAAGGTGGGCGTGGTGTTGCTAGCGTCCGCGCGCTATCTGATATGGCGAGGCCCCAAAAACGCTCGCCGTAATCTAGTCCTAATAAGCGCCCAGTAGCCGGCAAAGCTTGCGGCTGACGTAGGATCATGCTATCACCTGTCGGTGTGTTTGTGCTGTTTGGCATAGGCCCTTTTACAACAAAAATGAAAGCGTAAGCAAACGTATGTCGGTCTCTGTAGAAAATATTCATAAATTGGCTAAGCTGAGCCGGTTAGAATTTTCTGATGCTGCTGCTGGTGAATTGGCCAGTGAGCTTGGCAAAATTGTAGAATTTATCTCCCAACTGGATGAGGCAAATACCGAAAATGTAACCCCGATGACGGGTACGATGGATGATGCCTCTAGCCCTGAGCGACAGGACACGGTAACCAATGAAAACAACCGTGACGCACTGTTGGCAGTGGCACCAAATAAAGAATACGGCTTCTTTAAAGTGCCAAAAGTTATTGAATAGAAGAGTTTATTAAGATGTCCGAACTGATTGAACTAGGTTTGAAAGAGTCAGCTGAGCTGATTCGTAACCGTGATATTAGCGCTGTAGAGCTAACCGAAGCGTGTTTAGAGCGTATTGATGCGCATAACGAGAGTATTAACGCCTTTATTACTGTAGCCAGCGATAAAGCTATGGAAATGGCTAAAGCGAGTGATGAACGTGTCAAAGAAGGCCGTGCACGCTTGCTAGAAGGCGTGCCGCTAGGTATTAAAGACATGTTCTGTACCAAAGATGTGCTGACCACCGCTGCATCACACATTCTGGATAATTTTGTACCACCATATGAATCTACTGTTACAGCTAATTTGTGGAAGCAGGGCGCTGTGCTGTTGGGTAAAACCAACTTGGATGAATTTGCAATGGGTTCCAGTAACGAGACATCGTACTTTGGTACCAGCCGCAACCCTTGGGATACCACGCGTACACCAGGTGGGTCATCGGGCGGTAGCGCTGCCGCTGTAGCAGACTTTATGTGCCCAGGTTCACTCGGTACCGATACTGGTGGTTCTATTCGTCAACCTGCTGCCTTTAGCGGTATTGTGGGTATGAAACCAACCTACGGCCGTTGTTCACGCTGGGGTATTGTAGCCTTTGCCAGCAGCTTAGACCAAGCAGGGCCGTTTGCACGTTCTGTGGAAGATGTGGCGCTGTTGTTCCGTGGTATGAGTGGCCACGACCCGCTGGATTCAACATCGGCTGATCGACCAATTGAGAACTACGATGCTGGTTTGGATGACTTAAACATTAAAGGTCTGCGTATTGGTTTGCCAAAGGAATACTTTACCGATGGTATTGACCCGCAGGTAAAAGCACACATTGATGTTGCAATTAAAAACTTTGAGGCACAAGGTGCTGAGCTGGTAGAAATCAGCCTGCCGCACACCAAATATGCGGTGCCAACTTATTATATTGTAGCACCAGCTGAAGCTGCCAGTAACCTGAGCCGTTACGATGGTATGCGTTTTGGTTTGCGTATTGATGGTGAAAACCTAGCGGATACCTACACCAAAACACGTAGTGCTGGTTTTGGCCGCGAGGTGAAACGCCGTATTATGACAGGTAACTACACCTTGAGCAGTGGTTACTACGATGCGTATTACTTGAAAGCACAAAAGGTACGTCAGCTGATTCGCCAAGACTTTGTGGATGTGTTCGACAAAGTGGATGTGATTTTGACACCAACCACGCCAACTGCTGCGTTTAAAATTGGTGACCGTATTGATGATCCGGTAACAATGTACCTGAACGACATCTTCACCGTGGCGACCAACTTGGCTGGCTTGCCTGGTATTTCTGTACCAGCTGGTACCATTGAAGAAGATGGCAAAACATTACCAGTAGGTGTGCAGTTTATTGGTAAGGCGTTTGATGAACAGCGCCTGCTGCAAGTGGCTCGTGCTCACGAGAAAATGGCAAACTTCCAAATGCGTAATGCGGCGTAGAGAGGACACAAAATCATGAGTGCTTATACAATTGATGGCTATGAAGTGGTAATTGGGCTGGAAGTACACGCTCAAGTAAACTGTAACAGTAAGCTGTTTAGCGGCACCAGCGCAGCCTTTGGTGCTGAGCCAAATACCCAGGTAAACCCAATTGATTTGGGTATGCCAGGTGTTTTACCTGTACTGAATGAAGCCGCGGTAGACGCTGCTATTAAAACAGGTTTAGCCTTAAATGCTGAGGTAAATACCCTATCGGTTTTTGCGCGTAAGAATTACTTTTACCCTGATTTGCCAAAAGGCTACCAAATTAGCCAGTTTGAGCTACCTATTATTGGTAAAGGCGAAATGCAGGTAGACCTAAGCGACGGTGCTACTAAAACCATTGGCATTACCCGCCTTCACCTTGAAGAAGATGCTGGTAAAAGCGTGCACGACATTGGCGATGATAACAGCAGCCACGTGGACCTAAACCGCGCCGGTGTGCCACTGATGGAAATTGTAAGTGAGCCTGACATGCGCTCACCTGAAGAAGCAGGAGCTTATGTGACTAAGCTGCGCTCTATTCTGCGGTTTATTGACGTATGTGACGGTAACATGGAGCAGGGCAGCATGCGCTGTGATGCTAACGTTTCTGTACGTAAAATTGGTGCTACTGAGTTTGGTACACGCTGTGAAATCAAAAATTTAAACTCAATTCGTAACGTAATGCGTGCTATTGAGTTTGAAGCAAAGCGCCAAATTGATGTGATTGAAGATGGCGGTGTGATTGACCAAGAAACGCGCCTGTACAACGCAGATAAGAATATTACGCGTACCATGCGCTCTAAGGAAGATGCGCACGATTACCGTTATTTCCCAGACCCAGACTTGCTGCCAGTGCGTTTAACTGGCGAGCGTATCACCAATATTCGGGAAAATATGCCAGAGCTGCCTGATGATATGAAGCAACGCTTTATGGACCAGTACAGCTTGAGTGCTTACGATGCCAGCGTACTGACGCAAAGTAAAACATCTGCGCTGTATTATGAGCGCGTTGTGGCTGAAAAACGTGATCCTAAGCTATCTGCTAACTGGGTAACTGTTGAGCTGTTTGGCGCCTTGAATAATTTGGGCAAGGACCTGGAGCATTCTCCAGTAACGCCTCAAGATTTGGGTGAGCTGATTGATTTGATTCAAGATGGCACCATTAGCGGTAAAATTGCGAAGCAAGTATTTGCGACTATGTTGGAAACCAGCCAGTCGCCACATGATATTGTGGAAGAGCAAGGTTTGAAGCAAATTTCGGATACTGGTGCAATTGAACAAGTGATTGACGACATTATAGCTCAGAACGAAGACAACGTAGCCAAGTACCGTGATGGTAACGAGCGCGTGTTTGGTTTCTTTGTTGGTCAGGTGATGAAAGCCACAAAAGGCCAAGCCAATCCGCAAGTGGTGAACGAGCTACTTAAGCAAAAACTTGCTGGTTAATTATATATAATATTCAAAGGGCGCTAAGGCGCCTTTTGTTTTATATGCATTATTCGCATAATCTATATTATGTTAAATATAAAACATGATGCATTATACTACATAATTAAGCTCCCTAATCTATTATGTAGATATTCACCATGAGCTAGATATCATTCTTTATATTAAAAGTGATTTAAATCGCGTTTTATGAGGTCAAAATTTTGGTGATATAAAAAAACGCCCTTTTGGGCATTTTTAATGCCTGTCGCGCTACGGCGTGCCGTTTTGGCGCCGAACTCTTAGAGTGAGTTCTCGCTCAAACCTTCAGCCCATAAAAAATTACCCCAAGTGGGGCAATATTTTTAATGGTGCCGGTTGAGAGACTCGAACTCCCGACCTTCGGTTTACAAAACCGCGGCTCTACCAACTGAGCTAAACCGGCGCCGCAGTGTTTGTAGCCGAACTCAACTGTTTTGTCATCAAAAAAGTAAACCCCCAGCCGTTTTTACACGACTGGGGGATATACTAAGCTGCTGATAGCAGTGATTGCACAAGTTCTAAGCGAACGGTGTGATCGTTAATAATCTCAGTGCAGACCCATGATGCATCAGGGTCAAACCGTTCATCACCAATAATGCGAATATTCGGTGCATGCTCAGAATCAAGATCATCTGCACAAGGTCTGGGAAGTTCTGCAATGATGATTTTCTCATCACCAGCAGTATGAAGTTGAACATCTTCAATATTTCTCAGCCCTTTACGAAGAGAAATAGTTGCCATGAGAAAACTCCTTTAGGCAAAAAATGTGAAACGGAAGCGCTTTCTGCGCGTTGCCCTACTCTTCGTCTAAATTGTCGACAATGTCAAGAGGTTCTTCAGTTTCTGGCTCAGGCTCTACTGGCTCTGGGCGTGCATTACGCACCTCGTTCGCCAGCGCTGTTAATACAGGCTTTAATCCTTGTTGTGCCGCGCTAGATATGGTGTATATCTCTGTAATATCAATATTTTTCAGCTTGTTAACCACTTCTGCTAAATCATCTTCTGAAATACTATCACACTTACTGAGTGCTACAATTTCCGGTAATTCGGCTGTTTTGCTGCCAAAATCTTCATCATAAGCTGCCAGTTCTTCACGTAATGTTTGGTAGGATGTTTCTGGCTCAGGCTGTGTTACATCAATAAGGTGCAATAACACGCTACAGCGGCTTACATGCTTGAGGAATTCGTGCCCTAGTCCTTTACCGGCACTAGCGCCGGCGATGAGCCCTGGTAAGTCTGCCATCACCATATCCACATCATCGTGCCGTACCATGCCAAGTGCAGGTACAAGCGTAGTAAATGGGTAATCAGCCACTTTGGGCTTGGCATTACTTACAGTGCTAATAAACGTGGATTTCCCAGCGTTTGGTAGCCCAAGCAGCCCAACATCGGCCAGTAGTTTAAGGCGCAGAAATAGGGTGCGCTCAATAGCTTCACCGCCATAAGTAAACTTACGCGGTGCGCGGTTGGTGGATGTTTTAAAATGGATGTTCCCCTGCCCGCCATGGCCACCTTCGGCCACGAGTAGTGTTTGCCCTTCTTCTGAAAGATCGGCCAGCAACTCTTCAGTTTCGTAATCAAAAATCTCGGTACCAATGGGTACAGGCACAATCAAGTCGTCCGAGCCGGCGCCATGCATTTGGCTACCCATACCAGGTTGGCCAGATTTGGCCTTATAGTGCTGCTGGAAGCGAAAATCGATAAGGGTATTTAAATTACCTACAGCTTTAAGAATAACGCTACCGCCACGGCCGCCATCACCGCCATCTGGGCCACCTTTTGGAATATTCCGCTCACGACGAAACGACACGCAGCCGTTACCGCCCTTACCGGATTTGATATAGATTTTTGCCTCATCTAAGAACTTCATAGCGTCTGCATAGCGCATTTTTGAGCTATCGTCCATTGCCAGACACGTATCAATTGCCTATGCTGTTGAACATGAAAGCAATTTTGACACTTACAGCAGGTATTTTGCTGGCCTCCACAGCACTAGCAAGCGATGTAGAAACCCTTTTGAATCCTAAGGAAACACTGGGTAGCGCCAGCCCAAGTATGGAAATTGGTAGCGTGAGTGAGGCAGATAAATCTGCTGTAACCAATGCTGCTCGCAAGTTTGTAGAAGCGCTGCTGAACGATGATAAGCCTAGCCTGGTACAACAGCTTACCCCCCTACCCCTTACAGCACCGCAGCGTGCTATTAAAGTACGTGGTTGGAGCAGTACGAACCCTATTCTGAACAAGCATGATGCGACCAAGCTTTATGTGTACCCAGAGCAGCAAGCAGTTGTTTTAGCGGCTTTCCAGGGTGCTGCTCAAGTACCACTGATTACGTTTGATAGTGGCAGTATTCAGGGTATGGTCTTTCGCCGTGAGCGTTCTGGGCTGGTTTTGCAAGGCTTTATTGAAGAGTAAGCTTGACAGCAACCTCAGTTTAACGTAAATACGCTCCACTACTTGACGCGGGGTGGAGCAGCCCGGTAGCTCGTCAGGCTCATAACCTGAAGGTCGTAGGTTCAAATCCTGCCCCCGCAACCAATTTATGAATTACGAACCGTTCTAACGCAAGTTATGGGCGGTTTTTTTGTGTCTAAAACCCCAGTTCCTGCGCCTTTTTCGGACGTGACCTGTTCACAAGCAGAAGCCATCATTTCACCAACTCCCCCCTTTGTACTCTCAAAATACCCCCAGTGGTCTCAAAACCTGATGGCTACTTCTCAAACGACCGACAGGTTAAAAAGCCCCGTTTTCTAAGGGTTTTGACGGTTTTAAATTTTGCGCGTTTCGAATGTGATAAGCGCCCATCAAAAAAAGTTAGAAAAAAGTCGCATTTTTTATCGTCACTTTTCGTGCCTTTCGCAGACCTAAGAAAGTGAGAGTTTTCGCTGGACTAAGTGCCAAAGCGAAGCATTCATGTCTTTGATAAGGAAGGAAAATCAATGCAAAACAATATGTTAGAACGAGATATTGCCGAGTTGAATTACATGCCGATGGAGCATCTCAAAGAGCTGTGGCAGAGCTATTACAACACGCCGGCACCACATTTTAACAAGGTCACGCTGGTCAACAAACTCGCCTACCGCATGCAGGAATTAGAATATGGCGGCCTGAAGCAAGAGGTCATCAACCTGCTGATGGATTACGGCAATGGTATCAAGAAAAAGAAACAGCGGCGCAAAGCCCTCAAGCCCGTCGTCGGCACACGGCTGATACGGGAATATGATGGCGAAGAGCATACCGTGACGGTGCTTGCCAAAGGCTTCGAATACCAAGGCAAAACCTATAAGAGCCTCAGCGCTATCGCCAGAAAGATTACAGGCACAAATTGGAACGGCAATTTGTTCTTTGGCCTCATCACACGCAGGAGATCATCATAATGGAAAAGAAACAAGCAATACGCTGTGCCATCTACACACGTAAATCCACCGATGAAGGATTGGATCAAGAATATAATACGCTGGATGCCCAGCGCGATGCTGGCGAGAATTACATCAAATCACAGCAACATGAAGGCTGGAATATTCTTCCTAAGCATTATGACGATGGTGGCTTTACGGGTGGGAATATGGATCGCCCCGCATTGAAAGGGCTTATCAAGGATATCAAAGCGGGAAAGATTGATGTGGTGGTGGTTTATAAGATCGACCGTCTCTCACGCTCGCTCACGGACTTTGCTCAGATGGTCGATGTTTTTGACAAGCACAATGTGAGCTTTGTATCCGTCACTCAGCATTTCAACACCAAAGATTCCATGGGGCGTTTGACGCTGAATATCCTGCTGAGTTTTGCGCAGTTTGAGCGTGAGGTTATCGGAGAGCGTATCCGCGATAAATTCGCCGCCTCTAAGAAAAAAGGCATCTTCATGGGCGGTGCTCTCCCCCTTGGTTATAATTCAGTGGATCGCAAGCTGGAGATTGTACCTGAAGAAGCCGAGCTGGTACGGCATATCTTCCAGCGTTATGTGGAAATTAAATCCATCTCTCAGCTGATAAAAGAACTCGACCTGAAGGGTCATCGCACCAAAATGTATAAAAGTGGCACAGGTAAAATACGCGGTGGGCGCAAATTTAACCGCCAGTATATTTACCGCATGCTGAATAACCCGCTTTACCTTGGGCAGATTGTTCATAAAGA
Source organism: Pseudomonadota bacterium (assembly GCA_030148545.1). GTDB lineage: Bacteria > Pseudomonadota > Alphaproteobacteria > UBA2136 > JASBTF01 > JASBTF01. Next base: position 707,480 of record JASBTF010000002.1, read on the forward strand.
TAAAACCTATCCAGGTCAGCATGACGCGATTATCACAAAGAAATTATGGGACGCTGTTCGCAAGATATTATCCAGCGACCGTGTTAAACGCGGAAATTACAGCAAGAACAAAAACCCGACACTCCTGCGCGGACTGATACGGTGCAATTGTTGTGATTGTGCCATGACGCCAACCTTTACGAAGAAGAACCAGCGCATATATCGCTACTACACGCCCACAACGGCCATACACAGAGGTTATGACGAGTGTAAGGTTGGTCCAGTCCCCGCAGCAGAGATTGACGCGCTGGTGGTCGGTCACATTCGCAAATTTATCGAAAGCCCCGAGATCATCACGCAAACTCATGACAAGTTACGCAGTGATGATGATTGCCCGCATGATTTTGGCTTGGAAGAGCTACGCGCCCATATTGGTGATTTCGACGGTTTTTGGAAGAAGCTCAAACCCAAAGAGCGCAATCGCATCGCAGAGCTTTTGGTGAAAGAAGTCAGCATCGATACTGGCGAAGTTGCTATTGATATGCGATTGGACGGTTTTACCACTATTGCCAACACTTACACGCAAGGAGGAATTTTATAATGACAACTATATCTGTGAATGAAGCGCTGGACACGCTTCATATCCGCATCCCGATGCAATTTAGCAGGCGCAGCTCTCGCAAAATGATCGTGGGGCCAAACGGTGAGAACATCGATGCCATGGCCGATACACAGGAAGATAACACGGACTACACTTTTATCTCCGCGCTGGGCAAAGCCTTCTCTTGGCAACGTATGCTCGATGACGGCAAATATGAAACGCCGAAGGAGCTTGCCAAAAAAGAAAATGTGGAAGTGACGCATATGTACCGTGTGATGCGTTTAACGCTTCTCGCCCCTGACATTATCGAAACGGTTTTAAACGGCACACAGCCCCGCACGTTAACGCTACAGAATGTGGTGCGCGGATTTCCCATTTCATGGCAAGAGCAAAGAAAAATTTTCGGATTTACGCATGAATAAAAATTAAAAAAGTTTCGTCACTTTGTAAAAACATCGCAGACCTAACCCATCAGGACAAACCAACAATGGAGAACCCTGATGGATCAAAAATCAAATATTCTTTCCGGCTCGCGTGAACATATTGCCGAGCTATCCGATATCATAAAAACAGCTATTTTGAGAGAAATTGGCGCTCAAAAGCGAAAAGATGATGCTGCCGATACTGGCGATGACATCCCAGAAAACACAACTTCGTATGATGAGATACGTCATACAAGAGTACCTATCTGAAACAACTTAAATTCTCGATACCAAGGTAAATAAGGGAAATCGCCTTATGCGCCTTTATGCGGTTGTAAGAACACCCCAATAACACCTTCTAATTGAACAAATTTTTGCATCTGATTCCTCCCGACCAATCAAATGGAGGAAAATTAGATGTCAAACAACCGCTACGGCGGCGTAGACTCCTACGCCGCCTTTTTTATTACAATTAAGGCTAAGACCATGATCCGTACCGGACTGTTCTCCCCCGATGACCGTGAGGATATCGAGCAAGAGCTGATGATGGCGTATCTCAAGGATGAAGGTAATTTCAACGGCAATCGCGCCGAGAAAGATGCCTTCACCCGCATGGTGATCAATCACCGCAGTGTGCAGATGATCCGCGAAATCACAACGGACAAACGAAAAGTCAGGTTGAAAGAGATCTCACTTGACCAACCTGTTTTCAGCGATGATGAGGATACGCTCTTTATTGATCAGGTGATGGATACGGGTGGATTATGGGATGACAAACCCTTTGAAAGCTTTGCTGATCTCTCGATCCAGCGCATCGATATCTTGAAAATCAGAGAGTCTTTGCCGGAAGATCTGCAGCAGATATTTGATCTGATGATGGAGCACACCATCAGTGAAGCCGCAGCCATATTGAAAATTCCGCGCACCACATTTTCATCGCGCGTTAAAAAACTAAAGGAGCATCTGATGCAGAGCCAGTTTAAAAATTATTTTTGATTATTTTTCGTCGTTCTGCGGCGTTTTCGCAGACCTGCCTTTTAGGACCAACAAAACCTAAAAGGAGAAAACATGACACTGTCCGTAGAAGAAAAAATCAATATTGGCGATGCCGTTTTTAAATGGGTGCAACACACACCGGTGGGGCAGCTGAAAGATTTGGATGATGATGAGCTGGAGATGATACGACAGCATCTGATCAAAGAAGTACGTGAAGTCGGTCGGGCTTTGCATTGGATCGACGGCATTATCAAACTCAAATCCATTGAGCGTGACCAGCAACCTTCCAATCCTATCGTGCCAAATCCAATCAAAGAGGTACGCTCATGAATGAAAAGACCGTTACCGTAAAACAAAAATACGTTGAAGACCGCATCCGTGAAGCTGCACGAACATTACACCGCCTGCCTGAAGAACGGGTGCAAGGCTATTTCAGCGCGTGGCCTGCCATTAAGCGTGATGAAATGGAAATCCTGCAGATGGAAAAACAGCCCATGCGGATCAGGCCAACCTCCGATAACATCACCGAAATGGAAGAAGTGCTGTTTGTGTGGCTGCGCTGGTTGGATGTGGATGAACGCAAACTTGTCTGGCAACGGGCGGAGCGTGTGCGCTGGAAGCTGATTTGTAACCAGTTCGGTGTTGGGCGCACAAAGGCTTGGGAGATGTATAAATGTGCGCTGGGTAAGATTGCCGCGCGAATATGAGCCAACTGACGTTTGCACCAATCCCCAATGATATCTTGCGCCGCACGGATTTAAGTCACGGCGCAAAGCTCTGCTGTGCGCGGTTAATTCAATACGCCAACAAGGATGGTCAGGCTTTTCCCAAGCTCAAAACGCTGGGTGAAGAGCTTGGCATGTCCCCGCGTGCCGTGCAGAGGTTTATCGTTGAATTGGAAGGCTACAAGCTGCTGACAACACAGCAACGTGGCCGTGGGCAATCGAATATCTATCATGTGGATAAGTCTATACTTATCCACAGCTCAAAAATTACCACGCCAGAAGTGTCGTGTTTAGACACGCCGAAACTGTCCACTCCAGACACGCCAAAAGTGTCGCATCCATATAAAGGAAGAAAAGAACACCTCAAAAAAGAAATAGAAAAGATAACAGCTGGGGTTGTGAATAACCTTCGCATGCCACGATGAAGAAAGATCATCAATTCGCTTGATAGCTTCCAAGAATGAAGCGTTACTGATGTCAACAAAGGAGACAAACCAATGACAAACACACACAAAAAACGAACAGCGCTGGATGCTTTTATCGAACACAAAGCCAGCATTGACGCGATGTTGGAGCGTTTGCAAAAAGCCAGCGCAGACCATTTTGAGACCAACCCCGATAGCCTCAACTGGGCAGACGTTGGAACGGTGGCAAGCATATCAAGCGACCTGCAGAACATTACAGACCGCGTTTTCAAGGAGGGTGAATATGCCTAAATCAGCGCACAGTTTTCATGAGTGATCTATAAAAAATGTTCGCGAACATTTTTGGAGCGGACATGACGAACAAAATCACCTAGTCTAATCAATACAATCGCTGGAGTAGTATCTCAAAGCCACGCAACCATTCACTTTGGGCGTGGCTTTTGCTTTTTCCCTTCCCTGTTATAGCAAAAAAGGTACTTCCGGCGATTGATCCCTATGCGGCGGGCTTAGGCGCAGGACTTTTTTAGCGCCAAACTATTTTTTTGGGTCCGCACTTTAATTTTTAACATCAAAAACTTAGCAAAACCGAGCCTTGCAGGTGCGGACCCTAAGTGCGGACCCATGCGGACGCATATAAGAAGGAATTTGAATTTGTGGATCATCGTTCCCTTAACATTTTGTCATTGTGCGCCGGTGTCGGCGGACTCGACCTCGGCATCCGAGTGGCGCAGCCAAATGCTAGAGCAGTCTGTTTTGTCGAGATCGAAGCCTTTGCGTGCGAAATCTTGGCAACGCGCATGGAAGACAAAACCATGGATGAAGCGCCTGTTTGGACGGATTTGCGATCCTTTAACGGCAAGCCGTGGCGTGGCATCGTGGATTGCATCACTGCAGGATACCCGTGCCAACCATTCTCCGTTGCAGGAAAACAAAAAGGCAAAGATGACCCACGCCACCTCTGGCCAGATGTGTACAGGATTGTGCGGGAGGTACGCCCAAGGCTCTGCTTCTTCGAAAACGTCCCCGGACATTTACGACTGGGGTTCGAACAAGTCCATGATGACCTTCAAAGATTGGGTTACCGCGTTAAGGGGGGCTTGTTCTCAGCGGAGGAAGTCGGTGCGTCTCATAAACGCGAGCGTCTCTTCATTTTGGCGTACCGTGAAAGCGACCGAGCCAACGGGTGGCTGTCTCAGCTCAGAGAAATTCAAAGAACGGATGGATGCGGGCATGCCATTGAGCCTGCGGGATCAGGTGAAGCATCTCTGGCCGACAGTCCGTGTCTCTTCTGCGAATGGCCCGTGCAAGAAGGAGATCGAGAACAACAATCCGAAATGCCGTCTGGAAGTATCGATTGTGAATTGGGCAACGCCGAACACGCTGGATCATCTTCCAGCCAGGTCTCCCGAAGCCATGAAGAAATTGATGGGGCCGAACGGTCAACGTGCGGGCAGATCTCGCCCGAGCAATCTGCGGGAGCAGATCATGTGGCCGACACCGATTGCTTCGGAACACAAATACCGCCTTCAGGGGAACTCTCAACAAAGCAATGGATTAACGGCAACAGCTATCCATTCCCACCCGGACCCGAAGGAAACTGGGACGAAATCCCAACCTGTTTTAAACCCGCAATTTGTCGAATGGCTGATGGGCTGGCCAATCGGGTGGACAGCATTCGCGCCTGTGGAAACGGTGTCGTCCCACTGGCTGCCGCTCATGCGTGGGGCATTCTTACAACTGCAGCAAATGGAGGAAAATAAAAACCATGACTGATGTAAAATCAGAAGATCTAAAAATTGAACAACTCGCTGTCGATAAACTCGTTCCTTATGCGAAAAATGCACGCACACATTCCGATGCACAGGTCGCACAGATCGCAGGATCAATCAGCGAGTTTGGCTTTATAAATCCAATCTTGCTGGGTGATGACAATGTGATCATTGCGGGGCATGGGCGTTTGATGGCGGCAAAAATGCTGGGCATTAAAAAAGTGCCAGCCATTCGGTTGAAACATCTTAGCGAGGCGCAGCGCCGTGCGCTGGTGATTGCAGATAATAAAATTGCTGAGAATGCTGGTTGGGATGAAAGTCTCCTCCGTGAAGAATTGATCGCGCTGGGTGATTTGGATTTTGACGTTGATCTTCTTGGTTTTGATGCTGAGGAGCTGGATAGCATTCTGCTGGTTGATGATGGTGCATCGGGTGGATTAACCGATGAAGATGCCGCGCCGGAAGTTCCGGAAAAACCAGTCAGTGTTGAAGGTGATATTTGGATTTGCGGTGAGCATAAAGTTTTGTGCGGGGATTCCACCATGATTGACAGTTACAACACCCTCATGGGTGAAGAGCTGGCCGATATGGTGTTTACCGATCCGCCGTATAACGTCAATTACGCCAATTCGATGAAAGATAAGATGCGCGGCAAAGCTCGTCCGATCCAAAACGACAATCTTGGCGATGGGTTTGGTGACTTTCTCTACGACGTTTGCACCAATCTCATGATGATGTGCAAAGGCGCTATGTATGTGTGCATGAGTTCGTCTGAACTTCACACGCTGCACGGCGCGTTTGTTGGCGCTGGTGGCAAGTGGTCAACCTTTATCGTATGGGCGAAAAACACCTTCACGCTGGGACGTGCAGATTATCAACGCCAATACGAGCCAATCCTTTATGGCTGGAAAGATGGGCATGAGCATTTCTGGTGTGGTGCGCGGGATCAAAGCGACGTTTGGTTTGTGAACAAGCCCGTTAAAAACGATTTGCATCCGACGATGAAGCCTGTGGAGTTGGTGGAACGCGCTATTCATAATTCCAGCAAAACCAAAGATATTGTGCTTGATGCGTTTGGCGGTTCAGGGTCAACGATGATTGCGTGTGAAAAAACAGGTCGTCGCGCCCGATTGATTGAGCTTGATCCGAAATATGTCGATGTCATTGTGAAGCGTTGGGAAGAGTTTACTGGAAAAAAAGCAACTCTGGCCGATGGTGGCCAGAGCTTTAAGGCGTTAGCTAAAAAGCGGGCTTCTTAGGCGACTTTCTCGGTAATACGATAATACCGAGCACCATCCACGCGTTCGCTGATAATTTCTGCTCCCGCTTTTTTAAGGATGGAAAGATGTCCACGCACCGTGTGATGTTGCCAGCTGGTTTTCTTGGCAATTTCTTCAATGGTTGCGCCTTTGTCTGATTTTAAAAGCTGTTCTACCAGTGCTTTTTTGGTAGTTTTTGGCGCAGAGTCGGCGGGTTTGGTTTCAGCGCTCTTTTGGGTTGTTTTAGTTTGTTTTGTCATGGTTTCACCTTTCTTTTGGTTGCTAACGGTGATGCCATGAACGCTTCATAAATCAACAAAGTAAAGTGGAATAATGGCAACAATGCTTATTATTTAAGATGGCAAATTCATCTGTAAAAGATTGCTTTACCTTGCTTTTTGAAGGGATTCTCGTATAGTTACAGGCAGCACGCAATGTGTCGTGCCGGGGCTTCATAACCCTAGATTCCAGCGGCAGATATCAGCCGCAATGATATCGCCTACCGCCTTTTATGGCCGGGAGGCGGTGCTATATGTCCAGGCGTATGCTAAAAAGCATCGCGCCGTGATCCTCTGGAATCTGCGGTTATGAACTCCCGGCCACCAAGTTTCTTGGTGGCCTTTTCATATAAGGAGGTTATAGCTGTGAATGCTAAAGAATTTGATATTAATCAGTGCATAGGAAAGAGGATTCGTGCAAGGCGTAAAGCCCTGAAGATTAGCCAAGCCCAGATTGGCGCATACGTTGGTGTGACGTTCCAGCAGGTGCAAAAATGGGAAAAAGGTAAAAACAGAATTTCAGCTGCGCGATTGCAAATGCTTTGTTCTCTATTGGAAGTGCCAATAGAGTTTTTTTATGACGATGATATTCCACAAGATGTCTCATTACCGTCTGAACAAAGAAGGGTTCTTGATGCTTACTGCCTTATGAGCAAATCAGAAAAGAAATTTTTGCTGGAAACAATTAGGCTTATTCAACAACAGAAATCATAAAATATGGATGATCTTACAATCCGAGGATATGCACGCCATCGCGGCGTGAGCGATAAGGCTGTGCGTAAAGCCATCGAGGCAGGTCGGATTACGCTGGAAGAAAACGGCAAAATTAATCCGAAAAAAGCCGATCAAGAATGGAAAGAAAATACCGATGAAAGCAAGAAAAACATCACCCAGCTATCGATGGGTGAAAACTTGCCCGCCGTTAACGGCAAGCCATCATTTGCCAAGATCAAAACTGCTCACGAGCTTTACAAAGCCCAACTGACCCAGCTTGCCCTGCAGGAGAAGAAAGGTCAGCTGATTAATAAAGATCAAGTAAAAGCGCAGGTTTACAAACTGGGGCGGCAGGTTCGGGACAGCTGGATGAATTGGCCTGCGCGTGTCTCAGCGACAATGGCTGCTGAATTGGGAGTGGATGAACACGCTCTTCATCAGGCGTTAGAGCGCTATGTGAGGGAGCATTTAAATGACATTGGAGAGGGAAAACTCAACTTCGAT